>NZ_CAFK01000083.1 GCF_000239815.1 Bradyrhizobium sp. STM 3843 | reverse complement strand
CGAACGGGCTGAAATGGTACTTCAACCCGACCGCATACTGGTCGGCGCTCGAGTCCAAGGTGTTGAGCGCGAAATCGGCAGCGCCGGCTGGGGCCGGAGCAAGTGCGGTGTACGTGTTGAGGACGCCGGTGCCGGGCGAGCCAGGCGATGAATTGGCGTGGGCCCATGACGCGCTGACGTCCCAATTGTTGACGGTCTGGGTCGCGCTCAGGAAATAGCCGTCGCGCGAGCGTTCGTTGAAGGCGGCGACCGTATGCTCGCGGCGCATCATCTCGTAGATGCCGTAGAGCTGCAGCGTGCCGACGACGTCGTTGAACTTGTAGCCGGCGCCGACCTTCGCCGCCCATTCATTGGCGATGCCGACCGCGCCGGGAGGCACGACCAGAACGCCACCATTGCTCAGCGGCGTTACCGCTTCATCGCCGGTCCGGTTGGTGCCTTCGTGCATCTCATAGGCTGCGACTGCGGTGAACGGCCCCTGGTTGTAGGTCAACGATGCGCTGTAGAGATTGCCGTAGGAGCCGTCGGTGCAGCCTTCCGGCGCCGACGTCAGCGGGAAGCCGGAGCCGCTGCCGCGGGCCGAGGTGCCGGGGCAGTTGAAGTCACCCAGGGCATAGTCGCTGTTGTCCTTCGCCGTGTTCTGTCCCGGCGAGATCATGATTGCGGCCTGGAAGCCGTTCCACACCGGCGACTCATACCAGATCGCGTGCGCCGCCCGCCAATCGAACTCGGCACGGAGATCGCCGCCGGTATTGCCCATGATCGAATTGTAGTCGCCGAGCGTCGCCGAGAATGGATCGAACTTCGCAGTCGCCTTCTTGTAGGGCGTGTCCGCCTTGCCGGCCTTGATTGCACCCCACGGGCTCTCCATGCCGAGGAAGCTGTCACGCGTACCGAAGGCCGCGCGTTCGGTCGGCACGGCCGCGACTTCGACCAGCGACTCGAATTGCGCCACCGCCGCCCATCCCGGCATGCCGTAGGGCTCGAGATTGTGTCGGGCGCGGACGCCGAAATAGGTGAGATTGCTCGAGACGCCGAACTTGGTGCCCTGGTCGTAAACGCCCGGATTGAAGATGTCGCCGGACAGATCCACGTGGCCGTACAGCGTTACGGTGGTGTTGTCGACGAACGCGTTGCCGCCTGGCGCCTTGCTGTAGAGCGGTGCGCCACCGATGCTGACGACGGCGTGCTCGGCTGCCGGGGCCGGTGCAGGCGACGGCGCCACCGCCGCGTGCAGGACCGGATTTCCCTTTGGCGAGACGGGCGCGCTGGCCGCCGCCCTGGGCTCGCCGATCTGGTTGACGCGTTCGCGAAGCTGCGCGTTCTCCTTTGCGAGCTTGGCATTGCTGCGCTCGAGCGCATCTAGGCGGGCAATGACGTCTTCGAGCGTCGCTGCCTGCAGTGGTTGATGGAGAGATGTCACGCATAGGGCAGCAACGCCCGTTCCGACCAGGAAGGCCTTCCTCATCCGATTCCCCCTCATGTGCCGCGGACCATCTTGCGAGTCCGGGATCACGAGGAGGCTATTGTATGCCAGATGCCACATACAACGACGGAGCGGCGGTTAGCACCGTTTCCGGACGGGCTGTGGCTCTTGAGCAACTATTCCCATCAAAGCAGGAGTCGCGACGATCAGTCGCATTGCGATGCAGCAAGACGTTTGAGGCGCGAAGCTCAAGGGCTCCAGGGCGTCTCGCCGCGGGCCAGGCGCTCGGCAATGTCGGCCTGAAAGGCCGGCGGGCCGAAGGCGAACCAATCGCCTTCGGACTGATAGAGCAGCAGCCGCTTCTTCTCGGCGCAGAATGTCTTCAGCCAGTCGAGCGCCTTCGGCTTGGGACGCGCGCCGGCCGGCACAACCACGTCCACCGGAAATCCCCGCCAGAAGAAATTGGCGGCCAGCATGATCATGTCGGCTCGGTCCGGCCGCATCCAGTCCGGCAGCGGGCTCGAGGCGATCAGCCAGCCGCAGACGAACTCACGGCAGGGATCCTGAGGCCGCTCCGGATAGATCGCACATTGATGCGCGACGCTGAACGGACAGGGCCGGCCTTTCCGTACCTGGTGGCCGCGGACTTCGATCTGCAGCCAGCCGTCGCAACAGGCCGTGCAGCTTCCGCAACTTCGGGATGCCTGCTGGTTCACCGGCAAAGCCAACGCTCGGAGCGCAACCTCATTGCGGCCCGGTCTCGTCGACGGGATGCCTCAGTCGCGGAGCGAGCCGCGCTGCTCTCGGATATCCGCCACGCGCCTCACCATACGCACTGAACGGATTTGGATACATGTTACGGGAGTCGCAGAGCTGGCAGCCATTGGGGCCCCAAGGCTGCGTCGCCGCAATGCCGCACAAGGGCAGCGCCATCTGCGCGGCGACGCTGGGCGGCACAGGCTGCTGGCCGCCCGCACACACATACGCGCTGGCTGGGCCACCGGTCGCAAGCACGAGCACCGTTCCGACGATGAGGTTTCTCACATTCGCCTCCTGATGTTGTCGACCCTATCAATTGCTGGACCAGTTGAGAATGCTGGCAGCCGGCATACGCCCAAGGTGATGGCAGCAACCATCCTGGTCGCGTGATCGTTCTCGGCCGCCATTCCGGACTCGACTGTTTCGGCTCCGGACCATTCCAACGCGGATGGCTCAAATTATCGTGCGTGAGCGTCGAAGGCTTCGTGTGAGCCGGCATTGAGGACGAAGTCGATGCTCTCTGCCAATCGCCGCGGTGTATCGGCGCATCACGCATCGAAGATCAGGCAGGTGGTGGTGCCAT
This sequence comes from Bradyrhizobium sp. STM 3843, assembly GCF_000239815.1. Classification (GTDB taxonomy): domain Bacteria; phylum Pseudomonadota; class Alphaproteobacteria; order Rhizobiales; family Xanthobacteraceae; genus Bradyrhizobium. Next base: position 58,100 of record NZ_CAFK01000083.1, on the reverse strand, counting down.
GCGCAAGCAGGCGGCCGCCTGCGTCGGTGATCCGGCCCTCGGCCGTGCCGACACGGCGGCCGCAGGTGAGGACAGTACCCTCGGCGCGGATCATTCCCGTGGCCGGCGTGATCGGGCGGAGCAGCGCGATCTTGAACTCGAGCGTGGTCTGGGCCACGCCCTTGTCGAGCATCGACCAGACAGCAAGGCCCATGCAGCTGTCCAGCAGCGTGGCGGCGAGGCCGCCATGCACAGTGCCGGCCGGATTGAGATGCGCCTCGGTCGGCATGGCGGTCACGACGACGCGCCCTTTCGCGGCATCAGTCACGTCATAGCCGAGCGTGTGCGCGATGGTGTTGAGCGGCAGCGTCCCGTCCGCGAGCCCCTGGACGAATTGAAGGCCGCTCATCTCTTTGCGTCTGGCGTCGTCGACTGTTCCGTAGCTCTTGCCCGACATGCCCGAATCCTCCGCTATTAGTCCGTGGCTCTTGGTCTACTCGGGCGCAGCTTCGATGGCGGCCGACCGTAGAGGGCAACGAAGGTTGCGCTCATGCGGCGCGGGCTGGAAAAGCCGGCGCGGCTTGCGATGACAGCGATTGGAAGCGCGGTTTCGTCGAGCATCCGCTTGGCGCGCTGGATGCGGAGCGATTGCGCAATCTCGGTTGGCGACGCCTCCAGATGCTGCGCGAACAGCCGCGAGAGATGACGGGCGCTGATGCCGAGCCGGTCCGCCAGCGCATCGATGCCGTCATCGTCGAGCGCGCCCGCCTCGATCAGGGTCAGCGCGCGATCCACCGTGCTCTGCGTTCCCTTCCAGGCCGGGCAGAATGGCGCGGTCTCCGGGCGGCAGCGCAGGCAAGGGCGATAGCCGGCGCCTTCGGCGGCCGCCGCACTGCGGAAAAAGCGTACATTGCGCGCCAGCGGCGTCCGCACCCGACAGACCGGCCGGCAATAGATGCCGGTGGTCTTGACCGCGACGAAGACAGTGCCGTCGAGTGCGGGGTCGCGACGGCAAAAAGCTTGGTAAAGGGCTGCAGGGTCATGCATGGCCCGATGTACCGCGATCGCCCCGCGGGCGCGAGCCGAAGCCGATGATGAGGTCCGAAAACGACCGTTTGCGTCAGGACACCAGGCTCTATTCGAACCAGGCGTCGTACATCTTCCTGAAGCTGCCGTTCTCCATGCTGATGTGCAGCCATTGGTCGACGAAGTTCTTCAGCGCCACATCGCGCTGCAGCCAATAGGCCTTCTCGGCGAAGTCGAACGGTTTGTCCGGATGCACCGCGCAGAGCACGCCGGGATGCAGCTTCTGCTGGTAGCGCGTCTCCGAGGCATCGGTCATCATCAGGTCGGCGTCTCCTTTGGCGATCTCGTCGAAGATGGTGACGTTGTCGTTGTAGACCTTGATCTCGGCTGCATGGATGTTGGCGCGCGCAAAACGCTCGTTGGTGCCGCCGGGATTGACGATCACCCGCGTGCCCGGTTTGTCGATTTCGGCGATGCTCTGGTACTTGGCTGCATCGGTGCAGCGCGCGATCGGGGTCTTGCCTTCGCGCATGATCGGCGTCGAGAACAAGCCCTTCTTCTGCCGGTCCAGCGTGATCGAGACCCCGCCCATCGCGATGTCGAACTTGTCGGCCTCGAAGTCCTTCATCATCTGCGGCCAGGCCGTCTGCACGAATTCGACCTTGACCCCGAGCGCCTTGCCGAGGGCGTCCGCCATGTCGATATCGAGGCCCGTGAACCGCCCGGTCGCCTTGTCGAGATAGCTGAAAGGCTTGTAGTCGCCGGTCATGCCGACCCGCAACGTGCCGCGCTGGACGATCTCGTCGAGCCGCGAGGCCGGATCGGCGCTCGCGGAGCCGCTGAGGAGACAGGCGGCGGCCGCGACCAGGACGGAAATTGAAGCCTTGAAACCTTTCATCCCATCTAACCTTCCGTTGTTCGTTATTGCCGTCCTGTGTACATGAGACGCAGCGTGGCTGCGAGTGGGAGGAGGGACCGCTGTGAGTATCTCGATGGTGCAGGCTTCGGTGGAGGTCTTCGTGCCGTACCTGCACAACCTGTCCGGGCTGCTTGATCGCGCGGCGGCTCACGCCGACACAGGTGCGCTCGATCCGGCCGCCCTCACTACCATGCGGCTGGCGCCCGACATGTTCAATTTGACGCGCCAGGTCTGTGAGGCCAACCGTCACGCCACCATCGCCAGCGCCTTGCTGGCCGGGCAGGTGGCACCTGCGGCCAAGGAGAGTGACGCCGATCTCGCGGAGTTGAAGGCGCGGATCGGCCGCGCCATTGCTTTCATCGAGAGCCTGCCACGCGAGCCGATCGCAGCCAGTGCCGAGCGCGAGGTCGTGTTCACCTTTCGCAGCGGTGCGACGCGCGCGTTCACCGGGCGATCCCTGCTGCTGACCTTCAGCCTGCCGCAGTTCTTCTTCCACGTCACGACGGCTTACGACATCCTGCGCCACGCCGGCGTGCCGCTCGTCAAGGCCGATTATCTCGGGCCGCCGCGGTCCCTATGACATCCTACGTCCCGTCACCGGCGGCGGGCAGAGGAGGCGGGCCGTGGCCGATCATCTCGCTCTTGAGCGCCTCGAAGCGCGCATGCGCCTCGGCTGCGCGCTCATCGACCAATTTGATCGCGGCTTCGGCGCTCATCGGGCCCTTGCTGACCGGCACCGAGCCTGTCCCCACGGTCTCGTCGACGTAGTGACCATCGTCACCGCGCCGTACGGTCCACTTGAAGCGGAGCGCCGCCATTGGCCCTGGGCCGATCTTGCTATAGCCGTCAGCCTCGACCGCCTTTTCGACGGGCTTGGACGGGCCGGCGTCGTTCACAGCCGGCGATAATTCCGGCCTGTGCAGAATGCTCGCGATGGTCGCGAGCGCATGATCAGTCGCAACACTCATCAGCAGCCCCCTGACTGACGCGCGCAAATGCGAGGGTTTAACTTGATGGTTGTAACTGTTTTCTGAGGCGTTCTGCAATATGGCAAATGGATGGCGCGATTGCGTCCGCGTCATCCAACGCTAGAAGTGGCCGCCGCGCTTTCATCCCACTGTTAAAGCTGGCCGCAAATCATTGGAATCCTTGTCGAAGGCCACCCCGGCCCTGGCGATCAGAGGACGTCCTTGTTGATGACGTTCTCGCTGATCGGGGCGCCGTCGAGCACGCTCAGGATGTTGCGAGCCGTCTGCTCGCTCATCCGGTCGACCGCCTCGCGGGTGACGCCGGCGACATGCGGCGCCATGATCACGTTCGGCAAGGCGTGCAGCGCATGGCCGACCGGCGGCGGCTCCTGCTCGAACACGTCGAGGCCGGCGCCTGCGAGCTTGCCCGAAGCCAGCGCATCGTACAGCGCCGCCTCATCGATCAGCCCGCCGCGCGCGGTGTTGATCAGGTAGGCGGTCGGTTTCATCAGCCTCAGGCGCGCCGCATTGAACATGCCGACCGTCTCGGGCGTCTTCGGGCAGTGGATGCTGACGAAATCCGCCCGCGGCAAGGCGGCATCGAGGTCTGCGACCGGCTCACAGCCCGCGGCGGTAATCTCGGCGGCGGGCTTGTAGGGATCGTAGACCAGGACCTGCATCTCCATCGCCAGGCAGCGCTTGGCGGTGCGGGTGCCGATGCGGCCGAAGCCGACGATCAGCACGGTCTTGCCATAGAGGTCGAACGGCAGCACGCCCAGGCGCGAGGCCCAGGTGCCATCCCTGACCATGGCGTGCATCTCATTGGCGCGCTTGGCGAGCGTGAGCATCATGAACAGCGCCTGCTCGGCCACGGACGGTGAGTTCGCCGTGCCCGCCACCATCAGCGGCACCTTGCGGCGGCTCAAGGCGGGAACATCGACCGCGTCGTAGCCGACGCCGATGCGGGTCACGACCTTCATGTCGCCGGAGGACTCGAGTTCGCCTTCGCCGAACCGGGTCGCGCCCAGCGCCACGCCATGCACCGGCGCATGCGCCTTCAGCAGCGTGTTGAAGTCGGCGGCCGAGATCATGTTGGAGAACTCGACCATTTCGATGTCATCGCGCGCGGCAAGCAGCGCGCGGCCTTTGGCTGAGAAGGATTCGGTAACGAGGACTTTCTTCTTGTTGCTTGCGGCCGTGTTCGTTGTCATTTCCTGCCCTTGAACCACGTTCTTTTCGGCCTCAGATGACGAGGCCCGTGGTTTCGTTTAGCAGGTGCATGTTGTTGAGGTCTATCGCCATTCTGAGCGGGGCAGCATCGCGTGCGCCGGCATTCGGGCTGACCCGGCCGCAGATCTGGGTGGCCTCGAGCGTGAAGTAGACCAGGGTTTCCATGCCCATCGGCTCGGTGACATCAAGCATGGCCTGGAACGGTTCCACGCCGGGCTCAGGATGCGGCCTCGCCTCGGTGATGTGCTCGGGCCGGATGCCGAGCAGCAGCGGCTCATTCCGCGACACGGATTGATAGCGCGCCGCGCGCGGGCCGGGCAGCGGGAAGGCGAGGCGATCGGTCAGGCGGATGTGGAGGCGCTCGTTCGCGTCCTCGAGCCGGCAGGGCACGAAATTCATCGCAGGCGAGCCGATGAAGCCGGCAACGAAGCGGGTGGCGGGGTTATGATAGAGCTCGTTGGGGGTGCCGATCTGCTCGATCCGGCCCTTGTTCATGACTACGACGCGATCGGCCAAGGTCATCGCCTCGACCTGGTCGTGCGTGACGTAGACGGTCGTGGTGCGCACCTTCTGGTGCACCTTCTTGATCTCGATCCGCATCTGCACGCGCAGCTTGGCATCGAGATTGGAGAGCGGTTCGTCGAACAGGAACACCTTGGGATTGCGCACGATGGCGCGTCCCATCGCCACGCGCTGGCGCTGGCCGCCGGACAGCTGTTTCGGCTTGCGGTCGATGAGGTCCGTGATATCGAGCATGCGTGCGGCTTCCGTGATCCGGCTCTTGATCTCGGCCTTGGGATAGCGCTTCAGCCGCAGCCCGAACGACATGTTCTCCGCGACCGTCATATGCGGATAGAGCGCGTAGTTCTGGAACACCATCGCGATGTCGCGGTCCTTCGGCGGCACGTCGTTGACGACGTCGCCGCCGATCATGATGTCGCCGTCCGAGATGTCCTCCAGCCCCGCGATCATGCGCAAGGTCGTCGACTTGCCGCAGCCGGACGGGCCGACCAGCACCACGAATTCGTGGTCGGCGATGTCGAGATCGATGCCCCTGACAGCCTCGACATCGTCGTAGCGCTTCACCACCTTTCGCAAGCTCACTTCAGCCATGGTGCTCAACCCTTCGTCGCGCCGGCGGTCAGCCCGGCAATGTAGTAGTCCATCAGGAACGCGTAGATGATCAGCGGCGGCGCAGCGCCGAGCAGCGCGCCCGTCATGATCTGTCCCCAGTTGAAGACGTCGCCCTTGATCAGCGTCGTCGTGATGCCCACCGGGAGCACCAGTTGGTCGATGGATGTGGTGAACACCAGCGGATAGAGGAATTGCGCCCAGGAGACCGTGAACGCGAAGATGGTCGCGGCGATCAGGCCGGGCAGCGCGACCGGGATGAAGATCCGCGTCAGGGTCTGCAGCCAGGACGCGCCGTCGATGATGGCGGCCTCGTCGAGTTCCTTGGGGATCGAGGCGAAATAGCCAATCATGATCCAGGTGCAGAACGGCACCGTCAGCGTCGGGTAGACGAACAGCAACACATACCATCTGTTGAGCAAGGTGATGCCGGTCAGGTCCTGGACCACCGCGAGCATCTTGAACAGCGGGATGAACAACAGGCTGTCCGGGATCAGGTAGGTGAGAAACACGCCCGTCGCCAGCGTCGCCGAGCCCCAGAACTTCATCCGCGCCAGCGCGAAGGCGGCGGGAATGCTGATCAGCATGGTAACGATCACCACCACGACAGAAACGATGGTCGAATTCCAGAAGAAGCGCAGAAACTGGTTGGAGGTCAGAAGCTCGACGTAGTTCGACAGTGTCGGGTGAAAGACCCACCAGGGATTGGTCGCAGCCGAGATCTCCGCGCTGCTCTTGAGCGAGGTGATCAGCATGTAAAACGGCGGCACCAGCGAGAAGATCGCGAACAGCACCAGGAAGAAATAGGACCAGCGCAGCGCCCAGGCGCGGTCGCGACTGATGCTGCCATATTTGATCTTCCGGGTCGGACCCGCTTTGTCGATCGCAAGCGTGCTCATCAGGATTCGTTCCCTCGCTTGGAGACGTCACGCAGGATGAAGATCGCCGCCACCGCGAGGATCGGCACCATGAACAGCGACACGCTGGCGCCGAGCGGGATGTCGCTGCTCTGGATCCCGACCTGGAACGCCCAGGTGGCAAACAGATGGGTCGTATCCAGCGGGCCGCCTGATGTCAGGATGCGCACGATGTCGAAGTTGGCAAAGGTGACGATCAGCGAAAACAGCGTGGTGATGGCGATGATGTTGCGCATCATCGGCAAGGTCACGTACCAGATCCGCTGCCACCAATTGGCGCCGTCGATGGCGGCGGCCTCGTAGAGCTGGTCGGGTACGGATTTCAGCGAGGCCAGGTACATGATCATGAAGAATGGTGCGCCGTACCAGACGTTGACGAGAATGACGGAGAAGCGCGCCCAGAACGTGTCGCCGAGCCAGGGGATCGGACCGATGCCGAAGAATGAGAGCGTGTAGTTGAATGCGCTGTAGGAGGGGTCGAACAGCCACAGCCAGGCCAGCGTGCTCATCGCGGGCGGAATCACCCAGGGTACCAGCAGCATGCCGCGCCATTTGCGCTGTCCCTTGGCCGGGATGTTGTGCACGAAATGCGCTACGATGAATCCGATCAGCGCTTTGAAGATAACGGCCGTGATGGCGAAGATGCAGGACTGCTTCACCACCATCCAGAAGGTTTCGCGCTTGAACAGGAAGGTGAAATTGCCGAAGCCGACGAACTTCTGCATCGACTTGTTCAGCGTCGCGAGATGGATCGAATAGAGCGCCGGGTAGAGCACAAGGGCGGCGATCAGGAGGATCAGCGGCAATGTCATCAGAAATGCCGCCGTCGACTTTCGCTTGAGCGCGTAGTGAAGGCTTGCGCGACGGGGCCTGCGTGCCGGCTGCGCGATACGAGGCTGCTCGAAGGCGGCGTCAACCATAGGCGGATGTCCTTTCACCTGGGCCAACCAGGTGCGCTGGCGGAGCAATGGTGAGATTGCGTGCGACGGCCTGCCTTTCGGCTGGCCGTCGCCAGGCATGGGAGCATCAGCTGCGCATGAAGCCTTCGCACTCGCCCTCAGCCCAGGCCAGCGCGTCTTCCAGCTTCTGGCCTTGCGCATAACGCAGCGCCAGCTTGGTCAGCGTCGCCTGGAAATAGATCTGCTGGGCGATCTTAGGCGGTGCGGGCGAGGCTGCAATCGACATCGTCTGTTGATTGTACGGGTCCGGATAGTGAAAGAGCGTGCCTTTCGGCGGCCCTTCCTCGGCCCAGGTCTTGAGCTTCGTCATGTTGGCATAGGCCGGCAGATCATAGCCGCCGCTGGCTGCCACGAACTTCTCGATTGAGGACGGCTGCGACAGATAGGTGAGGAGACTCTTGGCAGCCTCCTTGTTCTTGCCAAAGCTCCAGGCGCCCCAGAAGTAGGGCAGGAACGGCGCGAAGCGCCCCTTTGGACCGGCAGGGAAGCCGTGCGTCCAGCATTGCTCGGCAATCTGCGGCGCATCGCGTTTGGCCACCGCCCAGGCGCTTGGCGGATTCAAGATCATCGCGCCTTTGCCCGAGATCAGCCACTTGTTGTTCGAAGCATCGTCCCAGGAGGGGGCGTCCGGCGGCAGCACCGCGATCAGTTTCTTGTAGAATTCGAGCGCCTGCCGCACCTCGTCGGTCTTGACCGTCACGTCGCCCTTGGCATTGACGAGCTCGGCGCCGAATGCCTGGAAGATCGCGCCGGCGGTGTCGACGCTGTCCGTGGTCTCGCCGAGCCCGATGCCGAACGGGTATCCGCCCTTGTGGCAGGCCTCGGCCGCCTTCAGGAACGTCTCCATGGTCCAGTTGTCAGCCTTCGGAGGGCTGCCTGCCGGATACATCTCCTGCACGTCGATCCCGGCATATTTCTTCATGAGATCGATGCGGGAGCACGGCCCCTTGATCTGGCTGCCGACCGTCGCGGGAACCGCGAGCCACTTGCCATCGCGCTGCCCGAGATACTTGACCGTGCCGTTGACGTCGCCGTTCTGCTTGATGACCGGCTCCATCAGATCGTTGACGGGCTCAAGATTCTCGGCATAAGCGTGCGGCCACCAGGTCGGCATCTGCAGAATGTCGTGGCCGGACTTGGCCTGGGCCTCGGCCGCAACCGTCAGCTCCAGCTTCTTGTTGTTGCTGGTGATGTAGTCGATCGAGACCTCGACCTTCTCTTTCGCCGCCCATTCGTTGACGAGAGCAGTCGAGGCGTCGTTGGCGCCTGGAACCCAATGGTCCCAGAAACCGATCGAGACCTTGCCTGCAGCATGTGCGCCGCGCACGTAAGGTGCGGCGACCAGTGCAGTCGTCGTGAGCGCTGTGGCAGCAACAAATTGTCGGCGGGTCAGCTTCCTCCGTGACATGGCGTTCCTCCCTGGATAGGCCAATCGGATTCTGTTTGAGCGCATCCCGTTTGTTGTTGTGTTGCGTCGCAGGCCGATCGCCTTGCGGGGATTTCGCTAACAGCAATCAGAGCAGAATTGCCTGCGGCTGTCGAGAAACGAGGCGAGGGACATTCTTGAACTGATGGCTTGCTCCGAAAGTCGAAGACGAATGGCGGCGGCGGCATTGGTGCGGCGCGATTTCGCGTCGCACATCAGCAGCAATTCCTGGGCACGTTTCCTGTCCAAGACCTTGGGTTCTCGCGCCAGGCGCGGCAACGCGGCGCGGCGCGGCGCGGCGCGAAAGATGGACTTCTGAGCGGCGACGCCGATAAAGTTCGAATCGGTCCACTGCGATCGAGACGACTGCCATTTAGCCGAGTGACCAACGGAGCCTGCCCATGACCCTCCCTGTGTCGACGATGCGCAACCGGTGGCGGCTGTGCATTGCAGTAGGGACAGCGCTACTCACGTGCTGCGCACTGAGCTTGCCGCGTCATGTTGACGCGCAAGGCCTGTTCAAGGGCGTCGAGCAGGGGGCGCGCGAGGGCAACAAGGCGGCCGGCCCGGTCGGGGGCGTGCTAGGCGGCGCGATCGGCGGCGTGGTCGGGGTCGTCACCGGCGTGACCGGAACCTTCGCTGGCAGCAGTAGCCAGACTGGCAACACCAACCAGAGTGCCCAGCCAGCGCCTGAGGCCAGCGAAGCGGACAAAGCGAAAGCCGCGAAGGCGGCCAAGAGCGTCAATAAGGGCCCGAACAAGAGTACCAAGATGGCGAAAGCGCCGGCCATGCTGACGCAGGAAGGCGTACCGCAGCTCACCGCCGAGCAGATCGTCGCCAACAGCGACGCCAATATCGAGCGCATCAAGAAAGAGCTCAATCTGACGCCGGATCAGGAAAAGAACTGGGGGCCGTTCGCCAGCGCGATGCACTATCTCGGCCACAACGGCGCCGACCGCCTCAACCTGCGGATTGCCCGCGCCAAGCGCGACCCACCTGACGACATCGTCGAGCAGATGCGCAACGAAGCCCAGTTCCTGGTCGATCGAGCCGCTGACCAGCGCAACGTCGCCGATTCATCCGAGCCGCTCTATACGAGCCTGGACGACAAGCAGAAGCAGATCTTCATCGACGAGATGGTTCGCCTCAGCCACGAGCGCGGGCTCGATTAGGCCGTCAGGCTGAACGGGCCAAGCCGGAGAGCGAGATCGATTGGTGCAGCAGGCTACAGGCGGGAGCTATAGCGCGTCGCGGCGCCAGCCATCGCGTGTTGTTTGGCGGTCTGCGCTGCGGCCAGCCGACCCTTGGCGCGCTCCTCGATCAGCAGCCTGATCAGCGCCAGTCGCTTCGGTTCGTCGACCGCCTGCGCCAACAATCTTCGGTAGCGTTCGTAATCGAACCCTTGATCCTGACTTTGCATAAGGCGCCCCCGCGCACGAATCGCAAGGGCGAAGTGTTCTCCGTTGGTCCGGGCGCGGCAAGCGTCGGCAATGGGCTGCGCGACGGTTGTCCCCAGGATTGGGATGCAACAAGCCCGCCGGTCGAAACCGGCGGGCTGGCCAACATGAGGGCCGCAGCCTCAGAGTCAGTTCGTGAAGGCGCGACCGATGGTGGCCTCGGCCTTGACCTCCTCGATCAGGATGCGGGCGCGCACGCCGAGGTTAATTGCGGTCCCCAGATCGACCGGTCGATTGCGGAACGCGGCGTCGTTCAGCGCGGTCTTGATGGCGGCGGCCAGGCTGTCACGGCGAGCCGTGACATCGGCGATCCGCTTCAGATACCGCGCATAGGACTTGTCGGTGCCGGTGACCGCGCCGTTCGACCAGACGAGGCTGGCGCGGCCAAGCTGGCCGACCGGAGCATTGAGCTGCTTGTAGACTTCGGCAAGCTCAGTGAACGCCTCGGTGCGGCCGCGAATGCCCTGCGGCAGTGCGCGGTCCTGGATCCACTCGGCAATGACGCGGCCCTCGGAAACGTAGTCGTCCGCGAGCCCGACCAGAGCTATCAGTGTCGGCCTGATATCGGCGTGGTCGGTGAAGTCGGAGTCGTGCCGGCCGAGCTGCCGCACCCCGGGGCCGACCATCGCGACCCAGGTCCGCGTGATGTCCTTTTGATAGTCGCCATGGTTCCAGGCGAAGTTCGGACCGACGAAGACACAGTCGGACTGGGTGGCGCATGCGCCGCCGCTGCCGGTCGCAAAGAAGTAGTTCTCGTTGCCGAACATCGTGAGCGTCGGCGTGCGCGCGGCGCTCGACGTCACCATGTGCAGGAGCTTCATCTCGGCCTGATCGGCCTGCAGACTGGACAGCTTGTCGGTCGCGCCTGTCATCGGGTTGGTGGCGACCAGCGTGTCGAGATCGTGCTCCATGGTGCGGACCACGGTGTCGGCGGGGGCCGGGTTGCCGTTGATATAGATCGTCGGCGCATCGTCGGAGTGAACCGAGAACGTCGTCGCATTGGCCCGCTGGGTCAGCAGCAGGCGATTGAGCGTGACGTTGATCTCGCCCTTCTGGCCGGCCGCGTAAGTGCACGGGATATTGACGCCATCGCAATTGGCCGGCGTCGGCGCGCCGCCGACGAAATGGTCGTTTTCGTCGGGGGTGACGGTGAACAGCGTGTTCTCCTTGGTGATGCCGTCCGCCGCCAGGCGCGCGAAGAACTTGCCGAAGGCGGTATCGTAGGCCTTCAGCTGCGCCACATAGCCGGCTTCGCCCGGACCGAAGGTGCCGGAGCCAAAGCGGTTATCATGGGCGTCGGCGATATAGACGTAGATAACCTGGACGCCGGCCTCGAGCATGGTGGCCGCGTAGCCGAGCGACTGCGTTGCCAGCGGACTGAACGCGTTCGGGAAGCCCGGCCGGCCGAACTGGTCGGCAATCACATTGCCGTCGAGATCCTTGATCGCGCCGCTCGGGGAGATCACCGGCTGCACGTTGATATTGCCGAATAGGCCCTTGAACCCGGTGTATCCGCCTGGCTCGTCCGGCAGCGGGTCATTGGCGGCAAAGCCGTTATTGCAGAGCGGGCTGTTGAGACCGCAATGAACCGCAATGCCGAGATAATCGGTCGTCGGCTGCTGCCGCACGGCGGCACTTGACGAGGCGAGCTGCTGGCGTACCGCGACATCAGTCGGGCTGCCCGCGCCGTAGAAGGTGGTCACGTCGTCAGGCACGCGCTCGAACTCAATATTGGCCACTGAGAAGGCGCCGACATCGCAGCCTGCCCGGGTAAACGGAACCCAAGGCGCGGGTGCGGTCTTGCCGCGCTCGTCAAGCATCTGCGGCTTGCCGTCGCCACCTGCGGCAGTCCAGTAAAGGAACGAGCTGCTGAAGCCGACGCTGCCGTCGGCCTTGAAGAAGCCGTAGCTGTTGGACACCGGAATGCCGTTGCGGTCGCCATAGACGCCAGTCAGCGCGGTCACGATGTCATGCGCGGTGTGCGAGATCAGCGGGGTGTGGTGGTTGCCCGAGATCGTGCCGTTGTTCTGCAGGAAATTGAGCAGGTTTGGCATCTGCTCCAGATCCGACGGAACGTTGGGATTGTCGCGACGCAGATGCACGTTGTCGAACACGATGTTGACGACATGCTTGATCTGCCCGCCCGGCGAATTGAGCCGGCACGCTGCCGAGGCGGATTGGGAACCCATAGTGAGCAAGGCGACGCCAAAGGCGAGCCCCACGGCCATCCTGATTTTTGATCTCGTTCGTCTCATGAGCCTCTCTCCCGAGTCGGCCGCAACCAAAAGTGGGGCAATCGCCGACGCCCGCCGATTATGTTTCGGATTGTTTCGAGGCTTTGATAGTTCGGTAACGTTTGCGCGTCGCGCGTATGAAACGCCGCTTATGTCGACAGAAACTCTGATGTGGAGTTGGCAAAAGCGTCATACGCGCGTCAACAACGCATTGCGGCATCGTCCGTTACCACCGACGGAACGGCGCTCCTCGACACAGCAATCGAAGGACCAGGCGGTCGCTTGGATCAGGGCTGACCGGGCACCCACGCCAGGGCAAGGTGCTGCCCTTCGGCGATCTGCGCGGCCGACATCTTGAACGCCACAGCGTTGCGCAGCCGCAAGTAATAGTCGCGATCGCGCCGCGCGGCGCGGGCCGCGCCGAGGTTGAGCCACTTATAGGCCAGCACGAAGTCCTGCGGGACGCCATGACCCTTGTCGTACATCAGGCCGAGCATGACCTGACCGAACGGATTGCCGCAGATCGCCGCCTGCATGTAGAGGTCGGCAGCGGCCACATAGGCCTGCGGCGCACCATAGCCGTTCTCATACATGAAGCCGAGAAACGATTGCGCCTTGGCGTCGCCGCGCAATGCCAGCGGGGTCAGGATCCGGACCGCCGTCAGATAATCGCCGCGGGAGTAGGCGGCGGTCGCGCGCGCCACGCTATCGGCCCGCGCCGGCGCAATCGAGCCGAAGGCCCATGCGAAAGCAAACAGGCCGGCAAGCAATGCGGCGAGGCGGCGGTTGGTCCCGGGCATGTCAGCGAACCGTATGCATGTTGAGATCGTTGGTGCTCGCTCCGACGCTGCCGCGCAGCTTCGACCGCAGCTCCTCGGCAATATGATGGGCATCAGTGCCGTTGCGAATGATCTGGGGCCGGATGAAGATGATCAGCTCGGTGCGCGTGCCCTTCTTGTCCTGGGCGCCGAACGCATCACCAAAATAGGGAATCTCATCCAGGACCGGAATGCCGTTGCGGCTGCCGTTCTGCTGCTCGCTGATCAGGCCCGCGAGCAGGACGGTCTGGCCCGAGGTCACGGAGATCGAGCTCTTGACCCGCCGCTCGGAAACCGTCGGCGTCAAAGTCGAGCTGCTTGTCGGTGAGACGTTGCTGATCTCCTGTTCGACATCCAGTCGAACACCTCCATTGGCATTGATGCGCGGCGACACCCGCAGGATGATACCGGTGTTGCGATAGTCGATGGTGTTGACGACCGTGTTGCTGGAGCTGAGCACCGTGGCGCTGCCGGTCGATACCGGGACCACGTCGCCGACCTGCAAGGTGGCGGCCTGATTGTTGATCACGACCAGCGAGGGGTTTGACAGGACCTTGACGCTGGTGACCGCGTGCAGCGCATCAAGAATGGCCTTCGGGTTCGACTCCGATCCGATCAGGAAATTGAAGCCGGGGAAGGCGCGATTGATCAGGGCGTTCGTGACCGTCGACACCGCGCCGGTCGCCGTATCAGTCGTCGTTGACGTCGTCGGAGCCGAGGTCGACTGCGTATTCAGAAGCGAATTCTGCTTGCTGGTAATATAGAACTGAACTCCGTAGCTGAGCTCGTTGGTCAGCGTGACTTCCGCGATGGTCGCGTCGATGGCGACCTGCAGCGGCGGCTGATCGAGCTGCTGGAGTGTCGCCTCGATGATCTTGTAGTTGGCTTGATCGGCATAGATCAGCAGCGAGTTGTTGACCACGTCGGCCGTGATACGGACGCCCTGCAGCAGGGGCTGTCCGTTGCCGCCGGTGCCGCTACGGCTGTCGAGCGCGCCGCCACTCCCGCTCGCGCTGGCCTGGTTGGCGCTTGCCGAGGGCGACGGGCTGAAGCCTGACATGCCGCCTCCGGAAGCGCCGGACTGCCGCGAGCCGAAGCCGCTCGGCTGTGAGGATGACGAAGAGTTCGTGTTCAGGGATAGCCGCTCCGCCGCGCTCGACGACGAGGTCGAACCCGAGCCGGGTGCCAGCTGATTGTCGGCGCTGTCGAGCGAGGACGAGGAGGAGCCGCCCACGAACATGTCGTTGAGCACACGCGCGATCTGCTTGGCCTCGCCATACTTGACTTGATAGACGCGGACGCTGTTCCGAGCCGAGTCCTCGCGGTCGAGCCGCCTGATCCAGTTGGCCGCGGTCTGCAGCAGCGCCGGCTTGCGGCTGACCACCATGACCGCGTTCATCCGGGCCACGGCCTGGAATTTGACCACGCCCTGGCTCAGCCCGGCCTCGCCGGAATCCATGATCTTTTCGAGCTCGGCGATCAGCGGCTCGGGCGCGCTGTTGTTGAGCGGATAGATTCCGACCGACTGGCCGCGCATCCAATCGACGTCGAAGCTCATCGCGGTCTCGACCGCGTTGCGACGCTCCGCGCCGGTGCCCTGGATCAGGAGCAGGTTGCGGGTGGAATCGGCGCGCACGCTGCCCGGCTTGGTGGCGAAGGAGTCCATCAGCTTCAGGATCGTTGGCGCCGATACATACTGCAACGGGACCACTGAGACGCCGTAGCCGGGCTCCGGGGTCGCCGCTGCCGAATCGACCCGGCCGGCGCCGACGGCATCGCCGAGCGGCGTCAATCGATAGCCGGTGGAATCGTGGATCAGCACCACGCCGCTCAGGCGCAGCGCATTCTCCAGCACGAAGACGATGTCCGATTTCGGCACCGGGCGCACGGAGACCAGGCTGACCGTGCCCTGCACGCGCGGATCGATGGTATAACCGGTGCCGAGGATATCGCCGAGCACAACCTTGGCCACGGTGCCGACCGGTGTGTTTTCGAAGTTGAGGTCGTAGCCGCCACCATTTGCGACCGGACGCGGCGGCACGTCGCCGATATCGTTGACCTCGGTGCCCTCGTAGACCGCAGCGCGGCTGTTACGCTGAGCCGTGGCGTTCTGAGAGCCGCCCACACCCTCCGCCTGACGCGGCATGATGTCGAGCGAGCGAATCTTGTCGAGCGGATCGACATCGCCCGGCGCCACCGTGCCGACGGTCGCCGAATTACAAGCAGCCAGCAGCGTCAGGACACCCAACACAGCCGCGATCGTGAGAGCTCTGAAACAGAGAGAGTCCGTGGTCGCCTGGGACCGGCGCTGATTGCCGACACGCACCATACTTTTAGCCGATCCCCAACTCAAAAAACGCGCTTCCCCCCAGCGGCGCGAAGGCGAGCCGTGGAGTGCCGAATGCCTAGCGCGGCAATATGACAGAGTCATTAGACAGATTCATTAGAGCGCAGTCCCATAGCACGGATCAAGTGCCAGTGTGGCTTTCCCGCATTGCGGTGGCGGAACCGATCGGTTTCGTACGGGCGTCACATTCGCCATTGATAAGCGTGGCTCCGACGATCCGCGGCTGATAGAATGCCCGCGCCGCACCCGCTCACACCACGCAGTGCGACTGGAAAAACGCATGACCGGTCATCAGCCATTGCCGTTTGTCGAGCATCTCCGCCGGATGCGACACCTCAAGGCGACAGCTGCGGCCGACGATGCCGGCTCAGGCGGAAATCCGTCGGCAAAGCTGTGGGAATTGACCGACCTGTCGGCCAATGAGTTCGCCGAGGAGGCGGCCCGGTTCTACGGCCTTGACCGTGTTGCATTGCAAGAACTTCTGGCCGCCGAGCCGCTGGTCGCACCTTTCTCGCAGCGCTTCCTGCGGGAGACTCTGCTGTTTCCATATCGATCGGCCGGTGGCGCCGTTGTTCTCGCGATTGCGGATCCGACTGATCAGGCCGCCAGGCGTGCGGCCGAGATTGTGCTGGGAACCGATTTCGCACTGAAGGTCGCATCCTTCGAAGATCTGTCGATCGTGCTGGACCGGCGGCTTGCCGACGATGGCAATGAGGTAGGGCAGGGCGAGTCCGAGGGGCTGCCGCAGCTTCGCGAAGACGACATCGAAAGCCTGCGTGACCTCGCCAGCGGCGCTCCGGTGGTTCGCGCCGTCAATGATCTCTTGGAAAAAGCCGTCGAGCTCAGAGCGAGCGACATCCATATCGAGCCGTTCCAGAGCGGCCTCGTTGTGCGTCTGCGCATCGACGGCTTGTTGCGTCCGGTGCCAGCGCCCGCCGGCGTGCTGCCGCAAGCCGTCATTTCGCGCATCAAGATCATCGCCAGCCTCAACATCGCCGAGCGGCGATTGCCGCAGGACGGCGCGGCCCGGCTGCGGATCGGCCGGACCGATATCGACATCCGCGTCGCCATCATGCCGGCGCAGCACGGCGAATCCGCCGTCATCCGTATCCTGCCCAAGGACCGCGGGCTGCTGGTGGTCGATAAGCTCGGCTTTTCGCCGCCCGACGAAGTCAAGCTGCGCCGGCTGCTCAAGCTGCCGCACGGTATGATCGTCATCACCGGGCCGACCGGTAGCGGCAAGACCACGACGCTCGCCACCATCCTGTCGATCCTCAACGAGCCGAGCCGCAAGATCCTGACGATCGAGGATCCGGTCGAATATGAAATTCCCGGCGTCAATCAGTCCCAGGTCAAGCCGGCGATCGGGCTGACCTTTGCAACAGCGCTACGCTCCTTCGTGCGTCAGGATCCGGATGTGATCATGGTCGGCGAGGTCCGCGATGCCGAGACCGCCCATGTCGCGGTGCACGCGGCGCTGACCGGCCACTTGGTGCTAACCACGCTGCACACCGAGACCGCCGCCGCGGCGCTCCCCCGCCTGCTTGATCTCGGCGTTGAGGCCTATCTGTTGCGCTCGACTTTGCGGGCGGTGATTGCACAGCGCCTGGTCCGGCAGCTCTGCGAGCGCTGCAAGACGGCGCAGCCGCTAACGGAGGCGGATTTTGCGGAGGATCCGCGGCTTCCCGCCTTGGGCTTGCGTCTCGGCGAAATCACCTACCATCCGCGCGGCTGCGAGCGTTGCGGCGGCACCGGCTATCGCGGACGGCTCGGCGTGTTCGAAGTGCTCGAGGTCGACAATGAGCTGCGCGGCCTGATCGGAGAGAAGACCGACGGTCACAAGATCGACCAGGCGGCCATTCGGGCCGGCATGACGACCATGCTCGATGACGGTCTCGCCAAGTGCCGCGCCGGGCTGACGTCCCCGTCCGAAATCCTCCGGGTCACGACTGCGCGCTGAGGTGAACCGTGCCCAATTTCCGCTATCGCGCGCTCACGCAAAACGGCGAGATCGTCCACGGTACGCTCTCGGCGCCGAGCGCACGCGAGGTTGCGGCGCGGATCGAATATCTGCGGCTGCTGCCGATCGAGACGATCGAGGACAAGAAGCCATCTTCCTCCACAGGTTTCGGCCTGCTCAATCGGCCGAGCGCTGCCGAGGTCACGACCTTTACCCGGGACCTGGCGCTGCTGCTTCGGGCGGGTGCACGTCTCGATGACGCGCTGGAGCTGCTGGCCGCAGATGCCGATGTCGGCCGGCTTCGTCCCGTGGTCGCCAAGTTGCGGGCATCGTTGTTGAGCGGCGAAAGTTTTGCGGACGCGGTTGCCGCGCATCCGGAGCTGTTCCCGGCAATGTATGTGGCGCTGGTCCGCGTCGGCGAAGTCTCCGGCACGCTCGATCAGGTGCTGGAAGCCCTCGGTGCGGAGCGTGCCCGCGCCGAGCAGACGCGCCGCAAGCTGACCGATGCCATGCAATATCCTGTCTTCGTGCTGATCGCAGCCATCGGCGTGATGCTGTTCTTCATTCTGGTCGTGCTGCCGCAATTCTCCTCCGTGCTGCAGGATTTCGGCGGCAAGTCCGATACTGCACTCGGCTTCTTCATCGGCCTGTCGGACGCGATGCGCGCCAATGCCACGGAGCTTTTGCTCGGGACTGCAGCGGTGATCGCCACGGTCTGGTGGCTGCTGCGAAGACCCGCCACCCGGGTGGCGATCGTGGGCGCGATCGCACGCGTTCCGGGGATCGCCGGCATCTTTCAGTTCTACCGGACCAGCCTGTTCTGCCGGAACCTTGGCGTTCTGCTCGCCAGCGGCGTCAGCCTGACGGCGACCTTGCGCATTCTGATTGACATCATGGCCGTCACCGGAAACGTGGCGGCGTGGTCGGCGGCGGCAGAGCGGGTGAGACATGGCGGCAAGCTGTCGGACGCCCTGTCGGCCGGCAGCAGCCTGCCGCCGATGGCGGTGCGAATGCTGCGGCTTGGCGAGGAGACCGGCCAGCTGCCGGCGCTCGCGGGCCGTGTCGCGGAGTTCTACGAGGCCAAGCTGCAGCGCAGCCTCGATCGCGTCGTGGCCATCATCGGCCCGCTCGCGATCATTACGATCAGCACGGTCGTCGGCGGATTGATCGTCTCGGTGATGACCGCGCTTCTGTCGGTTACCCAGCTCGTGGGATGAAGGGGAAGGCAATGTCGAAACAGAACTCTGCCGGATGGCTGAAGCGGTACGGCACCAAGACCGGTGCAAAGGCGCGTGCCGGAGAAGCGGGCTTCACGCTGGTCGAGATGCTGGTGGTGATCACCATCATCGGCCTGATCATGGGGCTGATCGGCCCGCGCGTGCTGAACTATCTGAGCGAGTCCAAGGTCAAGGCGGCGAAGATCCAGATGCAGAGCTTCGCCAGTGCGCTCGATCTCTACAATCTCGACACCGGCCGCTATCCGTCCTCGGCGGAAGGCCTTGCCGCGCTGGTGCGGCCGACCGGAGGCGGAGCCTGGAACGGGCCGTATCTGAAGGGCGGCAGCCTGCCCAACGACCCCTGGAACCACGCTTACATCTATCGCGCGCCGGGCGAACACGGCCCCTACGACATCGTCTCGCTCGGCTCCGACGGCCAGGAGGGCGGCACCGGCACAGCGGCCGACCTTTCGCTCGATCACCTCACTGCTTCGGCGACGAATTGAACGACCATGACGAAGGCTGATCAGCACGGTTTCACACTGCTGGAGATGGTGTGCGTGCTCGCGCTCATCGCTCTGGTCGCGGCCGTGCTGCTGCCCTTTGTGCCGCGCCAGACGTCGCGCGCACGGCTGCAGGCCTATGCGCTTCAGACGGCCACGCTGCTGAAAATCGACCGCAGCGCCGCGATCCGGCGCCAGCGCGACGTGGCAACCCTGGTCGACCCGCATGCGCGGGCCATCCGTTCGGGCGCAAGCCGCGAGACGTTGCGCATTCCCGACGACGTCCGCTTCGATGCCATCCTTCCGCAGACCTGCCGTAACCGCGCGGCGCTCTCCACCATCAGCTTCTTCGCGGACGGCATGTCCTGCGGCGGTGCAATCGCCCTCAGCCGGCTCGATACGACTTACGAGGTTCGCGTGAACTGGCTGACCGGCAGAGTTGAGATTTCGTCCCGTGTCCCGCTCGCCAATTGACCGGCCTGATGCCGGCTTTACGATCATCGAGGTGCTGATCGCACTAGCGATCGTCGCCGTCTCGATCGTCGCGATCGGGCAGGTGATGTCGACCAATGCCCGCGGCGTGCGCGCGCTGGAGAACCATGTCGCTTTGGTGCAGTCGGCGCAAACCGTGCTTGCGACGGCGATTCCGCAGCGCAGTGCGCTTGCCCCCGGGACGCTGAACGGCCGCACCGGCGATACGCGTTGGCAGATCGACATCGGCCCGGTCGGGGAAGACTGGATCGTGGACAAGGACGACGTGAACTGGGTTCCTGAACTGGTCAAAGTGCGGGTCCGCGGTCCGGCCGGCGGAATGATCACGCTCGAGACCGTTCGTCTGATGCCGAAGCCGAAGCAATGAGCTGGAACGTCGACCATCCTGGCGAGCGCCCCGGCGAGCGGGGATTCAGCCTGATCGAGGCGTTGGTGGCGCTCGCGTTGATCGGGCTGGTGTTGTCGGCGCTGGCCACGGTCACCGCACAATGGCTGCCGAACTGGAATAGGGGTGTCGATCGCGTCCAGCGCAGCGAGCTGGTCGGCATCGCGATGCAGCGCATGGCGGCGGATCTTGCCGCGGCGGAATTTGTCTCGCCCTCGCGCGATGTTCGTAAGCCGCTGTTCGATGGCTCGGCGCTGGCCGTCACCTTCGTGCGCACGGCGATCGGCCCGAATGCCGGTCCTGGTCTCGACGTCGTCAGGATTGCGGAGACCGTGGACGCTGGCCGGCTGGTGATGGTCCGCTCCCGCGCGTCCTTTGCCCCGCTCCCCCAGGGCGCCTCGCTCTCCGAGGCCATCCATACCCGCGATCCCGTCGTGCTGCTGACGCCGCCGTTCCGCCTGTCCTTCGCCTATGCGGGCGTCGATCGCGTGTTCCGCGACAGCTGGCACGAGAACGACCGGTTGCCTTCCGCGATCAGGCTCACCGTTCGCGACGCGGCCAGCGAGCGCGTTCTCGCGGTGTCAACGGTCACGCCGATTCACGTCGAGGCGCCCGCTTCAGGCGGCTTGTCGGAGGATGGCGGCAAGTCGGATAAGGACAAGAAGGCGACTGACGACGGCAAGACGACGGGCGCTGCCGCCGCCAAGCAGGGAGGCTCGTGATGGTGCGCCGAACCGACGTTGCCGCCTGCCATCGCCATCGCGCCGAGCGCGGCTTCGTGCTCGTTGCCGTGCTGTGGATCATTGCTGCGCTCGCCGCACTCGCGACCATCTTCTCCGCCTTTCTGGCCAACTCGGCCCGCGCCATTGCCGTCAACGACAATGCGCTGCAGGCCGAAGCTCTGGTGTCGGCGGCCGTGGAATTGACCGCCTATAAACTCGCGTCGTCCGGCGAGAGCCCGCCGGCGCACGGCGCCTTCCATGCCAGGCTGAACGGCGCCGAGATGTCGATCAGTTTCACCTCGGAAACTGCCCGCATCGACCTCAACAATGCGCCCAAGGAGCTTCTGTCCGGCCTGATGACCGTGCTTGGCGCCCCGCCGGAGAATGCCAAGGACTACGCCGACCGGATCGTCGGATGGCGGACCCGCGCTGCCCCCGGGAGTGCCGCAGGTGGCGAGGATGCGCTCTACCGCGCCGCTGGTCGCTCCTATGGTCCGCGCCAGGCGCCCTTCGCCCATATCAATGAACTCGCGCTCGTGCTCGGGCTGCCTCCGGCGCTGGTCGAGCGGGCGCTTCCGTTCGTGACGGTGTTCAGCGGCTCGGCCGGCGTGGACGTGATCAACGCCAAGCCCGAGGTGATTGCCGCGCTGCCCGGCATGACGCCGCTGATCCTCAAGCAGTTTCTCGCCGATCGCGATAATCTGGGCAACGATCCCCAGGCCATCGCACGGGCGCTCGGCGAGGCCAAGGCCAGCGCCAGCCAGGACAAATGCGATGTCTACCGTATCCTGATCCGGCTTCAGAAGGACAACTGGCAGACGGCCTCGGAAGTCGTGATCGGTTTGAAGAGCGCGGGTAATCCCTACCGCGTGCTGGCGTGGCGCGACGGGATCGGTACCATCGGCGGACGGGAGTTGTGAGTGCGATGCTGGCGGAACTGAAAGAGCTGTTCGCAACCTGGATCGCAGCCGTGGCGGCGGCTGTCGAGGCGGTCATGGATCGCCTGGCATCGCGGCGCCGGGTGGTCCTGCAGGAAATCGATGGCGACAGTTTCACGGCGCGGCTTGGTTCGGTGGCGAAGGGCGCGGGGCTTCGCCCCGTCTCATTCCGGCTGACACCACATGGACGTCCTGAGCCGCCGTTGTCGCCACAATGGCGCGCAGCGCTCCGCAGCAGCGTCGTCGAGGTCCAGATGCGGCCGGACCAGGTGTTGTTCCGTGAAGTCGACTTCCCGAAACAGGCTGCCGATTTCCTCGACGGCATGGTTCGGGCCCAGATCGATCGGCTGACGCCATGGGCGGCAGGCGAAGCCGTCTATGGTCTGAGCCCGCCGCAGCCGGGCCCCCACGATCGCATCGTGCTGATGTTGGCTGCGACCGCGCGCGCAAAAATTCAGCCGCTGGTCGATCTCGCGGCAGGGCTCGGCGCAGCATCAATCTCCGGCGTCGTCACGGTACCGGCGGACGAGACAGCGGGAACAACCATTCGCCTGTTCAATACACGGCTCGCCCAGGCCGGCCGCTTGGCCATCAGCATTCCAAGGCTGTTGCGCGGATTGCTGATCGGCGGCGGCGTTGCGGCCGCCGCGAGTTTCGCGGTCTCCGCCTATCTCGGCGCGAGGCTCGATACCGAACTCCAGGACGTGCAACAGCGGCTCAACCAGCGCCGCGCGGCGCTGCGCCTCAACCAGGGGACGAGTTCCGCCGAACTGTTGCTGACCCAGCGCAAGCGGAGTTCGGCCTCGAGCGTCATGGTGCTCGAAGCACTGTCGCGCGCGCTGCCCGACAGCACCTACACGACGGAGCTGCGGATCGAGGGCGACAAGATGCAGGTGGTCGGCTTGACGCAGGATGCGCCATCGCTGATCCGTCTGCTGGAGCAATCGCCGCAATTCACCCGCGCCACCTTCTTTGCGCCGACCACCCGCGCGGCGGAAGATCCAGGCGAGCGTTTTCATATCGAAGCGCATATCACGCCGTATTTCGGGTCGGGCTCATGAACCAGAACGCAACGCTTGCGAAAGTCCTGGCGCGGCCCTGGCCCGCCGCGATGGCCTATTTTGGCGTGATGCTCTTCTTCCTGTTCGTCGTCGCGAGTTCCGTGACCGACCTGGTGGGGCGTCGTGCCAGCGTTGGCGCAACGACGGCCATGCTCGAGCAGCTTGAAGGGCGCAAACCGGCCTTTGCGCGCGGACGCAGCGGCGATGTCGCGGCACCGTCGGGGTCGCCATTCCTGGAAGGCGCTACCGTCACCGTGGCCGGCGCTGCGTTGCTTCAACGCGTCACCGGCGCAATCACCAGGCTGGGCGGCAACGTGCAGTCTTCCCAGATCGATCTGCAGGGGACACAGTCCAAGACCGGTTTCATCACCATGATCGCGAGTTGCGACATTGATCAACCCGGACTGCAGCGGCTGCTGTATGATATCGAGGCGGGTATGCCGTTCCTGTTTATCGATCAGCTGGTGGTGCAGTCGCCCTCGAACCTGGCCAATACAGGTGAGGGCAAGCTGCGGATCCTGCTCGCCGTCTCCGGACAATGGCAGGGCGCGAAATGAGGGAAGGCCGGATGATGCTCCGAGGAAAGCCAGGACTGGTGCTGCTGCTCGCCGCCGCGCTCAGCCTTTCGGCATCGCGCACGGCGCTATCGGTCTCGGCTTCCGACTCCGAGCTGGAGCTTGATCCGCCGCGGCAGGCGGACGGGCCGGCGACACCTTCGGTCTGGGATCCTCCATCGGCGTCGGCACCAACGCCAGCACCAGCAACGGCGCCGGTTCGGCCGCAGCCGGCGGCGGCCGAACGTGCCGTCAGCGCCAATCCGCTCTGGGCCATTCCGCTGGCGATCTTGTCGAACACGCGCGAGCGGCCGATCTTTTCCGCCTCGCGACGACCGCCGCCTCCCGAAGCACCCGTTGCGGTCGTCCGCGCGCCGCCACCGCCACCGCCGAAGCCGCCGCGGGTCGAGCGGCCGCAGCTGTCGCTGGTCGGCACCATCATCGGCGCCGACCAGAGCTTCGGCATCTTTGTCGATCAGAGCACGCGAACGGCGCTGCGTCTGCGTGTCGGCGAAGAGTTCCAGGGCTGGCGCTTGCGGTCCGTCCAGGGGCGCGAGGTCGCGCTCGAGCGCGACCAGCAGACCGTCGTGATCAGCCTTCCAGAGCCGGGCGTCGAGGGCGCCGCGACGCCCGTCGCCGGTCCGGTCCAGGCGGAGAACGCCTTCATCGACGACGAGGCCGATCCGATCCAGCGCCGCCGGCGGCAGCGCTAGCCTCAATAGAGCTCGCTCAACCAGCCGGTCTGCTGCAGCGCCAACGTGACCAGCAGGCCGAGCACCAGAAATGGCCCGAACGGCAGCGCCGTTTGCCGCGTCATCGCCTGGCCGCCCAGTTGCAGGCCGGCCGCGGCGAGCAGGGCGGCGACGGAGGCAACGAGCAGCTGGGTCGGGATTCCCTCCGCTCCCACCCAGAGGGCCGAGGCCGCAAGCAGCTTCACGTCGCCGAGCCCGAGCCCCTGCAGGCCGCGCAGCATGAAATAGAGCCGGCGCAGCAGCCAGATCACGGCGCCGATAACGATGCCCGCGGCGGCGGCCTGGGCGAGGCCCGGCCATCCACCCAGAGCCGCGGCACGTGCAGCTCCAAGGACAGCGATCGTGAGATTGATCGCGTCAGGAATGATTCCCTCGCGAAAATCGATCCAGGCCAGCGCCAGACACGCACAGCCAAGCAGCAGAAGGCAGAACAAGACGAGCATCGCGAGGCATGGGAGGAAAGTTGACGATCCCGTCTGATACACGAGGATCGCCGTCCGGTCTTCCGTCGACTTGTCGAAGTCCCCCGCTCGTCGACATCTCGGAGGGCGATCGCTTCGTCACAAAACGGCATTTGAAGTTGACCATAGGCGCATGCGCATCACGGAATTGTTGTTGATTGACCGGTCGCTTTTTCGCCCATTCATATCACCGAAAACGGTGCGTCACATTGCCCCACTAGATACGCGATGCTAACCGCAAATTCCTTGGGGTCCACAATGATTATTAGCTCTCGAAAGCGCTGGCGCGCCACGACCGCGCTATGTCTTGTTGCAAGCTTTACGATTCAGACGGCAGCCCTTGCGGAAGGAGGCGTCAGCGACTGGGATCGTCGCGAGCATCCGAACCGCCATGCCGTCCAGAGTCTGATCGAAAGGATTCAGGACGACGTCCACAATGCGATCGAAAAGTCCGGCGAAGGCCAGGGCAAGACGACATCGCCGATCAAGCACGTGATCATTCTGATCGGCGAGAACCGCGGACTTGACCATACGTTTGGCGTCTACAAGCCGAAGGGCAGGGGCCAGACGATCTCCAACCTGTTGTCGAAGGGCATCGTGAACGAAGACGGGACCCCGGGTCCCAACTATGCCAAGGCTCAGCAATATTCGGTTGCAGCGCAGTCGTCGTACTATATCGGCGCGCCTGCGATTTCAAAGTCGCCTTACAACCCCGTCAACGTGATGCCGCAGCCGAACACCGCGGGCACGCCGTCGGCTCCGGCCGATACCAGCCCGCCGTTCAAGACGATCACCGAGGCGAGCGTCGAGAAGGACATGGCGCCGATCGATCTCGACATCCTGACCACCGGTGCAAGCGGCCTTCCGACCAACGTGCTCGATAGCCGCGTTCCCGGCGCAGGCTCGCTCGCCGGACCATTCCCGCTTCAGGGTCCGCACCTCAGCGACGACGACTACACCGGTGACACGACCCACCGCTTCTATCAGGATTGGCAGCAGGAAGATTGCAGCGTCGCGAGCGTGACCAAGGCCAATAATTCGGGCTGTCTGAACGACCTGTTTCCGTTCGTCATGGCGACCTATTCGGCGACGAACAAGAGCCAGGGCAACGCGATGGGCTTCTACAACGCCCAGCAGGAGCAGGCCCCGATTCTGAAGATGCTCGCCGACCGTTTTACGTTGGGCGACAATTTCCATCAGTCGTTCCACGGCGGTACCGGCGCCAACCACTTCATGCTCGGCACCGGCGATGCGGCGTTTTGGAGCGACGGCAATGGCAATCCGACCACGCCACCCACGGTCGCCAACCCGAACCCGAAGGCCGGGACCGTCAACACCTACACCGTCGACGGCAATTTCAGCAATTGCGCGGACATCAACCAGCCCGGCGTCCAGCCGATCGTCAGCTATCTGGAAAACCTGCCCTACGCTGCCGAGCCGAACTGCAAGCCGAACCATTATTACATGCTCAACAACGTCAACCCGGGCTATCTGCCGAACGGCGCGCTTTCGGGTGGCAGCAACCTGCCGCCATCGCCGGTTCGGACGATCGGCGACGCGCTGATCGAGAAGAATATCTCGTGGGCCTATTACGGCGGCGCCTATAATGATGCCGTTGCGCTCGCAAACGCAGCGGTCGCGGCCAACCCGACTAGCCCGAACCTCACTGCCGCGGCGCTCGCAGATCCGGCTCATGCGCTCGGGGTGGCGTATTGCCAGATCTGCAATCCGTTCCAGTATGCGACCTCGATCATGGCCAATCCGGCGGTGCGCTCGGCGCATGTCAAGGACACCGTCGACCTGATTACCGCGATCAACAACAACGCGCTTCCCGCGGTGTCGTTCGGCAAGCCGGACGGTCTGCTCGACGGTCATCCGCAGAGCTCGAAGGTCGATCTGTTCGAGGCCTATCTGTTGAACATCCTCGGAGCGCTGGACGCCAATCCGAAGCTCAAGGCGGAGACTGCAGTGTTCGTGACCTGGGACGAAGCCGGCGGCTATTGGGACTCCGGCTACACCCAGTCGATCGATTTCTTCGGCGACGGACCGCGTATTCCGATCCTGATCCTGTCTCCGTACACGACCGGCGGTAAGGTCTATCACAACTACGGTGACCACGTGTCGCTGCTCAAATTCATCGAGCGCAACTGGCGGCTGAAGCCGCTGACCAATCGCAGCCGCGACAACCTGCCAAATCCAACCATCGCGAAGAACAATCCATATGTGCCGACCAACAGCCCGGCGCTGTCGGATCTGTTCGATGCGTTCGACTTCGATCACCCGGTGAGCCAACCCTACACCGAGTGAGCTGCGCTTGAAGCGCGTGATGCGCGCTTCCGTATCAACTGATACGGCGCCGGTCAGGCTTCGGCTTGATCGGCGCCGCTGCGTGCCGATGGGCGGCAGCAGTCGTATGAAGCGAGCAGCGGGATGACGTGTCAGATGGCAAGAGCATCGAGGCTGCTGACGATCTGGGCGGCGTTGCTGGCCCTGGTGGTCGGGCACGAGCCTGGACGGGCGCAGGATGCGCGTTCATTTTCCGCCGACATCATCCAACGCGGGCAGGGCGATGTGGCCGTTCCGGCCGGCCGGTTGCGCGTGCGTGCCGAGAAGACGCGTCTGGAGACGCCGGCGCTGCCCGACGGTTATTTTCTCACTGATGTTGCCGTTCCGACGGCCTATTTCATTCGTCCCGCTGCCCGCCTTTATATGGATGCGCGGGGATCGAGCCGGTTGACGCGGCTGTTCGTCCCTGTCGATCCCAAGGATCCATGCCGCGCATGGCAGGCCATGGCGCAGTTGGCAAATGCCGGGATCAGCGACGACTGGCAGTGCGCGAACGAAGGCGAGGAACGTCTCGGAGATCGCCGTGCATTGGCCTATCGCGTGCGCGCCGGTGATCAGCAGCAGTTCATCGTTGGGTCGATCCACAGCTTCGCTTTCCGCTGCAGATCACGCTTGGCGATGGCATGACCTACACCGTGGAGGCGCTACGCGAAGAGGCGCAGGCCGTCGATTTGTTCGACCTTCCGGCCGGTCTGCGAAAATTCGATCCGGCGGCACTGCTCGAACGAGTCCGCTTGAGCGACGTTTGGGTCGAGGCCCATTAGCAAGCGGCGTGCGGCCGTGACAATGTGGATCGCTCGGCGGAGACCGGATTTGTAATGCTGCCGTCACACTCGTGAGAGAAGACAGGCTTGGGCGCATGGAGTAGGGGGCAGCCGCGTCAGCGGCCTCTGGCAATGGACCGGTACGGGCATTCGATTTTTTGTGACGATATTCGCACCGAGCCCGGCGGCAAGCTCAGCTTCATCGGCTGCTACAACGGCGTGATCTTCATCTCGGGCCAGTTTCCGCTGGTGCTGCCGAAACTGTGCGTTCATACGCACATCTTTTCGCCGGCCTCGCAGCCGTTCAATTCGATCGTGGTGCGCTGCTATCTGCCGGGCGATGAGCAACCGTTCGCCGAAGAGCCGATCGAGACGCCGCGGCGCAGCGAACAGACCGGGCTGGTCGCCAACCTGAAGCCCGAGACAAGCGCGCCGCTCTATATCGTGGCCGCCACCAGCCTCATCTTCACGCCGGTTGAACTGCGCTCGGGCGGGTTGCTGCGCATCCGTGCGTTCGTCGACGCCGAGCAGGAGGTGCGGCTCGGATCGTTGCGGATCGAAGCCCGGGCCTGCTGAGCGCGGCCGCCCGCGATCCAATACTGGCAAAATTTGATCGTCCTATTCGAAGCGCGCGGAGGCGAAACGCCGCAGGGCGCGGCGCGATTTGGCGACATGCCCGGAACAGCTGTCATTCGGCCGTCAGGTTAACAATGTTTTAACGCGCGCCGAGGGCGGCGATCCCCGCCGGCCCCGCTTTGGACAACGCAAGGACCATTTTCATGAGAACGATGACTGCCTTGGCACTCATCCTCGCCAGCGTTTCGGCCGCGAATGCCGCAGGCGCGCGCAGCAACGAATCCTTCATCGAGCAGGTCGGGGCTTATAACGAGGCGACGATCAACCAGAAGAACGGCAACAACAACCAAGCCACCTCTCAGACGGGCCAGGACAACAGGGTGCTCACCAGCCAGGTGAACAAGCTCGCCCGCGGCCAGAACAACTCGGGCAATGTCCAAGTTGGGAAGGACAACTTCGCCTCCACGCTCCAGACCAACACCGCGCCCAATGCGGACGCAACGGATGTGCGCTTCCGGAACAACTCGTTCAGCGCTCAATATGGCCGCCAGAACACCGCGCTCGCCAAGCAGGAGGGCGGCAAGAACAATCAGGGCACGTTGCAGGTCGGCGACATGAACGTGTCGGAGGTCATCCAGTCGAATTCGAGCGTGACCTCGCCGTCAGCGAGCCCGGTCGGTGGCGCCAACAACGCCGAGACCAAGCAGTTCGGCAAGGA
The DNA here is from genome assembly GCF_000239815.1 of Bradyrhizobium sp. STM 3843. Lineage (GTDB taxonomy): Bacteria > Pseudomonadota > Alphaproteobacteria > Rhizobiales > Xanthobacteraceae > Bradyrhizobium. Next base: position 29,240 of record NZ_CAFK01000083.1, on the reverse strand, counting down.
GAACCAGGCCGCAGTTTCGCAGAAGAGCGCAGACGGTAACGCGGACGGTGAATTCCAGCCGGGCCACAGCAATGCGTCGATGTCGTTGCAGGTGGGCAACCGCAACGAGGTCGCGACGGAACAGACCTCGGTCGGCCGCAAGGGCGAAGGCGTCCGGAACACCGCTGCCACGGTTCAGTTCGGCAATGATAACCTGGCATCGACCAAGCAGGGCGGCGGCGCCGCCGGCAGCTTCGGCGATACACCGGAGGAGCAGCGCGCGAATTTCACCAACGCCTCGATCATCGGCCAAAGCGGCGCCAAGAACGTCGCAGAGGTGGAGCAGGCCAATGGCGCCAACACCCAGGCGCTGTTCCAGCGTGGCACCAAGAACGCTGCGAGCATCGAGCAGAGCACACAGACCTTCGGTACGGGCAATGCCAGCAACAACGCACTGACCTCGCAGCGCGGATCGAAGAACCTCGCGACCGTCAGCCAGTCGGTCGCCGTTCCGCTCGCGCTCGGCAACAACAACTCGCTGATCTCCCAGGTCGGCGGCTCCAACGTGGTCAATGCCGCGCAAAGCGTCGGCCAGCAGGCCACCGCCGGCAACAACAACCAGGTCTCGATGCAGGTCGGCCAGGGCAACGCGATCCAGCTGGTGCAGGCCACCGGCGCCAACGTGACCAACACGTCGTTCACCGCCCAATACGGCATCCACAACACAGCGACGGTCGTTCAGAAGTAACCGCGCTTGCAGGCGGCGGGCATTCCCCTCCGCCTGCATTGCTTCGTACTCCGACGGACTAATCAGCGGATCGCTTCGGGGCGATGATCCGTGCCGGCTGATAGCCGATCGTCGATGTGCGCGGGGCGATGTTGTCGCCGGCCATCTGGTCCGGCCGGCGCAGTTCGACGCAGATCTCGCGATCGAGCGCCCAGGCGAGGTCGGCGAGCTCGCGCAAGGTGATCTCCGCTTCACCAGACAGCTTTTGATTGACGAGCGCGCGGCGCGTCTGCAGGCGCTGCGCCAATTGCTGCTGCGTCAGGCCTGCACGCCTTTCCTCCATGATCGCCTTGAGCAGCTCGCGACGCACCCGTCCCATCAGCCGGCCGGCCTTGCGTGCGCGCGCGTCGATATCAAATCGAAAGAACGTCATCCGGCGCATCCCCCTTCACACACAACGTCTCACCAATCCCAAGCTCGCGGCGCAGCCGCCGGATTGCGATCCGGTAGCCGCGATAGAGATCATGATCCTTGATGATGTCAGCCCAATTTCCGAACACCGCGACGAAGCAGTCTTTCGCCATGAACCAGCCGAAGATGCGGATATCGGGCGTCTTCAGCTCCCACACCGCATTGTCCTCGGCACGGACGGCACGAAACTGTCTGTTAAAGACCAGCGGCGCGCCGCTCAAGAACGAATAGAACAGATCATCGATCTGCTGCGCGGGCGCCAGATGGCCGAGCAGCCGTGATGGCGGCGATGCGCCTGCAAGGATCTCCTGCAGCCAGGTGACGAATTGCGGCGTCCCATAGAGCAGGCGCAGCGGCTGTTCGTGCGGGCCGAGTTCGACCTCGATCCGAACGATCGCTCCGTTCGCGACAAGGCCTGAGATAGTAGGCATGCGAGTAGCAATCACTGGTCGAATGACGATGCGCAAGAAGCACGAGCCTGCAGTGTACGCGATCAGCTCACCATGTTGCAGGGGGATCACGGCCGCGCCCGGTCGGATCCCAGGCCGACTGCGATTTTACAGATTGTCGCAAAACAGCAAAGAACGACCGATACGGTCCCCGCAAAATTGCCGTATGTGCGGCAAATTTGAGCGAGTGACAGGTGAGTAACAGCCCGATGCAGCCGACTGCAGCCACGGCGATCGAATGCGCAATACGGACGGCTCCGCAGTCCGGCTACGTGAAGATCGAGGCGGTTGCCCGATCCGTCAGCCCCGCCAGCGGCCGTTATCGTTTCCTGGTCGACAAGCAGAGCGATACTGGGCGCTCCAGCAACACGCAGAGCGGCAGCTTCGTGCTGCAAGCCGGGCAGGAGCAGGTGCTCACGACGATCGTGCTGGATGGCTCGGCCGCTGGTCATTATCGCGCCGAGCTCATGTTGGATTCGGACCATGGGAGACAGACGTGCACCGCGCCATGAAACAAATCGCCGCGATCGGTGCCACCGGCCTCGCTTTGGCGGTCAGCGCTTCAGCGCACGCAGAGTCCGCCTATATCGCGCAGGTGAATGGCAAAGCAGGTGTCACGGTTTCGACGTCCGCGTCCCAGCCTGCCCAACTTATGCCGGTCGCCAACTATGCGCCCCGGCAGACGGCCTATGTGCCGACGCCGGAAGCGACGCAATCCTCGCGCAGCAACAACATCGCGCAAACCTTGCAGATCGGCAGCTACAACCGCGTGCTGCAACTACAGACCGGCGGCAACAACTATTCCCATGTCGGTACCATTGGCGGAACCGACAACGATGTCTCCGTGCTTCAGGGCGGCCGCGACTATTCCAACCTGAACCTGATCAACACGCAGGGCTTGAACATCGCGGTGCTCCAGCCGCCCGGGTCTGCGCCGATCAACATGCTGATTGCCCGGCTTCCAAACGGAAGTCTGTTGATCAAGCGATGACCTCTCAACTTCCAAATCGAGATCTGTAACATGCGTAAGTTCGGCCTGGCCTTATTCGCGATTGCATCCGCCTACGCCGCGGCGGGAGCAGCCGCGGTCGCCTCTGAGATCGTCTATCACCCGGTGAACCCGACCTTCGGCGGCAGCCCGCTGAATGGCTCGTTCCTGTTGTCGCAGGCACAGGCGCAAGGCGAGGGCGTCAAGTCTGGCTCGCAGGGTCCCGATCTGTCGGGTCTGAACAACGCGTTGAGCAATCTCAACGGGCCTGCCATCATCGTCAACCCCACACCGTCCGGCTCATCGCCAGCGCCCACAAGCGCGGTGCGCTCCCTCGTTCCCTGACACGCTGACATCGCCGAGCCGGCGCCGGATCTCACGTCATGAACAGACATTTTCGAAGCATCGCGGCCATTGCGATGCTCTCTCTCAGCTTGGCCGGATGCATGACCGGCTCGGCCAAGGACCCGTTCGCGAAGCCCGCGAAACTGGTGCCCGACACCAAGACCGGAATCGTGCTCGATCACCTGCCGCCCCCGCGCCGCAAGCTCGACGTCTCCGTCTACAACTTTCCCGACCTGACCGGGCAGAACAAGCCGAACGACAATTTCGCGGAATTCTCTCGCGCCTTGACGCAAGGTGCCAGTGCGGTGCTGATCGATGTGCTGACCAAGGCGGGTCACGGCGACTGGTTCAACGTCGTTGAGCGCAACGATCTGCAACCGCTGCTGCAGGAACGGCAGATCATCCAGAACACCCGCACGGCCGCGGAAGGCGACAAGGCGCCGAGCCTGCCGCCGTTGCGATTTGCCGGCATCCTGCTGGAAGGCGGCATCATCGGCTACGACAGCGACGAGACCACCGGCGGCATCGGCGCCAACTATCTCGGCATCGGTGCCGACACCCAGTATCGCCAGGACATCATCACGGTGGCGCTGCGCGCCGTCAGCGTTCAGACCGGGCGCGTGCTGGCGAGCGTGACCACCACCAAGACGATCTATTCGGTCCAGGTCCACAGCGCAGCTTTCCAGTTCGCCGCGATCGATCAGCTGCTGCAGGCCGAGCTTGGCTTCACCAAGAACTCGCCGGCGACGCTTGGCGTGCGCGAGGGCGTTCAGCTCGCGGTCTATGCCCTGATCTTCGAAGGCGTGAAGAACCATCTCTGGGAGTTCAAGGATCGCGCGGCCGGCGAGGCCTTCATGCGCGAGCTCGAGAAGCAGCAGGAGGCGGCGGCGATCAAGCCGGACGTCCCGAAGAGCTAGGGCTACGGAACGCGGGCGGGCAGGGTGGTCCTGCGCATACGGAGCGGCTCTCATGCGCCTGCCTCATTTGCCGGTGCCATCTTGGAAAACGCGCGGAACCATGATCTGTGTCCAGCATCAGTTTGATGGCTGCGTGTCAGCAGAGCCGAGAAGCCGAACGGGTATCATCCGATGATCGAAAGTCGCGCCAGACCGACAACGCTTGCCTTGTTCGCTGCGTTCGCCCTTGGCGCGCTGGGCGCGACCGCAGCGATCGCCGGCTCCGAGGTCTACATTCAGCAGTCCCACGGCAACGTCGCACCGGGTACGTCCGTGATGACCAAGCCGCCGCCGGAAGCATCGGCCCCGTCGAATGCCGCGGCCGCCGCGCCGACCGCGCCCGAGACCTGCAACGCCCAGAACGCCTCATCGTCGCAGGCCTGCTATACCGCGACCCAGCAGGCCCGGCCGTCGCGATAATCGCAACCAGGCCTGCGCGCGGCATTCGCTCTGTTCCGCGGCTTCTCTGCGGGGTCCAATCCGGACAATCGACGCGCCATCAGCCTTGTTGACGATTCGCCCCGGATCACCCTAAAGAGGCGGGTCGCCTTGGCGCCCGTTCTGGGCTGTCATACGCCGCCAAGGGGCGACAATGCCTCAGCTTGATGCTTCAAATTGACGGCTGGGCAGGGCGATGCCGAAGCAGGCTGATGCCGATGTGCTGGAAGGGTGGCCGAGTGGTTTAAGGCACCGGTCTTGAAATTCTGAAATCGGCGCCTTGGTTGATCTCGGTTCACCCCTACAAGCCTGAATTAGTTGGATATTTCCAGCCGCTTCGCCGTGGTTCGTCCTTCTTACTACCGGTCGCTCCCTACTAGTCGGGTAGCAAACTCGGTAGCAAGCGGGGCGTGGAATGGATTTCGCGAGAAGGTGGCGGAGGGCGCTGGCATCATGGCGCAGGTTCATCGGGATCGACAAACCGCAACATTGGGAGCCGGTCGTCCGGCTCTGGAAGAGGGGGCCGTTGCAGATGCGCAAGCGCGGGCCCGACGGCCGCTGGATATATCGCGATGCGACCGATGCCGAGAGCCTCGACCAGATCTCCCGCGAGGCATGGTGATCAGCCGGTCCGCAGCTGGGTGCGGTTTGAACTCGCGAGCGCGAGACCGCGCTCACTTCCGGTTCCGAATAATCCGGTACACAGACTCCTGTTCCAGGAACCCCATCTGCTCAGCCATCGCAAGCCATTGTTGGGCGGCCTGTTCGTAGAACATCCGTGTCATTGGTTCGGCTTTGGCGGCCAGCTCCGCGCATTCTCTCGCTTTGGCTTTCATCTCTTCTGACCGCATGAGCGACGAGTATCGAAAGACCCCGGCGCACGCATTCACCTAGGAAAGTCATGGCGGCGCGGGGCATTTCGGTCCCGCGCCTTATGCTGTAGCCGGACCTAGCGCTTGAGGCGCCGCCTGTGCGTCATCAGGCGCTGCCGGTCCCGCTTCCGGTGAGCTCGCCGACGGCGCTTCATGGCATGCGCTCCTGATAGCGGCCGACGGCCTCGATCGCCTGGGCGCGCGCGAAGGCCTCGATCAGCGCCGCCGCATCGTCGAGGCTGGCGACTTCCCGGAGCAGCTGCGCGAGCTCGCGCGCGGCCTGCGCCGGCGCCGCAGCGGCCGGCCTTGGATCTGGGCTGCTGCGGTTCATGGCCTGCTCCTCGCCATCTCGAGGAGCCCCTTGATCGATCCGGAGAGCAGCCAGTCGTAGTTCACGCGGTGACGTCTACAGAACTTGATCACCTCGTAAGTCCTGAGCCTGGAGAGGACCGGCTTCGTCTCGGATTCCGGCAAGCCGCGCTCCGCGGCCAGCAACTGGATGCGGGCTCGCAATTCGCGCTTGAACTCTGCTCGCTCGGCCTTTTGTTTTGGATGCATGGTTCAGCCCTCCGACCGCAGGGCTGCTTCGATCGCGGCGCTCAGCTTCGCGTCGGCGAGCGTTAGCAGCTCTGCCCGCGCAGCTGCCCACTCTCGATCTCGCTGGATCTGGCGGCGAATGCGCTTGAGCTTGGACTGGGCCTTGTCGAGGTCCGCGCGGACGTCACGCGCCAAGTCCGCTTCGGTCGATCCCACGATCAGATCATAGCTGCGAAACAGGAACGTGTGCATGCTCGGGCCGTGCTGCTTGCGTCGCCGAGATCGCCAGCCCGGCAACCGCTCATCGATCAATGCAATTGCCATCTCGCGCAACTCCAACGGCAACGCCTCGAACTCGGCAGGGCTCAAGACCTCCGCAGGCCTGACCGGTGAAGCACGGCGGGCGGCGGCGGCCTTAAAATCGATAACCGTGCTCATGCTGCCCTCCGGATGATCGCCTCAAGGGCCGCGGCCATGGTCGCGCGCAGCTGGTAGTGCCAGCCCGCGGGCCCGACAGTATCCGTGCTGGGCCATTCTAGGCCGTCATCCTCGATCTGGTTCGCGAAGCGGAGCACGGCGGCAATGCCGACAAGCGTGGTCGGCTGTGTCCTCGCCAGCCTCCAGGCAACACGGTTGACGAGATGGGCCGCCGCTTCGGCTTGCAACGCCGCCTCGATGGCCTCATCCGAGCGACAGCCATATCGGTAGCCTGCCTCGTCCTCCGCATCGATCGTGACGCCATGGGCAGCGTCAGCGGCACGCTTTGCCGCGATCAGGCCGAAAGCGGGATCAGCCAGAGCGGCGCAGGCCGGTGGGGCGATCGGCAGGACGGCCAGGCCGGCAAGAGCCATCCGGCGGGATAGCCCCTCGGCGGGCTCGGCAGAGTCATCAGGCAGGCGTCGAAGCATGTCCGCCGCAGGTGGCAACATGGGATAACGTTCGGTCATTTGGGTTTGCTCTGTTTGAAGGGAGCCTGTTCAAGGGCCCATGCGCCGGGATGGCCGGCACAGCCAGGATTTGAACACGAGCCAGAGCGACTCGCCGGGACGTTTTTAGGGGTTTCCCCCACTGGACATGGCGCCCGATCCTGGCCTAAAGGAAGGCCATTCGGAGCCGCAGCGCCAACTGCGTCCGTCATTTCAGCCGCGATCACTCGTCGCCAAACGAGCGAGTCCTTGACCAAGGGAATGCGGCCTAGCTCTGGTCCGGGTGTTCAAGCCCAGAGCTATCATCAGCGATTTGCGGTTACCCGTCAATTAACAACATCCCCGCTTGCGCGGGCGCGCTTCGGCGCGCGCAGACCGCCGCCTCGCGGCGCTGGGGGCGAGGGATCGAGGCGACGGTCAGGCCGAGCACCGGGTTCAAGCGACGGCCGTCGCAGCATGCCAGCCTTCGCTCACACCCAAAATCACCTATGTGATTCAGTCCCAGAGACCGCGGACAATGGTGTCCTTAAGCGTGGCGGAGCTTCCATCAAACAGCGGTAGGTCGAGCGAGATCGGTCCGAACTTGGTGAACTGCCGATAGTGCGCGTTGATGAAGGCTCGAACATTTTGCCGAACTTGCTCTTCGTTCCAATGCTGCTCGAGCATCGCGACACTCAAAGCTCCGATGACGTCGTCTCTTACGTCGCGCGGCAATGACATCGGTACGACAGCTCTCAAGACTGAGAACGTATCGTTTTGGGCTCTGATGATCCGTGTGCGCCTATGGACCAATGCGAACTGACGGCCCCGAGCTCGCGAGAGCGCGATTTTCTCCCTGACCAGCGCATCGAATACCGGATCCTCGCGGCGTTTCCGAGCGAACGTCATGGCATCGACCAGCTTGAGAGATAGATCTTTGGGGCGTCCTCCCATGGGATGGCCGTGCGTGATCTGGCCAATTGGTGCGCCGTTGATCAACGCCTGCTCGACCTTCCGAAACGTCTCCGGTTTCATCACTCCGCCGCGGCGTGAGCGAAGGAGCCAGCACGTCCGACAGTCGCGCTTACTGTAGCCATTCTGGTACGTCACCCAGGCATCCGCGAGCGAATGCCCGTGCCTGCAATGCGTCATGCTTCGGTGGCGCTCTCCTTTTCTCGCATTTGCAGCTTTGTAGTTTGCCTGGAGAAGTGGTTGCGCGACCTTTGCGTATTCGGGATGAGCATCGCAATAGTCTCTGAAGACCGCTTGTTTGACGTTGTAGGGTCGCATCGTGTGGCCAGCTCGAAAGCCTTCGAGCATGCGAGCCGCCTTCGCGTCCGACAGTCCCGGCTGTGGCATTGAACCGCTCCATCGCGCATGGATTGCGCGGCGGCAGCGGGCGCCTGAGTCGCGGCGGGTCAATGGCAGATAGGTGCCAATCCCCCATCATTCTTGCTTGCGCTCGCGCCAAGGTTGCGGAACGATCTGCGGAGGGACTTGGGGGGGCTGGGGGTCATGCGCGTGTTCGCCGTCGTTTTGCTTGGCTTGTTGCTGTGCAGCTGCGGCCTGGTGGTTCAACAGCAGCACCGGGAACAGATGGCGGCAGCGACTGCAGCCAAAGATCAAGCAACGGCAACGTGCCGAGCCCAATTTCCAGATGAAAACAAGGATTTCGTTGCCCGCAACAAATGCCTGTATGAGGCGGCGAAGATCATGAGACCCTATGTCCCGTATCCGGATCTCTTCGATAAGAGCTGGGCCACGGTCGCAGTTATCGCCGAAGAACTCGATGCCAAGAAAATCACTCGGGCGCAGGCAGACCTTCAAATAGCTCAGACCAATTCAGAGATTATGTCCGAAGCACAGAGGCGAGAGCTCGGCAACCGATCCGTCGTGGCGCAAGAATCTGCAGCGGCGGCGCAAGAGTCAGCTGCTGCTGCGGCACAATCTCAGGCAACGGCTGCTTGGATGGCGCCTCGGTCTGTCACTTGCAATCGTATGGGCAACACGACGACGTGTTTCTAGGATCCCTCGGCGATGCTCGGCAAAAAGCCAGTTGTTGGCGCATTGTGTTTGTTAGCCGCTGGATGTGGGCCTGCGCTAGCAGAAATGAGCGCTCGCACCTTCCTCGACAATTATGACAAGTACGGCGTGCCTATGCAGGACTTCTACGAGAAGATGCTCGGAGCAAACGAGAACGGCATGAGCTGGGCAAATGCGGCTATCGAGGTCGAGGGCGGGGTAAAGCTCTATTGCATGCCCGACAGTCTTGCGTTGGCGCCGCAGCAGAATGTCCAGATCCTCCGGCAATACGTAACGGATCATCCGGAACATGCAAAGCGTCCGTTCGGTCTGGTCCTTTTAAGCGCGCTGAGAGAAACATTCCCGTGCCCTGCAGGGAAGCGGCCTTAGATGTTTCGCATCGGCGCATACGGAGCTCAGAATTCTGAGCTGCCCAATTTCACCCGGCGACACGGCGGTCCCCAGTTGCGCCCACGCGCGAGCGAGGTCGCCATCAGCAGCATAGTTCGCGCCGAGGCTTGCAGGCTTGTGTGTCGGCCGGCTAGGTTGCGCAACCAGAGGTAATGATTCTGCTAGTAGTATTATGATAAGGGGAGTTCAAAGAGCGGGAGGTATTGATGGATTGGCCAACGCTTCGAACGGAGCTGGCTTCGGCGTTTTCAGCCTATGCGGCAACACTTATTCGTTTAGCGAGATTCATTAAAGTCGTACTGACGATTGGTGGAGCTGCCGCCGCTGCGGTCGCTCTGTCGATCGATATCGCTCACGCTAACAAAGAAATTTCTGCTTGGACGATCGTAGGGCTCGCGGGAGCCGTGCTCGTTGCCTTGGGTAGCATGTTTGATGCACTGAAAGAAAATGATGCGTCGCATGCGCTGATCACCGCGAGCAAAGCTCTCGATGCCGTGCACGCGCGTGAGTTAGAGCTAAACGAAATACTTGCCGACAGTGACTACGAAAATGCGATCACGAGGGGATTGCATTTGTACAGCTCCATGGACGTGATGCGTGGAGCGATCGAGCAGTCCCTCGATCTTGATGATGCTTCGGCAACTACTATCATCCAGACTTGTCTATCAGCAGCAAGCAATTCTCTGCTAGGCGCCTTCGATTTTTCGATCACGGACACTTGGACAATCTGTGTCTTTATGGCGGTTCCGGAATCAGGTAGAGTGGTTCTACGATGTGTTGCTCACCTGCGAAAAATCCAATGTGACATAGCACAGGCGCGCGCGTGGCCAGAAGGTGTCGGAGTGGCAGGCATTGCCTATTCGATGAATAAAGAGATCATCATAAAGGACATGTCGTCGCCCGATGTCGCGCCGATGTTTGGTCTAAAGACCTTGGGGCGCGAATACGACAAGGTCCGCTACGCATCGATGGTCGCGGTACCCATCAGCATTGGCAATAATCCGAAGCCTTGGGGGGTGGCAGTAGCCACATCGGACCAGCCTGACCATTTTTCCCCTGAACCGTCCCGCGGGGTTGCGACGACAGAACCTGCGAGGGCCATAGCGGCGATGTCCGCGCTGGCCGCGAAGGCGGCGGAAGCTCGGGGGCGGCGCCCGGGCGAGGTTGCGTCGGCTGCGGCGAAGGGCTAAATGAAAGATCTGGCCAGTTCCGTGAAAAATTATTGAGGAAAATCAAGGAACTGGTCCGGAGGAGACGGCATTAAGGTTTCATTCATCCAAAAGGGCGAACATATGAGCATGGCTGATCTTGCACCACTGCACTTCGCCGAGACGCCCGAAGCCGAACTGGTCAAGCAGATCGAAGCTTTGATCCGGAAGATGGCGGCTGGACACGCTTCAGCCAGCGACGAGCAGTTGCTTCAGGAACTGCAGATGAAGCGCATCGAGATGATGCGTCCGAGGCGCGCTCCAATGACAGGTCGGATGCCTGGTCGCTGGTAAGCCGCCTCCGCCCCCAGGCAGAAAGACGCGGGGGGCTATTCTGTGATCCAGAACGGCTGGCGATTGCGTCTCTGCGTCATCGGAGGGCAAACCCGACCGGACGACTATGCCGTCATCGATGAGCAGGACCGGCCGATCGGTCGTATATGTCGCGGCCATGGCGGCGGCTGGCTGTGGGCTGTGAACCTGCCGAATCCACGCGCGCCGAGCGGCGATGCCAGGAGCCTCGAGGAAGCGAAGGCAGCGTTCCGAGACGGCTGGGACCAGTTCACGGCGCTCATCGGGCCAGAGCGTCTGGCCAAAGCCTTCGCTGAGAAGGAAGCTGTCCGCGCGCGGGGCTACGGGCGCTGAGATCAAGCGCTCAATCCCGTTGATCGTTTGCCGGAACCAATCCGCGGGGCAGGACTCGAATCCTCATGAAACTCTGTCTGCGTTGCGGCGGTGCAAGATGGGTATGCGAGGCGCACCCCGACCGACCATGGGGCAGCGGCCCAAATGCTTGCGACTGCGGCGCGCCGGGCGACCCGTGCCCGATTTGCAATCGGGCCGACGTGGACACATTCCCAGATCTTCCGCCTGGCTTCGAGATCGAGGAAGCGCGCGATCTGGAGGCCGATCCGATCCTGACCACCGAGACCGAGCGGGACGACGATTGATGGCCAAGCTGCCGGAGCTGCCGCCGGACGCCGCCCGCGCGTTCGTCAGCGCGATGCAGGCCTATTTCGCCGAACCCGACCCGATGAAGCGCGACGAGATAGCGGTCGTGCAGCTGCGAAGGCTGCAGGACCATTGGCGCGGCAAGCTGCGCCTCGACGACGTCCGACGCATGTTCGCCGAGATGCGCGAGCATCTGCGCGATTAAGGCCGGTCTAGCGTCCTCACATCATCATGCTGAATTCGAGTACCGACTGTGGGGCGCCGTTGCCGTTCAGGCCGCCAAGCTGCATGCTAGCGTGGCTTCCGTCGCTGGCTTCCAGCCCGTTGATGACATGCGTCCCGAGCTGCGCAGGGTAGCTGCCGGTTGCGGTTGGAATGGCGAAAACCACAGCGCCTACCGGATTCCAAGCCACCGTTCCATGATCCATGGTACTGCTCGTATCGATGCCCAGCCCGACGTAGAACAGCGCTCCGGCGACCGCGGCCAGCTGCAGATTTTGCGTATATGACGCGGTGAACAGGTCATCGGTCTGCCGCCCGGAGACGAACACCACGCTGAACTGCGCGCTGTTGCAGAATTGCCGGACGGTCGAGCCCGAATATCCTCCCGGACAGTTGACGCTATTTTGCACCTGCGCTCGGCTACTGACGCGGTTGTACTCGTTCCAGACCGAGAGCCGCGCTGTGCCACCGCCCGCAGCCGATGAGCCAGGGGTCCAACTAATCTGCCCGGAGTTTGATAGATCAGTCAGCGCCGTCCCGACATAGGTGCACTGGTTGACGCCGCACGTGATCGTCGTGGTGTTGCCATATCGGCAGGTCATCGACACGGCGTTCGTCTGGAAGCCGTTGAACGTCGCGAGCTGCGATGTGCCGGCGCCAGAGCCGCGGGCGGTCAAGCTGCCCCAAGCCGGACCGCTGCACAAGACTGGATTGCCACCGTTCAATCCCACGAACCAGTCATAGTTCGTGTTTGCGATCCAATTCGATCCGAGAGTAACCGACAGGCCTACCGTATCGCTCGACGACGACGTGAACTGATAGGATTGAACGTTCGTTCCATTGTAGATCGGAACAAGCCTGCTGACGTATGGCGCGTAGTAGATCGTGGTCTGATTGTTCGCGGCCGTCACCATGACCGGCACGCCGCTGGAGACCGTCAGGCGACCGCCTGGCAGTTGCGCCACGCTGGCAGAGATGGTGACCGGATTGGTACCGCTGAACGAGATGCCCGGGCCGGCCTGCAGATTGGTCGCCAGCGTGGTCGGGTTCGATCCTGCGAGCGAAACGCCGGCGCCGGGCAGCAGCGCCGTCGTGCCCGCCGGTACGGGACATGTCGTCGGTGCGCCGGTGTTATCGAAACAACCCAGTTGGCCCGCCCGCGTGCTGGCCGGCGGCAAGGGGGCAAGAGACTCTCCGGGTACGCCGGCGATCGCGCGCCCGGTCATATCGTTGAGCTTGTCCCAGGTCTCGCGGCTCTGCGCGATAATGTCGGTCAGAACCAGGTTCAGATCGCGCGCGGCGACGCCGCGGCTTTCCTGAAATTGGGTCGATCGCCGCGGGCGCCGTGCTCCGACAATTTGCACCGTGCCGGTCTGCACATTGGTGAAAGTCAGCACAGCGTCGGTGATCGGGCGCACGATCGTGGCCAAGCCGCCACTCGGGCTCGTAATCGTCCAGCCGAATGTCGAGTCGTTATAGTTGACCCTGACGCCGTTCAGCCAGACCTCGATCCAGTCCTGATAGTCCGTGCTGTCGCCGAAGATGGCAAAGCCGACGTTACAGGAGCAATTCGATCCCGATATCGAATAGGTCGTTCGGCGCTCGGTATCCGGCAGAGCGGGCACCGGCGCGGGAGCTTGTCCGAACGCCGGGACGGCAGACAGCGCGAGAAGTGCGGCGAGGAGAAAGCGGCGCACGCTCATGGGCTGGCCTGCTCTGCGAGCTGATCGGTGCGACGCGCAGATTGCCAGCGGCCCCGCGCTGATATGACATGCGCCTCATCGCGCGGCACGTAACGCGATCGATTTCGCGCCAGTGCTTCCGGATCCTCGACTAGAATCAATTTGCAGGACAGTGCCCGCAAGAGCAGCCCGAGGCTCTGCATACCCAGCCGCCTGACCGCACCTCGTGCGTCGCGCGTACCATCGCCGCAGCTGTTGGAGCGCGGCTCGGTCTGCGTCATCACCTTGGCAGCGTACCTCTCGGCCCAGCCCGCGACCGCGTCAATGGTCTCGTAGCTGATATCGAGCTCGCCCTGCCGCTGGCGCAACGCGACAATCAGATCTTCGTACGATTTGACTTCGGCAAGCGGCGTCATTGGCTAAATCGCGATCATTTCGTTGCGCGCGGGTCTTTCCACGCGGGCATCGACGTTTGCTGCGAGCGGGCCCGGGTGTATTCGAGACGGTCAGCCGGCGACAGATTTGCGATCTCGTCGGGCGTCAAGGCTCGCTGCTGAGAGTCGAGCCACGACTGAACCTTCTGCGCGGCCACAGCGACGTCCGGCGGAGGCGATGCGCTCATCTATCAACTCTCCCTCATGCAGATTGTAGAGGTGCGCGCATCGTGCGGAGCGGCCTCTCGTGGGTAAGCGTCGAGCCGGGGATGCGGTTCGGCGACGGCACGTTTTCGGTCTCGTCCGCAACGGCCATCGCGGAGTCGTCGTCGTAGTGCGCGTCGCGTACACCGAGAACGCTGCGATCGAGGTCATCCCAGGTCGGCAGCGACTGCAACGCATCGTTATGCAGCCAGCCTGAATACCTCATCACGGCCCGCCTCATGTTCTCATCCAACTGCCACACCTGGGCAGACACCTCCTTGGCGCGCGAAAGTTTCTGGTCAGCGTCACGGTCCTTCGCCAGCACGGTCTCGTGATACTGCCTGACCTCAAGCCACCGCTTGTCTATCGCGGCATCCTGTTCGGCTTTCGCCGCTGCCAGCGAGGTTTCCGCCTGCGCGGCCGCGGCCTTCGCTTCGATCGCCTGCACCGTAAGCGCGGTCAGTTCCTCACAGCGCTTCCCGCACGCCTTGGCGTCGAGAATAAGCCGGATGAAGTTCTGCAGTCGCTCGAGCTCGCCAAGTTCGGAGGAGAGGCCAGCAGCTTCCGGATTGAACATCGATTGCTCCTCAGTTCGCCGCGCCCGGCGTATAGGTCCATGTGCCGGCCGATTGGCCGGAGCGATTGCGAATGGTGCCGCTGGTCGACTTGCCGTCACCGACGGCCTGTGACACCAGGTCAAGCAAGTGCCGCAGCTCTGCGCGCTCCTGGTGCTGCTTCTCACCCATGTTCGAGCTGGTGCTGATTGATACCGTGAGCGTCGCCGTGGCCATGTGCGCTACGCCACCTCTTGCTGATTGCGCTGCTGCCGGGCGGCCTGCATCGCGTCCTGGATCAGCCCGCGCATCACCTTCGCGATAGACTGTTCCTGCCGTTCCGCGCGCTCGCGGAGAAACTCATCCTCCGGAGGGCTAACCCGCGTTATGATCTGCCTCGTGTAGTTCATCACCGTGCTCCAAATCACTCGCCGAACAATCTGCGATTTGGCCGCACGAAGGCAATCGGAGTGAATGCAAATCGAACGATCCGTTGAATATCCAAGTAGTAAAACTTCAGGCGAGAGTTTTCGGCGGCAAAATTTATGGCGACACCCCAGGAATTACGGGGAGAAGTTGTGCGCTTGGATTACCAGCGTCTCGATCGGTCGCCGATTTTTCCCCCGCCCGCCCGGCCCGGCCGCGCCCAAATCAGCCGAGGGGGTCGAGCGTGGGTCCTCCCGATCGCTCGGCTAGCAGCCGGGCCTTTGCGCACGGGCACATGCGCGCCGGCCTAACCGGATTGACGAACCGGTGCCACGGCATCGGCGGGTGCCTGTAAATGCTTGCGTTCTTGCGCCGACGCACGCTCCTGCTGCCGCATTTGCTACCGATCGCGCCTCGGCGGGCGCGGTGTGACCCCAAGCGGGGCAGGGGAGAGCGGCCGCGGCACCTCCGCGTCGTGTTCGATCGTGGGCGGCTGCGGCGCAAACGGCAGGCCTGCATTCAGGATCACGACTAAGCCTGGCGCTTGCGGCAGTGTATTGCTACCGGGCTTCGCGGCCTCTGCGTCGCTGATCTGCTCCAAGGCCTTGCAAGCCGCAACAGCGGCGTTCGCATTGCGGTCCTGGTCGCGCAGTTCAGTCAGCCGGTGGATTGTTTTGGGCCTCTCGCTTTCCCTTAAGACACGTAACTCCGCGTTCATGAAGGCGAGCACGTGCGGTTTCTTCAATGCGGCTCTAAGCGAATGGTCCGTCATTTTGGCCTTTTCGGCGGCCTGGGCCCGACGTGCGCCTTCCCACACCATTGCGAGAATAGCGGTGCGCAACCGGCCTGTGACTTGGCCTGGTGCTGACCGGTCCTGGGCGGCGACTGCTTGGCGAGATGGCACTGCGTTGCTGGCGTTGTCGTCGATCATGATCGAGGCCTCGATAGTAGCGAGCCGCTCGGCTTGAGCGCGCCCGTCAGGGGCGCAGCGATATATTTATATATGCTGCTGTGCTGTGCTGCTGTGCACGTAGTGATATCAATTACTTGCACCATGCTTCTGTGCTGCTGTGCAGCTTCTGTGGCTCTGTTGTGCATCAACCATTTCAATAGGTTAGAGGGTGCTGCTGTGCTTGCTGTGCACGTCAATCTAGGATACCCGTTACCTCGTATCCGGCCGGATGCTTGCGGGTGACACGTTCGCGGTGAGTGATGATCTTGAGCCTGACCCACTCGTTGATCAGTGACTGCACCTCAGTGGCCTTGACGCCGTATTCCTTGGACAGGTTGTAGACTGCATAGCGACCTTCCGGCTTGGCCTGCGGGCTTCCTGACCATGGCTTCAATGCGTCCCAGGCGGCTTTCAGGTCCGTCAGCATCTTGCGCGCCATGGCCTTGTCGATCGTGGCGCTTCCACCCGATGCGTCACGGAAGCGGCCGCGGGAAAACACCACGGACATCGGGTCAGGTGCCTCGCCGCCGCGGAGTTCGAAATGGATCTTTCGCGTCTTGGCGTCTTCGCTCGGCCGGAAAATGACAATGGCAGAGTCGTAGTAGCCTCTGAGCGCGCCAGCGCCGCGGATAGTGGAGAACGGATCTCGAGCGAGCTCATCGGCCGGACGCTTGGCGGAGTGGTGGACCATGACGATTACGGCGTTTGGATTGACCTGCTGCCGAATGGCCTCTACGCGCGTTGTCAAAAACTTGAGAAGCTCGGTGTTGTTGTTTTCGCTCTCGCCATCGAAGACGTTTGCGAGAGGGTCGATGGCGATGATGTCGGGCGGGTCAGCTGGGAACGAGTGTTTGATGGTCTCGACCGTATGGCGCACGCCGTCGTCGGTCAGCAGCATCCGAAAGCGTTCGGAGATGACGAGGTTGCGCCCGACCAGCGCGCGTTCTTCGGCAGTCAAGTCGCTAAACTCGCGGGCCCGCTTGCGCAGCAGCTTGCGGTTCATCTCGGCTTGGAGCCAAAACACACGCAGCGGTCTCGCAATGCTGAACGTGTTCAGTAGGAAAGACGCGCCGATCGCGCTTGAAACCAACACCTCCTGTAGCAGAAAGCTCTTCTGCGCCTTGGGCGGACCAGCGATCAGCACAAATTGGCCTGGCCCAGCAAAGTTGGGCTCGATGAAATCTGGTTCCTCGACCACGTGCTCTGTGAGCAGCGTGAGGAAATCGACGGTCTTGATACGAGCGTGTGATCCTGGCCGCGCGGTTGCGGCGTGGCTCGGGTCGCAGCCGGCCAATAGTTCTGGGTCCTCGATCCTGTTGCGATCGTCTGCATAATCCGGGACATGATCATGCGGCGGCGGCTCGTCCGCAGGCCCCCGTAAAGCAGGAGCCGCATCGAAAACCGCACGCAACGCGGCCGGTCCCCGCTCCCGGAGGATGCTGTTGGCGTCGTGCTTCATGCCGGCACCAGGATGCGGCACTCGCGAGAACGGAGGACAATTCTCCCAAGTTCGTTAGCGTATCTGAGGCCGACATCATCGTTGTCCGCCGCGATAGACACAATCTCGACATAAGAGGGGATGCGCTCGGCCAGCGCTGGTAGTCGATTTGCGCTGCCGGCGGCCCATGCGCCAAGCCCCGTGGCCTGATGCAGGCTCAGCGCGTCCTCAATGCCTTCGGCGATTGAAAGGCCTAGCAAGTCATTAACGGGGGCAAGCACGATCGGATAGCCGGACGAGGATCCGATCATGATCTTGTCGTTCTCGGTGCCTGCCTTGCCGGAGCCATCTGGTTTGAGTTTCGTCAGATGTACGCCGCGCACCTCGCTGTCGTCGATCACGATCACACCTGGCGCGGATTCTCGGGCCATGCCGAATGCGGCAATCATCGCGGGAGGGTGCCTACCGGCTGCCGGCAGGAAGCCGATCGTTGCCGGGATGGGGCCGGTGTAGCCGCGCACAGCCAAATAGCGCTCAACGATGGGATCGCTCGGCAGCCGCCGGCGCCAAAGGCTGAGCGCCACTTTCAGGCGGTCGTCCGCTTCCTCCTGCTTACGGCGTTTGACTTCCTCGATCTTGGCCGAGTCGACGAGCGTCGACCGATAGGCGCCGCTCTCACGATAGAAGTGCCCGCCTGTCCAATCACAGTGATTGCAGCCAAACTGCACACCCTCGTGGTCAATGGTGATGCCGAGGCATTTGAGTTTTTGGTGCGCTTTCTTCCGCTTGTGGGAGCATCGCGGACACGTCGCGTAGTAGCGACCTATCGCGCTCGACTCCGTGGCAATGTTGTAGCCGTGCAGGATCTCGGCTGCGGACCTCGATGGGGGCGATGAACTCATTCGCCGCCCTCCGCCTCGTCGATCAAGCCGAGCTCAGCTGCTTTCTCCATCGCCTTCGCAATGGCTTTCGCGATTTCGGGCAGCTGGCGCGGCGCCGCCGTGATGCCCTTCGCGGTTGGCTTCAACCGACCGTCCGAGTCGGTGAAGAACAGCCGCGCATCGAAAAATGGGCGGCCCTCATAGCTCTTCAGGCTAAACACGAGGGCGTTGCCGCGTCGGTCACGCCACATCTTGGCGATCTCGATCGGCTCGCTTTCGCTGACTGGGCACTCGCGCGGCGGAGCGCGGCGCGTCGTCTTTCGGCCGGGCCGAGGCGTCCCGGCCATGGCCTCGCTGCCACGCTGCGCGACGCGGTCGCGGTCGTGTGCCGCTTGCCAGTTCATCCGGCGGCCCATGATCAAGCCGCCTTGTTGGCGTCGAGCGCCTTCAGCTTTGCCGCGAAGTCGCGAGTGAGCAGTCGCAGCGTCTCAGGATCACCGCCGGCGAGCTGGGCAAGCGCCACGCGAGGCGCCACCCGGATGAATTTACCGACGCGGATGGTGGGGATGCGCTTCTCGGCGGCCGCCGCATAGGCCGCGACTTCACCCAGATCGAGCGCAGCCTTGGCATAGACCAGCAGAGAAACTGTAGGCGGTAGAACGACTTCGCCGTCCATATTGTCCTCGCTTCGGTTGGATCAACCTGCGGTGGACAACCTACGCCCAGGAATCTTGAATTCTATCTGCATTCGGATATAACCGTTATATCCGTCAAATTTCCGAAAAGAGGCGATAGTGGCGAAGACCTCCAGGATCCAGATTGATTTCAAGTGGCCCGTGGGGTCCGCTTACAAGATCGAAAATCCCGACCCGCTGGTGTCTCGTCTCGATCCATTTGCGCAAATGAAGGAGCCCTCGATTGTGCAGGTCGGGTCTGCGCAATTCGAACGATGGCCACTCGAAAACGGCAGTTTGCATCTGCGTTTTGCTCGACTTGCCGACAAGCCGGCGGCGCAATTTGCTGAAGCCTGTAGAACGTTCGCTCTAGGGTTTGGCCTTCTTCAAACCTATGCGGAAGATGGTGCGAGTGAGCCGCTTAGTCTCTGGCGAGATCGCGCGCAAACCATGCGCGATTCGATCGATGGTCTTCGACGAGCCAAGCAGCATGGCGCGCTGCCTGATACTGGCGCCACGATCACAGAGGCAAGCGTGCAGTTGATGCCGGACGGCCGGCTCGCAATCCGGCCGCGTGTGCTTTGGGACGCGATGCGTTTGCAGCTTGCGCAATCGATCACCAGCGGCCGCGATATCGGAGAGTGCAAGAACTGCGGCGAATGGTTCGAAATCGGCGGTCGAGGTGATCATGTGAGACGTGTCGGCTCGGAATTCTGCTCAGACACGTGCAGGAGCAAATTCAATTATCGCGAAAAAAGGACTGCGTCATGAAGGGGCACGTTCGCGAGCGTGGTAAGGGCCACTGGTATGCCGTCATAGACGTCCGCGATCCAGCCACGGGCGAGCGTCGGCGGAAGTGGCACAAGCTGGACGAATGCAAGGGTAGGCGGGAGGCGCAGCAGCGATGCGCTCTGCTGATCGCTGACATGGCGAAGGGGGAATATGTCGAGCCGGCCAAGACGACGGTGGCGCAATTCCTGGATAGGTGGCTAAAGCATATCAAACCGAACGTCTCGCCGCGGACGCATGAGCGCTACGAGCAGATTGCACGCAAAAACATCGTTCCTCTGCTCGGCGCCAAGATCCTCACCAAGCTTCAGCCGATCGAAATCAGCGAGGCGTACAGCCAAGCACTGCAGAGTGGTCGGCGCGACGGGAAAGGCGGGTTGTCGCCGCGCACTGTTCACCACATACACCGGGTCTTGTTTTCGGCTTTAGGCCAGGCGGAACGCTGGCGCCTGATAGCCCGCAATCCCGCCGCATTGCTCGAGAAGCGGGACCGGCCCAAGATCGAGCGCAAGGCGGTTGCCACAATCGACGCGGCGACCGCGGCCGCAGTGTTCGATGCCGCACGCGATCGCCGGCTGTTCATTCCGCTGGTGCTGGCAACACTCTGCGGTCTTAGGCGCGGCGAGATCACGGCGTTGCGCTGGAGGGCGGTCGACCTGGAAAACGCGCAGCTGGCGGTCGTCGCCTCGACTGAGCAGACCGACGCGGGCGCGATTCGCGAGAAGGAAGCCAAGAGCGGCAAAGCGCGCACGGTGGCGTTGCCGGCGCTGGCTGTTGAGGAGTTGCGCCGCTGGCGCCTCGCACAGGCTCAGGAGCTGCTTAGGCTTGGCGTCCGGGCCGACGACGGCTGGCATGTCGTGACACAGGCGGACGGCTCCCCGCTGCAGCCGCGGAGCCTGACGCACGTCATGTCGGCTTTCCTCGACCAATGGGGCGTTACGCTGCACGGTCTGCGGCATAGCCACGCGAGCCACATGCTCGCGGCCAAGGTCCATCCGAAGGTTGTCCAAGAGCGGCTGGGGCACTCCTCGATCGCGATTACGATGGACATCTACAGCCATCTAATGCCGAATATGCAGGGCGAGGCAGCGGCGGCAGTTGACGGAGCGCTGCGAGCGGCCATAAAGAAACCCGACGACGTTGGGTAGCAATCCGGTAGCTGAGTCCGCGGTCTGTTCTCCGTGGTAGACGAAAAAGCTAAGCGAAATCAACGTTTGGAAGGGTGGCCGAGTGGTTTAAGGCACCGGTCTTGAAAACCGGCGTGCCCGCAAGGGTACCGTGGGTTCGAATCCCACCCCTTCCGCCACTGTTTCGTTTGAGGAGAAGAAGGCGGCCCGAGATCGTAGAGAAGGCCTAGATCTTCGAGCAGTGCGCACAGGCCTACATTGAAAAGCACTGAAACAATTGGAGCGAGAAGCACCGCGCTCACCAAGCCTCATTCTTAAGATACTCCTGGACCTCAGCCTCGGTCGGCTCTCGATAAGTCCATCGGCCATCCGGCCCGCGCTTGCGCATTTGAAGCCGGGCGAACGTGCCAAGCCTGACGACGGGCTGCCATTCCTCAGCGCTGGCGCCCTGGCACGGCGCTCTGTTGAACCAAGCGAGCGGATGTCGCCATTCTCGGAGCAATCTCATCTGTGCCCCGCTTCGCTGAACAAAGGGCACTCAAGAATCACAATTCGGAACTTGTCGAAGCGACGGCCTCGATCGGAGAGCCGTAGCCGAAACCATGGCTGCGCTACCTTAGATTGGCAATAATCCTGAGATTTCAAGGGAGTTGACAGGACTCCTCTCCCGCCAGCCTTGTCGCAAGCTTCGCTGATCACGCGCGGATGCGGTCAAGGCGACGGCGCGCGCTCTTTCGGCTTCTGCGCCGCCTCGACATGCCGCCGCTGCGCGAGAAAGGCCTCGCTCGATCTGGTCTTGAACAGTTCCAGCTTCTCGGTCTCGTTCCCAAGCGGCGCCAGCGCCTGGTCGACGTAAGCGAGCCGCTGCGGATCCGCCTTGACCTTGCGCGCCAGCCGCTGAAGCCGGATGGCGAGCGTGGCCCAGCGGACCGCCTTGACCGCCGTCTCGGCAACATAGCGCGGATAGAACAACCAGGCCGGTTCGACCGGCAGAGACGGGCGGCGCTCGTGCCGGCTCTTCAGCCGCAAGACACCGCCCTCGAGCGGATGCACATGCTCGATCGGATGATAGCCCTTGAAATAGAGAGCGTAGTTGACGATCCGGCTGATGTTGTTGCCGGTCGCCGCGGCGCGCCGCATCAGCGTCTCGATGTGCTCCCAGCTGTAATAGGTCTGCCAGGCGAGCTCATAAGCGCGCTCCCATTCCGCTTTGGACATTGCGGGGTGCGCAACCGTGACGTGATCCAGATCGTATTTGTTGAGGTCCGGATCCATCGGAACGCCCTTCGCATGCAGCATCTTGTGATCTTCCGAACCGGGCAGCGGAGTCAGAAGGAAAAATTCCAGCATGTCGATCGGCAGCTCGTGCTGGATGATCCTGATATCACGGACGATCGACGCCGGCGTATCGTTCGGAAAGCCGAGGATATAGCCGCCGACGGTGATGATCCTGGCCTGCTTCCACGCCAGCATCATCTCGCGATAATCGGTGATCTTGTTCTGCCGCTTCTTGGCGCCGGCAAGACTGTCCGGGTTGATATTCTCAAGGCCGATGAAGCAGCGCCTGACGCCGGCGCGCGCGCATTTCTCGATGAAACCAGGCAGCTTGTGACACAGCGTGTCGACCTGGATCGTGAAGCGCAAATCCCAACCTTCCCTTTCGCGAAGGTCGATGATTCGGTCGAGCAGGGCTTCCCAGTCGCGGTTGCGGGCAAAATTGTCGTCGGTGATGAAGAAGGCCGAGATGCCCTGCGCGACATTGGCACGGATCAACGCCTCGATGTCGTCGGCGGAGCGGCGGCGCGATTTGCGACCCTGCACATTGATGATGGTGCAGAACGAGCACTGGAAGGGACAGCCGCGGCCGGCATCGAAGCTCGTGGTGTGACCGATCACCCGCGCGATCTGCTGATGGGGAATGATCGGCAGCGGCCGGTCTTCCAGATGCGGGAGGTCGTCAAGGAAATTGTAGATGGGTTGCAGCCGACCGGCCGCCGCGTCGCGCAAGACCTCGTCCAGCCGGCCTTCGGCTTCGCCAGCGAACACGGAAACGCCGAGGTCGAGCATCTCCTGAAGGCTTCGATCGCGCTCCGGCAGCATCGCGAGCGTGCCGGACACATGGAAGCCGCCGACGGCGACCGCGACGCCACGGCGGCGAAACTGCCTGGCGAGATCGAGTGACCTCGGAAACTGGTTGGACTGCACGCCGACCAGCATCACCATGCCGGCCTCCGCCGCTTTGATCGTGCACGCGAGATCCTCGACTCGCACCCGCCAATTGGTCTCGTCGATGGCTTCGATGCTGATGTCGACGTCCGCGCCGAGAACCTGGCGCTCGCGGCAATCCATCGCAATGCCATAGAGACATGCCAACGAATTCGAAGGCAGGCCGCCGCGCCACCACCGGATAACGTAGCCGTCATCGTCGTAATGCGACGGCTTGATCAGAACCAGCCGAAAAGTCTTGCGTAAGCTCATGAGCGTGATCCCATGAGTAAGAGATCAGCGTACGGCTTGTCCCGATTGACGCCAAGCGCGCTTGATTGCCGGCCGATCAACTTTGCGGCACGCCTGCGACGTTCGCGGCGGCCGGCGAGGTTGTTCCGAATGGAACCACGGTAAAACGTCAGGACCATTGAGTTTATTTGATTTCAACTAATAGGACCGTGCGTTCTGCTGCTCGTCGCTGTGTGCGATAGAATGCGTTGAATGAGGCCACAGCGTGAGAGAATGGTATCCGTTCGTTTCAGTTCATTACGACGAATGAGCTGATCGGAATTCCGATGCGATGCCGTGGCACTCCGGCTCGCGCCGTCGCGATGAGTTCTGATCCGGCGATGGCTGTGGGGTGGGGAGTTCAGGGAGAGCGTCGAAGCCATCGCGCCGATACGGGCGAGGGCGGCCTAAAAGGGGGGGATTGCCGCTGTTGCACTAATATGAATGGCAAGCGGAGCGGCTGGAGATTACAGACCGCACAGTCGTCACATGGCTGTTTGGGCAGCTGGTTGAGCTGGTGAGATCGCGAGGTGGCTTCGTTCGGCGAGGCCGATGTCACTGATCTCGAGAACAGACGGCGTTGTGTGTGCCCTTGTAATAAGTCGCGTGCCAGCCATCTTTGATCACGTGCTGTCGCTCGTCGAGATGCCAGCCTGGCGCACCCATATGCTGTCGTCCTCGCATCACTCCGGGATTGCAGGCGCAAGCGGCTCCTGGAGGAGTATTCCGCGTGCAGGGTGCGATGGCCAAGTCCTGAGCGTAGGCCGGAGCAAGTCCTCCGAGGCCGTACCAGATCAGCAACAAACCGATTCCTGAAACGACCTTCGCAGCCACCCCAGGACAAAGGGCTGCCGAGATCATCCGACTGTCGACCTCATCTATCTGTGCAGCGGGGGCCGATCTGTGTGTTCGGCACGCCTGTTCGATCATCATGTCGGCGTCCGCATCGGTGCGGCCGCGACCCGTTTCGAATCAACGCTTCAAGTCAACGCAAACGCGATCAGGCTGGAGCACAGAACCGCGAGGCTGACGGCCGTCAGGGCGAGGAAGCCGCCCGAAACCTTGTCTTGATGGCGCATGGATCACCTCCTGCGCTTGATGCTTGTCCGAACCGGTTAAAACTTTCGGAAAAGCCGGGTCGTGAAATTAAGCTTCAACTCATCCCGGGCCTGTCGCCCGGCGGCATGCCCAAGGGATGGACGTCGCGGCGCATAGGCGCCGGACGTCAGGCCCGGGAGCGCACGCCTTCGAACGCATGAGCCAGGAAAATCCCGGCGCCGACCAAACCCATGACTGCTGTGATTGCTTCGATCATCGCAAGAGGTCCTTCTGCGCCCCCGCGAGAACCAAACGACGGGGGGCCCCGCACAGTCAAAAGGATTTAGTCCCGCAAAATGAGATGAGGACCGACTGAGGATTCACCGCAACAGATGTGACATAAAGGAAGCAGTGGAAACACAGGATGGCCTCGCGGGAGGCGCGAGCGGTCCATCCAGGCGGACGCATAGGGCGCAAGGCTTGGTTAACCAAGCCCGAGCCCACCCCATTTCCGCCGTGTTCGGGTTGCGTTATCCTTATGCATTGGGTCGCGGTGGGACGCGACTCGGGGAAGTAGTCCGGTATCGCTGCCCGCAGCGGTCGCCGGCGGGACGGTATTCGGGGTCAATGGAGTTTCGTCGGACATATCCGGGCGAGAGAGCAGTGCGCGGCGCTGTCGCGGTTCTCGCGTGCCTGACGGTTGCAAATTGCGCCTCGTCGAACAAATTCGCCAGCCGCGTCGACCCGAAATACGGCGTGTCATCTAGCCCGCGCGTGGTCGCGTTCGGAGAACCCGTGCCCAAGGGGGGCGGGGTCTACCGGGTCGGCAAGCCATATACCGTGGGCGGTCGTGTCTACGTGCCGGAAGAGGACGTGAACTACCGAGCCGAAGGGCTGGCCTCCTGGTATGGAGACGATTTCCACGGCCGGCTCACCGCCAACGGCGAAGTGTTCGACATGGCTTCGCTGACCGCGGCTCACCCGACCTTGCCGATGCCGTGCTATGCCCGCGTCACCAATCTGGCCAACGGCAAGTCGCTGATCGTTCGGGTCAATGATCGCGGCCCGTATCACGACAACCGCCTGATCGACGTCTCCAACAAGGCCGCCGAGCTTCTTGAGTTCAAGAACCACGGCGTGGCCAAGGTGCGGGTCGAATATGTCGGCCGCGCGCCGCTCGAAGGCTCCGACGACGTGCAGCTGATGGCGACCTTGCGCACCGGAATCCCGGCGCCTGCGCCCTCCCTGGTACGGGTCGCCTCGGCGCGGCCGTTCGTGCCGGAGATCGGCGGCGCCGGACGTTCGGTCCGCGGCGAAATTCCGATGCCAGAGGAGCGGCCGTACACGCTCGGTAACTCGGCGGCGGATGCGGCCTCGGCGGGGGGCAGTTCGGAGCTGTCGGCATCGAGCCGCTCACGCGGACGCGTGCTCGAGAATCCACGTGCCGTAAGCTATGATCAGGACGGCGGCTATGTGAGCGGCACGAGCCGGGCCTCGGCCTACGCACCGGACAACGGTGCGCAGGAGGCGCGCGACATTCTCAGCGGTCGCGGGCTCTATTAAGCGACCGTCAGGCCGGGCTCCAAGCCGGCAAAAGAAAACCCCGCGGGGCTGGACGCGGGGTTTCCTCAGTCGGCGTACCGGGGATTCAGGGCCAAAGGCGCCGACTGATCACGCATATTTAAGGTTGAATTCCCAAAAAGCAACAGCGTTGCCGTGAGGAATATGTTCTCAAGGCAACGCTGCGACGAATACTGGGCCCTGAAATATCCCCAGCGATAGTGTGTCGCAGCATTCCGCAAAAGGTTCACGCAGTGCGGGATCGATGCAGCCATGTCCCGCTTCGGCACCTTCTGCTCTGAGCGCCCGGATGGTTGGGGAGCGCCGAGGACGGAAGGGCTGGCGATGTTGTTCGCGCTGTGGCCAGCTGTTAGAACGCCATTTGCTCCGGGGCCCCGCCGATGGCACTGAAAATGTTACCATTCCGTCCGTCCGTTCCATTTTCCGGGCGCCCCTGGCGTGCACTGGCTGCGGTCGCGGCTGCCCTCATCATCGGTTGGAGCGGTGTGCTCCAGGCCGCCAACCAGAGCGTGCAAGGCGCGCGCAAGGAGGAGGGCGGCTTCGAAGGCGATGCCCCGACCGCGATTCTGATCGAAGCCACCAGCGGCAGCGTCCTGTTTGAGAAGAATGCCGACGAGCTCCGCGCCCCCTCGAGCATGATGAAGCTGATGACGGCGGAAGTGGTGTTCCACGCCGTGAAGGACGGCACGGTCAAGCTGACGGATGAGTACCGGATCAGCGAGAACGCCTGGCGCAGGGGTGGGGCCCCCTCGGGCACCTCGACGATGTTCGCGGCCTTGAACAGCAAGGTCTCGGTCGACGATCTCCTGCACGGCGCCATCATCCAGAGCGGCAATGATGCCTGCATCGCGCTGGCCGAGGGCATGGCCGGCAACGAGAAGATCTTCGCCGCCGATTTCATGACCAAGCGCGCCCGCGAGCTTGGCCTCGCCAAATCCACCTTCGCCAATGCCAACGGGCTGCCCGACCCCGGCAACAAGATGACCGTGCGCGAGCTTGGGATGCTCGCGCGCCACATCATCCTGGACTATCCGGAGTTCTACAAGCTGTTCGGCGAGAAGGAGTTCACCTGGAACAAGATTCGCCAGCAGAACCGCAATCCGCTCTTGAACGCGATGGAGGGCGCGGACGGACTGAAGACCGGCTACACCAAGGAGGGCGGCTACGGCATGGTCGGCTCTGCGATGCAGAACGGCACGAGGCTGATCGTGGTCGTCAATGGGCTCGAGGATCCCGAGGACCGCGCCACCGAAGCCAAGAAGATGCTGGAATGGGGGTTTCGCAATTTCGAAACCCGCACCCTCTTTGCAGCCGACCAGCCGATCGGCTACGCCCGGGTGTTCGGCGGCGAAAGCCGCTCCGTCAAACTGTCGAGCCCGGAGCCGATCAAGGTCATGGTGCAGAAGAACGGCAGCGACAAGCTGATCGCCCGGATCGTCTATAGCGGTCCGGTTCGGGCGCCGATCGAGCAGGGGCAGCGCGTCGGGGTTGTCAGGGTATGGCGGGGACCCAATATCGCGGTGGAAAGCCCGATCTATGCCGCTGAGCCGATTGCGAAGGGATCGACCATGCGGCGCGCAATCGATGGCGTCGGCGAGCTCGTGATCGGTTTGTTCCGCGCTGGCGTCGAGAAGCTCTAGCAATGGGCGATGTTCAAGTGCAACGCGGCCCCGGCCGCGGCAAATTCGTCACTTTCGAAGGCGGCGAAGGCGCCGGAAAATCCACCCAGATCAAGATGTTGGCCAAACGTCTTGAGGCGGCTGGCGTGCGCAATCTCTCGACCCGTGAGCCCGGCGGCTCCGCGGGTGCAGAGATCATGCGGCATCTGGTCCTGTCGGGGATTGGCAAGCTGCTCGGCGCCGAGGCCGAAACTCTGCTGTTCGCCGCCGCCCGCGACGATCATGTCCGCAACGTGATCCTGCCGGCGCTGAACCAGGGCAGCTGGGTGCTCTGCGATCGATTCTTCGATTCGACCCGCGCCTATCAGGGCAGTCTCGGCAAGGTCGCCCCCGATGTCCTGAATGCCATGCAACGGGTGACGATCGGCGATCTCAAGCCGGACCTGACCATCATCCTCGATGTGCCCGTCGAGGTCGGGATGCAACGGGCCGCCGTCCGGCGCGGCAGTGACGCACCCGACCGGTTCGAGAGCGAAGACATCAAATTCCACCAGGGCCTGCGCGAGGCCTATCGCAAGATCGCAGCCGATGATCCCAAGCGCTGCGTGTTGATCGACGCCACTGTCGAGCCGGACCGGGTCGCTGATGCTGTCTGGGATACGGTTCGCATGCATCTGTTCACGCCCGCCACCGTGGGACAACCATGAGCGCGCGCAAGACCGAAACCGAGATCGCGGTCCGCCATCCGCGCGAGACGTCGGTCCTGATCGGGCATCGCGAGGCGGAGGCGGCCTTGCTTGCGGCCTACCGCAGCGGCCGCATCGCTCACGCATGGCTGATCGGAGGTCCTCCTGGCATCGGCAAGGCGACGCTGGCCTATCGGATGGCCCGCTTCGTGCTCGCGCATGGCGATTCGGGCGCGCCCGCAGTGCGCGGAGCCGATACGCTGTTCGTTGATCCGACTGACCAGACCGCGCGCCGCATCGCCGCCGGCGCCCATGGTGGGTTGCTGACACTCGAGCGCTCCGCCAACGACAAGGGCGTGCTGCGCACCGTCATTACCGTCGACGAGACACGCGAGACGATCAGCTTCTTCGGCTCGACCGCTGCCGCCGAGGGCTGGCGGGTCTGCATCGTCGACACCGTCGACGAGCTCAATCCCAATGCCGCCAATGCGCTCTTGAAGATCCTCGAGGAGCCGCCGCAGCGCTCGCTGTTTCTCCTGGTCAGCCACGCCCCGGCGCGGGTGCTCGCCACCATCAAGTCGCGCTGCCGGAGGCTGAGCCTGCGTCCGCTCGCGACTCAAGATGTGATCCGAGCTGTCGCTGAGGCCACAGCGACCGACCCGGCCGATCCCGCGCTGATCGAGGCCGCGGCTGCATCCGAAGGCAGCGTGTCCCGCGCGCTCGCTTTGCTGGGTGGTGATGCGCTACAGCTGCAGACCCGCACCGCGGCGCTGCTTGCGACCCTGCCGCACCTCGATCCGAACGAGCTGCATGCCTTGGGTGACGCGCTCGGCACCAGCGACCGCGTCGCGCTTGCGAGCTTCATCGATACGATCGAGCGTTGGGTGGCCGCGCGGCTGCGTGGACCCGATCCTAACGCCAATCTGCCCCGCCTTGCACGGCTCGCCGAGGTATGGGAAAAGATCGTTCGCGCCGCGCGCGACACCGAATCCTATAATCTGGAGCGAAAACCGCTGGTTTTCTCGGTGTTCGGGATGCTCGCTGAAGCCACGCGGTAGCCGCGCTAGTGTCCGGGCGCCCATCCCGAGATCATCCGTCCGACGTCGTTTGAAGGGAATTTGCCGTGGCGAAGGCCAGCAAGAAAACTGTCAAGAAGGGCTCGAAGAAGGCCAAGGCCG
>NZ_CAFK01000084.1 GCF_000239815.1 Bradyrhizobium sp. STM 3843 | reverse complement strand
CGCCACCGGGGGTTTGGGCAGCAGGCCCGCCAGCGGCCGGCCGAATCGGGCCAGCCAGGTCGCAAGCCGGAACGCGCCCGGCCGCGGCAGCACATGCGCAAGCACCGCGCGCAGCAGACGATCGGCCAACGGACGCGTGTAGGTTTTCTCGATTCGCACCCGCGCCTGGTCGACCAGATGCATGTAGTGGACACCGGAGGGACAGGTCGTCATGCAGGACAGGCACGACAGGCAGCGGTCGATATGCTTGACGACCTCGGCCGTGGGCGGCTGGTCCTTTTCCAGCATCTGCTTGATCAGGTAGATGCGCCCGCGCGGACTGTCGAGTTCGTCGCCGAGCAGCACATAGGTCGGACAGGTCGCGGTGCAGAAGCCGCAATGGACGCAGGCGCGCAGGATCTTGTCGGCGACCGCGATATCGGGATCGGCGAGCTGGGCCAGAGTGAATTCGGTTTTCATGGCGCCACACTCCGCCGCAGACGGCCACGATTGAGAACGGCCTTCGGATCGAAGGAGGCGCGCACGCGCGCCTCGAGCGCGGCCACCCCGGCCGGTTGGGGTTGGAAAACATCGACCGCGCGGCGGACGTCCTCGGACGCCCGCAGCAGCGTGGCATGCCCGCCGACGGCGCCGACATGCCGGCGCACGGCCGCCGCCGCGGCATCGCCCTGCGGCGGCAACGCCAGCCAGATCAGGCCGCCGCCCCAGTCATAGATCACCTCGCCGCCCGTCTCCTGCGCGAGCAACCGCCCCAACGCCCCCCCGGAGACCGGCGGACAGACGATCCGCCACACCGGCCAGGCCCCGAGCGGACCGTTGGCGGCAAACGGTACGACGTCGCGGATGGCGCTCCAGATCGGCGCGGATGCGGCGTCATCGAGGATTTCGGTGGTTCCGAACGGCGCCAGCTGCTTGGCGAGCGAGGCTGCGCGATGGGCCGCCGACGCCGTGATGCCCTCCAGGCGCACCAGGGTCAGCGACTGCTGTGGACCGGCAATCGCCTTCAGCCCATCGGTCTCGGCAGACGCGATCGAGGCCGGCAGATGCGCCGCGCCCGACACGTCGAACGGCGAGCCGAGCGCCGCGGTCATGGCCTGATTGGCCGTACCGTCATCGAGGCCGCGCAGCACCACGGTCCGCTCGGCCTCGGGACGCGGCATCACCTTCAAGGTCACCTCGGTCATGATCGCAAGCGTGCCCCAGGAGCCGGCGAGCAGCTTGCAGAGATCGTAACCGGTGACGTTCTTCACCACCTTGCCGCCGGTCTTGAAGCTCTCGCCGAACCCCGAGACCGCATGTGCGCCGAGCAGATGATCGCGCGCGCCGCCGGCCTTGATCCGGCGCGGACCGGCCAGCCCTGCCGCGATCATGCCGCCGATGGTGCCGCGCCCGGGCGCGCCCAGGAGCGGGCCGGTGTCGACCGGCTCGAAGGCGAATTGCTGGCTCTTGGAATCGATCAGCGACAGCACGTCGGCGAGCGGCGCGCCGGCCTGCACCGTGATGATCAGCTCGTTCGGCTCATAGGAGATCACGGCATTCAGGGACGACAGGTCCAGCACCGCATTGGTCGCCGTCGGCTGGCCGATCGCCCGCTTCGAGCCGTGGCCGATGATCTCGATCGGCTGGTCGCCGGCGATGGCGGCGCGCACCACCTCCTCGACATCGGCTGCGTTCCGTACTTTGAGGGCGTCCACCACCGCTGGCCTTACTTGATTGTGACGATCGGACGGACGCGCGAGGCGCGCCCGCTGCCGTTGGAGACCTTCTAAAGCGTTGGAGCGCGGACACAAGGCCGGGTGTGATGGAACGTTCTTGAGCGCGGAAGCGGACCTGCACAGCGCCTCGCGCGTTTCCGATCGCTCGGCCTCGCCGCGCGGATGACGCGCGAGGCGCGCTCTGACGACCAGGACAACCGGAGTGCTCGACCATGAATGCCCCGTCTCGACCGCAAGCCTCCGCAGCCGGACTGACATGTGATTCACGATCCACTCCCGTCGGAACAGCTGCAGCCGGCGCAAGCGCGAGCCCTGCACCGGGCACCCCGGCCGCGCAGCTGGTTTCGCGCAACCTCAGCACGCCGCGTCACACCACGCACTATCTCGAGAGCGGGCCGGCCGACGGACCGCTGATGATGTTCCTGCACGGCTGGCCGGAACTCAGCCTGATCTGGCGCGCGCAGATGGAGGCGTTTGCCGCCGATGGCTGGCATTGCATCGCGCCCGACATGCGCGGCTATGGCCGCTCCTCCGCGCCCGCGGCGATATCCGCCTATGCCAACGAACACGTCGTCACCGACATGGCGGAGCTCCACGACCACCTCGGCGGCCAGCCTGCGATCTGGGTCGGCCACGACTGGGGCAGCGTCATCGCAGGCGCGCTGGTCGCGCACCAGCCTGGGCGCAGCCGGGGCGTCGTGCTGGTCTCCGTGCCGTACTTCCCCGACGCCAACGCGCTTCCGACGCTCGTCCCCCTGGTCGATCGGGCGATCTACTCCGTGGAGCGCTATCCGGACGGCCAGTGGGACTATTACCGCTACTACACGACGCACTTCCAGGCGGCGGTCGCCGATCTCGATGCCGACAAGGCGGCGTCGCTGGCCTCGATCTATCGCCGCGGCGATCCCGCCGCCATCGGCCAGCCCTCGCCGAACGCGTCGGTCACGCGCAGGGGCGGCCGCTTCGGCGCCGCGCATCGCGCCCCGCCCACCGAGCCTGACCCCGCGCTCTGGCCCGCGGCCGACTTCGACGCGCTGGCAAGGGCGTTCGATCAAAACGGCTTCCGCGCGCCCTGCGCCTGGTATCTCAACGACGATGCCAACATCGCCTACGCCCGCACGGCTCCCAATGGCGGCCGGATCACGCAGCCGGTGCTGTTCGTCAACGGCGACTACGACCAGATCAACAGCATCAGCGGCAATCGCCTCGGCGACCCCATGCGCGCGGCCTGCGCGGACCTGAGCGTGACCTGCCTGCCCGGCGCCCACTGGCTGCCGCTGGAATGCAAGGCGGAGCTGGTCGAAATCATCCGGAGCTGGCTGCACGACAAGGCGCTGTGACCACCGGTGAACCGAACGGTTCGGAGCGCATCGGGTCCGGCCCCATTGGAGCCTTTCTGATGCGTCGGAGGCCGGACACAAGGGCGGCGTGACGGAACTTGCGGCCCTCGCGCGGCACACCTGCCGCAACGTGACGGAGAGCAATCGCATATGAGGAAAAAGGCTTGGTGCGCAGTCTTACTGCGGTCATCCTTCGAGACGACCGCCTGCGGCGGTCCCAGGGGATGAGGACCATTTTTCTCGCGCGATTTTAGACCCTCATGGTGAGGAGCGTCGCTCTTGCGACGCGTCTCGAACCATGAGGCCCCCGATTCGAAAGGCCATGCCCGATTACCCTGCCAACCTCATGGTCTCCGGACCTGTGCCCTGCGCGACATCCATAGTTCATCCGCGATCGAACTATCCGCGGCTGAAACGGAGCTATCGATGGCCCCCGCGGATACCCGAACGAGAGGATGACGACATGGCGCAATATGCAATCGACACGAAAACCGTGAGCGAAGCCGTCAGCGGCGGCGGCCTGCTGGTGGTGGCGCAATGGGAAGCCAAGGACGGCGAGGCCGACCGCGTCGCCGAGATCCTGTCACGCTTCCTCCCGGAGGCGCAGAAGGAGCCCGGCGCCCAATTGTTCCTGATCTCCCGCGCCAAGGACAACCCGGCGCAGTTCCTGTTCTACGAACTGTTCCGCGACGAGGCTGCCTTCAAGGCGCACCAGGAGAGCGACCACTTCAAGACCTACATCGCGGGCCAGGCCCTGCCCCTCCTGGCACGGCGCGAGCGGATGCAATACGGGCTGATTTAGGGCGTGAGCCCATCAAGACCGGGACTGGGGCGATGCCGGCCTGTCCGTTTCCTGCAAGGTAACGGGCACGCAGCCGTCAGAGTGCGCTTTTTAGCGCCGACGTCCGCCGCTGCGCCTTTAACGAAGTGCACCGTAATTCGGATACCTGGGCTGGCGAGATCGGGTTGAAGCGGAAGGCATGACGTTGTTGGCAGATCTCGTTGGCCGGATGTTGAAAGGAGCTCGGCCAGCCGAAGAAGGTGATGGCTCCAATCCGACGATGGCTGTACGGTGGCGTCCGAGATAGCACCAGCCTCTGGATTAGCGGGCGGCTTCGCAAGCGAGTACGCCGAGCCGCTCCGAAGCATCCGCGGCCTATTGGCTTGAGGACAAACAATGATCGTAAGTAGACGTCGTTCCGGTGGACAACGCGATCAATGCAAGTCCGCTCAAGTTACCGATGCAGCGACGGGCGACAAGCTCAACAAGCAGACGTCGGCCAATGATCGTCGGCTTCTTGAGCAGTGGAAGACGATCGAGGTGCAGCTTGAGACTGGTTATGCTCCCGAGAAGCAGCGCGTGGTCGCCGCGCTTCGCAGCGCGACCGCAGAGGTCGACGATCTGCTACGACTGATGCACACACCGGAGGTCATGGCATTTCTGCAGATACGTCTGGAATTGAAGGAAAAGGTCAGTCCTCCTGTCGAGCAATTTCTTGATGCTCTTCAAGATATGCTGTTCAAGCCTCTGCCTGTTATTCCGGCCTCGGTGCAACATCACGTCGCTAATCTAATCGAAGGAAAGGCGGGACAGGTCGGGCGACCGAAGCTGCATCCGATCCGAGCCGAATCCGAACAGCACCAAAGGGCTGAAAAACTGATCCGAGAAGTGCGTCGGCTCAAGGGCCAACTCGCTGGCTCGAACTTGAAGGCGTTTGCTCGGTATTGCGAACTATATGGCGGCAAGCCAAGCTCGATTGAGCGGCGCTATTGGGAGGCTCTCACGCTGTGTCGAAAACGTCGCCAGGAGATAGCCGGTTACGTTCGTCACGCGGCGCAACTGCTCGGCGAGCACCCGATTGGGATGGCAAAGCGAATACTTCGACAAAAAAATATCACCTGAGTTCGCAATAAGTTAAGTCAAAAATCGAGCCCTGCGAAAAAACATCAGATTTTCTTCGCAGGTTCACATTCCGAGATGATCTTGCCAATTTCTGCCCCAGTTCACGCCAGAACGAGGAGCACGCGTACAGATGGCGAATTGGGTGAAGCGAACGAAAATCCGGGAGGCCACCAATAGCCCTCTCGGCAGGACCAAGACTGACGAGCCAATTGCCAAAGAGTTTCTCCGGCAGCACGGAGATGAACCTCTTCCGATCACCTTGCGGGGATCGGAATCCTCTTCGACGACGCCGACGAGTGAAACAATCCGCATTAATATAAAGGTCTGGTTCGGACGCTTTCATATTGAACGCGTGACCAAATGGCGATGATCGCCTATGATGAGCCGTCCAGAATCACGGAATTACGGTGATGCTGCACTTTAATATTTCACCGGATTTGGTGCACTGTCACCGTAATTCCGAATTTGCGCTCATGTTAAACCCCTTAGATCGCCGAATCACGGCGACAGCGTATAAAGTAATTACCTTCGTCTTCTTGCTTCAGGGTGGGTAACTGTGATCGTGCTGGCATTGGGCTCGGTCGGTTCAAACCAGTCGTCGCTACTGGTGTAAACATCCATGATCGTCGTGCCGTCGTCCGTGTAGGTTCTCCCCTTTTCGAACCGATACATAGAATATTCAAGATCGGCCGAGCACGACTTCTTGCAGAGGTACGTTGGAAACTTCTTGGGCATCGGCCTCTCTCTAACCTGTCTCAGTAGCCTTCTTGCGACGCCTCAACATAGCCGAAGCAGCTACGATTGCAGCAATTGCAATACAAGCAACGCGCTCCTGCACGATGCGCGTCTAAGGAGACGGCTTCGTTGATTGCGCAGAAGGTGGCTGCGCGGCAGACTTCGAACTGGTATTAACCGCCTGGTTTGGCTGCGCGAGCAGCAAGAAGACAAACACAACCCCTATCATCGCAGCGCCAATCAAGTAAAACGCCTCCAGTCGGCGATCCGAGTTCATTTGTATGCCGAGGATTTTGACGTTTCCGCTTGCTTCCGAGATTGTCATCCCAAGACCTATTCCAGGAATAGATGAAGCATAGCGCTTTTCAATCTTGGCCGAGTGCATGACCGCGCCCTTGAGAAGGACATGGTACCAATATCGATCCATAAAAAAGAAGCCAACCCATGCGAAGAAGGCCGCAGCCACCAACCCGAGCCCTGCGGGAATGGCAGTTCCGAAAATATGAGTTTGAAGACCCTGCTGGTAGGTGAAACTAACCGACGCTATGAGAGCACCAACGACGGTTAGTGCGAAGTTTCGAATGCGCATTTCCAAATCATTAAAGTGCTGATGTACGTCGACACATTTCTTCCAGATTTCGATTGCGTTTTTGGTTTCCTGCTCTGCGCTGATTTGGTCATCAGCTGGCTTAAACGCGACGAAGTCACAGTACATGAAGATTTCAGCAAAAGAATCCTTCAGCACAACAGACGGTGTGAAGCTGTGCGCCTTCGACGTGATGGCGACCTCGCGGTCAACGTCTTCCTGCGTCCAATGTGAAACGTTCTGCAGAAGTTTGTATTCCGGCTTGCGCTGGCTTTCGCCGTACCGAGCGTGAACATCGAGGACGCCAACGTCGCGCGCCATAGCGACGTCCTTGAAGAGGCTATCGCCAATGTAAGCGCAGCGGTCCGCCGTAGCACCGACGGTCTTTAGAATATCAAGCAAGACTCTTGGATTGGGCTTCAGTTCGCCAGGAGGCGTATGGCGAACCTGTGTGACCTGGAGTTGATAAAATTCATCGGGATGACGGCGCAGCTTTTCCACGGAAACACCTGCTGGTACTTCATGATCTTGTGGGCTGAACAAGACGTCGATCACGCCGTCAAGGCCAAAGCGCTTCAACCGATACGCACTGTAAAACCCCATCGATTCCGTGTAGGCGACAATCTTCGTGCCCTTTTGCTTTAGATCCCAAAGACTAGGAAATACACTCGGATACAGCTTGAGCGTCTGATCGCGACCGGCGCGAGACTTCTCTATCGCGTCATGGAACACTTCGCGGATCGGAGCCTTGGCGCGCTGCGCTTCAAGTAGATCCAACTCTTCAAGTAAGAAAGTATATTCTGAAGTCCGGTGCTGCTGATGCACCTTACGGATCGACGCTTCGACTTCGGAAACATGTTTTCCAGATATCTTTATGATGTCGTCGTAGATCGGACGGAAGGACGCATACCAGACTGCGAACCAGTCGAAGATTGTGTTGTCGAGGTCCAAGATGACCGTGTCGATAG
This sequence comes from Bradyrhizobium sp. STM 3843, assembly GCF_000239815.1. GTDB lineage: Bacteria > Pseudomonadota > Alphaproteobacteria > Rhizobiales > Xanthobacteraceae > Bradyrhizobium. Next base: position 12,024 of record NZ_CAFK01000084.1, on the reverse strand, counting down.
TCTTACGCGTCATGTTCATCCCAAATGGTCGGTCGGCAAAGGCCTGATGCCCACGCCGCCGTTGTAACGTCCCGCCTACTTCGGCCCAAAAGCCCGAAAAAGCCGAGCTTTTCAAAGTCGCTTGGACGCCAAGTCCGATCAGAACAAATATAGAACATTTAAACTATTTTGTCGAGGGGACCTATCGAGCGTTAGTGCTGCCCCTCGCGTCGTGAGCGCGTCGCGACGTGTGCGACTCGGGATCTTCAGGTCTTGTCACGCCATAGTCGAACGCCGCGCGCTTCGCCGTTGGTGAACTCGACGCCTTCAGCTTCCAAGATCCTCTGTATCGCTTGCACTGCTCTCGGCTGAGGCTCTTCGCCCGCTTCCAACCGCGTGACCGTGCTCGGCGCGACCTTGCTTTCTCGGCGAGTTCTCTGATGCCGAGGCCCAATGCGGCGCGCCATGCGACATTGTGCTGCGTTCATTTCGTTGCTTTGTACCGATTTCGGCTTTCCATACCGATATCCTGGGCCAAGTTCGTTCGTCTGTACGATTACCCGATTTTGCGAGCATTCACGATGCCGAACATGCGCGTTCCGGCGAACGCTGTTCCTTCACTTTGCAGTCACGCGTCGACAGTTGCTCATGGGCACTTCGGCATCGGCTGCTTCGACCTCAGCAGCTGCGGCAAGAGGCCAAAATCGTCCGCGCGAAAAAATTCATTTCGCGAGCACTTTCAACGCAGAACGCCTGATACCCTTCAGGCGTCGAGAATTTCCTCTTTCGTTTTTACCGAAATCATGCAATCCTCCGCCCATCCTGCTTCGCCGAGAGGGGCGTACGCGCGGTCGTCACGATACGTGAGGTGGGGATGCGGTGGCCGTGTCGGGTCGCAGCGTGACTTAGGTTATGCCGACGAACGACTGCGACGCGGACGCGAAATCGTGTGGGCCTGGCCTCCCGGTGCTGGGGTCAGCGCAACGCGCAAGCGTTGTCGCGAAAACGGGGGCAATCGAGCCGGTCCCCGGGGCGAGCACGTATATGCGTTAAGACCAGCGCGCGGGGAATGCCGGATGCTCGGCTGAACCTGTGGTGACTGCCGCCTGCTTTTTGTTTGCAGGCGGGCCATGGGTGAGGCCTTCACCCGGCATTCCCCGTGCCCTCTCGTTTGCTTTCGAAGGGCAGACGGTCGCAACAGCTTGGGCGTCATGCGCCGCGAGAATGCGAAGTCATGCCCGATAATTGAGATATGAACCTGGATCTGATGCGATGATGGAAGTCGCCATGGCATTGACCACGCCATTCCCTGCCCTTCGGCCGAGGCGATCGCATATGCTGTCACTGTTTTTGACAATGCATCCACATCGTCATGGCCGGGCTTCGACCCGGCCATCCACGTCTTTCTTCCCCTCGGAGCCAAGACGTGGATGCCCGGCACAAGGCCGGGCATGACGAGATCGTGGGACGACTTGTCAAAACTGCGAACAGCGACTCCGCGGCCTGACCGCGATATGCGACTGCCATGCTCCCCGAAGCGCTCTTCAGAATCTCGGCAGGTCCGGGAATGCCAGCTTGCCGGCATGGACGTGCATGCGGCCGAGCTCGGCGCAGCGATGCAGCGTCGGGAACACCTTGCCCGGATTGAGCAGACCCTGGCTATCGAACGCGCATTTGACGCGCTGCTGCTGATTGAGATCGATCTCGGTGAACATGTCCGGCATCAGGTCGCGCTTCTCGATGCCGACGCCATGCTCGCCGGTCAGCACCCCGCCAAGCTCCACACAGCAGCGCAGGATGTCGGCGCCGAACGCCTCGGCCCGCTCCATCTCGCCGGGCTTGTTGGCATCGTAGAGAATGAGCGGATGGAGATTGCCGTCGCCGGCGTGGAAGACGTTGGCGCAGCCGAGCTGGTACTTCTCGGAGAGCTGGCGGATGCGCGCCAGGGCCTGCGGCAGCGCGCCGCGCGGAATGGTGCCGTCCATGCAGAGATAGTCCGGCGAGATGCGCCCGACCGCGGGAAACGCCGCCTTGCGGCCGGCCCAGAACAAATTGCGCTCGGCCTCGGAGGTCGAGATCCGGCAGGAGGTCGAACCGCAGCCATTGGCAATCGTCTCGACCCGCGTGATCAGCTCGTCGACCTCGACCGCGGGACCATCGAGTTCGATGATCAGCAGCGCCTCGACATCGAGCGGATAGCCGGCGTGGACGAAGGCTTCCGCCGCGTGAATCGCCGGCTTGTCCATCATCTCCATCCCGCCGGGGATGATGCCGGCGCCGATGATGCGGGCCACGCATTCGCCGGCGGCCTCGACCTCGGCGAAGCCGACCATCAGCGCGCGTGCCGTCTCGGGCTTCTGCAGGATGCGCACGGTGACTTCCGTCACCACGCCGAGCAGGCCTTCCGATCCTGTGATCAGCCCCATCAGGTCATAGCCCGCGTTCTCGGCGCACTTGCCTCCGATTCGCAGGACCTCCCCGGTCATCAGCACGAGCTCGCAGCCGAGCACGTTGTTGGTGGTCATGCCGTATTTCAGGCAGTGCACGCCGCCGGAATTCTCGGCGACATTGCCGCCGATCGAGCAGGCGATCTGCGAGGACGGATCGGGCGCGTAGTAGAAGCCGGCATGCGCGACCGCCTGGCTGATCGCGAGATTGGTGACGCCGGGTTCGGTGACGACGACGCGGTTGTCGAAATCGATCTCGCGGATGCGCTTGAACTTGCCCAAGCCGAGCAGCACGGCGTCAGCGAGCGGCAGCGCGCCGCCCGACAGCGAGGTTCCGGACCCGCGCGGAACCACCTTGATGCCCTGCGCGTGACAGTACTTCAGGACCTTCGAGACCTGCTCCGTCGTGTCCGGCAGCACCACCACCATCGGCGGCTGCCGATACGCCATCAGGCCGTCGGACTCATAGGGAAGCATCTCGGCGGCACTGTCGATGACGCCTTCGCCGGGTACGATCGCGCGCAAGGCGGCGACGATCTCGCTCCGGCGCCCGAGCACGGCCTGATCGGCTTCCGGCATCTTGATCGCCATCGCGTTCTCCCTCAGGCGCGCGTTTCGATTTGTCCAGTCCTATCAATCACAACCGCAGCGGTTTGGATAGGCGGAGCTATCCGCTTTGGATCTTTGCTGCTACGCAAACAGATCGGAAATATTGATAAGTCCGGGCGGCGCGTTGCGGCTTGTCTCTGCCGGAACGCCATGCCACAAACCGGGCGCATAGTCGTTCCGCAAAACACAGAGCCCCAGATCCATGAACAAGCTGATTTTGAGTGCGTTCGTCGTCATGACCGCATCGTCGCTGGCCTCCGCCGCGCTGGCGCAGGATGCGGCTGCCGGCAAGACCTCGTTCAACAAGTGCCTGCCCTGCCATTCGATCGGCGAAGGCGCGAAGAACAAGGTCGGCCCCGAGCTCAACGGGCTCGACGGCCGCCACTCGGGCACCGCCCCGGACTACAATTATTCGGACGCCAACAAGAACTCCGGCATCACCTGGAACGAGGCCCAGTTCAAGGAATACATCAAGGATCCGAAGGCCAAGATTCCCGGAACCAAGATGACGTTCGCCGGCATCAAGAACGAGACCGAGATCAACAATCTGTGGGCCTACCTCTCGTCGTTCGACAAGGACGGCAAGCAGAAGCAGTGATGCACGGCGGCGCTGCAGCGCCGCGTGGTCCTGCAACACTGATCAGAACGCCTCGGTCCTACGGACCGGGGCTTTCTCGTTCCGAACGATCACGGACCCGTTGGCAGTGCGTTTGCCAGCCTCATCCCCGCGATCATGCGATCGACCTCCTCGATCACGAGCTCAGGGACTGCATTCTGCACCATGTGCCCGAGATCCGGCCGCACGATCAGCCGCGTCTGCGGCACGGCTCGCGCGAACGGGCGCGAATGGATGTCGGTGAAGACGGTCCGGTCGGCGTCGCCGGCGATGATCGTGACCGGTATTTTGATCTCCCCGTAGCGAGGCGCCTGCTCGCGCACGGCCTGCTTCAGCGTCGCCAGATCGCGCGCATTGGCTGCGAATTCACGGGGCCGCAGCAGCAGCGGCGTGGCGGTCTGATCCAGGAAATCGTCAGGCATCGGCTGCGGCAGGAACACGCCGCGTGCGGCGGCCTTCGCCAACAGGAGGCCCAGAGGCAGCGTGATCGTGTTGGCCAACAGCGGCCCGATGAGCGGGGTTGCGACGGCCTCATTGTAACGACCGACCCCGCCACGCCAGGGATAGGCCACCGGCGCCAACATCACGAGCCCGGCGACGCGGTGCGGGAAGTCGAGCGCCATCCGGGTCCCGAGGGCACCGCTCCAGGAATGGACCACCAGGATGACGCTGTCGACGCCGAGCCTCTGCAGCACGTCCTCCAGCATCCGGGCCTGGATCGCGGGGGTGGAGTCCTCCAGACGATCACGCTCGCTCCACCCGTGTCCGGGGCGGTCCACGAGCAGCACCCGGTGATACCTCGCAAGCAGATCGCCGAGCGGTCGACGCATGGCATCAAGGTTCGAGCTCGCGCCGTGAATCAGCAGCAGCGGCGGCTCCGCGCCGTCGCGGGGGCCGATATCCACAAGATTAATGTTCGCGCCTTCGATTTTGATCGCCTGACCGGAAGCGGGATAGCGCCGCTCCACCGCTACTACCCCGAGGTGCGTTACGACTGCCAACAACCCGAGAACGCAAATAAGTATGATTGAAATCATTGATAATTTTCTGCCTGTCATATGCCAGATACGAAGGCAGGGTGGGAAAGGTTGCGAATCATCCCGGCCCGTCGCCCGGTTGCGGGCGCGAATCCTGTCATCAGCGCGTCGTCGGCCATTTTATAACCATGGTCCGGACTTTTTGTTGGACGTGGGCGCATGCCATCACCGCTGACGACCCGATCGATCCACGTGATTCACAGCAACTGGGATCGGGCCGCGAGAGTTAGTCCTGCAGGGTTTTGGGAGGGGGTATCCGATGAGTTTCCGTTCAAGCGAGGCGGCTATCGACGAAATCGTCGCAAGCTGCAATGGCGATCTGCGCGGGGCGTTGAAGGCGCTCCTCCTCGTCAACGAGCACCTGGAAGCCGAAATCGTCCAGCTTTATGCGGCGGCGGCGCAATACGGTCTGACCGAGCGGCGCAGCACCGCGCTGCATTGATCACCGACGAAGGCCTGCTTTCGCCGCATCAGTCGTCGCGCATCAGTCGTCGGCAGGGTCCTGCTTGTTGGGACACGCTCCAATGGTGGAGCGCGCCAGCTTTGCGTCGGCGAGCGATTTGTAGGGACCGTCGGCGAACCAGATGTCGCCGACGATGACGGGATTGCTGGTCACGATGGCGCACCGGTCGGCCGCGCGGTCTCCCACAACCCAGAACAGGTCTTCCGCCAAGCTGGCGGTCGCGAACAGGACGGTCAGGCTGGCTCCCAGCACCCAACGTTGCATCTCGATGCTCCCGGCGTTGATGGCGGCCAAGCGCGACTTAATGAGGGCCGTTATGGGGAACAAGGGCGGCGCCGGAATCATGGTTAACCGACCATGAACGGCGCCTGCGCGCTATACCAGCTAGATGTCGCGCCCTTCGACCTTTTCGCTCAAGGTTTTCACCAGCTCCGGCACCTTCTCGAGATGCGGATTGACCTCAAGCGCCTTGCGGAAGGCGTCGAGCGCGCGCTTGTCGTCGCCGAGATCCTGCATGATCATGCCGAGCCCGGCGAGCGCGCCAAAGTGCCGCGGCTCGCGCGCCAGCACCTGCTGGATATCGGCGAGCGAACGGGAATAGTCGTTCTGCAGATAGTACAACGTCGCCCGGCGGTTCCAGGCTTCGACATAATCCGGACGGAGCTTGATCACGGCGTCCAGCAGCTTGAGGGCCACGTCGCTCTGGCGCGCGTCCATGGCGGCTTTGGACCGCGACATCAAGAGCGCTACCGTATCGCTCGGCGTTTGCAGCCAGATCGCCCAGATCCGCGCCTCGACATGACGGGCGCTCATATCATCGGGAGCGGCCTTCAGCGCGCCGAACAGGAAATCGAGGCCCCGCGTCTTGTCGGCGCCAACCTTAGGCAGCTTCGCCGGCGCTTCCGGGAGCTTCGGCTTGGGCGCGGCGTGCGGGTCATCCTGCGCGTGAGCGAGGAAGGGGACCGCTGCGAGAAACGCGGTGAGCAGAATTGCGCGGAATGATTTCAGTGCCATCCCTGAAATCTAGACGCAGTCAGCCGAGCTTGCAAAGCAAGTCGCGTGTCAAAGCCCTGTGAGCCGCACGTCTTGGAGAGCGCAGGCAGCCGCAATCAGCCCTGGCGAGCCTTGAAACGGCGCTGGACCTTGTTGATAACGTAGACACGGCCCTTACGACGGACGAGGCGGTTGGCGCGATGGCGTCCACGCAGCGATTTCAGCGAGTTACGGACCTTCATGGGACGTCCTGATGCTTTTGAAAGGCCGTGTTGAACAGGCCGAAAGTAGCAAAAAAGATTCTTTTCCCGCTAGCGGCCCTGCCGCCCGAGACGGCCGGTTATTAACCACCGGCCGGCCGGATGTCAATCGGAACCCGCCGGTAAGGTCGCGCCTGGCCCCAGCATGGCGCCGAGCGCCCTGCGTGCAAGGGGCAGAACGGCCAAGATCCTTGATGCTGCCCATTGCGAAATTTGTTATATCCTATAATCAATTTTTTTAACGCCTGCATCAAGCCAAGAACCAAACCGGGAACGCCCATGCCGAAGCTCGCTTTGCCGAAGATCGACGATGTCGTCGCCATCGACATTCACACCCATGCCGAGGAACCCTGCGGCATGCACCCCGACGACGGCTATGACGATTTCCAGGCGCAGATGGCGGAGTATTTCAAGTCGCCGCACAAGCACCCGCCCACCGTGCCGGAAACGGCCGCCTATTATCGCTCGAAGAACATCGCCGCGGTGATCTTCCCCGTCGATGCCGAACGCGAGACCGGCTTCCGCCGGTACAACAATTACGAAATGCTCGAGGTGGCCTCCGAGCATCTCGACGTGCTGATCCCCTTCGTCAGCATTGACCCGCACAAGGGCAAGCTCGGCGTACGCGAGGCGCGCAAGCTGATCGAGGACTACGGCGTTCGCGGCTTCAAATTCCATCCGACCATGCAGGGCTTCTATGCCAACGACCGCATGGCCTATCCGCTCTATGAGGCGATCAACGACGGCGGCGCGATCGCGCTATTCCACACCGGCCAGACCGGCGTCGGCAGCGGCATGCCCGGCGGCATGGGCATGCGGCTCAAATATTCCAACCCGATGTATATGGACGACGTCGCGGCTGATTTTCCTGACCTGAAGATCATTCTCGCCCATCCCTCCTTCCCCTGGCAGGAGGAGGCGCTGTCGGTCGCGACCCACAAGCCGAATGTCTATATCGACCTGTCCGGCTGGTCGCCGAAATACTTCCCGCCGATCCTGGTGCGCTACATCAACTCGATTCTGCAGGACAAGATGCTGTTCGGCTCGGACTGGCCGGTGATCACGCCGGACCGCTGGCTGGCCGATTTCGCCAAGCTCGATATCCGAGAGGAGATCCGGCCGAAGGTGCTGAAGGCGAACGCGCGCAAGCTGCTCGGCATCTGAGCCGCTTCAGGTTTGACCAAGCGCAGATTTGCCCAAGCGAACGTGATCCCGTCCCGGCCCCCCTGCCCCGAGTCCGCATGCTAATGAGGTCAAGGCGCGGCGGACCGACCGCCGCGCCCATGCTGTCGGGAGAAACGCCGTGCCGATCAAAGCCGTGGTCTTCGACGCCTATGGCACGCTGTACGACGTCCAGTCGGTGGCGGCCGTGACCGAGCAGTCGTTTCCTGGCCACGGCGACATGATCACGCAGCTGTGGCGCATCAAGCAGCTCGAATATAGCTGGCTGCGGTCGCTGATGGGCCGCTACCAAGACTTCGCGACGGTCACGCGCGATTCGCTTGCCTACACCTTGCGGGTGCTCGGCCTCGGTTCCGATCCGGCCACCTTCGATCGCATCATCGACAAGTACCTGCATCTCGATCTTGATCCGAACGCATCTGCGGCGCTGACCGCGATGAAAGGATGCAAGCTCGCTATCCTGTCGAACGGCAGTCCGGCCATGCTGAACGCGCTGGTTCGCAACAGCGGTCTCGACACCGTGCTTGATGCCACAATCAGCGTCGACGCCGCGAAGATCTTCAAGCCGAGCCCGCAGGCCTATGCGCTGATCGAACCGGCGCTCGGCGTCAGTCCGGCGGACGTGCTGTTCGTCTCCTCAAATCCCTGGGACGTCTGCGGGGCCAAGGCTTTCGGGTTGAGGGTTGCCTGGATAGAACGAGTCACCCCACAGGCCATGGCCGCAGCCTGCGCTGCCACCGACCTCGTGCCACCGCTGACCATGTTCAAGGCGCTGCGGACACAAATGGACGAGTTGGGTTTTGCGCCGGACTATCGTATTGCTGCGCTCTCAGAACTGCCCGGGATTGTTGCAGCCACATGAGTCTGGAATCCGTCCGCGCCTTCTTCGCCGAAACAGCCCCCGATATCAGCGTCATCGAATCCAGCGTGAGCTCGGCGACCGTCGTCCTCGCAGCCGAAGCCTATGGCGTCGAGCCGGCGCGCATCGCCAAGACGTTGAGCTTGCGAATCGGCGAGCGTGTCATCCTGATCGTGACGTCAGGCACCTCGCGCATGGACAACAAGAAGGTCAAGGCGATGTTCGGCGGCAAGCCGAAAATGCTTGGGCTCGAAGAGGTCGCCGAGATCACCGGGCACGAAGTGGGCGGCGTCTGTCCGTTCGGACTGAAAGCGCCGCTGCCGGTCTATTGCGACGTGTCGCTGAAGGCGTTCGATATCGTCGTGCCCGCGGCCGGCTCGACCCACAGCGCCGTGAGGATCGCGCCTGGACGCATCGCTGAGCTGACCGGGGCCGAATGGGTCGACGTCTGCGAAGCCCAAGATCGATCCGGGGATTGATCCGGAGATCGATCAAGAGCGCCCGAACGGCTCACTCGTCGTCATCGATGTCATAGGTCCGGCGCTGGGCCGAATAGTTGTGCGGCGGCACGGTCCGAGGCTGCGCCACGCGCCGCGCGGGCCGCTGTTGGGCCTGGGGTGGTGCGCTCGGCTCAAAGACGGCGCGGCATGGCCCGGACAGCTGCGGCGTATTCTGCTTCAGACATGCGACGATGCTGTCGCGGTCGGGAATGTAGGCGCTGCACAGCCGCCACACGTCGGAAGTACAGGCCATCTGTTGGTCCATCGTGCCGCGATTATCGTCGGCGAAGGCCGCACCAGCAGAGAGCATCGGGGCAAGAACGATCATCATGTGCTGCAGGCGCATGCCGAATTCCTTTCGTCCAATCGCACACTCAAACCGCCCGGCTCGGCCGGGGGGGTTCCTGGCAATGAACGGAACATTCAAAGGTTCGGTCCAGACAAACAGACGTGATCGGGACACCTTGCACGCGCGTGCGGCGTAGCGGCGACACTTACCCGACGCAGGGGGCGCGGAACCTAGCCGACCCTGCAACGTTGGTTGTTCCACAACGCTTCGGTTCCCCAACCCTCCTTTTGATCGGATGACAACGACCAGCCAGCGCTTGCCGCGCGCCAACATAGGAATATCGGGTCTCGACGATGTGCTCGGAGGCGGGCTCGCGCGGAACCGTCTTCATCTGCTTGAAGGCATTCCCGGCACGGGAAAGACAACGATTGCGCTGCAATTCCTGCTCGCGGGCGCCAAAGCCGGCGAGAGCGGGCTCTATGTGAGCCTGGCCGAGACCGAGGACGAATTGCGCGACGGGGCAGCATCGCATGGGTGGACAATCGGCGATCGCATCCGGATCTGCGAGCTGGTGCCGCCGGAAAGCATCCTGGACCCCAACCAACATCAGAGCCTGCTGTATTCGTCGGATCTCGAACTCGGCGAGACCGTCGAGCGCATCTTCGAGGCGATCGAGAAATTTCAGCCGCAGCGGATCGTCATCGACAGCCTGTCCGAAATCCGACTGCTGGCGCAAAGTTCGCTGCGCTATCGCCGCCAGATCCTGGCGCTGAAGCATTATTTCGCCCGTAACAAATCCACCGTCATCACCCTGGACGATCTGACCACCGAAAGCACCGACCGTGCCGTTCACAGCATCGCTCATAGCGTGATCCATCTCGACCAGCTTGCGCCCACCTACGGTGCCGAGCGCAGACGGCTGCGTGTCGCCAAATGCCGCGGCCAGAGTTTTCGCGGCGGCTATCACGACTTCATCATCAGCCATGGTGGCGTGCAGGTATTTCCTCGGCTGGTTGCGGCCGAGCACCGTCACGGTTTCATCGGCTCGCCCATCAAGAGCGGCGTCTCACAACTTGATGATTTGTTGGGCGGCGGCATCACGGCCGGCTCGAGCACGCTGATCCTCGGTCCGGCAGGCACCGGCAAGTCGCTGCTGTCGCTCCAATTCCTCGCCACCAGCGTCCAGCGCGGCGAGCGCGCCGGCCTGTTCGTTTTCGATGAGGAGCTTGGTCTCCTGATTTCACGTGCCAAGACCCTTGGAATCGACATCCAGGCCATGCGCGACGCCGGCGACCTCATTGTCGAGCAGATGGACGCAGCTGAGCTGTCACCCGGCGAATTCACTGATCGCGTTCGCCGCAGCGTCGACCAGGAGAACATCAAGACGGTCGCCATCGACAGCCTCAATGGCTATCAGGCCGCAATGCCCGAGGAGCAGTTCCTCATCCTGCACCTGCACGAACTGCTGCAATATCTCAACCGCCGCGGCGCCGCCACACTGCTCACTGTCGCCCAGCACGGGCTGATGGGCGAGATGAAGCAGCCGGTCGATGTCACTTACCTCGCCGATGCCGTGATCATGCTGCGCTATTTCGAAGCGCGCGGCCGAGTGCGGCGGGCGATTTCCGTCATCAAGAAGCGTACCGGCCCACACGAGGATACGATCAGAGAACTGATGATCAACGCGCACGGCATCGTGGTCGGCGAGCCGCTCGTCGACTTTCAAGGCGTGCTGCGGGGCATTCCGACCTATGTCGGCGGCGCGGCGCCGCTGATGGAAACACTGTGAGCAAGTTCGACAGCACCGACACACACGAGCGAACGCTGATCCTTGCGCCGCGCGGAAGGGACGCCAGGCTCGCGCAGAGCATCCTGCACGAGGCTCATTTGAGCGCGCATATCTGTGGCTCCTTTCAGGAGATGGTCGCCGGAATAGCTGACGGCTGCGAGCTTGCGATCGTGACGGAGGAAGCATTCCGCGGCATCGACATCCGACCGCTTGCCGACTGGGTCAGCCGGCAGCCGGCCTGGTCGGATTTTCCCTTCATCGTGCTCACCGAGCACGGCGGAGGCATCGAACGCAATCCTACGGCCGCGCAACTGACCGAGGCGCTCGGCAGCGTCAGTTTCCTCGAGCGTCCCTTTCATCCGACCACATTGATCAGCGTGGTCCGCACCCATTTGCGTGGACGCAGGCGGCAATATGAATGCCGCAAACTCAATGAGGAGCTCGAGGAGCGCGTGCAGGAGCGCACCAAGGAGCTTGCGGCAGCGAATCGTCAATTGCTTGCGCAGATGGAGGAACGCGAGCGCGTCGAAGGTACGTTGCGGCAGATGCAGCGGCTTGAGGCCGTCGGTCAACTGACCTCAGGCGTTGCGCATGACTTCAACAATCTGCTGACAGTCGTGCTTGGCAACATCTCGTTCATGGAAAGGGATTTTGCTGCACGCGGGATCGACGGCAAGCTGTCGCAACGCCTGCAGTTCATGCGCGCTGCTGCCGAGCGCGGCGCCAAGCTGACCGACCAGCTGCTGTCCTTCTCGCGGCGTCAGCGGCTCGAGCCGAAGGTGCTCGACCTCAATCACACCGTCGCCAGCATGCGTGACCTCCTGCATAGCACGATCGGCGGCAGCATTGAGATCCAGACCTCGCTCGCCAACGGCCTCTGGCACGCGCTGGTCGATCCCACACAGCTGGAGCTCGCGGTGCTGAACCTGGCCATCAATGCGCGCGACGCGATGGGCGTCGGTGGACGGCTGACGGTGTCCACCAGCAATGCGACGCTGGGT
>NZ_CAFK01000085.1 GCF_000239815.1 Bradyrhizobium sp. STM 3843 | reverse complement strand
GTTCTTGGCCTTCTCCGTGGTATCGCCGGAATCGAGCACGACCAGCTTCAACTTGGCGCCGCCGAGCGCCTTGATGCCGCCTTGCGCGTTGATGTGATCGATCGCCATCTCGGCGCCCTCGCGCATCACAGTTCCTGGGCGGGCATAGAGTCCGGAGATCGGCACAAGCAGGCCGACCTTGATCTCGGCAGGCTGCTGCGCCGAGGCGCGGGCCGCGATCAGCGTGCCCGACGCGCCGGCCAGCAGCGTTCGCCTCGATATCGTGATCTTGCTCTTTGCAGTCATGGCAATTCTCCTCCCTGAAATCGCGCGACGTTTAGGATTTTTTCGGCCAGAACGGCTCTGCCTGCGCGAGTTCGGGCGGATAAACGGTGACAGGCACGCCCGATTGCCATTGAACGATGACGACGCCGGCGCCGACGCGGCGGCCCTTCTCGTCGAATTTGAGTTGACCACCCGGATAATATTTCGACGGGCCGCCATCCATGCTGCGGAAGGCCTGCGCGACCGCATTGCGGTCGGCCTTGCCGGCCTTCTCCAATGCCTCCTTCATCAGCCACATGTCGCCATAGGTCGAGATGACGTTCTGCGTCATCCAGGGCTCCTTGTATTTGGCCTTGAGCTCGGCGATCAGGGCTTCGTGGCCTTTCGAACCCCAGTTGGCGACGATGGTCATGATGCCCTGCACGGTTTCCGGGCTCACGCTCTGGAGCATGTCGGGCTCGGCAATGGTGATGCTGAAGGACACCGTCGGGATCTTGCCCTGGCCGAGGCCGAATTCGCTGATCTTCTCCAGGCCGAGCTTGGCGTCGGACACCGCATTCGGCATGAACAGCAGCAGATCGGGCTTCGCGGAGCGAACCTTCTGTATCAGCGGCGTCGCATCTGATAGCGGCGGGGTCCAGACCTCCTCGACGACGAGCTGGAGGCCTTCCTGCGCGAACAGCTTCTCCTTGAGCGCCTTGGCTGTGGCGACAGACGTTGCGGTGTTGTCCATCAGCATCGCCACGGTCTTCGGCTTCTTGCCCGATGCATTTTCGGCGAGCTTCATGAGCGTCGGCAGGCCGAGCTCGGACTGGCGGCTTGCGGTCGCGGCGGTCTGGAAGATGTATTTGAAGCCGCGGTCGGTCAGCAGGTCCGAATAGGACAGTGTCAGCATGGGAAGTTCGGCGCGCTCGGTTACCTCGGTCACGGCGAGCGTGAAGGAGGAGAGATAGGCGCCGGTGGCGGCGACGAGATCGGGCTCCTGCGCGACCATCCGCTGCGCCGCGTTCTTGGCTTTCTCGGTGGTGTCGCCGCAGTCGATCACGACCAGCTTCAGCTTGGCGCCGCCGAGTGCCTTGACGCCGCCTTGCGCATTGATGTGCTCGAGGCCCATCTCGGCGCCCATCTTCATCACCTGCCCCGGGCGGGTGTAGATGCCCGAGAGCGGTACGATCAGTCCGACCTTGATCTCGCCAGGGGCCTGCGCGCGTGCAACGCCGGCTAGGCCCACGGCGGCGGCGCCGGACAGCACGGTCCGGCGGCTCAATCCTGTCGGTGTCACGCCTTTCGACGTCTTGTTCATTTTGTTTTCTCCCTGGTCTTTGTTTTTCTGTTCGTCACATGCCGAGATAGGCTTTTCGCACGCGATCGTCGGCGCGCAGCGTGTCGTTGGTGCCTTCGAGAACGACATGTCCGGCTTCGAGGACGTAGCCGTGATCGGCGGATTCCAGCGCTTCCGCGACGCGCTGCTCGACCAGCAGCATGGTCAGCCCGGACTGGCGCCGGATCTCGATCAGCCGCTCGAAGATGAAGTCTGCGGTCGACGGCGCGAGCCCCATCGAGGGCTCGTCCAGCATCAGCAGCTTTGGCGAGGAGGCGAGGCCGCGGCCAATCGCGAGCATCTGCTGCTGGCCGCCGGACATCGTGCCAGCGAATTGATTGCGGCGCTCCTTCAGCACCGGCAGCCACTCGAAGATGCGCTCGATATTGGCCTGCCAGTCGCGGCGGCCGCTTTCGGTCATTGCCCCCATTTCCAGGTTCTCCATCACGGTCAGTGACGGGAAGACCTGCCGGCCCTCGGGGACATGAGCGATGCCGAGATGGGCGCGCTGTGGCGGCGGGACGGCGAGCAAATCGACGCCATTGAACGAGATCGCTCCTCCGCTCGGCTTCACGATGCCGGAGATCGTCTTGAACAGGGTGGTCTTGCCGGCGCCGTTGGGGCCGACGATCGCAACGAACTGGCCGGTGCCGACATTGATCGAGACGTCGTTCAGGACGGGTTTGGCCGAATATCCTGCGCTCAATCCCTCAATTCGCAGCATGGCCCACCCACTTCTTGCCGAGATAGGCCTCGATCACGCGGCTATCGCGCGTCACCACCTCCGGGAGGCCCTCGGTGATCACGGCGCCGTGGTCGAGCACGAGGAAGCTGTCGACAAGGCGGACCATCGCCTGCATGGTGTGCTCGATGATGGCGATGGTCATGCCGTCGCGTGCAAGCTGCTGGATCACGGCGACGAGCTCGTCCGCCTCGCCATGGCCGAGGCCCGCGAGCGTCTCGTCAAGCAGCAGGATGCGCGGCTTGCCGGCGATCGCCCGGGCGAGCTCCATCAGTCGCAGTTCCTTGGTCGACAGCTCGCCGGCAACACGATCGGCAACGGCGGAAAGCCCGACACGGGCGACCGCATCCGCGGCAAGCTGGCGGGCTTCCTCGTCGGAGCGCGCGCGCACATAGGCGCCGATCACGACGTTGTCGAGGATCGACATCCGTAGGAACGGCCGCATCACCTGGAAGGTTCGGCCGATACCGGCCTCGCAGATCGTGTGGGGTCGCTGGCCGGACATGTTGCGGCCGTCGATCAGCACCTCGCCCTGGCTTGGCTTCAGGAAGCCGTTGAGAAGATTGAACAGCGTCGTCTTGCCGGCACCGTTCGGGCCGATGATGCCGAGGATCTCATTCCTGTGCAGCTTGAAACTGACATCCTGCACGGCCTTCAGGCCGCCGAAGGAGCGCGAGAGCCTGCGAACTTCGAGCACGACTTCGCCGGTCGCCGCGCGCTGCCGCCCGGCGGGCTTCAGTGCCGTGACGTTGGCGGCCGATGCTTCCGGGACATTGGCGGCAGCCGCGTTGGGGGCGATCCGCTTGCGCACGAGATCGCGCAGTTTCCAGAACAGCCCTTCCGGCGCCAACAGGATGACGCAGACAATGGCGAAGCCAAAGATCACGCCCTGGATGCCGGGGAAGCGCGCGCCGGCCTCGGCGTGCAGGATTTCGGCAAGCGGGATCAGGATCACCGAGCCGATGACCGGACCCCAGACCGTGCCGACGCCGCCGAACATCGCGACCGTCAGCGCCTGTGCGGACACCAGCATGCCGAACACCGATTGCGGGGTCACGACCAGCAGCACTTGCGCGTAGAATCCGCCGATCGCGGCAGCGATCGCGCCGCTGAGCGTGATCGCGCGCAGCTTCCAGGCCAGCGTGTTGATGCCGGCTGCTTCAGCCGCAGCTTCGTTCTGCTTGATCGCGAGCAGCGCCATGCCAAATCGGGAGCGCTCAATCACCTGCGTTAGCACGATGGTGGCAAGCATGATGGCAAGCCCCAGCAGCGTGTAGAGGCGGGGATCGGCGAATTGCATATAGGCGATCGGCGCGTCGCGCTTGATCGGAAGCGTCACCTCCTGGAAGCCGAGCCACTCGAACACATAGAGAATGGCGAGCGGATAGGCGAGCATCGCCAGGGCAAAATAGTGGCCCTGCAGGCGGAAGGTCGGAAACCCGATCAGCAGCCCGGCGATGCCGCCGAGCATGGCGGCGACCGGGATCAGCAGCCAGGGAGAGATGTTGAAATAGATCTGGCCGAGCGCGGTCGCGTATGCGCCAATCCCGAAGAAGGCGGCGTGGCCGAACGAGATCAGTCCGGTGTAGCCGCTGAGCAAATTCCAGGACAGACCGAACACCGCCCACACCGGCACCAGCGTCAGAATGAGCTGGTAGTAGGAGTTGGTGACGCTGAGCGAGATCCCCGCATAGGCGAGGGTGAAGAGGAGGGGCGGAAGAAAGGAACGCATCCGGAGCATGGTCATGTCCTCTCGACCATGCGCCCGAAGAAGCCTTGCGGGCGGAAGAAGATGATGAGGAGGAAGACCGCGAAGATCGCGGCGTTCTGCAATTGCGTCGGCAGGATCAGCGTCGACATCTGCTGCACGAGCCCGATCGTCATGCCGCCCCAGAAGGCGCCGATGATGCTGCCCATGCCGCCAAGCACGACGCCCGCGTACATGACGATAACGTATTCAAGGCCGACGAAGGGATGGAACGGATAATTGGTGGCAAGCAGGCCGCCGGCAATTGCAGTGATGCCGGAGCCGAGTGCGAAGGCGGTGCGGTGCGCGCGGTCGACGTCGATCCCCATATAGGTCGCGGCGGTCGGATTGTCCGCGGCTGCGCGCAGCGATTTTCCGATCCGCGTGCGCGTAATCAGCAGCGAAAGCAGAATCATGATCGCCAGCGAGACGATCGCATCGATGCTGCGCGCCTTGTTGAGGAAGATGCTCATGTCGAAGAAGGGACCGAGCTCCCACGCCGAACTTGACAGCGGCGTGCGGATCGAGGCCAGCACCGAGCCGAAGACGATCAGGCCGCCGTTCTGCAGGATCAGCGCGATGCCGAGCGTAAGGATGAGCTGGGCGTAGTGACCTTCGCCCTCGAGCGAGGCGGTACGCGTGCCAGAAACGTGTGAGATCAGCGCCAGATGGACGACATAGCCGAACACGGCGAGCACTGGTCCGGCCAGGAGAATGGCGACGAACGGGCCGACCGTATTGCCGAACAACGCCTGGACGCCGGCGGCGGTGAAGAGATAGAAGGCGACATACAT
This sequence comes from Bradyrhizobium sp. STM 3843, assembly GCF_000239815.1. GTDB lineage: Bacteria > Pseudomonadota > Alphaproteobacteria > Rhizobiales > Xanthobacteraceae > Bradyrhizobium. Next base: position 93,805 of record NZ_CAFK01000085.1, on the reverse strand, counting down.
GCCGAGCATCATGAAATCGCCATGGGCGAAGTTGATGACCCGCATGACGCCGAAGATGAGGCCCAGCCCGACGCACATCAGGCCGTAGACGGCTCCGATCAGCAGGCCCGCGGCGAGCGCTTGCAGAAATCCTTCCATCAGCCCCGCCTCCGCGCAACGGTCGTGCTGGCTTGCCAGCGATCGTTCACTACTGACGATGCCCGGCTGGTCTCCCGGTCGACCATGTTTCCCCCGTAGTCCCTGGCATTTCTTATGATGCCGATCGCAAGGCCCGTTCCGGCGCGTCCAGACGACACTGTGCTGCGATGACGCTGACATCGCCGAGCCGTTCGCAATCCTCGATCAGCTGTTCGAGCCGGCGCGCGCGGTCGTCGCCGAGGACGCGGCTGGCGGCAGCGCGAAAACGCGCGCGAATATCTGAAGGCGTTGCGGCGATGACATCGGGCAGGGCGTGCCTGATGGTCCGGCCGTCCCGCAAATGCACGGTCACGTCAGCGCCTTGCTTGCCCGGGAAGGCGGCGGTGAAGCCGGGATCTGCCCTGAGGTCGGTGACTGAGACGAGGCGGATGATGTCGGAACCGTCGAGCTCCGCGTAGTTCTCTTCTTCGATCTCGCCCCGCGCCAACGTCGCAGCGACGCTGAACGGAATGCTCATCTTGGCCTGGAGCGCGTTGCGATAGGGCCCCATCGAATCGCAGCCGGGATAGCAAACGGCAGCGTCGGGGGCGCGAATGACGACGCGGTCGATCTCGTCGGCGTCCGCGATCTCGTGCGAGACACGGAGCGCCGCCTGCGCCGCGGTCTGCGCGAAATTGCAGGCCGGGACCGGCTTGTTGTAGACGGCCATGATCTCGCTCTGGCCGTCCGGAAACAGCGTAATGCTGTCGGGCGCGGGCTGGCGCCGGAAGGCTGCGAACAGGCCGGCTTCACCCTCCAGGATCGTTTCCGAGCCGAAGGCGCCGGCCGCAGCGAGCCCGACCGCCTTGATCGCGTTGCTCGCCGCAAAGCCCGGGTGAAAATACATGTCGGAGCCGCCCGCATGCGGCCACTCGTTCAGTCCGCTGGAGGTATTGGCTGCGATCGCGATGGCGCTCGTTGCGGCGTCCTCGGACAGATCGAGCGCAAAGCTTCCCGCAAGCGCCGCGCCTGGCGGCGCCACGAGGCCGGTCGGGCGGTAGAGGCGCGCGAGGTCGGAGGTCAGGAGCGCGCGGCCGATCCGCGCACCGGTCTCGTAGCCGATGATGGCGGCAGCCAGCAGTTTCGTGCCGTGCAGCGGCGTCTGCTCCGAGAGCGCGAGCAGGGTCGGCCAGATCACGACGCCGTGGTGCGCGATGCTGGCCGCATGCATGTCTTCGCGCACGAGACCGTGTCCCATGACCGCATTGGCGAAGGCGGCGTCGGCCGGTGAGGAGAGTTGCGAGGTTCCAATGATGGTTGCATCGCCGCCAGCCTGCGCAATTGCGATGGCCTGGCGGCTCCAGGGGTGATGGCCTGCCTCGAAGGCACACGACAAGAAGTCCAGTAGGCAAAGCTTTGCTTTGGTGATGACGTCAGGGCCGAAATCTCCGAAGTCGACGGCAAGTGCGCTCCGCGCCATCTGGCGCGCAAGCGATACCTTGCCGGAGCCGGTCGCGCCGATCGTCATCGCGAGTCTCTCTCCCAAAGGCTGGCGCGCTTAGCCGCGCATCTCGACCCCGGCCCATTCCTCGAGCACCTTGGCAATCGAGGTGAAGTCGGATGAAGGGCCGTATTTGGCGTTGGTGATCGCGAGCATCTGCCGCACGACTGCGCCGCAGACCATCGGCACGCCCATGGCCTCGGCCTCGTCCACGCACAGGCGGACATCCTTGTAGGATAAGCCGGTCGTGAAACCGAAATCGAACGTGCCGGGCAGCACCGAGCGTGGAAATTTGTCTTCGGAAGCGCTGTTGCGGCCGCTGCTGGCGTTGATGATGTCGATCAGCACCTTCGCGTTGACGCCACCCTTGACTCCCATCGCGACAGCTTCCGAGGTGATCACCAGCGCTGCGGCTGCCATCAGGTTGTTGGCGAGCTTGGCAGTCTGTGCCACGCCCGGCTTGTCGCCGGTGTAGAACAGCTTGCCGAAATTCTTCAGGATCGGCTGCACGGTGTCGTAGGTTGATTGCGGGCAGGACACCATCACGGCCAGCGTGCCGTTGACCGCGCCCTTGATGCCGCCGCTCACGGGCGCATCGACCAGTGTCATCCCCTTGGCCTTCAGGCCTTCCGCAACCAGTTTCGCGGCGCCGGGACCCGAGGTCGACAAATCGATCACAATCTTCGCGCGGGTGCCGCTGCTGATGCCGTCCTTTCCGAGCGTGACCGCCTTGACGATGTCAGGTGTTGGCAGGCTTGCGAGCACGATGTCTGCGCGGGAAGCGACATCCGCCGGCGAGGTGCCGAGCAGCGCACCGCGCTTGACCAGCGGCTGGGTCGCTTCGCTCTGCGTGTCGTACACGACGAGCGGATAGCCCGCATCCATCAATCGCCCCGCCATGGGACCGCCCATGCGGCCCGTGCCGACAAAGCCGAGCGTCTCTCCCGCCATCGTTCACTCCCTGTCGCGCGATCCCGTGATCGGGCGCGGCTTCTTCTCTTGTTCGTTGATCATATCTTGCCGGCTGATCCCGTCGGCCGCCGTCGTTGCGGTCAGGGGCTCACTGCGCCAGCGGGCCGGATTGTTATGATTGTCAGACAAACTGTCAAGCATAACATTTAGGGTCGACAGTTTGCCGCAGATGGGCATAAGGTCCGGGAAAACGAGGAAGACGCCCCGCGTGCCGCAAGACCAGATTCCAAGCGTGAGCACGACGCTCGCCGATTTCGTCGCTGCTTCGTCATGGGCGGAAGTGGAGGCACAAGCCCACCAGGCGCGGCGATCGATTCTCAATTTTTTCGCGACCACGCTCGGCTCCGCGCGAGATCCGGTGGTCACGGCTGCGATGCGGACCTTGTCGCCGTTCAGCGGAGCCGCGACCGCGACGGTGATCGGCCGTTCGGAGCGGCTCGACGCCTTGTGCGCGTCCTTTCTCAATGCCGTCGCGGCAAATCTTCTCGATTTCGACGACACCCATCCCGAGACGATCATTCATCCCGCGGCGCCGGTCGCTGCTCCCGTGCTGGCCCTGGCGGAGACGCGCGGGTTGTCGGGCCGCGACGTGCTGACCGCGTTCATCCTCGGTGGCGAGGTCACGTGTCGCATCGGCAACGCCGTCTCGCCGCATCACTATGCCCGCGGCTGGCACATCACGTCGACTTGCGGGATTTTCGGTGCGGCGGCGGCGTGCGCGAAACTATTGGGCTTGCCCGCGGAAGGCATCGCAAACACCATCGGAATCGCGGCGAGCCAGTCGGCGGGCAACGTCGAGAACCTGCCGAGTGCCGCCAAGAATGTCAGCGTAGGCAATGCGGCTCGTAACGGATTGTTCGCCGCCTTGCTCGCGCAGCAGGGCTATGAGGCCGCCCCTCGCGCTATCGAGGGCCCGCTCGGCTGGGCGCGCACCATGGGCGACGAGCCTGATCTTGCACGCCTGCTCGACGGCCTCGGCAAGACCTGGGAGATCGCGAAGAACACCTACAAGCCTTATCCGGCTGGCATCGTGTTCCATTCGGTCATCGATGCATGCCTCCTCTTGCGCGAACGGATCGGCCGAAGGCTCGCCGAGATCGAGGAGGTGACCGTGCAGGGCTCGGCATTGCTGCTCGCGCGGGGCGATCGCGCCGTCAACAACGAGCGCGAAGCGCGCGTCAGCATCCATCACTGCGCGGCTTGCGGGCTCTTGCTGGGTGCGGCGGGCGTTGCCGAATTTACGCACGACACCGTGGTCCGGCCTGATATCGCTCAATTTCGGAGCGAGGTGAAGGCGGAGCTCGACCCCGGCTTGCCGGACGGCGCCGCGCGAGTCAGCTTGAGTCTGTCATCCGGTGAGATCTTCACCGAAACCGTGATCTCGCCCCGCGGCAGCCCTGCGGCGCCGCTCGCAGATCGCGACATCGAACAGAAGCTGCGTGAATGTGTGCGGACCGGCCGGAGCGATTGGGACGCAGACCGCGTCATCGAAGCGGTCTGGCGGCTCGATGCCTCGGATAACGCGGCCGAGCTCATGCAGTCGCTGCGACCAACGCCGCCAGACGATTTCACTCGCTCCTAAACACATCTTGAGACCGGAAAGGACAACCATGAGCAAGACCGAACTGTTCGAAAAGGGCCTCCAAGTCCGCAAGGAAGTGCTCGGCGAGGACTACGTCAACAAGTCAATCGCCGGCGCCGACGAGTTCACGCGCACCATGGCGGAATGGTCGACGGAGTTCTGCTGGGGCGCGTTGTGGACGCGGCCCGGCGTCGACCGGCGTACGCGCTCGATCGTCAATCTGGCGATGCTTGGGGCGCTGAACCGGCCGCACGAACTGAAACTGCACGTCAAGGGCGCCTTGAAAAACGGGCTGACCAAGGAGGAGATCAAGGAGATCCTGCTTCAGGTCGCCGTCTATTGCGGTGTTCCCGCCGGCATCGACGCATTCCGGAATGCCCGCGAGGCTTTCAACGAAGTCGACGCGGGTTCCTGAACACCGCGCCCATTTGCTGGTGGAAGCGATGAGCGAGCCGGACTACGAGCTCTTTGCCATTCGTTACGCAACGCGTGAAGCGCAGCGGAGCGAGCATTTCATCGGTGGCGACCCGCATGACGGGCCGATGCCGATGGACTATTTCATATGGCTGGCAAGGGGAGGCGGAAGCGTCTTCGTTATCGACACCGGTTTCAATGCTGCGATCGCCAAGCAGCGCAGGCGGACGTTCCTGCGCTGCCCGGTTGAAACGCTTCGCGCCTTCGACATCGACGCAGCTGACGTCAGGGATGTGATCCTCACGCATCTACACTACGACCACGCCGGCAATTTCGACCGGTTTCCGAATGCGCGATTTCATCTGCAGGAGCGCGAGCTGGCGTATGCCACCGGACGCTACATGCAGTATCCGAGGCTGTCGCATTCCTTCGAGGCCGATGATGTCTGTGGGATCGTGCGCCTCAACTATGCGCGCCGCGTCTTGTTCTATGATGGCGACGCCGAGATTGCGCCCGGGTTGACGGTCCATGCGGCCGGCGGGCATTCGGCCGGTCTACAATTCGTCCGCGTCAAGACCCGCCGGGGCTTTGTCGTACTCGCCTCCGACGTCAGTCATTTCTACGAGAACATGACCAGCGAGCGTCCGTTCACGACTGCCTTTCATGTCGGCGACATGCTTGCGGGCTTCGACAAGCTACGGGCAGCCGCGGCTGATATGGATCACATCGTTCCAGGCCATGATCCGCTCGTCATGAAGCTCTATCCGTCACCAAGTCCGAACCTCAGCGGTGTCGCGGTCCGGCTCGACGTCGCACACTCCGAAGCCGCTCCTACCCGGTAGGAAATCAGGCACGGCGCAGGAGGATGCGATTCCAAACATCGCTCCATCCGCGTCTTGCTTCGGCGGACTATTTGTCTACACTCGAGCAGCAGCTTTGATGCCTTATGTGCCGGTCGCGGCCTTCAGCCATCTCGGTGAGCCCGACGCCGCGCAGCGCTTCCTGGCGCTGCCGTCGTCGTTCGAGGGGACCTAATAGGCGCCACCTGACTCTCCGTTCGCGTTGTGGAAGGTGGCTAGATCGTCCCGCTGCCGGCGAAGATTTCGACGACCACGGCGCGATTGGCGGCCCTGTTCATCGCGGTCGTGTTGTCTTTCAGATACTCGTGGGGTGAAGCGGGCTTGACCGAGAAGACGCGCGAGCGGGCGCTTGGGCCGAACAGGTGAAAGACGTTCCTGGCCCGGCCCGTGCGCAGGAAGATGTTGTTCCGTTCGCCGCCGGTGCTGTCGCTGTATCCGACGATCTGGAATTGCAACGACTTGTCGGTCTCGAATCGGATGAGCTGCGCTGCCAGCAGCGGATCGCGCTTGGCGATGTTCTTGAGATGCCGCCAGTCGACGCCGAAATCCCAGATGACGAGATATTGGCAGGTGCCGACCGGCGGGACCAGACTGACGTCCGCACCGAGATGGCCGACCTCGGTGCGGGACGTCGCGACTTCATTGGCTTGGTAGGGAAAGACGTCGGCGCTGTGGACCTTGGCAAGCGCCAAGCACTGAAATTGCGGCGCCGCCATATTCGGCATCTGTTCCACCGGGCCCGGCGGCGTGTATTGCGGCAGTGGCTGCGGCGCGCGTCCCATGGCAATTCTCCCGTTGCTGGCGTGGCCTGTCCAAAGCTGAGCACTGGTGGGAGCCTCGGCTCCCACCGCGGTTATGACCAGTAGTGACGCGAGCGGTCGGGGAAGTTCAAAGGCGAGGTGCGGGCGCCTCAACAGTCATTCCGGGGCGATGCGCAGGATCGAGCTATTGTTCCAATGCCGACGAATGGTTCTCTCGGGGTCATTCCGGGGCGCGAAGGGCGAACCCGGAATCCCGCCCCCCAATATCGAGAGTCCGGGCTCGCCGCTGATGCGGCGTCCCGGAATGACGGAATCAAACGTCAGAGTCACAAGGCCAGTGGCTTGCAGGTGAATAGACGAAAGTTTGCGTCTGCGCCGTCGCAGTCGCGGTCGAGAGCGCTGTTGATTGCGGTGCCCGTACGATTGGCTTAGTCTGTGCGAGCGCTCATTTCATCGGATCGGTCGTCGACCACAGCACAGTCTTGGCGCTCTTCTCATAGGCCATGCCCCTGGGATAGCTGATCAGCTCCATTTGCATCCCCCACGGCGTCAGGAAATAGAGAATGGATTGGCCGGCCGCCGGCCCTTCGTTGACGGGGATCGGACCTTGCATGGTCGTGACGTTCTTCGATCGCAGATAATCCGCCGCCTTGGCGATGTCATCGACATAGAGTGCGATGTGATGGCCGCCGATGTCGCTGTTCTTCGGCAGCGTCTTGGCTTGATCGGGCGACCGGTACTGGAACAGCTCGATATTCGAGCCATAGCCGCAGCGAATCATGCTGATCTCATCGATCACGGCGCGTGGGTTGACGTTGACAACATCCTGCATGAACGTGCCCTTGTCATCCGAGAACGGCCCAAATGACATGGCATGTGAGCAGCCGAGCACGTCGGTAAAGAAGGCGGTTGCCGCCTTCACGTCGGGCACGGTGATGCCGGTATGGTCGTGGCCGCGCAAACCTGGAATGGAATCGGCGGCAGCCGGCAAGACCGACGGACCGAGCGACAGCACGGTGGAGGCTAGCAGCACTTTCAACCTGTTCATGATCGCATCCTTCTGCTTCGCAACAAACTCGACATCCGACGTAGGGCTCAGCCTGGCGATGACGGACCCTTGATGGTCTCGGTCATGCGGCTGATCCTTGCGGCTGGGCAGCGACAACCGGCGGAGGACCGAGCCAACCCGGCTCGACATCGGGCAACGGGATCGCGGCGAGCAATTGCCGCGTATAGGCGTGCTGCGGCGCGCCGAACACCTTTGCGACGGGCCCATATTCGACGACCTCGCCATGGTGCAGGATCGCGACGTCGTCGCAGAGCACGCGCACCACCGAGAGATCATGACTGATGAACACCATGGTGAGGCTCAGCCGCGCACGCAGCTCCTTTAACAACAGCAGGATGTGCGCCTGGGTCGAGACATCCAGTCCAGAGACGATCTCGTCGGCAACGATGAAATCCGGCTCGAGCGCGAGCGCGCGAGCAATGCCGGCGCGCTGGCGCTGGCCGCCCGACAATTCATGCGGATAGCGATCGGCAAATTCGGCCGGCAAACCGACCAGATCGAGCAGCGCCGCCGCGCGCTCCCGCTGATCCTGTCGTCCCCTCAGCCGGCCGTGCACGCCGAGGGGGCGTGTCAAGGTGATGCCGAGCCGCAGCCGCGGATTGAGCGAGGATTGCGGATCCTGGAAGATCATCTGGATGCGCGCGCGGAGCCGGCTGAGCTCCGCCTCGTCGGGCCCGCCGATCTCGACACCGTCGAACTGGATGCCGCCGGACGTCGGCTTCAGGAGGCGCACCAGCAGGCGGCCGAGCGTGGTCTTGCCCGAGCCGGATTCGCCGACCAGGCCGAGCACCGAGCCGCGCGGCACGGCAAGATCGACGCCTCTGATCACTTCGCGCAGACGCGGCTTGCGAAACAGGCCGGTGCGCTCCGGATACCCAAAGCTGAGATTTCCGGTGCGGAGCAAGATGTCGTTCATGTCGGCCCCGCAATCGTCAGACGGTCAAGACGGCGCGCCTCCGACCACAATTGCTCGATCAGCGCCGGAGGGACCGGACGCAGCGCCTCGGCCGGCCGGTCCGCGCGCGGGGTCGCCGCGAGCAGCGCGCGCGTATAGGCGTGGCGCGGTCGGGCCAGCACGTCCGCCGTCTCGCCGTCCTCGAGCACGCGGCCGCCATGGAGCACGGTCATGCTGCCGCAGATCTTTGCCACTACGCCGAGGTCGTGGGTGACGAACAGCACCGCGCTGCCGTGGCGCTGTCGCAATCGCTCGACGAGCTGCAGCACCTGACGCTGCACGGTGACATCGAGCGCCGTGGTCGGCTCGTCGGCGATCACGAGCGCGGGATCGCAGGCAAAGGCCATCGCAATCAGTACGCGCTGGCGCATGCCGCCGGAAATCTCATGGGGATAGAGCGAGAGCACCCGCGCAGGCTCGCGGATCGCGACCTCGGCGAGAAGCTCGCTCGCACGCGCAAGCGCCACCCGCTTCGAGACGCCGAGATGATGGCGCAGCAAGTTGCCGATCTGCACACCCACGCGCTTGACCGGATTGAGCGAGGTCATTGGGTCCTGCGGGATCAACGCGATGCGGCGGCCGAGAAGCTTTCGCCGCTCCGTCTCGTGCATCGCCAGGAGATTTCGCCCCTCGAAGGTGATGCTGCCCGAGATGATCGTCGCGTTCGCCGGCAGCAGGCCGAGCACGGCGCGACCCAGCATCGATTTGCCGGCCCCGGATTCACCGACCAGGCCACGGACCTCGCGCGGTTGCAATGCGAGGCTCACGCCACGCAGCACGTTGGCCGCGCCGATTGCGACCTTCAGCCCGTCGATTTCGAGCGTTGCGGTCATGAGCGCTGCACCGGGTCGAGAGCGAGGCGGAGACCGTCGCCGAGCAGGTTGAAGCCGATCACGCTTGTGATGATGCAGCCGATCGGCAGCGCCATGATCCACGGCGCCTGATAGACGATCTGGCGGCCCTCGGCGATCATGCTGCCCCAGGTCGGCGTGTCGCCGGAGACCGAGATCCCGACGAAGGACAGGATCACCTCGACGAGGATGGCGATGCCCATCTCGACGGCGAGCAGCGTGGCCAGGAGCGGAACGAGATTGGGGAGGATTTCCAGCCGCAGCAGTTTCGCGCGGCTCAAGCCGATGACGCGGGCCGCCGCAGCATAGTCGCGCGTCAACTGCACCATGGTCTCGGCGCGCACGACGCGCGCGAACCGGGTCCAGTCGACCACGACGATTGCGGCGATCACGGAGGTCAAGCCGGCGCCGATGACGGCCGCCAGCACGATCGAGAGCAGTACCGGCGGAAACGCCATCCAGACATCGATCAGGCGTGAGATCGCCTGATCGACCCAGCCGCCAAAGCTGCCGGCGAACAGTCCGAGCGCTACGCCGATCAGCGCCGCCAGCGTCGCCGCGACCAGCGCCACCATCACCGCAGTACGCGCCGAATAGATCAGCCGCGACAGCACGCAACGGCCCAGGCTGTCGGTGCCGAGGAGATAGGCGTGATCGCCGCCGACGATCCAGGACGGCGGCAATTGCGCGGACATCAGGTCCTGCTCGAGAGCATCGTGCGGCGCGAGGACGGGCGCCAGCACCGCGACCAGCACCAGCAGCGCAACAACAGCCGCGCCGACCCACAGCCGGGCGCCGCCGCGCTGCAACGCGGCGAGGAGGCGCGATTGGCGTACAACGGGAGAGGACAGCGCGAGGTCAGCCATGGCGCAGCCTCGGATCGAGCACGGTGACAATGAGATCGATGGCGAGGTTGAGCGCGATGAACAGCACCGCGAAGGTCAGCACGAGGCCTTGGATCAGCGGGAAGTCGCGGTTGATCACCGCGTCGATCGCCATGTTGCCGATGCCCTCGTAGGAGAAGATGCGCTCGACCAGGACGGTGCCGCCGAGCAGCAGCGTGACCTGGACCCCGCCGAGCGCGACGGTCGGGATCAGCGCGTTCGGGAGCACCTCATGCAGCAGGATGTCGGGCCGCGAATAGCCGCGGGCCCGCGCGATCTGGGCGTAATCCTGGTCCTCGGCCTCGGTCAGCGACGCTTTCAAAATACGCGCCACCAGCGCTGCGAACGGCAGCGCCAGCGCGAGCGCCGGCAGGATCATATGATGCAGCAGGGCGAAGGCGATCGCGAAGCGGCCGGTGAGGAGGCTTTCGAGCAGGTAGAAATTGCTGTGGAGATGGACGTCGATCTGCGGATCGACGCGGCCGGAGATCGGCAGCCACGGCAGCAGCACGCCGAAGACGAGCAGCAGGATCAAGGCCCAGAGGAAATCGGGAATCGCAAGCAGCACACCGATGCCGCCATCCACCGCCCATTCTGCGCGCCGGCCGCGCAACAGGATCCCGGCAAGCGCAGTGAGAACACCCAACACGACGGCGATGAGGGTTGCCAGCAGCGCGAGCTCGATGGTGGCCGGCAGGCGCTCCAGCAAGAGCTCGAGAACGCCTTGATGCACGCTGATGGACTTGCCAAAGTCGCCGCTGGCGACCTGTCCCAGCCAAGTCGAAAACTGTTGCAGGATCGGCTGATCGAGGCCGTAGAGCGCACGCAGCCGCGCGATGTCGGCTTCGGACGCACCGGGCGGAATCATCATGGCGATGGGATCGCCCGGCACCACGCGCAACAGCACGAAGACGATCACCGCCACGCCAAACAGCGTGGGCGGCACGAGGACGAGTCGCCGGATGATCTCGCCCCATCGCATCGCTCGATCGCCCCCTTGGTTTCGCCGCTCAGGCCGGCGTGATGAGTTGCGGAAGGATCATGCCGTTGGACTGCGACACGACCTTCAGGCCCTTCTTGTGAATGATCGGCTGTACATACTGGAACAGCGGGATCACCTCGCCTTCCTCGGTGATGTATTTGTCGACTGCCTTGTAACCGGCGATGCGCTTGGCCTCATCCTTCTCGCCCCACAGCGGCCCGATGCGCTCGACGAGGTCCTTGCCTTTCCAGGCACAATGCGGCGACGGACCGAACATCGCAAAGCCGGTCGAGGTCGAGGGATCGCCGATCGCATTGCCCCAGTTGTAGAAGGCGGCGGGCGCCAGCGCGTGGCGCGCGCGCAATTCGAAGTGCTTGGCGATCTCGTATATCTCGATATTGGCGTCGATGCCGACCTTGCGCCACATGCCGACGATCGCCTGGATCATCTCGTAGTCCTTCGGCTTGAAGCCGCGCGTGGTCTGGATCGTGAACTTCACCGGCTTCTCCGGCGAATAACCGCTCTTGGCGAGCAGGCTTTTCGCAAGCTCGGGATCGTAGGATACCTTGATCGAGGGATCGAAGGCTGCATAGCCGGGCGCTTCCAGTGTCGAGATCGGCACGCCGTAACCCTTGAGAAGGCGGTCGACGATCGCCTTCTTGTCGATCGCATGGTGGGCGGCGAGCCGCACGTTGCGGTCGAGCATCGGGTCGATGTCGGTGATGAAGATCATTGCGATGTCGGACACCGGCTTGGTCTGTCCCGCCAACCCCGGCTTGGCTTTCAGACGGTCGAACTCCTCGTAAGGAATCTCGAAGGTCAGGTCGGAGCCACCGGACTCCATCTCGGCGACGCGACTCGTCGGATCGGTGATGAACTTGAACACCACGGTCTCGAACGCCGGCTTGCCGCCCCAGTAGCCGGGATGCGCCTTCAGCCGCAGGAAGGCGTTGCGCTCGAAGGCATCAACCTTGTAGGGGCCAGATCCGATCGGCGCCTTCTCGAAGCCTTCCGCGCCGACCTTCTCGTAATAAGCCTTCGGCAGGATATAGCCGGTGAGAAACGCCATCCATTTGAACAGTGTCGGCTCGAATTCGAGCACGTCGCCGGTGATGGTGTTGCCGTCGATCTTGTAGTTGCCGACCTTGGACCAGACGAATTGGATCGGGTTGCCGCCTTTCAGATCGGCCGCGCGGGTGAGCGACCACACGACGTCCTCCGGCGTCACCGGCGAGCCGTCATGCCAGGTCGCATCCTTGCGCAATTCGAGGATGATCTTGCTGCGGTCCTCGTTCCAGCCCCACTTGGTCAGCAGGCCCGGCTTGAACGAGAGATCCGCGGCCTGGCCGATATAGGGATCGAATACTGACTGGTAGATCGACTGGATGGTCGGGTTGACCGCGGAGACGCCAATTGTCGGATCGAATGACGGCAGATTGACGTTGTAGGCGATGGTCAACGTGCCCGATGCCGCGGCATGCGCGGCACCGGTGCCGGGAAGAGCTGAGGCGAAGGGCAGGGCGGCGGCACCGCCGGCGAGCTGCAGGATCGAACGGCGCGACAGGGAAGACATGCGTGTTACCCCTACGATATGAGCCAGGTACGATGAATCAGGTTTCGGCGAGCGTGTACGAAGACGGCGCCGGGTGCGGCGCCGTCAGTCGGTTCTGATTATTTGCCGGTGCTCTCGGACCAGCGCGCCATCAAGGTGTTCGACGGCAGCGCTTCATCGACCAGCTTCTTCGCCGTCTCGATGCCCGCGATCGGGAGCTTCGCGGGATCGAGCAGCCCGATCTGCGCCAGCACCGAGGCCTGATCCCAGTAGATGTGCTCGTTGTAGAGCTTGTCGCCACGGAAGCGCACGATCGCCACCAGCGGTATCTCGACATATTTTCCGGTTGGCGGAACGCCGGGCAGCATCCAGTCGATCTCGATGTCGTGGGTGAAGCAGAACAGCATCTCGTCCACGATACGATCGGCGCCGATGGTGCGCGAGATCGGCACGAGCTTGGTGTCTTGGGGCGTCTTGGGGATGAAATGGTGCTTATAGAAGCGCAGCAGGTCGCGATAGCCGACGCCACCGGTCATGGTCGGGATGTGATTGACGTAAGGCTCTGCGACCATGGTGGTCATGGTCTCTTCCGCCGAGCGCGTGGCGAATTCCAGCTCGGTATGCCGGTCCCACAGCGTCGAAAGGTCGTAGTGCGGACCCAGCACCTTCCGGAACAGCGCGATCGAGCGCGAATGCGCCATCAAAGTCGCGGGCTTGTTGAAGCTCGCGCGCTCAGGCGCGGCAAACGCGTGATCGCAGCCGGGGTAGAGATAGAATTCGACGTCGGAGCGCCCCTTGAACGCTGCCTTGATCTGCTCGCGTGCTTCGGCGGGCGCGAAGCGGTCGAGCTCGGCGAAGTGGAAGACCATCGGGCACTTCGCGTTGCCGGCTTCCGCCAGATCGGCCTCGATGCCGACGCCGTAATAGCTGACGGCGCAATCGACGTCGGTGCGGGCTGCAACGAGATAAGCGAGCTTGCCGCCGAGACAGAAGCCGAGTGCACCGACCTTGCCCTTGCATTCGGGCCGGGCCCGCAGGACTTCTAATGCGTCGGCGGCATCCTTGATCGACTGATTGGCGTCGAAGCGCTGATAATAGCCCATCGCCTTGCCGAAATCGGCCTCGGTGTAGCCGAGCTCGACCCCGGGCTCCAGGCGCCAGAACAGGTCGGGCGCCAGCACGACATAGCCTTCTTCAGCATAGTAGTCGGCGACATCGCGCATCGATTTGTTGACGCCGAAGATCTCCTGCAACAGCAGGATGCCGGGACCAGAGCCCGAGGCGGGAACGGCGAGATAGCCTCTGAAGCTGCCGCCATCCTTCGCGGCGATATCGATCCACTGTCCCGCCATGCGCGATTCCCCCCTCGTCGTTGAGCCCTTGAGCTGCTTCCGTCCCTGCGCGCGTCTGCGACGCGTCCCGCATGAGGCCAGGACCTTGTCTTTTCATCATGCTTTCTTAATTGTATTTTTAATGTAAGAATCGAACTTGTAAATAGCATTGATTGGGCACGCCCTGCCCAGCTAGTGAGCGAGGGCGGTAACCAGGAGATGATTTTGAGGAAGACGAAGCCTGCGACGAAGAGAACCGGCGAAACGGCAAAGCCGAAGCAACAGCCGGCTACCGGCGAGCGACTGGGCTCCTGGCACTTGGCGCGCACCGAGACCGAGCGGCGACTTTCCGAATTCGAGTTCAGGCTGGAGCGCCTGGCGCAGGCCTACTACCGCTGGAAGGCCGCGTGCCTCGCGGCCGTCTGCGACGTGCCGCTGACCGGCGACGACGTCGCCGTGCTCAACGTCATCCGCATGGGCGACGAGCCGAAGCGGCTTTCCGAAATCGGCCAACTGCTTAATCGCGTCGATGTTCCGAACCTACAATACGCCACGCGAAAGCTGGTGAAGGCCGCTCTGATCGAGACCGAAGGCTCGTCGTCGCGCAAGGAGACGCGCTACCGTGCGACCATGCATGGGCGCGAGGTTACCGAGGCCTATGCGAGCCTTCGCGCCGCGACGTTGCCGCCAATGCTTGAGTCCCTGGACGGCTGGGCGGAAAAATCGGAAGCAGCAGGCAGCCATCTCGAATTGGTGTCTGGCCTCTATACCCAGGCAGCCCAAGTCGCCATCACGCGGCGGCATCAGCCGTAAGGCTCCAAACAGGAGAATTTGCTTCACGGCGGCCGCCATGAACCGCATTGACCATCGCGGCGCTGGTAGCTCATGCCAATGGCTCGGTGACGAGCAAATAGGTTCCATACGCTTGACACGGCGCTCATCATGGCTGCGAGACACGATCTCGGGCTACATTCAAGGGCTTCGTGACGGCATTGAGTTCAAGCAGACTGGCACATCTCCGGGGGAGTCGGCCCGTCATTGCGAGCGAAGCGAGGCCATCTAGACTTTGTGCCCTGAGGCAAGATAGGACTTCGTGCGAGGCTGGATCGCTTCGCTCGCGATGACAGCTCAGCGCGGCCTACACCGTACCCTTGCCGGCGTCGGAGCCGTGGCGGCGCTGGCGGGCCTGCAGCACCAGGATGACCGAGAGCGCGGCGAAGATGACGAGGAACGACACCGCACTTGTTAGCGTGCCGAGCGCGTAGATGTCGGGCTTGGTCACCGTCGTGGTCAGGCCCTGCAGTTCCAGCGGCAGCGTGTTGACCGAGCCGATCGCCTGGCTGGAACGCGCCAGTTCATCCCATGACAGTGTGAACCCGAACAGGCCGATGCCGACCACCGATGGTGCGATGATCGGCAGCACGACGTAGCGAAACGTCTGCCAGGGCGTGGCGCCGAGGTCGCGCGCGGCCTCTTCGAGCCGGCCGTCGAAGCGATTGAAGATCGCGAACATGATCAATAGCCCGAACGGCAGCGTCCAGGTCAGATGCGCCCCTAAGCCGGAGGTGAACAGCCCCATGCCGGTGGTCCAGCCGTCGGCCAGCCATCCGAGCCCGACATCGGCGCCGTGCTTGTTGATGAAGTCGTCGAGCAGGCGGAATTCCAGCGCGATGCCGAGCGAGGTGATGATCGAGGGCATGATCAGGCTTGCGATCGCGGTGTAGAACAGCACCGACGAGCCGCGGAACGGCTTGCGGAAGGCCATGCCAGCGGCGACCGAGAGCACGACCGTAACCACCATCACGACCAGCCCCAGCGCGAGCGAGCGCTTGAACGCCGCGCCGATGTCGACGATCCCGGCGCCAGAAAGCACCTTGCCGAACCAGGTCAGGGACACCCCGTTCATCGGGAAGGTGAGGCCGCCGTCGGGGCCCTGGAACGACAGGATGTAGATCGCGATCATCGGCCCGTACAGGAACAGCACATAGGCCGCGAAGAACGCCGCCAGGATGTAGAAGGAGCGCGGCCGTTTGTCGCCCATTTACAGCTCCTTGCGGACGTCGACGATCCGCGTCAGCGCCGAGATGATCAGGATGGTGATGCCGAGCAGGATCACCGCGTTGGCCGCCGCCGCCGGAAACTGCAACGCTGACAGCCTGGACTCGATGATCTTGCCGGCGGAAGCGATCTGCTGGCCGCCCATCACGCCGACGGTGATGAAGTCGCCCATCACGATGGTGATCACGAAGATCGAGCCGATCACGATGCCAGGTTTGGACAAGGGGATGACGATGTTGACCAGGGTCTGCCAGCCGCTCGCGCCGGCGTCATAGGCGGCTTCGATCAGCCGCTTGTCGATGCGGATCATCGAATTGAAGATCGGCACCACCATGAAGAAGGTGAAGAGGTGCACCAGCGCCAGCACCACGGAGAATTCGGAGAACAGCAGCCATTCGATCGGCTGCGTGGTCAGGCCGCTGCCGATCAGGCCCTGATTGACCAGCCCGTTGCGGCCGAGCAGCGGAATCCAAGCGATCATGCGGATCACGTTCGAAGTCCAGAACGGGATCGTGCAGAGCAGGGACAGCACGATCTGCCAGGTCTTCGAGCGGACGTGAAAGGCGAGGAAGTAGGCCACCCAGAAGCCGATGAAGAGCGTCAGCCCCCAGGTGAGCAGGCACAGCTTCAACGTCTTCAGATAGGTCTTGAGGATGGTGCAGAGCTCTGGAAGCCCGGAGATGCAGCCCTCGAACGTATCGGTGTAGCCGCGCAGGCTGAACGCCGGGATCATCTCATATTCATTGTAGTCCCAGGCGCTGACGATGATGACGAGAACGAGCGGGAGCAGGAAAAACAGTGCAAACACCAGCATCATCGGACCGGCCTGCAGCCAGGCGATCGACCGCGCGGCGGCCTTGCGCAACCGGCCGCCGGATGCCGCCTGGTCCGAACCGCCGGCGGTCATCGGTGCGAGCGGCGAGGTCAGATCGGCGGCCCCGGTGTCCTGCGTCATGAATGCGATCTTTGACTAATTTGCAAACCAGCGTGCCGCGCCTGATGGCGCGACACGCCTCTCGAGCATGATCAGGCCGCGATGAACTCGTTCCACTTGCGGACCATGTAGTCGTTCTCGTCCATCACGGCGTTCCAGCAGACCACCGCGCCCATGCGGTCGTCATAGGAGCCGCCGTCGCGCACCGCGCCGGCCTTCTCGAGCACGGTGCCGTCCGGCGCCTTGATGTCGGCCTGAGCCGGCTTGCCTTCCATCCAGTAGCCCCACTCGTCCGCGCTCATATTGGCCTTGGCGGTCGAGAGCACGGCGGAGTAGTAGCCCTGGCGGTTGAGATAGGCGCCGGCCCAGCCGGACAGATACCAGTTCACGAACTCATAAGCCCAGTCGAGCTTCGGCCCGCCCGCCACGGCCTTGGAGACGCAGAAGCCGGACGCCCAGGAGCGGTAGCCTTCCTTGAGCGGCTGGAAGATGCACGGGATGCCCATCGAGCGCACCTTGGTCACTGCCGGCGACCACATCGACTGGATCACGGTCTCGCCCGAGGCCATCAGGTTGACGGATTCGTTGAAGTCCTTCCAGAACGCGCGGAACTGGCCGGCCTTCTTGGCTTCGGTCAGGACTTTCATCGTGAGGTCGATCTCGGCCCGGGTCATGTTGCCCTTGTCGCCATATTTGTATTGGCCGGTGGCTTCGACCACCAGCGCGGCGTCCATGATGCCGATCGAGGGGATGTTGAGGATCGAGGCCTTGCCCTTGAATTCGGGATTGAGCAACTCGGCCCAGGAGCTGATCGGACGCTTGATCAGGTCGGGGCGGATGCCGAGCGTGTCGGCATTGTAGACGGTCGGGATCAGCGTGATGTACTCGGTCGGCGTCGCCGAGAAGGTCTTCGAGTTCGCGCCGTCGAGATACAGCACCTTCCACGGTGCGGTGCCCTGGCCGCCGATCTTCTTGCCGTTCGGCAATTCGCCCTTGGTGAAGACGGGCGTGATGTTGTCGAATTCCTTGATCTTCTTGGCGTCGAGCGGAAAGATGTTGCCGGACGGGACGAGCTTCTTCAGCGAGAAATATTCGGTGTCGAGCACGTCGAACGAGTTCGGCTGGGTGATGACGCGCTTGGTCACGTCGTCGGTCGTCGCCGTGATGTATTCGATCTTGATGCCGGTGTCGGCGAGGCACTTCTTCGAGATCTCGTCGCCCTCGTTCACGGCGGTGCCGAGATAGCGCAGCACCTTGGCGTCGGCGGCGTGAACATAGGGGGCGCCGAGCAGGGTGCCCGAACCGGCGGCGAGGCCGGCGACGCCGGCTGCGCCCTTGAGCAACGTGCGGCGGCTGATGGTCTTCTTCTTGGTCCGATCGGTCATGGTCATCTCCATGGATATCAAGCGACAAGTTCAGGTGATGTGGCGATGGCGAGATGGCGCGGCGGCGTCAGCGGATCGGCGAGTGCAGGATTCCACGTCGCGATCACCTGTTCGCCGATGCTGTAAGTCGTGCCGTCGAACTGATCGTCGGTGAGCTGGGCGGAGATCTCGCGACCGCCATCGGTGACGATGGCGACGAGCACATACGTGCCCTGATATTCGATCTTGCTGATCGTGCCCGCGACCTGCGGCCCGTCGATCGGCTGTCCCGGCTTTCTCAGGAGAATACGGTCGACCCGCACCGCATAGCTGGTATCGCCGAGCGCAATTACGTTGTGCCCGCCGATGAACTTCGCGGCGAATTCGGTGCGCGGATGGTTGAAGATCTCGCGCGGGCTGCCCTGCTGCTCGATCCGGCCGCCATTCATCAGCACCACGAGGTCGGACAGCGCCATCGCCTCGTCCTGGCCGTGGGTGACGTGGATGAAGGTCAGCCCCAACTCGCGCTGCAGTCGCTTCAGCTCGGCGCGCATGCGCAAGCGTAGGAAAGGGTCCAACGCCGACAGCGGTTCGTCCAGCAGCAGCACCTGCGGCGAGGTGATCAGCGCCCGTGCCAGCGCGACGCGCTGCTGCTGGCCGCCGGAGAGCTGGGCCGGCAGCCGCGCCTCATAGGCCTGCATGTCGACGAGCTCGAGCAACTTGCGCGCCTCGGCATGGCGCTCGGCCTTCGCGACGCCTTTCATCTTCAGGGCGAAGGCGACATTGTCGATCACCGATAGATGCGGAAACAGTGCATAGGATTGGAACATCATCGCGGTGCCGCGCCCAGCCGGGGGCAGATCGGTGACGTTCTTCGCGCCGACGATGATATCGCCGGCGGACACCGATTCGTGGCCGGCGATCATCCGCAAGGTCGAGGTCTTGCCGCAGCCGGAGGGTCCGAGCAGGCAGCAATAGGAGCCCGCGGGTATCCTCAGGTCGATCGTATCGACGGCGGTGACGTGGCCGTACATTTTCGTCACCTTGACCAGTTCCAAGCTTGCGCCTGCCGCCATCCGTATTCCGCCCCTGTGATGGTGAGGCTGGAGGCGCGGCCGGCGATTCCTTGCCCGCCGCGCTCCAACCGGCAAATATCTGCAACGGATATGCCAGCTGCCGCGGTGGAGGTGCCGGCGTGCCCCGCATGCACTCAGATCGGTCGTGTCCGCCAATAAGGTCCGGGGCAGCACATGAGGCTGCAGCTGCGCAAACCCGGCATCCGTGCCGGTCGTCAGCTCCGAGCCAAATTGGCGCCGCCTCAATTCTAGGCAAGTTTCCTCATTTGAGGCAAACCTTTGCTGACCTGCATGCAGGACGGGGCATCGGGCGCTGCATCGCCTGCGTCGGCATCACTTGGCTGTTTCGCGCCGCAGCGCGCCAAGCTCCAGCGCGGCTCACTCATGGGCATGCGGGGCCGGCAGCGTCAGGCCGAAGGTCTTGACCAGGTCCGCCACCTGCTGCGGCGACAGGTGGCGCGGGTTGAGCCCGCGCAGCAGCAGATAGAGTTTTGCGGTCTCCTCTAGCTCCTCCATCGCGAACACGGCGGCTTCCAGCGTGTCGCCGGAGACGACCGGCCCGTGATTGGCGAGCAGCACCGAGGCATATTGCCCGGCCAGGCCCTTGATCGCATCGGCCACCGCGGGATCGCCCGGCCGGTAATAGGGCAGGAGCGCGGTCTGACCGCAGCGCATCAGATAATAAGGTGTCATCGGCGGCAGTGCCGCACACGGATCGATCTCGGGCAGCATCGTGAGTGCGACCGAATGGGTCGAATGCAGATGCACCACCGCGCGCGCCGCATCCCGGGTCTGATAAAGCGCGCTGTGCAGTGGCACTTCCTTGGTCGGCGCATCGCCGGATACGAGCTTGCCGTCGGCATCGAGCCGCGACAGCCGGGCCGGATCGAGAAAGCCGAGCGAGGCATTGGTCGGCGTCACCAGCCAGCCGCCATCGTCGAGCCGGACGCTGATATTGCCGGACGAGCCCGGCGTCAGCCCGCGCTCGAACAGCGAGCGGCCGAAGCGGCAGATGGCCTCGCGTATCTCGGTATCGCCCATGCGTCTCCCTCATACCCTTTGTCTCACGCTTTGGCAGCGCGGCCAAGCCGTGATACCGAAAGGTGAGCCGGGGCAACCGGACGTGATCAGGAAACGCCGTAAGGATTTGCCGTATGTCATCGCCATCTCAAACGAAAGTCGCCGTGATCGGGCTCGGCTCGATGGGCTTTGGCATGGCCACCTCGCTGCGGCGCAAAGGCTTCGATGTGACCGGTTGCGACGTGTCGGCGGATGCGGTCGCGCGCTTCGTGGCCGAAGGCGGCAAGGGGGCCAAGACGCCGGCCGAAGCGGCGGAAGGCGCCGAGATCGTGGTCAGCGTCGTCGTCAATGCCGCGCAGACCGAGGCGATCCTGTTTCGTCCGAAAGGCGTGGCGGAGACGCTGCCGAAGGATGCGGTGTTCATCTCCTCCGCAACCATGGACCCCGAGGTCGCGCGCCGGCTCGCCCAGCAGCTCGAGGCCACGGGGCGGCACTATCTCGACGCGCCGATCTCCGGCGGCGCGCAGCGCGCCGCCCAGGGCGAGCTGACCATTCTCGCCTCCGGCAGCGCGGCCGCCTTCGCCAAGGCGCGGCCGGCATTGGATGCGATGGCCGCAAAACTCTATGAGCTCGGCGATGCGGCAGGTCAGGGCGCAGCGTTCAAGATGATCAACCAGCTCCTGGCGGGCGTCCATATCGCCGCGGCCTGCGAGGCCATCGCATTTGCCGCCAAGCAGGGGCTCGACATCAGGAAAGTCTATGAGGTGATCACGGCTTCCGCCGGAAATTCCTGGATGTTCGAGAACCGCATGCCGCATGTGCTCGACGGCGACTATGCGCCGCGCAGCGCGGTCGAGATATTCGTCAAGGATCTCGGCATCATCCAGGACATGGCGCGCTCGGCGCGCTTCCCGGTGCCGGTCTCGGCTGCGGCCTTGCAGATGTTCCTGATGACGGCGGCCGCCGGCATGGGCCGCGACGATGATGCCTCGGTGGCGCGGATCTATGCGCAGGTCACCGGCACCAAGCTGCCGGGTGCCAAGTAACGAGTGCCAAGTAAGCAGTCAGCTCGAGTTCACGCCATGCCCCGTTTCGCCGCCAACCTCACCATGATGTTCACGGAACATCCGTTCCTCGACCGCTTCGCGGCGGCCGCGAAGGCCGGCTTCACCGCGGTGGAGTTCCTGTTTCCCTATGCCTATCCCGCCGACGACGTCGGCAAGCGGCTGCGCGACAACGGCCTGACGCAAGCGCTGTTCAACCTGCCGCCGGGCGATTGGGACGCCGGCGAGAAGGGCTTTGCGGCGCTGCCGGACCGCTTCGACGACCTCAAGGCGAGCCTGGAGACCGCGTTGCCCTACGCGCAGGCGACCGGCGTCAAGCGCGTGCACCTGATGGCCGGGATCGCCAGCCGCAGCGATGCCAAGGCGGTCGAAGCCTTCTATAAATCGGTGGCCTGGGCCGCCGAGTTCTTCGCGCCCCACGGGCTCGACGTGGTGATCGAGCCGATCAATCCCCGCAACGTGCCCGGCTATTTCCTCAACGACTTCACCTTTGCGCGCGACCTGATCCGCGAGCTGAAGATCCCGAACCTGAAGCTGCAGTTCGACATCTATCATTGCCAGATCATCCACGGCGACGTGACGATGCGGCTGCGCGAGATGATGGACATCATCGGCCACATCCAGATCGCCAGCATTCCCTCGCGCCATGAGCCCGATGATGAGGAGCTCAACTATCCGTTCCTATTCGCTGAGCTCGACCGGCTCGGCTATGCCGGCTTTGTCGGCTGCGAATACAATCCGCGCGGGCGGACGGAGGAGGGCCTCGGCTGGTTCGCGCCGTATAAAGGAGTGAGGCCGTGACCATCAAACTCGGCTGCATCGCCGACGACTATACCGGCGCCTCCGACCTCGCCAACACGCTGACGCGTGCAGGGCTTCGCACCGTGCAGACCATCGGCGTGCCCGCCGACAATCTTGCGCTGCCCGAGGTCGATGCCGTCGTGGTCTCGCTCAAGAGCCGCTCGATCGAGGCGCAGCTCGCCGTGGCCCGCTCGCGCGAGGCCGAGCGGTGGCTGCGAGGCCGCGGCGCCGATCACGTGCTGTTCAAGATCTGCTCCACCTTCGATTCCACCGACGCCGGCAATATCGGTCCGGTGATGGATGCGCTGCGGGCGGATTGCGGCGAGACAATCGTGCTGGTGACGCCGGCTTTCCCTGAAACCGGGCGCACCGTCTATCAGGGCCATCTGTTCGTCGGCCATGTGCCGCTGAACGAGAGTCCGTTGAAGGACCATCCGCTCAACCCGATGCACGACGCCAATCTGGTACGGGTGCTGTCGCGTCAGAGTCGCACCAAGATCGGGCTGGTTGATCTCCCCACGGTGGTGCGCGGGCCGGAGGCGGTGCGCGACCGCCTGAACGAGCTCGCCGGCCAGGGCGTCGGCGCCGCCATCATCGATGCGGTGTTCGATGCCGATCTCACCACGGTCGGCACCGTGGCGTTGACCCATCGCGCGTCGGTGGGCGCCTCCGGCATTGGGCTGGGGCTGGCGCGGGCGCTGGTCGAATCCGGTGGTGCGAAGACAGGGACCGCCGATGCCGCAGCGGGCGCGCCGGTCGGCGGACCGGCCGCGTGCCTGGCCGGCAGCTGCTCCCAGGCGACGCTTGGGCAGATCGCGCATGCCGAAAAGATCATGCCGGTGCTTCGCCTCGATCCCGAGCAACTTGTCGCCGGCAAGGACGAAGTGCACCGCGCGCTCGCCTGGGCGGGCGAGTGCCTCGGTGATGGCCCGGTGCTGATCGCCTCGAGCGCGGCGCCTGACCAGGTCACGGCGGTGCAGGCGCGCCATGGTCGCGACGCGGCGGGACATGCGATCGAACAGGCCATGGCCGATATCGCCGAGGGCCTCGTGCAGACCGGCGTTCGGCGGCTCGTCGTCGCCGGCGGTGAAACCTCCGGCGCCGTGGTCGATCGCCTGAAGATCCCCGCCTTCCTGGTCGGACCCGAAATCGCGCCCGGCGTGCCGGTGCTGCGCACCGTCGGAACGACGTCAGATATGCTGCTTGCACTCAAGTCCGGCAATTTCGGCGGTCCGCACTTCTTCTTGGATGCGCTCGGGCTGATGCGATAGCCCTTCGGGCCTGCGGGCGGCCGATTTCGACGCGAAATGTCAGCGCGGGTCTCGCGGATCTGAGAAACTGGAGATTCCGGGTTGAGCCCTGACGGGCCGCCCCGGAAAGACGGCGCTCGTGGCGGAGAAAGATTAACGGCCTCCGGTCCGCTTAATTCGATTTAAATTGTTTTGGCTTTCCGTAGGACTACGGGGCGATTCTTGATTCACGTTTCAATTCTTGTGGTCGGAAACGTCTTGAACCGTCGGGTCGGACGTGTCGGCCACCGACGGCTGCTGCCTGCGCACCCAGCTTGAAAGTGAAGAGATATCGCCATGTTTGCCCAATATTCGATCCGCGCGAAGATCGTCACGGTCGTCGCCTTCCTGCTGCTTGCGGTTACCGGCACTGGACTGTTTGCCGTGAACAATATGCGCGCGATCAACGCGGCCACGGTCGACATCGCGACCAGCTGGCTGCCGAGCGTGCGCGTCCTTGGCGAGCTGCAGCAGGGCGTGGTCATGAACCGCAATATTGTGCGCGCTCATCTCCTGGCCGAGCAGCTGGAGGACAAGCTCAAGGTCGAGAAGGCGCTGAACGCGAATTTCGAGGAGATCGCCCGGACCATCCAGGCCTATCAGCCGTTGATCACCTCGCCGGAAGAGCGCGCGCTGTTCAATGACTGGTCGCGGATCTGGGAGGACTATAAGCAGGGCGTGCAAGAGGTGCTGGCGCTGTCGCGCAAGGAGTCCGGCCAGGTCCCGCACGAGGCGAGCGAGCTCAACAGCAAGAAGGTCAACCGCCTGCTCACCGACGCCGATGTCATCCTCAAGCGAGACATCGAGCTGAACAACAAGGGCGCCGACAAGGCCTACAAGGATTCGGCTGACAATTATACGTCGACCCTGACGTGGGTTGCGGTCATCCTGGTCATGACCCTGATCGTCGGCATCGCGCTCAGCGTCTACCTGGTGCGGGACGTGTCCGCCGGCATTGCCTCGATCGTGAGCCCGATGCAGTCGCTCAGCGACGGCGATCTGTCGGCGGAGGTGCCCCACCGCGGCGAGAAGACCGAGATCGGCACGATGGCCGATGCCTTGCAGCTGTTCAAGGAAGCGCTGATCGCGAAGAAGGCCGCCGACGCAGCCGCAGCGCGTGACGCCGAAGACAAGATCGCGCGTGGCCGCCGGGTCGACGACATCACCCGCAACTTCGAAGCGATGATCAGCGAGATCGTCAATACGGTGTCGTCGGCGTCCTCCCAGCTCGAGAGCTCAGCCGGAACGCTGACTTCAACTGCGGAGCGATCGAAGCAGCTGGCCACCGCGGTCTCCGCGGCGTCGGAGGAGGCCACGACGAATGTGCAGTCGGTGGCGTCGGCCACCGAACAGATGGCGTCCTCGGTCACCGAGATCAGCCGCCAGGTGCAGGAGTCCGCGCGCATGGCCGGCGAGGCGGTCGGGCAGGCCCGGACCACCACGGGCCGGGTCAGCGAGCTGTCGAAGGCGGCGACCCGCATCGGCGATGTCGTCGAGCTGATCAACACCATCGCAGGCCAGACCAATCTGTTGGCGCTCAACGCCACCATCGAGGCGGCGCGCGCCGGCGATGCCGGCCGCGGCTTTGCCGTCGTGGCATCCGAGGTGAAAGCGTTGGCCGAGCAGACCGCGAAGGCCACCGGAGAGATCGGCCAGCAGATCTCCGGCATTCAGGCCGCGACCCAGGAATCCGTGAACGCGATCCGGGACATCTCGTCCACGATCGAGAAGCTCTCGGAGATCTCGTCCACGATCGCCGCTGCTGTCGAGGAGCAGGGCGCGGCAACCCAGGAAATCTCGCGCAACGTTCAGCAGGCCGCGCAGGGCACGCAACAGGTGTCGTCCAACATCAGCGACGTCGAGCGTGGCGCCGCCGAGACCGGCTCGGCGTCGAGCCAGGTGTTCTCGGCCGCGCAAGCCTTGTCGGTCGAAAGCCAGCGGCTGCGGGTCGAGGTCGGCAAGTTCTTGGGTTCGGTTCGCGCCGCCTAACACGGCGGATTTGTCACCAAATTTCTGTCTCGCACGCGAGGGAGCTTGGCTCGACGCCACAGCTCCCTCGAGTTTTATGCGGCACTGAGTTTGTACCGATCAAACACAATCTCTGCGGGTATTCCGTAGTTGTACGGTGCGACAAGTTAACTCGGGTTAAGCGTGCAGTGCGGTCTGATCGGGACGGAAGATTCTGTCCCGCGCGCCGTCCGCACAGTTGCGGCGCGCCGTTGCAACGCCGCAAGCCGAAGAGATTTGCCCCATGCTCGCCTCCATGTCGATCCGCGCCAAGATCATCACGGTCGTGGCGTTCCTGCTCGTTGTCATGACCGGCGTGGGCCTGCTCGCCCTGAAGAACATGCGGTCGATGAATGCCAATACGGTCGACATCACGACCAATTGGTTGCCGAGCGTGCGCGTGCTCGGCGAGCTGCGCGCCAATGCCATCACCTACCGCAACGTAATCCGCGAGCACATGCTCGCCGAGACGCTGGACGAAAAGGTCGCGCAGGAAAAGACCGCCGCGACCGTCAACGAGATGATCGCCAAATCCCGGCAGAGCTACGAGCCGATGATCACGACGGCGGAGGAGCGGTCCATGTATACCGAATGGGCCCGGCTCTGGGGCGACTACCTCAAAGGCACCGAGCAGGTCATGGCGCTGTCGCGCAAGGAGGCCGGGAAGATCGCGCACGAGGCGCATGAGCTGAACCAGCAGACGGTCAACAAGATCGGGCTGCAGGCCGACGAGATCTTGAAGAAGGATATCGACGTCAACAATACGGGGGCGGACAAGGCTTCCACCGATGCTGCGGACACCTATTCGTCTTCCTTCATGCTGCTGGTCGTGATCATCGGCATTGCGGCAGTCGCAGGCATCGCGGTCGGCCTCTATATGGTGCAGGACGTCTCGAAGGGGATCGCGTCGATCGTGACGCCGATGCAGGCGCTGGGCCAGGGTGATCTTGCGGCCGAAGTGCCGCATCGCGGCGAGAAGACCGAAATGGGCGCGATGGCGGATGCGCTGCAGATCTTCAAGGACGCGTTGATTGCCAAGAAGGCCGCGGACGAGGCGGCGGCGCGCGACGCGGAAGCCAAGATCGAACGCGGCCGGCGCGTCGACGGCATCACGCGCGAATTCGAGGCGATGATCGGCGAGATCGTCAGCACCGTCTCTGCCGCGTCGACGCAGCTCGAAGCTTCCGCCGGCAAGTTGACCTCGACGGCCAATCGCTCGCAGCAGCTCGCCACCACCGTGGCTGCGGCTTCCGAAGAGGCGTCCGCCAATGTCCAGTCGGTTGCGACTGCGACCGAGGAGATGGCCTCCTCGGTCAACGAGATCAGCCGCCAGGTGCAGGAATCGGCGCGGATGGCGAGCGAGGCCGTGGGCCAGGCGCGCAGCACCACCGATCGCGTCAGCGAGCTGTCGCGGGCGGCGACGCGGATCGGCGATGTCGTCGAGCTCATCAACACCATCGCAGGCCAAACCAACCTGTTGGCGCTAAACGCCACGATCGAAGCGGCGCGTGCCGGCGAAGCCGGCCGCGGCTTCGCCGTCGTCGCCACCGAAGTGAAGGCGCTCGCCGAGCAGACCGCGAAGGCGACCGGCGAGATCGGACAGCAGATCTCCGGCATCCAGGCGGCCACGCATGAGTCCGTCAATGCGATCCGGGATATCTCCTCGACGATCGAGAAGCTGTCGGAGATCGCCTCGACCATCGCCGCCGCCGTCGAAGAGCAGGGCGCTGCCACCCAGGAAATTTCGCGCAACGTGCAGCAGGCTGCCCGCGGCACCCAGGACGTCTCCTCCAACATCACCGACGTGCAGCGCGGCGCGACCGAGACCGGATCAGCATCGTCGCAGGTGCTGTCGGCCGCCCAGACCCTGTCCGGCGACAGCACCCGTCTCCGCCAGGAGGTCAGCAAATTCCTGACCTCGGTGCGCGCGGCTTAGAACGGCGTCAGTCCGACAACGGACCGCGATCCAACGGTTTCAAGGGAGCCCGGCGGCAGCCGCGGCTCCCTTTGCATTTAGATTTGTATTTGAACATGAGTTGTAGTTGCGGCTGCGTCAGCATGCGGCATCTGATCGATCCGTGATTTCCCGGCGCGGCAATTTAACGCGATACTAGCCAGCCTGTTCAATTCTTAGCCGCTCGCCGCCGCAAAAGACGGCACATGATTCGCGGTCCTGGCGGTGCACGCATTTGTGCTGTTGCCGGCCGTGACTATCTTCGAGGTCCTCAGAATGCGCAAAAATTTTCCCGTCACCACCGTCGAATATCCCGTCACGGACGAGACCCTCATCGTCTCACAGACGGATACCAAGGGAAAGCTCACGTTCTTCAACGACGACTTCATCGCGGCCGCCGGCTTTGCGCCGGCGGAACTGATGGGCCAGCCGCATAACATCATCCGCCATCCGGACATGCCGCCGGAGGCGTTCGAAAATCTCTGGAGCACGCTCAAGACCGGCAAGCCCTGGGTCGGCGCGGTGAAGAACCGGCGCAAGAACGGCGACTTCTATTGGGTGCTGGCGACGGCCTCGCCGATCCGGCAGAACGGGCAGGTGACGGGCTACACTTCGGTTCGTACCAAGCTGCCCGCCGACCAGCGCGCCGAGGCCGAACAGGTCTACGCGGCGATCCGCGAGAAGCGTTCGCACAACTACAAGATCGCGGCCGGCGTGATCCGTCGCCGCTCGATCTTCGATGTTTTCGAGATGTTCACGCGAACGCTCAACGCGCGTCTTCTGACGCTGCTTGCCGTGCAGACGGCGCTGATGCTCGCGATCGCGGGCAGCGCTCTGTTGGGTCTGCCGGGCGCCGTGGTACCGACGCTGGCACTGTTCGGCGCCGCCTTCGCCGGTTTGCTGGTGGTGCAACTGCTCCAGGCGATCGGTGCGCCACTGCAGCATGTCAACGAGACGATGGGCAACATCGTGCAGGGCAAGCTCGATACTCGCGTCAGGATCGAACGCGACGACGAAATCGGCGAGGTGCTGCGCAATCTGCAGAGTGTGCAGACCATCGTCCGCTTCAGCAAGGAGGAGCTGAAGGCCTCCGAGCACCGCGCTGCTGTGCAGCGCCGCACTGAAATGACCAGGCTGGCCGACACGTTCGAAGGCGCGGTCGGCGAGATCGTCGAGACCGTTTCCTCGGCCTCGACCGAACTGGAAGCATCGGCCACGACGCTGTCGTCGACCGCCGACCGCGGGCAGGAGCTGGCGAGCGTGGTCGCGTCGGCCTCCGAGGAGGCGTCCACCAATGTCCAGTCGGTGGCCTCCGCCAGCGAGGAGATGGCGTCCTCGATCCAGGAGATCGGCCGGCGCGTGCAGGAATCCGCCAAGATGGCAGGCGAGGCAGTTCATCAGGCCCGCGCCACCAACGATCGCGTCGGCGAGTTGTCGAAGGCTGCGACCCGCATCGGCGATGTCGTCGAGTTGATCAACACCATCGCCGGCCAGACCAACCTCTTGGCGCTGAATGCCACGATCGAGGCGGCGCGTGCCGGCGAAGCCGGACGCGGCTTCGCCGTGGTGGCCTCCGAGGTCAAGGCGCTCGCGGAGCAGACGGCGAAGGCGACCGGCGAGATCGGCCAGCAGATTTCGAGCATCCAGGCCGCAACGCAGGAATCGGTCAGCGCCATCCAGGCGATCAGCATCACCATCGAGCGGCTGTCGGAAATCTCGTCCGCGATTGCGGCCGCGGTGGAGCAGCAGGGCGCGGCCACCCAGGAGATTTCCCGCAGCGTCCAGCAGGCGGCGATCGGCACCCAGGAGGTCTCCTCCAACATCGCCGACGTCCAGCACGGCGCCACCGAAACGGGCTCGGCCTCGGTGCAGGTGCTGAGCGCCGCCAAATCCCTGTCCGACGAGAGCAACCGTCTCAAGCTGGAAGTGGACAAATTCCTGCATTCGGTGCGCGCCGCCTAAGGCCGCATCGGCGGTCGCCCCGCGAGCTTCTGGCTTCCGGTGACGGCGTTTCGGCATGGCTGCCCTTCGCGCAGGCAGGCCGGAGCTTATTGCAGGCCTTCGCGGGCGCCGGTCATGCAGAAGTGAGAGGGGAGCATTCCGCTGCCCTCTTTTCTATTTTGCTGCAGTTGCGCTAGATCAATGCGAATGCTTCCAAATGGGGTCCGCGCAGGTGTGGCCCGGAAAAGCTTGATCGATGATCGCACTGGTCCGCATCGCCCTGAGCCGGCCGTACACCTTTGTCGTGCTCGCGCTCCTTCTCCTGATCGTCGGGCCGCTGGCGGCGCTGCGCACCCCGACCGACATCTTTCCGGACATTCGCATTCCCGTAATCGGCGTGGTCTGGCAGTACACCGGCCTGCCGCCGGACCAGATGTCCGGCCGCATCACCACCCCATTCCAGCGCGCGCTGACCACGACCGTCAACGACATCGAGCATATCGTCGCCAATTCCTATAACGGCTTCGGCATCATCAAGATCTTCTTCCAGCCGGGCGTCGATATCCGCACCGCGAACGCCCAGGTCACCGCGATCTCGCAGACGCTGCTGAAGCAGATGCCGCCGGGCGCGACGCCGCCTTTGATCTTAAACTACAGCGCCTCCACTGTGCCGATCATCCAGGTGGCGCTGTCCGGCGAAGGCCTGACCGAGCAGAACCTCGCCGATATCGGCATCAACCAGCTGCGCACGCCGCTGGTCACGGTTCCCGGTGCGGCGATTCCGTATCCATTCGGCGGCAAGCAGCGCCAGGTGCAGATCGACCTCGATCCGACCGCGCTGCAGGCCCGCGGCCTGTCGGGCCAGGACGTCGCCAATGCGCTCGCCGCGCAAAACCTGATCACCCCGGTCGGCACCCAGAAGATCGGCGAGTTCGAGTACAACATCCAGCTCAACAACTCGCCTTTGAAGCTGGAGGATCTCGGCAACCTGCCGATCAAGGCCGCGAATGGGGCCATGGTTTATATCCGCGACGTCGCCAGCGTCCGCGACGGCAACCCGCCGCAGACCAACATCGTGCATGTGAACGGCAACCGCTCGGTGCTGATGATGGTGCTGAAGGCCGGCGCCACCTCGACGCTCGACATCATCTCCGGCATCAAGCAGAAGGTGATCGACGTTCGCGATCAATTGCCCGACGCCTTGCGGATCGGCTTCATCGGCGACCAGTCGGTGTTCGTACGCTCCGCCATCTCGGGCGTTGCCTTCGAGGGCGTGATCGCCGCGCTGCTGACCAGCGTGATGATCCTGTTGTTCCTCGGGAGCTGGCGCTCGACCGTCATCATCGCAGTCTCGATCCCGCTGTCGGTGCTCGGCGCCATCATCATGTTGGCTGCGATCGGCGAGACGCTCAACATCATGACGCTCGGCGGGCTCGCGCTCGCGGTCGGTATCCTCGTCGACGACGCCACGGTGACGATCGAGAACATCAACTGGCATCTGGAGCAGGGCAAAGCAGTCGAGCCCGCGATCATGGACGGCGCCAACCAGATCGTGACACCGGCCTTCGTCTCGCTGCTCTGCATCTGCATCGTGTTCGTGCCGATGTTCTTCCTGACTGGTGTCGCCCGCTTCCTGTTCGTGCCGATGGCGGAAGCGGTGATGTTCGCGATGGTGTGGTCGTTCATCCTGTCGCGCACTTTGGTGCCGACCATGGCGAAATATCTCTTGAAGCCGCATGTCGCCCATGGCGAGCATGGGCCGGCGCCGACGCGCAATCCGCTCGTACTGTTTCAGCGTGGCTTCGAGGCGCGGTTCGAGCGCATCCGCGCTGGCTATCGCGGGCTGCTCACGCTGGCGATGCAGGCGCGGCCTGTGTTCCTGCTCGGCTTTCTCGGCTTCGTCGGGCTGTCGTTCCTGCTGGTGCCCTATCTCGGCCGCAACTTCTTCCCGTCGGTCGATGCCGGCGCGATCCTGATGCATGTGCGCACCCAGGTCGGCACCCGCATCGAGGAGAGCGCCAACCAGTTCGCAGACGTGCAGAAGGCGATCCGCAGGATCGTCCCGCCATCCGAGATCGAGACGCTCGCCGACAACATCGGCATGCCGATCTCCGGCATCAACATGACCTATAACAACACCGGCGTGATCGGCGCCCAGGACGGCGACATCCAGATCAAGCTGAAGGAGGGGCATCGCCCGACCGAAGAATACGTCCAGGCGCTGCGCGAGCAGCTGCCGCGGCAGTTTCCCGGCATGAGCTTCGCATTCCTCCCCGCGGACATCGTCAGCCAGATCCTCAATTTCGGTGCGCCGGCGCCGATCGACCTGCAGGTGCGCGGTGCCAATGTCGCGGCGAACTTCGCCTATGCCAACAAGCTGCTCGCCCGCATCAGACACATCCCGGGCATTGCGGACGCGCGCATCCAGCAATCGCCGAGCAACCCGACCTTCAACATCGATGTCGACCGCACCCGCGCGCAATATGTCGGCCTGACCGAGCGCGACGTCACCAACAGCCTCGTGGTCAACCTCGCCGGCTCCTCGCAGGTCGCGCCGACCTATTATCTCAATCCCGACAACGGCGTGTCCTATTCGATCGTGATGCAGACGCCGCAATTTGCGATCGACTCCTTGAGCAAGCTAGAGACCTTGCCGATCTCCGCGACCAATTCGCCGTCGGCGCCGATCCTGGGCGGCATCGCCGACATCAAGCGCTCGACCTCAAGCGCGGTGGTCTCGCAATACGACATCCAGTCGATGGTGCAGATCTACGCCACCACGCAGGGCCGCGACCTCGGCGCGGTCAGCAACGACGTGCGCGCCGTGATCGCCGACACGGCCAAGGAGGTGCCGAAGGGCTCCTCGGTGGTGCTGCTGGGCCAGGTGCAGACCATGAACAGCGCCTTCTCAGGGCTCCTGTTCGGCCTGCTCGGCGCGGTCGTGCTGATCTATCTCTTGATCGTCGTCAACTTCCAGTCCTGGTCCGATCCGTTCGTGATCATCACTGCGCTGCCGGCGGCGCTCGCCGGCATCGTCTGGATGCTGTTCGTCAGCCACACCACGCTGTCGGTGCCGGCGCTGACCGGGGCCATCATGTGCATGGGCGTGGCCACCGCGAACAGCGTGCTGGTGATCAGCTTCGCCCGCGAGCGCTACGAAGAGCTCGGCGATCCCGTGGCCGCCGCGATCGAGGCTGGCTTCGTCCGCTTCCGCCCGGTGCTGATGACGGCGCTCGCCATGATCATCGGCATGACACCGATGGCGCTGGCGCTGGGCGAGGGCGGCGAGCAGAATGCGCCGCTCGGCCGCGCCGTGGTCGGCGGTTTGATTTTCGCGACGTTCGCGACGTTGATGTTCGTTCCCGTCGTGTTCAGTTTGGTGCATAAGAAGCAGGCCGGCAAAGACGCCGCCGCATTGGAGACAGCGCATGTCCACTGAAACGCACAAGCCGGTCTCGCGCTTGAAGTTCGGCCTGTTCGCGCTGGTGGCGGGCGCCGGCCTGGTGTTTGCCGTGGTCACCGGCATCCGCGCCCGCGAGGACAGCGATGCCAAGCTGAAGGAATGGACCGACGACCAGGCGGTCCCGACGGTGGCGGTGACCAACCCCGATGCGAAGGTGCTGAACAACACGATCGATCTGCCGGGCCGGCTGGAAGCCTATTATCGCGCGCCGATCTTCGCCCGCGTCAGCGGCTATCTGAAGAGCTGGAGCGCCGACATCGGCACGCCGGTCAAGGCGGGGCAAGTGATCGCCGAGATCGAGGCGCCCGACCTCGATCAGCAGCTGTTGCAGGCGCGCGCCGACCTGACCAGCGCGCAGGCCTCAGCCGTGCTGTCGGAGGCGACATTGAACCGGCGCAAGACCCTGCTGGCCTCGAACTTCGTGTCGATGCAGGAGATCGACGAGCGCACCGCCGACCTCGACAACAAGAAGGCGGCGGTGAAGTCGGGTCAGGCCAATGTGGAGCGGCTGGAGGTGCTGGCTGGCTACAAGAAGATCACAGCTCCCTTCGGTGGCGTCGTCACGGCGCGCGATACCGACGTCGGCGCGCTGATTAATGCCGGTGGCGGCTCGACGCCGATGTTCGTGATCTCGGATATCAAGAAGCTGCGCGTCTACGTCAACGTGCCGCAGAACTACGTGCCGGCGGTGAAGATCGGCGCCAAGGCCACGATATCCGTGCCGGAATATCCGACGCGGAGCTTCGAGGCGACGGTGGAAGCCTCGGCCCAGGCCGTCGACGTCGCCTCAGGCACCACGCGGATGCAGCTCGGCCTCGACAACGCGAAGAGCGAGCTGATGCCCGGCGGCTATGCCAGCGTGAAGCTGAACCTGCAGCGCGACACCGTGCCGCTCTACATTCCCGCGAGCGCGCTGATGTTCGATCAGAACGGCCTGCGCGTGGCCACCGTCGGCGCGGACGACAAAGTGAAGTTCAAGACTGTGACGATCGCGCGCGACCTCGGCCGCAACATCGAGCTCGGCTCCGGGCTCACGGTGGACGACCGCGTCATCGTCGCGCCGCCTGATGGTCTGGCCGATGGCGATCCGGTCCACATCGCCGGACCCAAGAAGGACGCCAAGCCCGAGAAGGTCTCGGCCGCGCAGGACGGCAAGGGCTGATAGTAAAAGCTGACGTCGAAGCCAGGCTCCGGCGTTGCCTCGTCTGCTGCGTTGTCGCCAGCGCAACGATTGCGCTGTCAGCTAGGGCATGTACTCATTAGGCGGCCGGCCGATTGATGTCCGGTCAACCCCCGACAGCAGCCCAGGAGCGGACATTCTCCGAGGTCGCAGGGTGAGCCAAGAGCCGACATGAGTTGATCGCGACGGCGAACCGTCCCCGTCATTCTAGTGGTGAGCACCTTTGGCGGCTAACATCCGCCAGCGCCTCAAATACAGCAGGCGTGCGCTCCAAGCGGGCAATCGTTCGCGCGCCTTCGAGGGCGGCGACCAATGCGGCTGCGGTAGAGGATGCGCGCGCCGGAGCGAAGCCGCACCCCCTAAAATGCTCCACAATAATCTCGGTCGAATCAACAAATCCGCGCGCTACCCGTTTGGTCAGCTCAGCGTCCAGCGCGGGCAGCTCATTCGCCAGATTCTGCATGAGACATCCGTACTGGAAATCAGAGGTGACCATTTCGGCGGCGAACGTGCGGAAGAGCTGATGAACAAAATTCAGAGCATCGCCCGTCGTATTCGCGGAGATACTCCGCAATACCGCGATCCTACTCGCAACGTAATGATCGATTGCTTCTTCTGCGAGCTGTGCCTTGCCGCGTGGAAAGTGAAAATAGAACGACCCTTTAGGCGCACCGCTTTCTTCAATGATCTGGGTCAATCCGGTCGCAGTGTAGCCTTGGATGCGAAACAGCCGTTCGGCCGTGGCAATCGCGCGAGCGCGGGCGTCAGTCTTACGTGGCATGCCGTGAACCTAACACCTTTCGCTTGACCTTTCTATGGCGATCGCCATAGTATGGTGATCACTATAGAACAGCGGGGGATGTGCCTCTGCCCAGGCGGACTCAGCGTTTCGTCATGACTGAGCCAGTGAGTTTCGAGCCATCGGCGTCTCGACGAGCCATCTTGGCGATGGGCGCGGCCGGCTTGGCTGCGGCTTCACTTCGACCGGCCCGCGCAAACCTCCCAGGAGGAACTGATTTGACCACATCAACGTATCGCGAGGGCACGCTTCCCAAGGGGGTCCGCTCGCGCATGATCCATGGGGTCAATGGCCTCGATGTCCATATTCTCGAGGCCGGTTACGAAAGCCCCGGCCGGCCGCTCGCGCTGCTTCTGCACGGCTTTCCGGATTTGGCTTATGGCTGGCGCCAACTGATCCCAATTTTGGCTGACGCCGGGTACCATGTCGTGGCGCCCGATCAGCGGGGTTTTGGCCGCACCACCGGTTGGGTGAATGGCTATGACACCCCGCTGGAGCCCTTCAGCCTCCTGAACATGACGCGCGACGCCCTCGGATTGGTTTCGGCGTTGGGGTATCGGCGCACGGCGATGCTCGTCGGGCACGACTTCGGCTCGCCCGTGGCGGCCTATTGTGCGCTCGCTCGACCTGACGTCTTTCCGTCGGTGGTGCTGATGAGCGCACCGTTCCCCGGTCCGCCGGCGTTTCCGTTCGACATTGCGGAAAGCGAGGCATCGCCGCTTCAACCGAACACTGAAAATCAAAAGTTGGCGGCCGCGCTGGCGGCGCTCGACCCGCCCAGAGTGTACTACCAACAATATTTGAGCACACGGGAGGCGAACGATGACATGTGGCATCCCCCTCAAGGTCTACACGCGTTTCTTCGCGCGTTTTTCCACGTCAAGAGCGCCGACTGGCCGGGAAATAAGCCGCATCCGTTGAAGGCGCGAACCGCCATCGAACTTGCACAAATGCCCACCTATTACGTCATGGATCTCGGCAAGACGATGCCCCAGACCGTCGCTCCATTCCAACCTTCCGCCGCCGAGGTCCGATCCTGCAAATGGCTCACCGAGCCGGAACTTGGAGTGTACACGGAGGAGTATGGCCGCACTGGATTTCAAGGCGCTCTGCAGGCTTATCGCGTCTATTCCGATCCTGACCTAAACGCTGAGTTGCGCCTGTTTTCGGGCAAGACGATCGATGTCCCTTCGCTCTTCATCGGCGGGAAGAGCGACTGGGGGACCTATGCGGCGCCGGGCGCGGTCGATCTTATGAGGACGAAGGCTGCGACGAGGATGGCTGGCATCGAGCTGATCGACGGCGCCGGTCACTGGATCCAACAGGAGCAGCCGGTTCGGCTCGGCACGCTCCTGCTCGCCTTCATCAAGGATGTCGGTGGGGCGGATCACACCGGCGATTTTGGACTTGGCGGCCGTTAGCCCGGGTGACGCGATCGTTTTTTGTCTTGCCAATCACACAACCCGCCAACATGCGTCGCGCCCATCCTGGCGCTCCGGGCGCGTCCCAACGTGTTGTAAGAAACGAGTCTGCTCTGGGTCAGCCCAGAAGCTTTCTGGCGACAGCGGCTGGCTGAAGCAGGAGGTCAGCAAATTCCTGAGCTCGGTGCGGACGGCGTAGCCCTGCCGCTCTGAACTCGCTGATTCACTCCTCAGGTCAAAATTGTTCAGAGGGCTTCGGATCGAAGCGGCATTGACCGGCCATCAAGCGCTTGATGGCCGGGCGATGCATGTCTTGCACACACTTGAAGGAAAAAGCGGAGGCGCGGGCGTTCGGGCTCAACAGGCTCCCGCCAATAGACAGGGCCACCGGCCGCTGCCCTCTGCACACGCTATGGTAGTCCCTCGAAAACACCATCGCGTGGTGTCCGGGGCTCGTGGGCGACCAATTCATCAAACCGCTTCGCTAATCAGAAAATCCCGTCGATTTGAAGGCGGCTGCGGCTTTGCCGCCGCAGAGGTGCAGTGAGATCGCACCGATCAACCTGCGCATGCATTTGCGCGGTATGTGCACACAGCCGGGAGGCAAGTTCGGCCGAGGGCCGCCATGGCGCCATATTCCCCATTACGTTCACACAGACCTCGCGAGCGAGGCCTATTCGACTGACGGTCCAATATTCGTGGTGAATACGCTCATGACATATTCTCCGTCCCGGCGGACGCTGGTGCTGTCGGCGGCCACCGCTGCGGCCGCATTCGGGCTCGACGCAGAGCTCGCCGTCGTCGCGGCGCGGCCGCATCGCCGCACCGAGGATCCGGAGCGCGGCTTTTTCCGTGCCCGGATCGGCGAGGCCGAAGTCATCGCACTCTATGATGGCATCTGGGAGAAACCGCATGAAGCCGGCTTCATCAGCAATGCGAGCGTGAGCGAGACCAAACAGGCGCTCGCTGCCGCCGGCCTGCCGTCCGCCTTCGTCACCATTCCGATCGCGACCTATGTCGTCCGGTTCAAGGGCAAGACCGTGCTGTGCGATGCCGGCGGCGGCGGCCAGGTGCAGGGTTACAATCCCGACTCCATCTTCATCTCCGGTCGCATGCTCGGCAATCTGAAGGCCGCCGGCATCCAGCCAGGCGAGATCGACACGATCCTGGTCTCGCATTTCCATCCCGATCATATCTTCGGACTGCTTGGCGAGGACACCAATGCGCCGGTGTTTCCCAATGCCGAGATCATCGTCGCCGGGGCCGAATACAAATGGTGGACCGATCCGTCTTTGACCGGCCGGCTGCCGCCGGGGCGACAGCCACTGGCCCGCCGCATCCAGACCGTGATCCCAAACTGGAAGAACGTCCTGCCGGTGGACGGCGAAGACGAGGTCGTTCCCGGCATCCGCTTCGTCAGCGTGCCCGGTCATACGCCGGGCCACACCGCCTTTCATCTCTCCTCCGGTTCGGAGCAGCTGATGATCTCGAACGATACCGCCTATCTGCCGGCGCTGTGCGCGCGGCATCCTGGCTGGCACGGCGCGTTCGATCAGGACGGGGTGCTCGCGGAAGCGAGCCGCCGCAAGCTGCTCGATCGCGTGGTGGCGGAGCAGATGCTGATCTGTGGGACCCATTTCCCCTGGCCCGGCTTCGGCCGGCTCACCCGTGACGGCGGCAGCTATGCGCTCGATATGCTCCACGCCTGACCCCGCGCGGGTCCTGGGAGCGGGGGGCCGCGCATGGCCGTGAGGACGCATTATGAGATTCTCGGCGTCTCGCCATGTGCCGATGTCGAGATCATCAAGCAGGCCTTCCGCAAGGCGGTGAAGGCGCATCACCCGGACCTGCGCGGCGGCCCTGACGCTGCAGCCGACCGGCACGTCAAGATGATCATCGCGGCCTACCGGGTGCTGCGCGACCCCGATCTGCGCGCCGAATATGACGCCCTTCTCGCTGAGGCGCGCGATCGCGCGAGGTCCGAGCGATGGAATGCGATCTTCCAGTTCACGGCGATGACGGCCGTGCTGAGCGTGATCCTGATCGGGGTGGAGCTCTTGTTCTTGCCGGAGATCCACGGCTGGATGTCGACGGCCTCGCTCCGATCGATCGCGATGCGGATGCGGCCGCGCGCGCCCGAGCCCGCGCTTGCGCCCAAGCCTGCTGCTACGCCTGAGAGCCGTGCCGACACGGCGCCGGTTGCGACCGCTCGACCGGCCGGCTCGCCGATGGCGTTTGACGCCGGTCCCGATGATCGCGACATTCCGCCGATCCCGCCAGCTGCTGCCGCGGCGCATGGGGAGATCACGAGCCCCGGCGACGAGGAACAGACAGCCGCAGTCTCCAGTCTCGATCACGGTGTTGACCTCAGTCGCCGCGACGATCTCGATCGCGCGATCGCTGATTTCGACGCGGCCATCCGGCTCTGGCCCGACAATGCGCAAGCCTACCGCTATCGAGGCCGTGTCTGGAGCCGCAAAGGCGACCTGGACCGCGCAATCGCCGATCTCGATGTGGCGATCCGGCTCGATCCCAAGAATCCGGGGCTGCTTCACGACCGCGGCCTGATCCGGCAGCAGCGGGGCGAGTTCGACGAAGCCCTGGTCGATCTCGACCACGCCGTGCGCATGAGCTTCAGCGATGCCGAGATCTATAGTGATCGCGCGGCGGTGTGGCTTGCGAAGGGAAGCTACGACCGCGCGCTGGCCGACCTGGATCAGGCGCTCAAGCTCAACCCGCAGCTTCTGAGCGCGGTGCGGCGCCGCGATGAGGCGCTCGAGCGCAAGCACGAACGCGACCACGCCAGCGAAAGCGGCAATGTCCCGCCGGCGCTTCGCGATGATATCACCGGCGCGCTGCCGAACCCTCCGGCGCCCCCGAGCGGCACGCGTTGAATACCCTCTCCCCTTGTGGGAGAGGGTGGCAGCCGAAGGCTGCCGGGTGAGGGGTTTCTCTCCGCAGAGGCGGTTGCGCCGGCGAGGCAAACCCCTCACCCGAGTGAGTATGACGTTGACGTCGGCGTAGCCCTCTCCCGCAAGGGAGAGGGCGCAGTCATCGGCGCTGTGCATCTCAGACGAGAGTCGAAGCTGTCTCTACCTCACTTGCCACTCCGGCACGCCGTCCTCCGCCATCATGATCTCGCCGCGCATGCCGACCGGAGTGCGATCCATGTTCAGCAGAGCCGCGAGCGTGATCCTGTCGCGCGCGGGCACGCGGGCCAGCGTGCGCGCATTGGCTTCGGTGCGCAGCATCACCACGCCATGCTCGACCTCGCCATCGCGATCGTACAGCACCGTGTAGCTCTCGACCTGGCCTCGGCCTGAGGCCTCGGTGACGAACTCCGGCACGTCGCCACGGCTGCGATCGGCGGCCGCCTGCACGCTCGTCTCCTGCGAGAGCGGCGCCTCTGGCGCCTGACGCGACAGCACCAGCGCATGATGCTTGGTG
Source organism: Bradyrhizobium sp. STM 3843 (assembly GCF_000239815.1). GTDB lineage: Bacteria > Pseudomonadota > Alphaproteobacteria > Rhizobiales > Xanthobacteraceae > Bradyrhizobium. The sequence goes on along the minus strand of NZ_CAFK01000085.1, from coordinate 54,156 downwards.
ACGAAGCCGCCCTGGCCATAGAGCAGACCGCGCCTGGCACCGCCGCCGCGCAGCCGCCGCACCATCGCGCAGGCCGCATGCGTCATGTAGCTGTTGAGCGGCGCGCCGAAGAAGGTCAGGCCACCGGTCACGGTCGGCTCGATATCGGCGCTCAGGCCGAGCGTTCGCCGCGCCATCTTCGGCACGCAGGGAAAGCAGCTGTAGAGCTCGATGACGTCGAACGCATGCCCCTTGCCGCCGACCAGATCCATCGCCGCTTGCAGCACGGCATTCTGCGGATGGCTTGCAGTGAACTGATCGCGTGCGAGATAGTCCCGCGGGTCCTCGGCCGCGGCGCCGCCGAGCGGATAGATCATGCGCACGTCGGCAATGCCGGCCGCACGCGCGCGTGCCAGGCTGGTGAGGATCAGCGCCGCGCCCATGTTGACCATGGGATTGGCGACCATCAGCTTGGTATAGGGCCAGGCGATCGGGCGGTTCTCGGCCGAGGGCGTGATGATTTCGTCCGACGAAAAATGCCGCTTCAGCCATGCATTCGGGCTGTACGCCGCCACGGCCGAATAGTGCGACCACAACTCGCCGGATTCCTCCAGCGCCTGGCGCGGCGTCTGGCCCCAGGCCGCCGAGGTCGCGGCCTCGTAGAACGGGTAGACCGACACCGGGCGGAACACGCCGAGCTTGACTGCGAGTGGCTTCTGGAACGCAGCGCCGCGCTTCGGCTCCTCGACGTCATGTGCGAACGGCGTCCAGGGCAGGGTAAGCCCGGCGCGCTCGGCCTTGGTCGCCGTCGATTGCGCCTCGGCGCCGCAGACCACCGCCACCTCGCATTCGCCGCGCGCAATGCGTAAGCCCGCCTCGTGGAGGAAGCGGATCGGGCTCTCGCCGCCGACCGGGCCGTAGTGACAATGCGCTGGGTGAGCGCCGAGCCGCTGCGCCAGCAGCTTCTCCGGGTCGCGATAGCGCCAGCTCAGGAAATTGACCACGTCGAGCGAGCCGATGTCGCCCAGCAGTTTCGCCCCGGAATCGAGCTCGGCGCGCCGCACCGCCTGTTCGAGCAAGGCCAGCGGCTCGAGCCCGTCCATGAGATCCTTGGGCCGATCGACGATCTCGCCGACCCCGACGATGACGGGTATGCGTTCTGCGGGCAGTGAAGTCATGGCGTTTCCGAGGGTGCAGCCCATTGAGGGCCGTTATGTTCTGTGGGATCGTTCTGTCATCGCAACGCGGCGCAGGCAATGCAGAAATGCGCAACGCAGACGCGCAGGCTGGACTTCCGCTTGGCCCGCCCAGCGCATAGAACCGGCTTCGCGCCCGTGATGTTCGGAGGATGCCGTGTCTGACGAAACCGCCTATACGCCACCCAAGGTCTGGACCTGGAACAAGCCGAGCGGCGGCCAATTCGCCAGCATCAACCGCCCGATCGCGGGTCCGACGCATGAGAAGGAATTGCCGGTCGGCCGTCATCCTTTGCAGCTCTACTCGCTGGCAACGCCCAACGGCGTCAAGGTGACGGTGATGCTGGAGGAGCTGCTCGCGCTCGGCCATTCCGGTGCGGAGTACGACGCCTGGCTGATCCGCATCAGTGAGGGCGACCAGTTCGGCTCGGGCTTCGTTGCGATCAATCCGAACTCGAAGATTCCGGCGCTGATGGATCGCAGCGGCGAGGCGCCGATCCGCGTGTTCGAATCGGGGTCGATCCTGGTCTATCTCGCCGAGAAGTTCGGCAATGCATTCCTGCCGACCGCGCCGGCGCAGCGCGCCGAATGCTTGTCCTGGCTATTCTGGCAGATGGGGGCCGCGCCCTATCTCGGCGGCGGCTTCGGGCATTTCTACGCCTATGCGCCGAGCAAGATCGAATATGCGATCGACCGGTTCGCGATGGAGGTGAAGCGCCAGCTCGACGTGCTCGACCGGCGCCTGGCGGAGAGCGAATATCTCGCGGGCACGGACTATACGATCGCCGACATCGCGGTGTGGCCGTGGTACGGCGCGCTTGCCAAGGGACTGATTTATGGGGCCGGCGAATTCCTGTCGGTCGACGACTACAAGAACGTGCAGCGCTGGACCGACCAGATCGCGCAGCGGCCCGCGGTGAAGCGCGGCCGCATGGTCAACCGCGTCTTCGGCGATCCCAAGAGCCAGCTGCACGAACGCCACGATGCATCGGACTTCGAGACCAGGACGCAGGACAAGATCGGGGAGGGAGGGTAGTCGGCGCAGTGTAGCCGCTCAGGAGATCGTCTTGGCCACGCCGTGTTTGGCCCGGAGACATCGCTGATGCCGCTGCGCGCTGCTCTCGTGTCCCGGACGCGGTGCAGCACGAAGTGCTGCGCCGCAGAGCCGGGACCCAGTCACGCCGCGAGAGTATTGAGCTGGCCTGTTGAATTCCGGCAATTGGATCTGATTGCGCGATCAGTGCGAGCATCTACGCACGTCGCCAGCGCGTCAGAACATTCGCGCGATCGAGCTTCGCGGATCGACTCAAAAGTTCGAAAGAGCCGAGCAGGGCTACGCCGTACTCCCGCGTGAAGTCGGGCATGAGGCTTCTGGGTCCCGGCTCTGCGGCTCGTCACTGCGTGCCGCACCGCGTCCGGGACAAGCAAACGGCGGCGAAAGACCGTTATCCTTCTCCCTTCGCCGGCGGAAAATCCATCCGGTCATTGGTGCGGCAATAGCGGTCGGCGAACATGCGCCCGACCGGGTGGAACAGCTCCATATGCACCCGCATCTTCTCGCGGTCCCACAACTCGTCGCGGATGTGGAAGTTGACGCCTTCGCCGAACACCAGCTGGCGGTCGCCGTTGACGTCGATGATCTTCCAGGTCCTGCATTCCATGGCGAACGGCGCCTCGGCAAGCCGCGGCACCAGCACCGTGCTGGAGGGCGCGAGATTCAGCCCGAGATGATCGGGCTCGCTGACATCGGGGGGAAAGTCGCCGCCGGTGTCGTGCATCGCCTGGGCCAGCGGCTCGTCGGTGATGTGCACCACGAACTCGCCTGAGCGGCGAATGTTGACCAGCGTGTCCTTGGTGCGGCCGTCGGGGCGCAGGTTGATCGCGAACACGCAGAGCGGCGGATCCTCGCCGAGCACGTTGAAGAACGAGAATGGCGCCGCGTTGACGACGCCGGTCTCGCCCATGCTGGTGACCCAGGCGATCGGCCGCGGCAGCACAAAGGAGGTCAGGATCTTGTAGCGCTCGCGCGGGGACAGATCGGTGGGAAGATATTCCATGGACGGGTCCTGCTTGTTGGCTTCATCGCCGAGCGTAGTGCGATGCAGCGTGGCCATAAAGCCGATAAAGCGGGCAGGAGCCGAGCGGAACGGGGCAGCTTTAATTTGCCGGTTGTCGGAACGCCGCGGCTGCCGCGACGTTCGAACTGCACAAAATACTCGTTTTGGAGGTACGCCATGAAAGCGATGGTGAGTGCAATTGCGATCGCGTGTCTGCTGTCTGCAAGTGCGGCATCGGCGCAAAGCGGGGCTCAGAACAATCCGCCGAGCGCGCAGAATTCCGGCGCCGGTATCCAGGGCGCCCCGGGGAACAAGAACGGTCCGCCCACCGACAAGGGCACGGTCGGCTCCAGCTCGTCGATGAGCCGGCAGAACCCTGATGTCAGCGCGCAGGATCCGTCCAACATCAAGGGCATGCCGGGGAACAAGAATGGCCCCGCGGCGAAGTCGCCCTCAAAGAAGTGAGCTGCTGCACGGACGCAGTTTGTCTCGATCGTCGTTCCGGGCTCGCGCACTCTTGCGCCCCGGAATGACAGCGAGTTTGGCTTAAGCCTGCAAATGCTGCCTGTCGGGCAAAGCATCTCACGATGAGAGGGGATGCGGCGGCTGAAACGCGCCCGACCGCCGTAAATCGGCATGCGCGGAAAGATCAATTTGCGCAATCGGGTCAAGCGGATCGTCCCGCTCGGCTCCATCAGCGAAATTATTTCTGTTTCGTTTTTTCAGAATTCGTGCATAGTGTGCGCCATCCCGCCTCGATGAGAGGGGCGTACGCGCGTCGTCACGATACGCGGGGCGGGGATGCGGTGGGCGCTTTGGGTTGCAGCGTGAGGTCACGCGGACGAACAACTCACGGCGCACGGCGAAGTCGCGTGGTCCTGGCATCCCGGTGCTGATGTCCGCGCAACGCGTCAGCGTTGTCGCGAAAATGGGGGCAAGAAAGCCGGTCCCCAAGGAGAGCGCGTATAAGCCGTAAAGCCATCGCGCAGGGAAGGCCGGGAGTTTCGGCCAGACCTGTGGTGACTGCCGCCTGCTTTCCTTGTTGCAGGCGGGCCATGGGCGAGGCCAACGCCCGGTCTTCCCTGCGCCCTCTCGTTATCAAGAGGGTCTCGATCAGAACAACTCGGACGCCGATCGCGCCGCGAGGAGGTGAATGCACATCTGCGTGTCACTTCACGGCAGCGCAGCTGCGCCGTTGTTGACAAGCAGGCTGTTGGGGTCGGTCGGCGCCGGCGCAAGGTCGCTCGACGAGTCGCCGCCGAGGAAGCTGTCGAGCGTCGCCTGGATCCGCTCCTTGACGCTGTCGGGACCACGGTCGCTCATCCAGGTGTGCTGGAAATGGGTCTTGACGATATCGATCCCGTCTTTCTTCGCCACCTGCGGCGCGGGCAGCACGCCGGGGTCGGTCTTGAACACGGGGTCGTCGGAGCGGAAGGACAGGATCTTGAGCTTGTCGCGGATCACGAAAGGAACGCGCAGATTATCGAGCGTGACGACCTGCGACACCAGGTCCGGATGTTCCTTGGCGAAATACATCGCGGTGTCGCCCCCGTTGGAATGGCCGACCAGGGTCAGATGCGTGTAGTCGGCATTCGGACGCCGCTTCTTCAACTCGCTCAGCACGAACAGGATGTTGGCCTCGCCTTTCTCATAGACCGGCAGCCGCCCGACATAGGGCATGCCGATCTTGGTTACGAGCGGCGGATCGGTCGGCAGATCCTGCTGGATGCTGGCGACGAGATAGCCGCGCGCGGCAAACACGTTGGCGAGGAAGGAATACTCGGTGTTCCTGACCGTGTTACCGTTGCTGATGACGGCAACCGGCAGAGGCCGGATGCCGGCTTCGGCCTTCATCTCATAATCCTTGCGGACGGCGACATCGACCGTCACCGGGCGTTGCCGCGCGGCGTCGTAGAGGTCCAGACTGTCGTGTTCGATTCCCCATTTGCTCATCGCGACATAGCCCGCGACGGCCAAGGCAGACACGCACGCCAGAACCGTTATTCCCCGTTTCATCGCTTCCGTCCCGATCAACTTTTTGAGTTATCTAAAACGAAGCAACGCACGTTTCATCACCCTGTCGCAGAGACGCGGCCATTAAATTTCAGAAACGTGACAGAACGCCGCGGGAACGGAACCCTGTTCCGCGCAAGGCGAGCTGAACGGCGGGAGCTTGCAGACGTTGGTGCGCGCGACGAAGAGCCGCGATTCGCACGCACTTCGCGCCGCGCGTCCAGGCCGGTCTCAGAAGGCCGTATAGCCGCCGTCGATCACGAAGCAATCCGCGGTGTGATACGACGAGGCCTTGCTCATCAGGTACACCGCGATGCCGCCGAAATCGGAGGGCTCGCCGAAGCGGCGCATCGGAATGCGCGGCATCACATTGGCGACGAACTTGTCGTTGGCCATCAGGCCTGCGGTCATGTCGCTCTTGATCCAGCCCGGCAGGATCGCATTGGCGGTGATGCCATAGCGCGCCAGCTCGACGGCGAGCGCCCGGCACAGCGCGTTGATCGCAGCCTTAGTCGCGGCATAGTGCTCGTTGCGGGCGGTGCCGAACAGCGAAGCCAGGCTCGAGGTGGCCACCAGCCGGCCGAACGCGTCGCCATTTTGCGCGCGCTCGGTCATGTGCTTGGCGGCGGACTGGAAGGCATGGAAGACGCCGTCGAGATTGGTCGAAAACATCGTGCGCCACTCCTCCTCGCTGCGCTCGATGAAGGATCTGCGACCGCCGCCGCCGATGCCGGCATTGGCAAAGCAGCCGTCAACGCGGCCGAACCGGTCGAGCGTCGCCTTCATGGCCTCGTTCACGGAGGCAGGATTGGTGACGTCGCAGATGCGGGTGTCGATCTTTCCGGGGCCGGCCGCCATCGAGCTGGCAGCAGCCTGGTTCTTCTCGGCATTGCGGCCCCAGATCGAAACGTTGCAGCCACTGGACGCAAGTGCCTGGGCGATGCCGAGGCCTATGCCCCCATTGCCGCCGGTGACGACGGCCACGCGGCCGGTGAGATCGAAAATGGTCATGGGCGTTTCCGTATGTTGTGCCGCGCAGCCGCTGTGCGCTTTTGGCAGATCCTTCCGATCCGGCAAGCATGGACAAGGCGCCTGCAAAAATCAAATATGTCGCCACGACGCACGCCGCCGGTGAAATTTCCACGCCAAAGAATGCCGGCCTCGGCGAGCGCTTGAGAGGAAACCATGCAGTTCAAACACGTCACGCTGGATATTGAAGGATCGGTCGCCGTTCTGACGCTCGACCATCAGGAGGTCATGAACGCGGTCTCGATCGACATGCTCGGTGGCCTCGCCGAGGCGCTCGACGAGATCGAGGAGAGGAAGGCCGAGGTGCGCTGCCTGGTGCTCACCGGCGCCGGCCGCGCATTCTGCACCGGCGCCAATCTGCAGGGCCGCAATACGCAGGCCAAGCCGGGTCGCAGCAATGCCGGCGCGGCGCTGGAGACCGCGTTTCATCCGTTCCTGCGTCGGCTGCGCAACCTGCATTGCCCGATCGTCACCGCCGTGAACGGCCCCGCCGCCGGCGCCGGGATGAGCTTTGCACTGATGGGCGACATGATCCTGTGCGCAAAGTCCGCCTATTTCCTGCAGGCGTTCCGCCGCATCGGCCTGGTGCCGGACTGCGGCTCGACCTGGCTGCTGCCGCGCTTGGTCGGCAAGGCGCGCGCGATCGAGCTGTCGCTGATGGGCGAGAAGCTTCCGGCCGAGACGGCGCTGCAGTGGGGGCTCGTCAACCGCGTCTACGACGACGGCGCGCTGATGGAGGAGGCGATGAAGCTCGCCCGTGAACTCGCCAGCGGCCCGACGGTGGCGCTGTCGCTGATCCGCAGGCTCTATTGGGACAGTCCGGAGAACTCGTTCGAGGACCAGCTCAACCTGGAATTCCAGCTCCAGCGCGTCGCCGGGAGGACCGAGGATTTCAAGGAGGGCGTCGGCGCGTTTCTGGAAAAGCGTCCCGCCAAGTTTCGGGGCCAATGATCGAGGCGGCGCTGTCCCGCTGCGTCGCGCGATTCATGCCGGGTGCGACCGGCGTGACGGGGGCTGCAATGCTGTCGGGCGGCGCCAGCCAGGAGACCTGGCGCTTCGACATCGTTCATCCCGATGGTGCTATTGGCGCGATCCTGCGCCGCGCGCCGAAGGGCTATGGCGCAGCACCGGGACGCGCGGCGGGCCTCGACAACGAGGCGGCGCTGATGCAGCTGGCTTATGAGGCCGGCGTGCCGTCGCCGCGCGTGCTGCATCTGTTGACGCCGGACGACGAGCTCGGCACCGGCTTCATCATGCAGCGGATCGAAGGCGAGACCATCGCGCGCAAGATCCTGCGCGATGCTGATTTCGCCGATGTGCGGCCGCATCTGGCGCGGCAGCTCGGCGGTATCGCCGCGGGCATTCACGGCGTTGCCCGCGACGAACTGCCGACGAGCCTGCGCGAGTTGAGCGCGACAAAGGAGATCGCCGAGCTCACGCGCGAATATCGCAGCTTCGGCTGGCCGCGGCCGGTGTTCGAGCTGGCGCTGCGCTGGTTGGCCGAGCACGATCCCGGTCCGCCCGCGGAGGTGACGTTGGTGCATGGCGATTTCCGCCACGGCAACCTGATCATCGGTCCCGACGGCGTCCGCGCCGTGCTCGACTGGGAGCTCGCCCATCTCGGCGACCCGATGGAGGATCTCGGCTGGATCTGCGTCAACTCCTGGCGCTTCGGCGAGATCGACAAGCCGGTCGGCGGCTTCGGCGCGCGTGAAGACCTGTTTGCGGGGTACGAGGCGGCAGGTCGCAAGGTCGACGCCGCGCGCGTGATGTTCTGGGAGGTCATGGGCACGCTGCGCTGGGGCGTGATGTGCTGCGGCATGATGCAGCGCTTCCGTGAGGCGCCCGATCATTCAATGGAGCGCGCGATGATCGGCCGCCGCGCCTCGGAGACGGAAATCGATTTGTTGCGGCTGCTTGCGCCGAGGGGAGCGGCATGATCCCGAAAAGTGGGAACCGGTTTTCGGAATCAGATCATGCCAAGAATGGAGAGCCTTATGCAGGACGAGCCGACACCCGCGGAATTGGCCAAGGCCGTCGCCGATTTCCTGCGCAACGACATCGCGCCCCTGATCTCGGGCCATCAGGGCTTCAAGCTGCGCGTCGGCATCAACGCGCTGGATCTGGTGGCGCGGCAACTGACCTCGGCGGAGCAGGGCGAAGCCGCAGAGCTGGCGCGGCTGAAAGCGTTGCTCGCCGCGGATGGGTCACTTTCCGACTTGAACCGCGCGCTCGCCGACAAGATCGCCAGCGGCGCGATGGATCTTTCAACGCCGGGCCTGAAGGAGCATCTCTGGCAGACCACGCTCGACAAGCTTGCCGTCGACCAGCCGAACTATGCGTCCTACCGGCGCGAAGCGGGAAGGACGGATGGTGATGCCTAGTCCTCCGTCCTTGCGAGGCGCGTCAGCGAACGGAGCATGTTGGGCACGCCGTTTCCTATCCTCGTCCCGGCGAACGCCGGGACCCATAGCGCGTGATGTCAGTTTGAGGCGCGCTGGGAGAGACCGACCGTCAGCACGTCCGCCAGTGGCTATGGGTCCCCGCGTTCGCGGGGACGACAGACGAAAGTGGACGGCGAGCGGGCGTCTCATCACGATCATGCCGCGGAATGACAATGGAGTGTTACTTCCCCACCCATTTCGGCGGGCGCTTCTCGGCAAAGGCTTTTGGCCCTTCGATATAGTCCTGCGAGTTGAGCATCGCCTGCACGGCGGGATAGTCGCGCTGCTCCATGACCGCCTGCTGCAGCGACACCGCAAGGCCTTTTTCGATCGCCTGTTTGGAGGCGCGGATCGACATCGGCGAGTTCTTGGCAATCATTTCGGCCCAGCGCATCGCTCCGGCCAGCGCCTCGCCCTGCGGCACCACCTCGTTGACGAAGCCGAGTTCGAGGCCTTCCTTTGCGCTGACATGGCGCGCGGTCAGGATCATGCCCATCGCGCGCTTCAGACCGATCTGTCGCGGCAGCCGCTGCAGGCCGCCGGCGAGCGCGGCCAGCCCAACGCGCGGCTCGGGCAGGGCGAAGGTGGCATTTTCGGAGGCGATGATCAGATCGCAAGCCAGCGCGATCTCGAAGCCGCCACCCATCGCGACGCCGTTGACCGCCGCGATCAGCGGCTTGTCGCAGTCGAAGCGCGAGGTCAGTCCGGCGAAGCCGCCCTTGTCCCAGCCGCGCGCGCCGCCCGCTGCCTGCCATTTCAGATCGTTGCCGGCGCAGAAAGCCTTGTCGCCCTCGCCGGTTACGATCGCGACCCACTGCTCGGGATCGGCGGCGAACTGATCGAACACCTTGTTGAGCTCGTAATGCGCCTCGATATGCAGCGCGTTGTAGACCTCGGGCCGCGCCAAGGTGACGACCGTGATCGGGCCGTTGCGGGTGATCTTCGAATATTTCAGCTCCATCGGCGGTCCCTCCAGTTTTTCGTTGATGTGGAATGTTCGCGCGCGAGACTAGCGCAAGCTCAGCTCGCGCGCTGCCTCAAATACGCAGGGACGGCGCGCGTCGCAAGCAGACCGCCGATCACGGCGAGATGCGTCGCGCGTGCGGTACGACAAACAACAAAATGCCGGGAGAGATGCCATGGACTTTTCCTTGCCCCAGGAGCTCGTCGCCTATCTCGCCGAGCTCGATCGTTTCATCGACACCGAGATCAAGCCCTTGGAACAGTCCGATGACAACATCCGCTTCTTCGACCATCGCCGCGAATGGGCCCGCACCGACTTCGACAATGGCGGGCTGCCGCGGCATGAGTGGGAGGCGCTGCTGCGCCAGGCCAAGGATCGCGCCGACCGAGCCGGCCACCTGCGCTTTGCGATCCCGAAGCGCTATGGCGGCAGGGATGGCTCGAACCTCTGGATGGCCGTGATCCGCGAGCACTTCGCATCCAAGGGGCTTGGCCTGCACAACGATCTGCAGAACGAGCATTCGATCGTAGGCAATTTTCCTGTCGTCACCATGCTCGACCGCTACGGCAGCGAGAACCAGAAGGAGATGATCGACGGGACAATCACCGGCAAATACCGCATCACCTTCGGCCTGACCGAACCACATCATGGCTCCGACGCCACGCATATGGAGACCAAGGCGGTGCCGGCAACGCGCGACAACGTCAAGGGCTGGCTGATCAATGGCGAGAAGATGTGGACCACCGGTATGCATGTCGCCACGCACTGCGCGCTGTTTGCCCGCACCTCCGGCAATGACGGCGATGCCCGCGGCATCAGCTGTTTCCTGGTGCCGGCAAACAGCGAGGGCGTGAAGGTCGAGGAATATCTCTGGACCTTCAACATGCCGACCGATCATCCGCGCGTCAGCTTTAACGACGTGTTCGTGCCGGAAGACGCCGTGTTCGGCGAGGTCGGGCGCGGCCTGTCGCTGGCGCAATGCTTCGTGCATGAGAATCGCATTCGCCAGGCTGCGAGCTCGCTGGGGGCAGCGGTCTACTGCATCAATGAGAGTGTGAACTACGCACGCGAACGGAAACCCTTCGGCAAGGCGCTGGCCGAGAACCAGGCGATCCAGTGGCCGCTGGTGGAGCTTGCGACGCAGGCGGAAATGCTGCGGCTTCTGATCCGCAAGACGGCCTGGCAAATGGACCAGATGACCCAGGCCGAGGTCGAGCACACGCTCTCCGACAAGGTCTCGATGTGTAACTACTGGGCCAACCGGCTCTGCTGCGAGGCCGCGGACCGCGCGATCCAGGTGCATGGCGGCATGGGCTATTCGCGGCACAAGCCGTTCGAGCACATCTACCGCCATCACCGCCGCTACCGCATCACCGAGGGCAGCGAGGAGATCCAGATGCGCAAGGTGGCGGGATTCCTGTTCGGCTATATGGGGGCGGGCAAGCGCGCGTGAGAGATCGATCGATTCGTTGCGACGTGGCATCAGCAAAAACCGCCGGCCTTGGGCAGGCCGGCGGTCGGATCGCTGCACTTTCGGCGAGATCAGTGATGATCGTCGAAATCGAAGCCGAACCCGAAACCCGCAAAATGCTCGAACGGATTAGTCTGCGGACGCACATAGGTCGGCAGCGTCACGCGATAGACCAGCACCAGCGTGTCGACATTGGCACCCGTGGCATCGGCGTAGGCTTGCCCGACCATATGGCCGTCCTGGGTGATGAAGTCGTTGTCGCTGCCGACGAACAGGAAGTAGTCGTGCGGCGCCCTGGGATCACCGACGGGCACCACCGCCATGCTTTCCCACTTTTCGTACAGGTCATTGCTGTCGTTCGGTGCGCCGTTGTGCAGGCCGAAGCGGTTCAGCTGGGTGTTGTCGTTGATATCAAGAAATTTCTGATAGATCGCGGGCGTGATCGTGCTGAGGAGCACGCCTTTCGGCGCGACCGGCGTAGTAGGGCTGTCATACGCGGTACCGGCGATGTTGGTCGCTCCGGAAATGTCGAGCAGGTCGACGCTGCGATAGACAGAGCCGGCGCTCTTCGCTGTAAAGCCGCCACTGCTGTCGCGGGCGAGCACCAGGAACTGATGATCGTTGAGCGCAAGCAGCTCGCTCTGAGCCGCCGTGAGCAGGGTCGGGGTCGTCGTGGTCTGATCCTGATAATGCGGCAGCTGCACGACATATTCGCCGACCAGCTTGGGCTGGCGGTGGCGCAGATCATAGGCCAGCAGGCGGGTGTTGTTGCGGGTCAGCTTGATGGTCTTCGAACTGGTTGCATCGAGGTCCTGGATCAGCGCGCTCTGCAGCAGGATGAACAGGGTCTTGCGGTCCGGGCTCATGGCCAGACCCTCGAAGCCCTGGTTGTTCTGCCGGCCCGAGACTGGATTGCCCTTGTCATAGGTCGCGCCGATCGGCGGGCTATTGGCGGAGAAGTCCTCGACCAGGTTGCCCGAGCTGTCGCGGCGCATCGGGATGAAGGCATCCGGCGGCCGGATCACGTTCAACAGCGCGCCGTGGTGATCATAGTGATAAATGTAGGCGCCGTATTCATCGCTGACCCAGTAGGTGCCGTCGCCGACATGCACCACGGCCTCATTGTCGAGGCTGATGCTCTTGTTGGAGGCGATCGGCAGATCGGGGAAGATGAGATCCGCCGGCTGCACGCCGGCCGGATCGAGGCCCGTGGTCTGCTGGCCACCCCAGCGATGAAACAGGATCGAGCCCTTGTAGTTCAGCTGCAGCTGGTTCTGGCTGGTGGTCGAGCCGGAATAGAGCGGATTGAGCGTGAGCTCGAAGCGATGCAGCCGGCCGTGGAAGTCGACCGTTCCTTGCGTATTCCAGCCACGGTCCGGCAGCATGTACGAGGTGCCGCCATAGCTGCCGTCGCGATTCTTGTGCCAGCTGTCGAGATTCATCGCCATGCCGGAGCCGAAGCCGCCGAGCGTGTCGCCGAACTGATCGACAGCGTTCGACGGAACGCGGGCGATGCCGACCAGGCCCTTGTTGACGTAGGTCTGTCCCTGGAAAGTGACGGAGGAATCCGCGCAGGCGGCGCCCGTCATCAGCAGCAGCGCGCTCGCACCGGCTGCGAGAGACGTCCAGGCGTCATGGCGCGAAGCCCTCAGCGAAGAGAGATTTGTGATCATTTATGTCTATCCAATCTTGGGGCGCAGAAAATTATGCCGACGAACGAAGCAGAAATGTCTTCGCGTCAGGGGAAGGAAGGAGACGATCGTCGAATTTCAGATGAATCCGAATTTGATGACACTGCGATGACGCGTCGCAGTTTCGCACGCGTGGTCAACAGCAGAGTGCATCGCTTCAATCGCGTCGCGGATCGTGCCGCGATGAGGCGATTGGCACCACAACCGAGGTCCTATCTCACCGTGGCCGCACAAACTGCGCTGCGATTGGCGCTGGCTTCGCGGAGGCGAGCGTGTCAGCTCGCGCGGGTCGCGCGGTCCTTCTCGTTCTGCGCCTTGATCGAATCCTTCGCCTTGGCCCAGTCCTCGTCGGTCCAGTCGCGCAGCTGATAGAAATTGCCGCCCATCGCCAGCGCCTGGGCTCCATCCATCGCGATCGTCTCGCCGTTGATCCAGTCGCAGCCGCCGGAGATCAGGAACACCGCGAGGTTCTGCAATTCCTCCATGGTGCCGACCCGGCCCATCGGGTTCATCGCCTTGGTTCGTGCGCCGGCCTCGTCGCCGGGCTTGATGCGCTTGCTCATGCCTTCCGTGGGGATTTCGCCGGGTGCGATCGTGTTCAGCCGAATGCCATAGCGGCCCCATTCGGCCGCAAGCGACATCGTCATGGCGTGGATCGCCGACTTGCTCATCGCCGACGGCACCACATAGGGCGAGCCGTTGCGCACCCAGGTGACCGTGATCGACACGACATTGCCGGGCTGCTTGGCTGCGATCCAGCGTCGGCCGACGGCGTGCGTCACGTAGAAGGTGCCGTGCATGACGATGTTCGCCACGGCATCGAAACCGCGCGGACTGAGGTCCTCGGTGCGCGAGATGAAATTGCCGGCGGCATTGTTGATGAGATCGGTGAGGCCGCCTTCGCGGAAGATGTTCTCGACCATCTCCTCGACGGCTTGAGCGCTTCTGATATCGACGCCATGGCTGGTGACCTGGCCGCCATGGAGATCCATCAGCTCGGTCGCGGTCTCGTCGCAAACGATTTTCCGCCGCCCGCAAATATGCACTTCGGCGCCGAGCTGCAGGAAGCGCGCGGCCATCGCCTTGCCGAGTCCTGTCCCGCCACCTGTCACCAGAATCCGTCGGCCTGCGAGGAGATTGTCCTGGAACATGTGCTGTACCTCAGAATCCCGTCGTACATCGGTTGATTGACTAAATCGCTCTGCCGGTTTCCTGTAAAGCCGGAAAGAAGAGGGCCAGGGAGAACCTTTCGATGGAAAGCCGGATAGCAATCGAGATCAAGAACGGGGTTGCCGACGTCCGCCTCGTCAGGGCCGACAAGATGAATGCGCTCGACATGGCGATGTTCGAGGCGCTGGTTAAGGCGACCGAGCGGCTGTCCAAGGAGAAGGGCCTGCGCGCGGTCGTGCTCTCAGGTGAGGGGCGTGCATTCTGCGCGGGTCTCGATATGGGACGCTTTGCGGCGATGAACGACAGCGGCGGCAACGGTATTCCCGGCGGTGAGGCGCGCGATCTGACCATCCGCACCCACGGTCAGGCCAATTTCGCCCAGCAGGCGGTGTGGGGCTGGCGGCAATTGCCGGTGCCGGTGATTGCTGCGGTGCATGGTGTTGCGTTCGGCGGTGGTTTCCAGCTCGCGCTCGGCGCGGACATGCGTTACGCCGCCCCCGATACCAGGATGTCGATCATGGAGATCAAATGGGGCCTGGTGCCCGACATGGCGGGAACTCCAATTCTGGCGACGCTCATGCGCGACGATATCCTGCGCGAGCTGACCTATACGGGACGCGTCTTCTCGGCCCAGGAAGCGCAGTCCTATGGCCTGGTCACCCGCATCTGCGATGATCCGCGCGCCGCTGCGTTGGAGACAGCGTTGGAGATCGCCGGCAAGAGCCCCGATGCGATCCGCGCCGCAAAGCGGATGCTGAACAACCTATCTGTCGATCCCGGTCCAGCACTGCTGGCCGAGTCGGTCGAGCAGCAGAAGCTGATTGGCAGTCCGAACCAGCTCGAGGCCGTGCGTGCCAATATCGAGAAGCGGGCGCCGCGATTTGTCGATGTTTGACGTCTCGCCTCGTCCCGGAGCGGCACAGCCCGCATCTTCATCTTGCGCTGCGGCAAAAAACTTGCAGACTGACGGGTTGCCGGGCAGCTTCTGGGGAGAAGAGCCATGTCGCCGCAGCCGAAGCCTTCCGACATCACGCCTTCCGACGTCCAGCCTTCCGACGCCGACACGAGATCAAATCGCGCTGCTGAGGCGCAGGCGATGGAGGAAGACGTACGGCTCCGCGAGGACATTCGGCTGCTCGGTCGAATCCTCGGCGATACCGTCCGCGACCAGGAAGGCGCCGACGTGTTCGAGCTGGTCGAACGCATCCGCCAGACCTCGGTGCGGTTCCACCGCGATGAGGATCGTTCGGCGCGGCGGGAGTTGGAGCAGATCCTCGACGGCATGACGATCGCGGAGACCGTGCGTATCGTCCGCGCCTTCAGCTATTTCTCGCATCTCGCCAATATCGCCGAGGACCAGAACAATATCCGCCGCATGCGGGCGCGCACGGATGCAAATGGCGGCAGCGGAATGCTGGCCGCCACCCTGTCACATGCCAAAGGGGCCGGCTTCGGCGCGGCCGACCTGCGCAAGTTTTTTGCGACCGCTCTGGTCAGCCCCGTGCTGACCGCGCATCCGACCGAAGTGCGCCGCAGGAGCACGATGGATCGCGAATGGGAGATTGCCGCGCTGCTCGACCGCCGCGAGCGCGTGCAGCTCACGCCGGAAGAGCGCGAGGCGAGCGACGAGGCACTGCGACGGGCGGTGCTGACCTTGTGGCAGACCAACCTGTTGCGCCGGACCAAGCTGACGGTGCTCGACGAGGTCACCAACGGCCTGTCGTTCTACGACTACACCTTCCTCCGCGAAGTGCCGGCGCTGCTGTGCGCGCTGGAGGACCGGCTCAATGACGGCGAGGAGGTCGCTGGCGATCTCGCGTCCTTCTTGCGGATGGGGAGCTGGATCGGCGGCGACCGCGACGGCAATCCTTTCGTGACCGCCGACGTGATGCGAGGCACCCTGAAGCTGCAGTCCAGCCTCGTCCTGCATTATTATCTGGAGGAACTGCATCTGCTCGGCGGCGAGCTGTCGATCGCCGCTCATCTGGCGGACATTTCCGACGAGCTGCGCGCGTTGGCCGAGCGCTCGCCGGACACCTCGCCGCATCGCAGCGGCGAGCCGTATCGGCTCGCAGTCTCCGGCATCTATGCGCGGCTGACCGCGACCGCGAAGAAGCTCGGCATTCAGATCAGTCGGCCGCCGGTCGGCGAGGGCGCGCCCTACAAGAGCGTCCGCGAATTGCAGGACGATCTCGATGTCCTGCATCGGTCGCTGATCGCCAACAATGCGGCGGTCATCGCGCGCGGGCGCTTGCGCATGCTGCGTCGCGCGGTGGATTGCTTCGGCTTCCATCTGGCGCGGCTCGACATCCGGCAGAACTCCGCCGTGCACGAGCGGACTGTCGCCGAACTGCTCGACACCGCGATGCCCGGCATGTCCTATCTCGCTCTCGGCGAAGAAGCGCGGATCGCGCTCTTGACTGGCGAGTTGCGTAACGCGCGTCCGCTGGTCTCGCATTTCGTCAAATATAGTGATGAGACGATCGGCGAGCTGGAATTGTTCCGGGCTGCTGCCGAGGCACACGCGACGTTCGGCGCCGACGTCATCCCCCAATGCATCATCTCGATGTGCAAGGGGATGTCGGATATGCTGGAAGTCGCGCTGCTGTTGAAGGAGGTCGGGCTGATCGACCCGTCGGGGCGCAGCGGCGTCAATATCGTGCCGCTGTTCGAGACGATCGAGGACCTCCAGGCCTCGAGCGGCATCATGGATCGGATGCTGGCGTTGCACGATTATCGCCGTTTGGTCGACAGCCGCGGCGCGGTGCAGGAAGTGATGCTCGGTTATTCCGACAGCAACAAGGATGGCGGCTTCGTCACTTCGGGCTGGGAGCTCTACAAGGCCGAGATCGGCCTCGTTGAGATCTTCGAGCGCCACGGCGTAAGGCTGCGGCTGTTTCATGGTCGCGGCGGGTCGGTCGGTCGCGGCGGCGGCCCAAGCTATGACGCGATCATCGCCCAGCCGGGAGGTGCCGTGAACGGGCAGATCCGGATCACCGAGCAGGGCGAGATCATCTCCAGCAAATATTCCAACGCGGAGGTCGGCCGCAACAATCTGGAAATTCTCGCCGCTGCGACGTTGGAGGCGAGCCTGTTGCATCCGCGGCAGCCGGCGCCGAAGCGGGAGTATCTCACCGCGATGGATCGGTTGTCGGAGCTCGCCTTCAACGCCTATCGCGGCCTGGTCTACGAGACCGACGGCTTCGTCGAATATTTCTGGGAGTCGACCGTCATCAACGAGATCGCGACGCTCAACATCGGCAGCCGGCCGGCCTCGCGCAAGAAGACGCGCGCGATCGAGGATCTGCGCGCGATTCCCTGGGTGTTCTCCTGGGCGCAGTGTCGGCTGATGCTGCCGGGATGGTACGGATTCGGCAGCGCGGTGGAAGCCTGGATCGCGGAACATCCGGAACAGGGCATGCCGTTCCTGAAGGAGCTCTATCGCGAATGGCCGTTCTTCCGCATGCTGCTGTCGAACATGGACATGGTGCTGGCGAAGAGCTCGATCGCGATTGCCTCGCGCTATGCCGAGCTGGTGCCGGACGAGGCCTTGCGCGAGAAGATCTTCGGCCGCATTCGTCGTGAATACCACCTGGCGATCGAAACGCTGCTCGACATCATGGGGCAGGACCGACTGTTGCAGGGCAACCCGCTGCTCGAGCGCTCGGTGCGCAACCGTTTTCCCTATCTCGACCCGCTCAACCACGTGCAGGTCGAGCTTCTGAAGGAACACCGCGCGCAAAATCCGGACGAGCAGATTCTGCGCGGCATTCAGCTGACGATCAATGGCATTTCGGCGGGGCTGAGAAATACGGGCTGAGCTGTCGTCCTGGTCCTTTACGGCTAAAGCGCTTCTTCCTGCTCCGCCGTCATGCCCGGGCTTGACCCGGGCTCTACGATCTTCCTACGGCGGAGCCAGGACGTGGATGGCCGGGACGAGCCCGGCCATGACGCTGTGGAGACAGGGCATCGCATCAACAAATATGCTGGCGCTCTGTCATAACCAGGCCAGTTATGGCTTCATCGCACCCTGCACGCTGGTGTAGACCGCATACAGCGATGACGAGCCGCAGATATAAAGTCTGTTTCGCTGCTGGCCGCCGAAACACAGGTTGGCGACGGTTTCCGGGATGTGGATCTTGCCGAGGAGATCGCCGTCTGCCGTGTAGCAGCGCACGCCGTCCTCGTTCGGATCACCCCAACCCACCGAGCACCAGACACGCCCGTCTCTGTCGGTGCGCAGGCCATCGGTAATGCTGGGTTTCGGCATCTCGGCGAAGACCTTGCTGTTCGACAGCTTTCCGGCCGCAAGATCCACATCGAATACCCGGATATGCGACGGGTTGTCCGGCCCGTCGGTGAAGCCGGTGTCGATGATATAGATCTTCTTCTCGTCCGGCGCGAAGGCGAGGCCGTTGGGCTCCACGAAGTCATCGACGACCACTTTGATGTCGCCGGATTTGGGATCGACCCGGTAGACGTTGTGCTTTTCCTGCTCGGGATTGGCTTTCACGCCCTCATAGAATCCGCCGATACCGTAGACGGGATCGGTGAACCAGATCGAGCCATCGGACGCGACCACCACGTCGTTTGGCGAGTTCAGCCTCTTGCCGTTGTACTTGTCGGCGACGATGGTGATCGAGCCGTCGAGCTCGGTCCGGGTGACTCGTCGGCCACTATGTTCGCACGTCAGCAGGCGTCCTTCCCGATCGATGGTGTTGCCGTTCGAGTTCATCGACGGCTGGCGATAGACGCTGACGTGACCGTCATCTTCCGAGAAACGCATGATGCGGTTATTGGGAATGTCACTGAACAGCACATAGCGTCCGGCCGGGAAATAGACCGGGCCCTCGGCCCAGCGGAAACCGGTTGCGACGCGCTCGACCGCCATCGTGCCTGCGAACGCCGGGAATCCGGCGGGCCCGAATGACGTCTTGGGATGCGCTGACTCCAGATGGGAATCCGGATAGCGGCTCCCCGGGAGCGGGCCCAGGGGCAACGGGGCAGTGGACCTTGTTGGAGTGCCTGTTTGGCCAAACGGCGGTACGGTCTCGCCAGACGCCGCTTGCGTCGTCACCGCCGCCGCAGCGAGCGCCGCCGCGCCTTTCAGGAGTTTGCGTCGGTCAAAGCCATGAGCTTCGACCGGCGAGGCATTGTCAGGACTATGGCGTAGATCTGTCATATGCGTCCTCCCAGGTTTTTGTTGGAAGGACGGCATACGCCATAATCTGGGCACAATGCGGGCAAGTTGTTTGTAAAACAACTTGCGATTGTTGCAGTGCAAGCAGCCGTGTCGCGACGCAACTGGATGCGGACGGTCGGCTCAGATCGGATCCCAGCTGAAGATGTCGGCGGAACGGTCGAGCTTGTAGAACGAGGGCTTCAGAGCCGGCATCGCGTGTTCCGCGACTGTCTGCGGTGTCCAGCCTTCGCCGCGGTGGACCGAGCGGATCGGCCGCGACTGGCCCATCAGCACAATCTCGTTCATGCGCACCGCAAACACCTGCCCGGTGACGTCTTTCGCTGCGTCGCTCAGAAGATAAGCGACAACCGGCGCGATCTTTTCCGGTCCCATCTGCTTCATCCGCTCGACGCGTTCCCGCTCGGCTTCGGTTTCGGTCGGGATGGTCCCGATCATGCGGCTCCAGGCAAACGGCGACACGCAGTTCGAACGCACATTGAAGCGATGCATGTCGAGCGCAATCGACTTGGAGAGGCCGACGATGCCGAGCTTGGCGGCGGCATAATTGGCCTGCCCGTAATTGCCGATCAGGCCGGAGGTCGAGGTGAAGTGGACGAAGGAACCGCTTTCCTGTTCCCGGAATAGACGCGCTGCAGCATGGGCGACGTAGAATGAGCCCAACAGATGCACCTTGATGACGGCCTCGAAGGCCTCGACGCTCATCTTATGGAAGATCATGTCGCGGAGGATGCCGGCATTGTTGACGACGCCGTCGAGCCGGCCGAAATGATCGGTGGCGGTCTTGACGATCCGGCTCGCCGGAATCGCTTCGGCTACCGACTCGAAATTCGCGACCGCTGTGCCGCCGCGCTTCTTGATCTCCTCGACCACTTCCTCGGCGGGCGCGGCGCTGGTGCCGGAGCCGTCGGAGGCGCCGCCGGGGTCGTTGACGACCACCTTGGCACCTTCGGCTGCGCAGAGCAGGGCGATCTCGCGGCCGATGCCGCGGCCCGCGCCGGTGACGATAACGACTTTGTCCTGAAGTAGTTTGCTCAATGCTGCCTCCTGCTGTCATTCCGGGGCAAGCGAAGCTTGAACCCGGAATCTCGAGATTCCGGTTCGGTCCTGCGGACCGCCCCGGAATGACGAGCCTCGTTATTTCTCGTTCGTAAAAATGATCGTGCCCGACGCGGCGAACATGCCGCCGACGCCGTGACATACCGAGATCTTCGCGTTCGGCACTTGCGCTGGCGCAATGCCGCGCATCTGCCGTACGCTCTCCTGCAGCGCATACATTCCGTACATTCCGGAATGCATGTAGGAGAGGCCGCCGCCGTTGGTGTTGAGCGGGAGCCTGCCGCCGGGCCGCGTATGACCTGCTGCGATGAAAGGACCTGTCTCTGCATGCGGCATGAAGCCGAGATCGCCGAGCCCGAACAAAGGCAGGTGCGCGAATGCGTCGTAAATCATCAGGTGATCGACGTCTGAATGCGTGATGCCGGCCTCCTTGAAGGCGAGGGGACCCGCGACCTTGAAGGCGCGCGACGAGGTGAAGGTCTCCATCTGGCTCACCATCGGCGTCTCCACGCTCTCGCCGGTGCCGAGAATGTAGACCGGCTTCTGCGGAAAATCCTTGGCGCGGTCGGCCGATGTCAGGATCAGGGCGCCGCCGCCATCCGTCACCAGACAGCACTGCAGCAGCCGGAACGGATAGGCGATCATACGCGAGTTGAGCACGTCGTCGACCGTGATCGGCTCCTTCATCATGGCGCGCGGATTTTTCGCCGCCCATTCGCGCTGCACCACGGCGACCATCGCGAGCTGCTCATGGGTGATGCCGTAGGTCTTCATGTAGCGCAGCACCGGAATCGGAAACATGCTGGGCGGGCCGAACACGCCGAACGGCGCCTCGAACTGACCCTGCAGGCTGTCGGCCGCAATCGAACGCGGCGGCTTCCCGATCATCGGCTTGCCGCTTTCGGCATGGGTGATCAGCACCGTTTTGCAAAGGCCCGCTTCGATCGCTGCGGCCGCATGGCGCACATGCAGCATGAACGAGCAGCCACCGACTGAGGTACCGTCGACCCAGGTCGGCGTGATGCCGAGATAGTGGCAGACCTGCTGCGGCGTCTCGACCGCGGTCGCGAAGCCATCGATATCGGAGAGCTTCAAGCCGGCATCGGCCATCGCGTTCAACGCCGCATCCGCATGCAGCTGGAGCTGCGACATGTCGGGGATCACGCCCAGCTTGGTGGTCTCGGCGGCACCGACCACGGCGACCTGGTTTCTGCGCATGCGCTCTATCCCTTCGCCGGCCGGAACAAGGGCAGGGTGATCTGGTCGTCCAGTTTTTCGAAGGTGACTTCCAGCTTCATGTCGAGCTCGAGCGCCTCCGGCGTCTGCGGGCAGCCCGTGATGTTGCTCATCATCCGCGGCCCCTCATCGAGCGCGACAACTGCGATCGCGTAAGGTGGCGTGAAGCCGGGCGCCGCAGGGCGGTGATTGATGACGTAGCTATAAAGCGTGCCCTTGCCGGATGCCTTGAACACACTCACCTTGCGGCTGGCGCAGGACGGGCAGAACGGACGCGGTGGGAAATAGACATGTGCGCAAGAGTCGCAGCGCTGCAGCCGCAGCTCGCCGGCTTGCGTTCCATCCCAAAAATGCTGCGTCTCGGGTGTCGGTTTGGGGCGTGCACGCGCTGCCTCGGCCATAGCTGTCGTCCTCCCGGAAGGCGGGCGCGGCCGCCCCTGATTTGCAGAAGTGATGCGCCATTTGACTATTTGGCGTCAACGGTCCATCACTGCCTGCATGCCGGTCGACGGCATGCGCATAAGCAAGGGCCGACACGGCGCGCTTGTTGTCTGACGAGGGCGCGGTCAATTGCCGCCATACGAAAAAAGACGAAAAGAGACCCAGGGAGGAACGGATGTTCAGGCTGACGGGTGCGGTCATGGCCGCGGCTTTGGCGTTTGGTGGCGCGGCCTTCGCTGCAGATGCTCCCGCCGAAATCAAGATCGGCACCCTCTATGCTTCCTCCGGCCGTTATGCCTCGATCTCGATGCCCGTGCACAGCGCTCTGAAGCTCTGGGCGGACCAGAAGAACGCCGAGGGCGGCGTCTATGTGAAGGCGTTCGACAAGAAGATCCCGGTCAAGCTGGTTGCCTATGACGATCAGAGCAACACGGCCACCGCTTCCACGCTGTACAATCAGCTCGTCACCCAGGATAAGGTCGACCTTCTGGTCGCCGATTCCGGCTCGGTTCTGACTGCGCCTGCGGTCACGATCGCCCGCGATCACAAGATGTTCCTGTTCGACCAGACCGGCACGGGGGCGAGCTTCTTCTCCAAGGACAATCCCTACATCGCGCTGATCGCCGATCCGGTCTCGACCGTTTGGCCGAAGCCGGTCGCCGATTTCATCACCCATGATGGGCCTGCGCTCGGCATCAAGAAGATCGCGATCCTCTATGCGACCAATGAGTTCACGGGGACGCAGGCCAACGCCTTCCGCAAGTTCGTCAAGGAGTCGGGCGCGCCGATCGAGATCGTCTATGACCAGGGCGTGCCGACCGAGACCACCAACTACACGGTGATCATCAACAACATCAACAATGCCAATCCGGATGCCGTGATCCATTTCGGTTACGCGCCGAATGACATTGCCTTCCTGCGCAACGTTCAGGATGTCGGCGTCAAGTTCAATATGCTGTTTGCGATCTATGCCGGACTGGAAACCGAGCTCCTGGAAAAGAACATCGGGGCCAGGGGCCTCGAACATATCTGGACCTATGTGCCGCCGTCCGAGATCGACTATCCCGTCAACTTCGGGATGACCATGAAGGACTACAAGGCGGCCTGGGATAAGAAATATACCGACGGCAAGATCGAGTTCGGATTCAACGCCGTTGCGGGCTACACCACAGGCCTCGTGATCGAGAAGACGCTGTCGGTTGCGACCTCGCTCGACCAGATGGAG
This sequence comes from Bradyrhizobium sp. STM 3843, assembly GCF_000239815.1. Classification (GTDB taxonomy): domain Bacteria; phylum Pseudomonadota; class Alphaproteobacteria; order Rhizobiales; family Xanthobacteraceae; genus Bradyrhizobium. The sequence continues at coordinate 30,981 of NZ_CAFK01000085.1, read as the reverse complement.
CTACGGCGCGCCGTGTTCTCGCTCTCCGGCCAGCTCAAGACGCTCGACGGCACCTTCGCGCTCGACGAGATGGGCGGCCAGATCGGCGAGCTGACGCCGCTCGGGCAGCTCACGCTGGACGACCACGGCCATATCAAATTCGTGTCGATCTATCCGCACGAAACCGCCACCGGCAAGCCGGTCTATCCGGCGCCGTAGTGTTGCAACAGCGAGGGGAGGAACTCCGGGGGCAGGGCTGGAGATGCTGAGTTACGCGCTGATCGCCGGCGTTCTGTTCGGCCTCTATTTCAGCCTGGTCGGTATTGGCCTCAATCTGGTGTTCGGCGTCATGCGCATCGTCAATCTTGCGCATGGCGACACCATCATGCTGGGCGCGTTCATCGCGCTCGGCGTGGTGACGCTGGCCGGCATCGATCCCCTGTTCGCGGTGCCGCTCGCCTTTGTCGTGTTCCTGCTCGCCGGCGTCTTGCTGTATTGGGTTCTGGTGCCGCGGCTGCAGGGCTCGTCCAACCCCGAGATGTTGTCGATCATCCTGTTCTTCGGCCTGTCCCAGGTGATCGAGGCCGTCACCACGATCTTCGCCGGCACCAGCGAACGGTCGATCCAGAGCCGGCTGCTCGGCACCGTCTTCACCACCATCAAGGTCAAATGGTTCGGCGGCACGCCGGGCCGCGGGGGACCGATCCAGATTCTCGGCCAAGGTTTTCCGGCGCCATGGGTGATCGCTGCCGTCACCAGCCTGATCGCGATCGCTCTCGTCTACCTCTATCTCTACCGGACTCGGCTCGGCACCTTGACCCGCGCGGTGATGTCGCGGCGCGATGAGGCCTTCGCGACCGGGATCGACGTCGATCGTGTGTCGGCTGTCGCTTTCGGCATAGGGCTCGGGCTCGCCGCCATTTCCGGCGTGTTCGCGCCGTTCATGTTCGGCTCGATCACGCCGGCCTTCGGTGCTGATGCGACCGTGACATCCTTTGCCATCGTCGTGCTGGGGTCGCTCGGCAATCCGCTGGGCACCGCACTCGGCGGCATCGTCTATGGCGTCTGCTACATGCTGGTGCAGACCTATTTGAGCTCATGGGCCGATCTGCTGCCCTATGTGCTCCTGATCCTCATCCTTCTGTTGCGTCCGAGCGGTCTGCTCGGAAGGCGGGTGCGCGTTGCATAACGGCTTCAAGCACACCTTGATCATCCTGGTGCCGCTGCTGATCGTGTTCGCGGCTCTGCCCGGCGTGTATCAGAACCACCTTCTGCTGTTCAACTTTGTGATCTTCCTGATCCTCGCGCAGGGGGTGAACATCATCTACGGGTTCACCGGCTATTTGCCGTTCGGCTATGTCGGCTTCTTCGGCGCTGGCGCCTATGGCTTCGCGGTCATGGTGATGCATTTCCAGACTCCCGCGGTGGCGGCCGTGCTGGTCGCAGGCCTCGTTGGCATAGCGCTTGGACTGCTGCTGACGCCGCTGCTGCGGCTCACGGGCGCCTATTTTGCGATCGCCAATCTCGCAGCCTCGCTCGCCGTGCTTCACCTCGTCGCCAATCCGGCGCTGGAAAACATCACCAAGGGACCCTACGGCGTCTCGCTGACCGGTACCTTCAATCCGTCATTTGCCTACGATGCTGCCCTGGTGGTGCTGGCGATCACACTGGGCGGTGTCATCTATCTGCGCAATTCGAGCTTCGGCCTCGCGCTGCAGGCGGTGCGCGAGGATGCCGTCAGCGCCGCCATGGCCGGCGTGGACGTGGTGAAGATGCGCGTCATCGCCTGGCTGGCTTCGGCGCTGGTCGCCGGTCTCGCCGGCGGCGTGTACGCCTGGTACGTCTCGGTGTTCTATCCCGACAACGTGTTCTCCGGCGAGTTCTCGATCTTCGCCATCGTGTTCGCGCTGTTCGGCGGCGTGGCCACGATCCTGGGGCCCATCGTCGGCGTGATCATCCTCTATGGCATCTACAACCTGATCGGCTTCACCACGCCGCAATATTTCCAGCTCGTCTACGGCCTCCTGATCATGGGGCTGGTGCTGTTCCTGCCGGCCGGCCTGATGTCGCTGGCGACAAGGAGAGGCTGGCATGTCCCTTGAGACCACGCCGATCCTCGACGTCAACAGGCTGGTGAAGCGCTTTGGCGGCTTCACGGCGCTCGATGGTCTGAGCTTTCACGTTGTGCCCGGCGAAATCCTGGGACTCGTCGGGCCAAACGGCTCGGGGAAGACCACCGCGATCAACGTGATTTCCGGGCTTTATTCACCCGATGGCGGCGGCGTCATCTTCGAGGGACGCGCGGTCGGTGGCGTCGCCTCGCACAGGCTGGTTCATCGCGGCATCAACCGCACCTTCCAGGTGCCGAAGCCCTTCATGTCGCTCTCGGTGCGCGAGAATGTCGAGGTTGCGCTGGCTTATGGACGGGCCGATGGCGTGCCGCCCGCGATCGATGCGCTACTTGAGGAATACCGGCTGGCGGATGTCGCCAAGCGGCCCGCAGCCGATCTCAACAGCGCGCAGCAGAAGATGCTGGATCTCACCCGCGCGCTCGCCACCGCGCCGCGCCTGCTGCTGCTCGACGAACTCGCGGCCGGCCTCAACCCGGCCGAGCTCGACTGGATCGCAGACCGCATCAAGGCCCTCGCGGCAAAGGGGATGGCGATCATCGTGGTCGAGCATCTGATGGGCTTCATCGAGCACATTACCGACCGCGTCATCGTGATGAATGCCGGCAAGGAGATTTTTGAAGGCAAACTCGCCGCTGCGGTGAAGGAGCCGCAGGTGATCGAGGTGTTCCTGGGAGGCGAGCATGCCGCCTGACGCGACGGCGCTGTTGCAAGCAGCCGGCGTCGATGCCGGCTATGGCACCATGCAGGTATTATGGAGCGTCGATCTTGACGTGCGCGCCGGCGAGACCGTGCTGCTGCTGGGAGCCAATGGCGCGGGCAAGACCACGTTCCTGAAATCGCTGGTCGGCCTGATCGAGACGCGCCATGGCAGCATCCAGCTTGGTGGCGACGATATTACGCGCATGCGTTCCAGCGACCGCATGCGCCGCGGCATGACCTACATGTCGGAGCTTGCAGTGTTCCCGGATCTCTCGGTCGAGGAGAATATCCGCATCGGCGCGCAGGCGCTCGGTCACCGCGATGCCGATGTGGACGACCTGTATGCGCTATTCCCGGTCTTGCGCGACAAGCGCAAGGATCCGGCATCGAGCCTGTCGGGCGGGCAGCGCAAGATGCTCGGCATGGCCAAGGCGCTCGCGGCGGACCCGAAGCTGTTGGTGCTGGACGAGCCGTCCGCCGGCCTGTCGCCGCTGTTCGTCAAGGAGGTGATCCGGATCCTGAAAGGTCTGCAAAGCCGCGGCATCGCGCTCCTGGTTGCCGAGCAGAACATCGGCTTCCTGGAGGTCGCGACCCGCGTGTTCGTGCTGGAGGGCGGACGCATCCGCTTTTCCGGCACCGTGGCGGAAATGACCGACAACGAGGCGCTGCGGCGGGCCTATTTCGGGCTGAAGTGATCCGGTCCTATCGGTGGTGGCCGCGCGGGGCAGGCCCGTCCCGCCGGCAATTGTCGTGGCCGCGCCGGTCAGCTATGAGCTGTCTCACCCCCCCTGAAACTGCGGCGCCGGCCGCAGATGGAGAGCGATGAGGCATCATGAGCGCAGCACGTCCGACCCTTGTTTCATTGGCTGATGATCTCGCAAGCGGCCGGACCACATCGCGCAAGCTGGTCGAGGAGTGCCTGACGCGGATCGCCGATCCTGATGGCGAAGGGCAGCGCACCTTCATTCACGTCGACAAGGATGCGGCACTGGCGGCCGCCGATGCCATGGATGGTCTGCGCAAGGCCAATGCCGCGCCGTCGCGCTTTGCCGGCATTCCGGTCTCGGTCAAGGACCTGTTCGACATCAAGGGGCAGGTGACCCGTGCCGGCTCGCGCGCGCTGGAGGATTCCGCGCCGGCGGATGCCGACGCGCCGGTCGTGGCGCGGCTGCGCAGGGCCGGCTTTGTGGTGATCGGCCGTACCAACATGACCGAGTTCGCCTATTCCGGCATCGGCATCAATCCGCATTACGGAACTCCGAAGAGCGCCTGGAAGCGCGAGGTCGGCCATGTTCCGGGCGGCTCCTCGTCCGGCGCGGCCGTTTCGATCGCCGACCGCATGGCCTATGGCGCGCTCGGTACGGATACCGGTGGGTCCTGCCGGATTCCGGCGGCCTTCAACGGCATCGTCGGCTACAAGCCGACGCAGCGCCGGGTCCCTCTGGACGGCGGCGTGCCGTTGTCGACCACGCTCGACAGTTTCGGGCCGCTCGCCAACACCGTCGAGTGCTGCGCGATCCTCGATGCCGTGCTGGCTGACGAGCCGATCAAGCCGCTGCAGCCGCGCGCAGTCAAAGGCCTGCGGCTCGCAGTGCCCACCACCGTCGTGCTCGACCAGCTCGATGCGGAGGTGGCGCAGACCTTCGATCGCGCGCTGGAGACGCTGTCGAAGCTTGGCGCGCTGGTCGAGCGCATCGAATTTCCGGAGTTCCTTGACGTCGGCATCATCGGCATGAAGGGCGGTTTTGCTGCTGCCGAGAGCTATGCTTGGCACCGCTTCCTGATCACCAGCAAGGGCGATGTCTATGATCCCCGCGTCTCGGTCCGCATCATGCGCGGCGAGGCGATCACCGTGCCGGAATATATCGAGATGCTTGCCGGCCGGCGTTCGCTGGTCGCACGCGCCGCTGCGCGCATCGCGCCTTACGATGCGTTGGTGATGCCGACCACGGCCAATGCGCCGCCCAGGATCGCCGATCTCGCTAACGACGAGGCGTTTGGCCGCGAGAATATCCGCGCGCTTCGCAACTGCACCATGATCAACATGATGGACGGTTGCGCCATTTCGCTGCCGGCCCATCCCGCGGGCGAGGTCCCGGTCGGCCTGATGCTGGCGCAGTCCGGAGGCCAAGACCGCAAGCTGTTCGAGATCGCGGCGGGAATCGAGGGCGTGATCCGCGGGTAGTGCCCGGTCAGATGGGAACTCTCGGTCCTCCGTGAGTTCGAGCGAAGCGACGCAATCGAGTCTTGGAAAACCGGATCGCTTCGTCGCGGAGCCTGCCCTCGGGCTCGCCAAAGGCGAGACCCGGGGCTCCTCGCAACGACGAACAGCCCGCTGCCTCCAACTGAAGCTCACATTTCGCGGAAATCGGGTGGCGAACTGCGTGCTTTTGTAGCACCGTCGTCATTCCGGGATGCGCGCTCTTGCGCGCAGGCCCGGAATCCATAACCACCATCGTGAGTATGGATTCCGGGCTCGCGCTACGCGCGTCCCGGAATAATAAACTTGGATTCTCGGAATGGCCAATCTCAAGCCAGCAGCTTTTCGCGCCGCCACTCCTGCCGCCTCACGGGTCGATGCGATCGACTGGGCGCAGGTCGAGCGTGACCTCGACGCGCAGGGCTGCGCGATCCTGAAGGGTCTGATTTCGCCGGATCGATGCCGTGCGCTGGCCGCGCTCTATCCTGATGATGCGCATTTCCGCAGCCGGGTCGTGATGGCGCGGCACGGGTTTGGGCGCGGTGAATACAAGTATTTTTCTTATCCTTTGCCCGAACCGATCGCGCAGCTGCGCCCGCAGCTTTATGCCCGTCTCGTCGGGGTCGCTAATCGCTGGAATCAGACCATGGGCATCGACATCAGCTATCCCGAGGACCATGACGCGTTTCTGCAGCGCTGCCACGCGGCCGGGCAGACGCGGCCGACGCCACTGTTGCTGCAGTATGAGGAAGGCGACTACAACTGCCTGCATCAGGACCTCTATGGCGAACACGTGTTTCCGATCCAGGTTGCGATCCTGCTGTCGGAGCCGGGGCGCGATTTCGAGGGCGGCGAGTTCGTCCTGACCGAGCAGCGCCCGCGCATGCAGTCGCGCGCCGAGGTGGTGCCGCTCCGCCAAGGCGATGCGGTGGCTTTCGCGGTGCATGTCCGCCCGGTGCAGGGCACCCGCGGCAGCTACCGCGTCAATATGCGCCACGGCGTGAGCCGGCTCCGGTCCGGTCGTCGCCACACGCTGGGTGTGATTTTCCATGATTCGAAGTGACCTGCATTGACGGCCGATCTGTTTGACAACATCGATGCGATGGTGCCGGCGCGAGAGCAGCTCGCCGAGGGAGCGATGCTCTTGCGTGGTTTCGCGCGGCCGCAACAGCACGAACTGCTCGCAGCGATCGACGCCATCACCGCGCAAGCGCCGTTCCGCCGCATGTTTACGCCCGGCGGACATCAGATGTCGGTGGCGATGACCAATTGCGGGAACCTCGGCTGGGTGACGGATCGCAGCGGCTATCGCTATGACGCGATCGATCCGGAAAGTGGCCAGCTGTGGCCGGCGATGCCGGCGCTGTTTCGCGAACTCGCCGAACACGCCGCAGCCGAGGCCGGCTTTGGCGGTTTCGCGCCGGATGCCTGCCTGATCAACCGCTATGAGCCGGGCGCGAAGATGTCGCTGCACCAGGATCGTGACGAACGTAACATGGGCGCGCCGATCGTCTCGATTTCGCTGGGCCTGCCGGCGATCTTTCTGTTCGGCGGGTTGAAGCGCAGCGACAAGCCGCAGCGCTATCGCCTGCAGCATGGCGATGTCGTGGTCTGGGGCGGCCCGGCGCGGCTCGCCTTTCACGGCGTTATGCCGCTTGCCGACGGCGAGCACGGCCTCATTGACCGCAAACGCATCAACCTGACCTTCCGCCGCGCGCGTTAGCCGGCTGGCGAAACCGTGATGTTGGCCGCATGTTGATCGGCTTCCGCTTCGCGCTATGCTCCCGGACGGGAGAGAGCGAATGAGCGCAATCGAGCTGTCAGCCGATGAGGAAGAGGAGACGGGCGCAAGCCGGCTCGGGCTCTATCTCGCCTTTCTGCAACTCGTGTTCACGCTGCTGTGGACCACCTATGTGATCTTTCTGCCGAAGCTCGCGGCCGGCGTCGGCATTCGGCCATCGTCGGTGATCATCATTCTGATGATGGACCAGGCGATCTTCACGGTCACCGACACCGCGATGGGCATCGCCGCCAACAGAATCGCGCGACTGACCAAATGGCTTGGACCGTTGATCGGACTTCTGACGGCGCTATCCTGCGCGGCCTTCGTCGCTTTGCCGTTCGTCGCGGCGACCGGCATGCCAGCCGTCTTCATTGCGCTGATCGTGACCTGGGCCATCACATCGTCGGCACTGCGCGCGCCACCCTTGATTCTGCTCGGGCAGCACGCCGCCAAACCCCGGGTCCCGTTTCTTGCGGCGCTGGTCCTGCTGGGCTATGGAGTCGCGGGCGCGCTGGTGCCCTATCTCGGTGTCGTTCTGCGCGATTATGACGCGCGACTGCCCTTCATCATCTCCTCAGCCGTGCTGTTGCTGACGGCGCTTGGTCTGTCGCGCGTCGCTGATCTCGGGCAAGGCGCGAAGCAGGTGCAGGCCGCGGTCAAGCCGGTCCGGCTGAGCGGTCTGCCCATGCTCTTCATCGCCGCGATGGTGATCCTGGCGCTCGGCTATCAGCTGCATTTCAGCATCAACAGCGAGGCGTTCTATCTGCGCTTCGCCAAGCCGGCCGACCTGCAATGGCTGATGCCCGTGTTCTGGATCGGCTTCAACATCGCAATGTTTCCGGCGAGCGTGATCGTCAAGCATCGCGGTGCCGTGATCGTGATGGGGATCGCGGGCCTGCTCGGCGCGGCCGCGATCGTGATCGCCGAGATCGCCGGCGCGCTGAACGTGCTGATCGTCGCGCAGTTCATCGCGGGCGCGGCCTGGGGCTGCATGATGATGAGCGCCATTTCCGCCGCGCTCTGGATCGGCATGCGCGGCGCCGAGGGCAAGGTCACGGGGCTCGTGTTCTCGGCGCTCGCGCTTGCGACCGTCGCGCGGATGGCCGCGGTTGCCGGCGGCCTGCAGAAGCTCCCGGACTACGCGCCTTTGGTGCGCTGGGCGCCGGTGGCCTGCTGGCTCGTCGCAGGCACAGGGCTGCTGGTGATCGCGGCAGCCAGGGTGCAGGGAAACAGGCGGTGATCTAGAGTTGGTGTCATTCCGGGCTCAGCGCTTTTGGGCTGCCCCGGAAACTAAGGCTTCGCCGGATGGATGAAGGCCCATGGCGAGACCTCGCTGTCCCTGGGCACCTCGATGTCGATCAGATAGGGCCCGCCATGAGCCAGCGCCTTCTCGAGCGCGGTGCGGAAGTGATCCGGCGCAGTGACCCGGCTCGCCGCCACGCCGAACGATTCCGCGAGCTTGACGAAATCCGGATTGACCAGGTCCGAGGCGACCACGCGGCCGTCGAAGCGCTCGCGCTGGTCGCGCCGCACGTTGCCGTAGGCATTGTTGTTGAACACCAGCGTCACCACGCCGATGTTGTACTGCACAGCGGTGGCGAGCTCCTGGACCCCGAACATGAAGCCGCCGTCGCCTGTGATCGCGACCACCGGCTTGTCGGGGCGGGCGACCTTGGCGCCAAGCGCGGTCGGAAAGCCCGAGCCGAGCGTGCCCTGATAGCCTGAGGTGATGAAAGTGCGCGGCTCATAGACCGGAAAGCCGTACCAGGAGGCGAAGCCGACCTGCGACAGCTCGTCGGTGACGACAGCGTCGTGCGGCAGCACTTCGCGCAGCACGTTCAGATAGGCCATCTGCGGCTGCACTTTCTGGATCTCCTGCAAGCTCGCGGCGGTGGCCTCGCGAATGGCGGCACGGCGGCCGGCGGTCTTCTTATGAGCGGCCTTGCCGACGGCGCTGATCAGCGCCGCCGTGCCAGCCTTGGCATCGCTGACGACGCCGACATCCACGCTGATCCGCCGCATCTCGGCCGGGTCGATATCGATGCGGATCGACTTCAGCCCATCGGGCCGGAATGGCCAGCGGAAAGTGGTCGGCAGCTCCATGCGGGAGCCGATGCCGATCATCAGATCAGTCGTGGGCCACAGCTTGTAGGCGGCCGCCATGGTGAGCCCGAGCTCATGCGCATTGGAAACGATACCGCGTCCGGAGCGGAAGGCGACCACGGGCGCATCGATCATCTCGGCGAGCTCGAGGATCTCCTCACGCGCATCGATCGCGCCGCCGCCGACGAAGATCATTGGCGCTTTCGAGCCTGCAATCAGCGCTGCCGCCTTTGCGATACGGTCGGGATCAGGCAGCGGCGCCGGGAATGGTGCGAATGGCTTGGCGGCGGCGGTCTCGCCGGCTTGCGTGAACACGTCCCAAGGCATCTCGAGCGCGGCCGGTCCGCGCCGGCCGGACATCATCTCCTGGAAGGCGCGCGAGACCAGCGTCGGCGCGGCGTCGGGATATTCGATCCGCTCGGCCCACTTGATAAAAGTGCGCAAGGTCGCGAGCTGATCCGGCATCTCGTGCAGATGGCCGCGGCCCTTGCCGAGATAATCGGTAGGCACCTGGCCGGTCAGGCACAACACCGGCTCGTTGCAGCCGAACGCCGTGAGCATCGCTGCACCCGCATTGAGCACGCCGGGGCCGGGCACCACGCTGAACACGCCCGGCCTGCCGCTCGCGCGCGCATAGCCGAACGCCATGTAGCCGCAGGCCTGCTCGTGGCGGGCGCCGATCACCTTCAGCTGCGCCTGATGGAATGCGTCGAACAGGCCATAGATTTGCGCGCCCGGCAGGCCGAACACAGTATCGACGCCGTGGGCGACAAGGCCGCTGACGATGGCTTCGCCGCCGGTCATGATGGTCATTGGCAGTTCCAATTTCCGGAGTTACAGGGCTTCGTCGACGACGCCGTTGCGCAAGATGCCGATGCCTTCGGCCTCGACCTCGATCACGTCGCCGGGCTTCAGATAGCGCGGCGGATCGAACCGCGCACCGGCGCCGGTCGGGGTGCCCGTCACGATCACGTCACCGGGTACCAATGTGGTGAAGGTCGAGATGTAATTGATGAGATATCGGAAGCCGAAGATCAGCCGCGAGGTGCGGTCGTCCTGCCGCAGCTCGCCATTGACGCGCGTCATCAATCGGATGTCGGCGATCTGCGTCTCGTCCGCATAGGGCACGATCCACGGTCCGAGGCTGCCGGTCGAATCGAAATTCTTGCCCTGGGTGACGTTGAATTTGGCGTGCCGCACCCAGTCGCGGATGGTGCCTTCATTGCAGAGCGTGAGCGCGGCGATGTGGCCCAGCGCATCCTTCTCGGCGATGTGGCGTCCGGCCTTGCCGATGATGATGACGAGCTCGCCTTCATAATCGAGCTGCGGCGAGGCGCGGGGACGCACCAAGGGCGTATTGTGGCCGACGAAGGAGCGCGGCGTCCGCATGAACATCGACGGATATTTCGGCGCGTCCTGGCCGTCCTTGTACTCGGCGTTGCGGTCGGGATAATTGACGCCGATGCAGATGATCTTTTCCGAGGCCGGGATCGGCGGCAGCCAGGTGATCGCGTCCAGCGCGTGATCCGGCGCGCGCCCTGCGGCGGCCTCAGTCAATCGCGGCAGCGCGCCTGCGGCGATCACCTCGCGCAAGCTCGGATAGTCCTTGGCAAAGTGCGATGACAGATCGACGATGCCGCGATCAGTGACGGCACCGTAACGGACGGCGCCGTCGATTGCATAGGTCGCGAAACGGGCAGGGGCGGGCATGAGCGTCTCCTTACACACCGAGCCGCTGGATCTTGTGGGTGCCGCGCGCCATGGAGACGTGCTTGGTCTCCATGTAGAACTCGAACGAGTAGTCGCCGCCATCGCGGCCGATTCCGGACGCCTTCATGCCGCCGAACGGCGTCGGCAGATGACGGACGTTTTCCGAATTCAGCCAGATCATGCCGGCCTCCAGCGCGTCGGCAACGCGTAAGGCGCGGCCCATGTCGTTGGTCCAGACATAGCCGGTCAGCCCGTAGCGCACATCATTCGCAATCTCGATCGCCTCCGCTTCGTCACCGAACGGGATCACCGTGAGGAATGGGCCGAACACCTCTTCCTGCGCGACGCGCATCTTGCTGTGGGCGCCGGTGACCAGGGTCGGCTGCACATAATGCCCGCCGCCGGGCCCATCATGCGGCTGGCCGCCGGCCGCAATCACGGCGCCATCCTGCCGCGCGATGTCGAAATAGGAGCAGACCTTTGCCAGGTGCCGCTCATGGATCAGCGGTCCGATCTCGGTTGCCGGGTCGAGCGGGTGGCCGACCTTCAAAGCCTTGACCCGGGCGGTAAGTTTTTCAACGAAGCTGTCGGCAATGCTCCGCTGCACCAGCAGCCGGCTCGAGGAGGTGCAGCGCTCGCCATTCAGCGAGTAGATCATGAACACGACCGCGTCCAAGGCACGGTCGAGATCGGCGTCGTCGAACACAATCACCGGGTTCTTGCCGCCCAGCTCGAAATGCACGCGCTTCAGGGTCTGCGCGCCCTGCGCCATGATCGCCGAGCCCGTGGCGCTTTCACCGACGAAGCCGATCGCCTTGATGGCGGGATGCTGGGTCAACGCCTTGCCGGCGTCTTCGCCGAAGCCGTGCACCGTGTTGAGCACGCCATCGGGGATGCCGGCCTCCTTCGCGATCTTCGCGAGCCAATGCGCCGTGATGGGCGACCATTCCGCCGGCTTGTGCACGACGGTGCAGCCGGCAGCGAGGGCGGGCGCGATCTTCCAGGTCGACAGCATGAACGGCGTATTCCAAGGCGTGATCACGCCGACCGGGCCGATCGGCACGCGCGTCGAAATGTTCCAATGCTCCTCGCTCGGCATGTTGAGGCCGTCGCGGGCTTCCGTGCATCGGTCGGCAAAGAAGCGGAAATTCTCCGCGGCGCGGATCGCGGCCTTGGCCATGAACCGATAGGCCTGGCCGGTATCGATGCATTCGAGCACCGCGATATCTTCGGCATGATCTTCAATCGCGTCGGCGACCCGATGCAGGAGCTTTCGCCGCAAGGAGGGCGGCATCTCGCGCCAGCTCCTGAACGCGAGTGCTGCCGCCGTCGCGGCGCGGTCGATATCCTCGGCATTGCCGCGCGCCACCGTGGCAAGCTGCGCACCATCGATCGGCGAGCGTGTTTCGAACGTCGCGCCCGAGATCGACGGCACGATCCGGCCGTCGATCATGTGGCCGATGCCGTCCTCCTTCAGCTTGGCGAGCAGGGGCGCCGCGCGGTCGAGGTTGGCCTTGAGGATGTCTTGTTTCGGCGTGGCCTTATCCATGGGTAGCCTCCGCTTTCAGGGCGTCGTGGATGTTGTTGCGCTTCCAGCTCGTCGCGGCATCGTTGATCTGCATGTCGAATGACAGTGCGAACTTGCTGTTGGCGAAGACAGGATCGAGATAGTTGGAGAGCGCTCCGAACACATGCTCGCCGGCCTTCTGTCGGGCGGGAAGGTCGCGGCCTTCGCCGAGCCGCAGCAGCATCGCGAGGAAGCCGTAATCCGTCTTGCCGTCGGCGATCGCGTAGTGCTCGCAGCGGATGGCGCGGACGCGAATGCCGCCGATCGGGAAGATGCCGGTCTCGGCCGCCGCCTTACGGACGACCTCGCAGAGCTCCTTGATATCGACGCGTGGCTCGAGATTGGCGGAATATTCGATGCTGAAATGCGGCATGATCGGATCGTCCGGCAGGATGTTCAAGCGAAGTAGCAACTGACGGTCCCATAGGGACCATAGTCGGCCTGGATCGTGTCGCCTTTGCGGGCCTCGATCGGGCGGATGAACGAGCCCGCCAGCACCACCTGGCCCGGCTCCAGCGCGAGCTCTTGGGCTGCGACCTTGTTGGCCAGCCAAGCCACGGCCGTCGCCGGATGATTGAGCACGCCGGCGGCGAGCCCGGTCTCCTCCAATTGTCCGTTCTTGTAGCAAAGCGCGCCGATCCAGCGCAGATCGGCGTCCAGCGGTCGCAGCGGTCGGCCGCCGAGCACGATGCCGGCATTGGCCGCATTGTCGGCAATGGTGTCGAAGATCTTGCGTGTGGCCCTGGTTTCCGCGTCCACCCGTTCGATGCGCGTGTCCAGGATCTCGAGCGCCGGCACCACGAAATCGGTTGCATTGAGAACGTCGAACAAAGTGCAGTCCGGTCCTGACAGCCGCTGTTTCATGACAAAAGCCAGCTCCGCCTCGATCCGGGTCGCGATGAAGCGATCGGAGGGAACGGTCCCGCCGTCTGCAAAGAACATGTCGTCCAGCAGCACGCCGGAATCCGGCTCGTCGATATTGAGGGCGCTCTGCATCGCCTTCGAGGTCAGACCGATCTTGTGGCCCTTGATGATGCGCCCTTCGGCGACCTTGATCGTGATCCACGCTTTTTGAATCGCATAGGCGTCCTCGATCGTGATGTCCGGAAAGTCCTGCGACAACTGCCTGATCTGCACGCGGCTTCGCTCCGCCTCATGCAGGCGTGTGGCGCATCGGCGAATGTCAGCGTCGGAAAGGGTCATGGCGCGAGCACATATGGGGTGTTGCCACAAATGATTAACATGTTAAGTTTCGGCGCGCAAACCGGATAACGTTTGCTGCATTGCAAACATTTGAATGGGCGGTCGGCGATCATATGGCGCAGAAGCGGGCAGCGAGCGGCAAGCAAGGAGCAAGGGAGGCGCATCCGGTCCCGATGCGGGGCTTTTCGCAATCCTTGCCGATGGCGCTGCTTCGCGCTCGCGAAGCCGTGATGCGCCAGTTCCGCCCCAACTTGCGCAAGCATGACCTGACCGAACAGCAATGGCGCATCCTGCGTGCATTGGCCGCAGTCGAGGCGATCGATGTAACGGAGCTTGCGCGGGTGGCTTTTCTGCTCGGCCCCAGCCTGTCGCGAATCCTGCGGGATCTTGACGCACGCGGCTTGATCGAGCGCCAGACTGATACGAACGATCTCAGGCGCGGTCTCCTCTCGATTTCACCGAAAGGCCTGAAGCTGATTGCCCAGGTTGCTCCCACGTCGGAGGCCATCTACGCGGCGATCGCGGCCCGCTACGGCGTACGCAGATTGGACGAGCTGCAAAAGATGCTGGTTGATCTGGAGGCCAGTCTTGCTGGAGACCTTCTTGTCGCGGAGAGGGAGTGAACGCAGTTTTGCATGACGCTCCGGCTTAGTTGCATAACTTGATCAAGAGCTAGGCAGGTGGAATGCGGAAGCCCCAGCGGCGTTAATCATTTTAAAGTGGCGTGACTACTCACAGGATCGATATCGTCGCGATTGCAATTTACTCGGGCCTAAAGAGCCCTTAAACAGCCATGGTTCTGCGGACGAAGATCCGCGAGCACGAGCAGGGCCGCTCACAACAGGCGGTCAGGGAGGACTATAGATGAGTTTGACGAGACGCGATTTCGCGGCCGGCATCGTCGCCGGACTTGCTGCACCTTCCATCATCACCAGCGCCCGTGCGCAGGCCTCGACGATCAAGATCGGCATGTGCGCACCCGTGACGGGTCCGGCAGCGGAATCGGGCGGCTACGCCATCAAGGGCGCCAAGCTCGCCCTCGACGCGGTCAACAAGGCCGGCGGTATTCTCGGCAAGCAGGCCGAACTCATCGTCGAGGATGACCAGACCACCAATCCGGGTATTGTGCTGGCCTTCTCCAAGCTCGCTGCCCAGTCCGACATCGTGGCCTTCCTCGGCTCGATCCGTTCGACCCAGGTGCATGCGATGGCGCCCGACGTGCTCAAGCTCGGCAAGCCCGTGATGATCGGCGGCACCGATCCGAACCTCACCCATATGGGCAACCAATGGCTGTTCCGCTTCCGTCCTAACGACAGCTACTCCGGCCGTGTCATCGCCGAATATGGCGTCAATACGCTCGGCAAGAAGAAGTGGGCAATTTTGCATTCGACCGACGCGTTCGGCACTGCGGGCGGCAAGGCGCTCTCGGCCGCGCTGGAGAAGCTTGGCTCCCCGGCCGTGCTCGATCAGGGCTATGCCAACCAGAGCCAGGACTTCACGCCGGTCGTGCTCGCGATCAAGCAGTCGGGTGCTGACATCCTCGGCTCCTATTTCACCTTCGAGAACGATCTTGGCATCTTTGCGCGCCAGCTACGCCAGCTTGGCGTCAATATTCCCTGGGTCGGCTCGCCCTCGATCGTCAATATCACGGCGTTGAAGCTCGCCGGTCCAGCTCTCTACAACACCTATGGAGTCGCCGATTACGCCGAGGACTCCAGCGAGGCCTCGAAGGCGTTCGGCAAGGCGTATCGCGAGGTCGCCAAGGTTGCACCCGACAACCAGAGCTCGTGGACCTACGACGCTATCAATGTGCTTGCGGCCGCGATCAACAAGGCCGGCTCGACCGAGCCCGGCAAAATCCGCGAGGCGATTCTTGCGATCAAGAAATTCCCGGGCGCCGAGGGCGAATACAATTTCGACCAGAACGGCGACGGCCTGCACGGCTACAACATCGTGAAGAACGATAAGGGCAACATCGCCTTCGACAAGCATATCGAGTTCACGGACTGACCGTGCGCAGCGACCTCTCCGCATCGGGCGGGGAGGTCGCCATCGCTTCGTCGCAAGCGCTTCCCTCGAGGGGTCTCCGGCCGTCATGGATCTCGTTCTTCAACTCTTGTTCACGGGTATCGGGATCGGTGCCGTCTATGCGCTGGTCGCGCTCGGCTTCGTTCTGATCTTCCGTGCCACCAATGTGGTGAACTTCGCGCAAGGCGAGTTCTCGATGGTCGCGGCCTATCTGATGGTGGTCTTCGCGGTCGATCTCGGCTGGCCCTACTGGCTGTCGTTCCTGATTGCCCTTGCGGGCATGGCGCTCCTCGGCATGATCTTCAATCTCGGTGTGTATTATCCGCTGCGTCATCGCAGCTATCTGCCGGTCATCATCGCGACCATCGGCGCCTCGATCCTGCTTGCCAATTCGGTGCTGGCGATCTACGGCCCGCAGCCGCAGGTGCTGCAGGGCTGGTTTGAGACGCCGGGAATTCAACTCGGACCGGTCTATCTGGACAGCCAGTATCTTCTGATCATCGCGGTGACGATCGCGCTCGTCATCTTCAACTATTGGTTCTTCGAGCACACGCTTCTCGGCAAGAAGCTTCAGGCCACCTCGCAAGACAAGGAGATGGCGTCGTTGCTCGGAATTTCCGTGTCGACGATGATCATGATCACCTTCATCTATTCCGCAGTTCTTGGCGGCCTCGCGGGCATCCTGGTGGCGCCAATTCTGTTCGTCTCGATCCAGATGGGTTCGACGATCGCGCTGAAGGCCTTCGCGGCGACCATCATCGGTGGCTTCGGCGATGTGGCCGGTGCGATCATCGGCGGTCTTGCGCTCGGCGTGATCGAGACGTTTGGCGCGGCCTACATTTCTGTCCCGTACAAGGACGGCTTCGCCTTTCTGGTGCTGGTCGCCTTCCTGATCTTCCGGCCGCAGGGCATTTTTGGCGAACGCGTGGCGGAGAAGGCATGAGCGTAGAAAGCGACAACATGCGGGGTACCGTATCGACAGCGCGTTCGAGGCCCGCCGTGCTGAGACACGTTCCCTATTTCATCGCCGCCGCAGTTCTGGTGATGCTCGCCGCGTCGATGCAGTTCGACGGTTATGTCCTCAACATCCTGTTGCAGGCGACGACCTTCTCGATCGCGGTCTTCGGGGTTTCCGTCGTGCTCGGTCTGTGCGGTCAGATCAATCTGGCACAAGCGGCCTTCTTCGGCCTGGGCGCCTACGCCGTGGGTCTCGGCACCACTGACCTGCAGATGAGCTATTGGCTCTGCCTGGTCGCTGGCTGTCTGGTCGCGATCGTCGCGGGCGCATTTTTGGGCATGTCGACCTTGCGGCTCGGCGGACACTATCTCGCGATGGTGACGATCTCGTTCCAGCAGATCATGACGCTGGTGATGATCAATGCCATCTGGCTGACGCATGGGCCCGACGGCGTGTCCCGGATTGGTCGTCCATCGCTGTTTGCGAGCTCCCAGAGCTATCTGGCCTTCTGCGTCGCGGCGCTGGCAATCGTGGGCTACATCGTCTGGCATCTGCCGGACACCAAGCTCGGCCGCGCCATGCGAGCGGTGCGCGACAACGAGCTCGCGGCCGGCGTGAACGGCATCGATATCTTCAAAACAAAGGTCTACGCCTTCGCGATCTGTGCCATGCTCGGCGGGCTCGCCGGTGGCTTGTTCGCCGGCGGTTTCGCCTATGTCAGTCCGGATCAGTTCTCCTTTGCCGAGTCGATCGTGTTCCTGACGATGTCGCTGCTTGGCGGCGTGGCGTCTCCGATCGGGTCGGTGATTGGCACCGGTCTTCTGATCCTCATCCCGGAATGGCTGCGCTTCCTCAAAAGCGTGCCGGGACTTTATTTGGCGATCTACGGTCTGTTCGTGATCCTGATCATTCGCTTCATGCCCGAGGGCATTTGGGGCTTTGTCACCGCGGGGTTCGACCGCTGGCGGACGAAGACCAAGGCGCCGCCGGCCGTCAAGCCGCTGCAGCTGAAGCCCGCGACAACAGGCGGCGATATCGTGCTGGAAGTCAAAGGCCTGTCGAAGCACTTCGGCGGTCTCAAAGCGGTCGACAGTGTCGATATTGCGGTGAGGCGCGGGGGCGTGCACGCTTTGATCGGGCCGAACGGATCAGGCAAGACCACCACGCTCAACGTGCTCTCGGGCCTGTATAAGGCCACGTCGGGCACGATCCTGCTCGACGGGACTGATATCACCAACATGCCGCCGCATCAGCGTACGGCAGCAGGGCTCGGGCGGACGTTCCAGAACATCCGGCTGTTCCGGTCGATGACGGCGCTCGAGAACGTCGAGATCGGCGCCGAGCGATCCGGCAACACGATGATCGGAACCGGGGGCCATGCGGCCCTGACGGAGCGGGCCATGGAGGCGCTGACCTTCGTCGGGCTCGGCAACCGTGCCAACGAACTGATCACGAGCTTCTCCTACGGGCACCAGCGGCTGATCGAGATCGCACGCGCGCTGGCGGCAAACCCGACGCTGCTTCTGCTCGACGAGCCGGCGGCCGGGCTGAACTCGACCGAGAAGCTCGAACTGCATGAGCTGCTGAAGCGGATCGCCGCGCAAGGCCTCACGATCCTGATCATCGATCACGACATGACCTTGGTCAGTGAAGCCGCGCAGCACATCACGGTGCTCAATTTCGGTCGCCGCATCGCGGACGGTGAATCGATGGCCGTGCTGCGCCATCCCGATGTCGTCTCCGCCTATCTCGGGAGCGAATGATGCCGCTACTCGAAGTTCGTAACCTTGTCGTGCGCTACGGTGAGATCGAGGCGCTGCGCGGCGTTTCATTCAGCGTGGAGGAGGGCAAGGTTGTCACCCTGCTCGGCGCCAATGGTGCCGGCAAGTCGACCACCTTGCGGGCGATATCGGGCCTGACAAAGCCGGCGTCGGGCGAGATCGTCTTCGATGGCGAACCAATTTCAGGACTCGGGCCGGAGACGATCGTGCGGCGCGGCATTTCGCACGTGCCGGAGGGGCGGCGGGTGTTCCCGGGCCTGACGGTGAAGGAAAACATCATGCTCGGCGCCTCGAACCGCCGCGCGCCGAAAGCGCAGCTGTCGCGCGAGGCGGACGCCATGTTCGACCTGTTTCCGGACATCCGGAAGTTCTCCAATGCGCTGGGCTGGACGCTCTCCGGCGGCCAGCTGCAAATGGTGGCGGTGGCGCGCGGACTGATGGCCAAGCCGAAGCTGCTGCTGCTGGATGAGCCATCACTCGGCCTCGCGCCCGTGATCGTGCAGGCGGTGTTCCGGATCATCTCGGAAATTCGCCGATCAACGACGGTCTTGCTTGTCGAGCAGAATGCGCGCATGGGGCTATCTGTTGCCGACTATGGCTATGTGCTGGAAACCGGGCGTATTGTGCTCGGCGGCAAGCCCGACGAGTTGTGGGGCAACGAAGCCATTCGCGCCGCCTATCTGGGCGGTCATGCGAAAGTTCCTGCCTGATCGTATCTGCGAGTTGTCATGGTCACCATCAAGGTCGCAAATCTCATCGATTTCGTTGCCGACATTTTCGAGCATGCCGAATCCTCATCCGAGGAGGCGCGCCGGATCGCAACCTATCTCACCACGGCGAACCTCACCGGGCATGACAGCCACGGCGTGATCCGCGTGCCGGTCTACATCCGATGGAAGAAGATGGGCTCGATCGTGCCCAACCAGACCCCTGAGGTCGTGATCGACACGCCTTCGCTCGTGGTGGTCGATGGCAAGTTCGGCTACGGTCAGACGGTGACGCCCCAAGCGGTGAAGCTCGGCATCGAGAAATGCAAGACGGCGGGCCTTGCCGCGCTTGCTCTGCGCAATTCCGGCCATCTCGGCCGGGTTGGTGATTGGGCCGAGATGGCGGCCGCCGAGGGGCTGGTGTCGGTGCATTTCGTCACCGCCGCCGGCTCGCTTCTGGTTGCGCCGTTTGGCGGCGTTGAGAAACGGTTCTCGACCGCACCCTATTGCGTCGGCATCCCGCGCCAGGGGCAGGATCCGATCGTGCTGGATTTTGCCACCTCGATCGTTGCCGAAGGCAAGGTCCTGGTCGCAAGCCGCGGCGGCAAGAAGCTGCCGAAGGGCGCGCTGATCGATGCCGACGGCAGCCTGAGCGAAGATCCCGCCGTGCTCTACGGTCCCTATGAGGCTGAGGGCGCGCGCGACCACACCAAGGGGACGGGCGCGATCCGTGCTTTCGGCGAGCACAAAGGCTCGGGGCTCGCCTTCATCTGCGAGCTGTTGGGTGGCGCGTTGACCGGCACCGGCGCGACCTCGGCCAATCGGCGCTTCGCCAACGGCATGCTGGCGTTCTATATCGACCCCAAGGTGGTCGATCCCTCGGACTTCTTCGACGACGAAGTCACGCGCTATACGGACTTCATCCGTGCGACCAAGCCGGTTGGCGGCGTCGATCAGGTGCTGGTGCCCGGCGATCCCGAGCGAAAGATGCGTGCCGAGCGCACCGCGAACGGCGTACCCTTGCCGGATGACACGTGGGCGGCGATAGTAGGCACAGCGCGCGAGGTTGGCGTCAGCGAGGCAAGCATTCAGCGGGCAACCGCCTGATCGATACCGGCCTTGCAAGTGCAGGCGATACGACCAGGCATGATCGCTCGACCGCCTTGTTGGCAACGGTGAGAGCGGGATGGATAAAGGGGAAGGAAACCAAGTGGCAAACAACAAGGTCAAGCAACTCTGGGCGCAAGGCAAGGCCGTGGTCAACGCGTGGCTTGCGATCCCCTCCGGCTTCTCCGCCGAGGTGGTAGCGCAATGCGGCTTCGACAGCGTCACGGTCGATATGCAGCACGGCGTGCAGGACTATCTGTCGATGGTGCAATGTTTCCAGGCCATGCATGGCCATCCAGTGACGCCGATGGTGCGCGTGCCCTGGAACGAACCCGGCGTCATCGGCAAGGTGCTCGACGGCGGCGCCTATGGCGTGATCTGCCCGATGGTCAATACACCCGACGAAGCCAGGAACCTTGTCTCTTATTCCAAATATCCGCCGAAGGGCACCCGCTCGAACGGGCCGATCCGGTCCGGCCTGTATGGCGCCGCCGGCGAATATCAGAAGACCGCCAACGACGAGATCGTACTGCTGCCGATGATGGAAACCAGGACGGCGGTCGAGAACATGGAGGCGATCCTGGATGTGGAGGGTATCGACGGCGTCTATATCGGTCCGTCCGATCTCGGCTTCTCCTACGGTCTGGTGCCGAAGCTTGACCGCGAAGAGCCGGAGATCCTGGCCATCTACGAAAAGATCGTGAAGGAATGCGGCAAGCGCGGCCTCAATCCCGGCATTCACTGCAGCGGCGCCGAAGGCGCGGTGCGTGCGATCAACATGGGCTTCAAGCTCGTCACCCTGTCGAACGAGGTCGGGCTGATGGCGACCTACGCGAAGATGCAGGTGGCACAGACCCGCAAGGATTCCGCGGGCAAGGCGTGAGGTGTGCGAATAGCGGACAGGGAGTAGCGAAAAGGGATCGATCCATTCGCTACTCGCCATGTGCTATTCGCCCATCTCGCTCGATCTTCAACTAAACCAGAGAGACTCCGCCATGACTCCCGCTCCCGTCATCCGTCTGCATCCCGACGATAGCGTGCTGATCGCGCGCGCGAGCTTGCCAGCGGGATTGGCGGTTATCGATGGAGTCACGACCTCGGAACGCATCCCGGCCGGTCACAAGGTTGCCATCAGGCCGATTGCGAAAGGAGAGCCGATCCGGCGTTATGGCCAGATCATCGGCTTTGCGACTGCGCCGATTGCGCCGGGCCAGCATGTCCACACCCAGAACTGCGGCATGGGGGATTTTGCCAAGGACTATGCCTTCGGCGTCGACGTCAAGCCGACGCCGAATTTCGATTTGCCGGCGACCTTCGATGGCATCCGCCGTCCGGACGGGCGGGTCGCCACCCGCAACTACATCGGCATTCTCACTTCCGTGAATTGCAGCGCCCACGTCGCGGGTCTCATTGCTGATGTCTTCAAGAAGAACCCGTTCACCGGCGATAATCCGCTGGCGGACTATCCGAACGTGGATGGCGTGGTGGCGCTGACGCACAAGACCGGCTGCGGCATGACGCTCGATGAGCCGTTGAGACTGCTGCGGCGGACACTCGGCGGCTATGCACGGCACCCCAACTTCGCCGCCGTGATCGTGCTGGGGCTGGGCTGCGAGGCCAATCAGATCGGCGGCTTGATGGAGGAGCAGAAGCTTGCGGGCCGTCTCCGCGCCATGGACATCCAGGAGGTCGGCGGCACCCGCAAGACCGTCGAGGCCGGCATCGCGTTCGTCAAGGAGGCGCTCGCCGACGCCAACAAGGTCAGGCGTGAGCCGGTCTCGGCCAGCGAGCTGACGGTGGCACTCCAATGCGGCGGCTCCGATGGCTATTCCGGTATTTCGGCCAATCCGGCGCTGGGCGCGGCGAGCGATCTGCTGGTCCGCCATGGTGGGACCGTGATTCTGTCCGAAACGCCGGAAACCTATGGCGCGGAACACCTGTTGACCCGGCGCGCGGTGAGCCCCGAGGTCGGCGAGAAGCTGGTCTCGCTGATGCGCTGGTGGGAAGAGTATACCGCGCGCGAGGGCGCGGAGATGAACGCCAATCCGAGTCCCGGTAACAAGGCCGGCGGCCTCACGACCATTCTGGAGAAATCGCTCGGTGCGATGGCGAAGGCCGGCAGCACCAACCTGGTCGACGTGCTGCGCTACGCCGAGCCCGTCACCAAGAAGGGTTTCGTGTTCATGGACACGCCAGGCTACGACCCGGTCGCAGCAACGGGCCAGGTGGCCGGTGGCGCCAACCTGGTCTGCTTCACGACCGGACGTGGCAGTGTATTCGGCTGCAAGCCTGCGCCGTCGATCAAGCTCGCAACCAACACGCCGATGTACAAGCGGATGGAAGACGACATGGACGTCAACTGCGGCACCATCCTCGATGGCGGGGAGACGGTGCAGGAGTGCGGCCAGCGTATCTTCGAGCTGATGCTGAAGACGGCCTCCGGTCAGCCGACCAAGAGCGAGAGCTTCGACTTCGGCGGCGCCGAATTTGCCCCGTGGGTGTTAGGGGCGACGATGTAAGCCGGCGCAGCCCGGCACGATGTCCGGGCTGTCGTGCGCGCCCCGCCAACGCGTTAGCGCTGGTGGCCCAAGCCGATCCCGAGCGCCAGGGCCTTCTGCCGCAGCGAGCCTTCGGTGCGCTTCATCTGCTTCGCGATCTTCGCGACCGGGGTCTTCGACTTCGAATGCTGCTTCAACAGCTTGATGTCAGCTGCCGTGTAGGGCTTGCGCGCCAGTTTCTTCGGTGCCTTCTTAGTTGCCTTAGCCACATGATTCTCCTTTGGTGAGGTTTGCCCTAAATAGCACGCGGGGGCCAGCTATCAAGCAACTGCGGCGCGTGAAACCGCGATTAGTTGCAGTTAGTTAGTGGTATAGTTGTTGATATAACAACGGGAGGCGAGGTCAATCTTACGTGACAGAGCGGCTTTGCCGCCTGTGGACAACTGGCCCTGCGGCGGGGACTGGTAATTCCATCTTCAAATTAGATCAACTCCAATATGTTACCACAGGTGTCATGGTCTGGCATGACGGACACGCGCCCCCGGTCAGGAAAGACGGGAACCGAGACGGAATACACGTCGTTGTCGAACCTTGGCCCCTCATCACGAGCCTCCCTCATATCTGGTCGCAACTACGCCGTTATCAGGATTTCGGGACGTGGATACTAGCAAGCTCATGATTCCAGTAATGCTTTCGATCTGACCGGCCTGGAAGCGAGTGTGTACTCCAGGAACTGACACCTCCGGCGGTACCAGCGCGGGTAGTTCATAGGCACGATTGCCGTTTGTTAATGCTTGATCCTGCGGCACAGCAATGTTCTGCTCAAAAAAGCCGCTGGAGCAATCAGTCCCGTGTCAATCTACGTCGCGTTACATCACGTTACTCATTATAAGTACGACCGCCCCGTCGACCTCGGCCCACAGACCATCCGATTGCGGCCGGCGCCCCACACCCGCACGCCGATTCTGAGCTATTCGCTCAAGGTCACGCCGCCGGACCACTTCGTGAACTGGCAGCAGGACCCCCAGGGCAACTGGTTGGCTCGCTATATCTTCCCGGAAAGGGTGAACGAACTCAAAATCGAGGTGGATTTCACGGCGCAGATGACCGTGATCAATCCCTTCGACTTTTTCGTGGAGCCGTATGCGGACAGCTTTCCGTTCAACTATCCGGACGGATTGAAGGCCGAGCTGGCGCCTTATCTCGAGACCATCGCGCCGGGTCCCTTGTTGGCTGATTACTTGAAGTCGATTCCGCGCGAGGCCACCAATACGGTCAACTTCCTGGTCGACCTCAATGCGCAACTGCAAAAAAAGATTCGCTACATCATCAGGATGGAGCCCGGCGTTCAAGCGCCGGAGGAGACGCTGTCGAGCGCTGCGGGTTCCTGTCGGGACTCCGCCTGGCTGCTGATCCAGATCTTGCGGCATCTCGGCTTGGCGGCGCGATTTGTTTCCGGATATTTGATTCAGTTGCGCCCGGACCTCGACCCGGTCGAGGGGCCGCGGGAGGTCGAGAACGACTTTACTGATCTGCACGCCTGGGCGGAGGTCTATCTGCCCGGTGCCGGCTGGATCGGCTTTGATGTCACCTCGGGCATGCTGGCGGGCGAAGGCCACATTCCGGTAGCTGCGACGCCGCATTATCGATCCGCGGCGCCGATTTCGGGCAGCGCCGGCGCTGCCGAGGTCGAGTTCGGCTTCGAGATGAATGTGAGGCGCATCCGCGAGGCGCCCCGGATCACCAAGCCGTTCTCCGATGACGCCTGGGCCAAGCTCGACCGGCTGGGCGAGGCGGTCGATGCCGACCTCGCCGCACATGACGTGCGCCTCACCATGGGCGGCGAGCCGACCTTCGTCTCGATCGACGACATGGAATCGCCCGAATGGAATACGGCTGCGGTCGGTCCGGCCAAGCGCGGGCTCGCCGACGATCTCATCAGGCGGCTGCGGACCCGCTTCGCGCCTGGCGGCCTGCTGCATTATGGCCAGGGCAAATGGTATCCGGGCGAAAGCCTGCCGCGCTGGGCCTTTGGCCTCTACTGGCGCAAGGATGGTGAGCCGATCTGGCGGAACGGCGACCTGATCGCGAGCGTCGATGGGCCGCGCAATGTCACGATCGAAGACGCCGAGCGGTTCCTTGATACGACCGCGCAGACGCTCGGGCTCGGCACTGATTATGTGCTGCCCGCGTTCGAGGATCCTACGCACTGGCTGCAGAAGGAAGCCGCACTGCCGGAGAATGTCGACGTCGTCGATTCCAAGCTCGCCGATCCCGAGGAACGCGCCCGCATGGCGCGGGTGTTCGACGAAGGCCTGCACATACCGCGTGGCTTCGTACTCCCGATCCAGCGCTGGAATGCGGAGGCGCGCCGCTGGCGCAGCGAGCGTTGGAAGCTGCGGCGCGGACGGCTGTTCCTGGTGCCGGGCGACTCGCCGCTCGGCCTCCGTCTGCCGATCGCCTCGCTGATCTACATCCCGCCGGGGGACTATCCCTATATCCATCCGCAGGACCCGTTCGAGCCGCGCGGTCCGCTGCCGATGTTTGCACCCGGCCGCCCCGTGATCGTTCCGCGGGTGGCGCCGCTCGAAAAGCTCGACCGCGTGCCCCAGCAGGACGTGCAATATCAGTCCGGGAGCGGACCGGGGATACGCACGGCGATCTCGGTCGAAATCCGCGACGGCGTCCTCTGCGTGTTCATGCCGCCGGTCGAAAATGTCCAGGATTACTTGGAGTTGATCGCCACTGTCGAAGCGACGGCTGAGGCGATGCAGATCAAGGTTCATGTCGAAGGTTATGCGCCGCCTTACGACCCGCGCATCGAAGTGATCAAGGTGACGCCCGATCCCGGCGTGATCGAGGTCAACATCCAGCCGGCGCAAAACTGGCGGCAGGCGGTCGACATCACCTTCGGCCTCTATGAGGATGCGTCCAAGGTCCGGCTCGGCGCCAACCGTTTCCTGATCGACGGCCGGCACACCGGCACCGGCGGCGGCAATCATGTCGTGGTCGGCGGCGTGAGCCCGCCGGACTCGCCGTTCCTGCGCCGGCCTGATCTGTTGAAGAGTCTTGTCTTGTACTGGCAGCGTCATCCGTCGCTGTCCTATCTGTTCTCCGGCATGTTTATCGGGCCGACCAGCCAGGCGCCGCGGATCGATGAGGCCCGGCATGACAGCCTTTATGAGCTCGAGATCGCGCTGGCCCAGGTGCCGCCGGCCGGTCAGAGTGTGCCGCTGTGGTTGGTTGACCGTCTGTTCCGGAATTTGTTGGTCGATATTACCGGCAACACCCATCGCGCCGAGATCTGCATCGACAAGCTCTATTCGCCGGAAGGGCCGACGGGCCGGCTTGGTCTGGTCGAGTTCCGCGCATTGGAAATGCCGCCGGATCCGCGGATGTCGCTGGCGCAGCAGCTTCTGATCCGGGCGCTGATCGCAAAGCTGTGGCGCGAGCCGCAGGAGGGCAAGTTCGTCCGCTGGGGCACCGCGCTGCACGACCGATTCATGCTGCCGCATTTCATCTGGGAAGACTTTCTTGATGTGTTGGATGAGCTGAGGCTGTCCGGCTATGAATTTTCGCCTGAATGGTATCTGGCGCAGCTGGAGTTCCGTTTTCCGACCTTCGGCCGGGTCCAGCATGGCGGTGTGACATTGGAGCTTCGCCAGGCGCTCGAGCCCTGGCATGTGCTGGGTGAGGAGGGCATGGCCGGCGGCACGGTCCGCTTCGTGGATTCCTCGGTCGAACGGTTGCAAGTCAAGGCCGAGGGCTTCATCGAAGGGCGCCACGTCGTGACCTGCAATGGCCGGCGCCTGCCGATGACCCCGACCGGACGCTCGGCCGAGGCGGTTGCCGCGGTTCGTTTCAAGGCCTGGCAGCCGGCCTCGGGCCTGCATCCGACGATTCCGGTGCATTCGCCGCTGACATTTGACCTGATCGACACCTGGAATGGCCGTTCGCTCGGCGGCTGCGTCTACTACGTCGCCCACCCCGGCGGTCGCAACTACGACACCAAACCAATCAATTCCTATGAGGCGGAGGCGCGCCGGCTGGCCCGATTCCAGGATCACGGCCACACGCCCGGCAAGATCGACCCGCCGGGCGAGGAACGCACAATTGAATTCCCGATGACCCTCGACTTGCGGCGTCCGCTCCGTCATTGAAAATGGGAGAGGTGGGGCAGGAGAGCAGGGATGGCGGACGCGACCAGCCAAAACACCGGCCAAGAGACCGGCCGGGAGCAGGCGGGTAGCCCGGTCGCAACGAGCGTAGCAGCCGAGCCGCGGCCTGCCTCGCGGCGGGTGGCGCAATGGATGCGTGACTATCATCCGCTGCCTGGAATTCCTGATGAGTTCATTGCCGCGGATGGCACGCCGCGCCCGGTCTGGTCCCGCTTCGTCGATACGTTCGCTGCGCTCGCACCGACCGACATCGAACGGCGCTTCGCCTCCGCCGACCGCCATCTGCGGGAAGCCGGCGTCACCTATCGCGCACCCGGGGAGGGGACCGAGCGGCTGTGGCCGCTCAGCCATCTGCCGCTCCTGATCGACGAGACGGAATGGGCCCAGCTCTCCGCCGGCATCATCCAGCGCGCCGAATTGCTCGATCGGGTCCTGCAGGATCTGTATGGCGAGGGGCGGCTGGTTGCGGAAGGTGCGATCCCTGCGGCCGCGATCGCCGGCTCGACTGAATATCTGCGTCCGATTGCGGGTATGAAGCCACCGGGCGGCCGCTTTCTCGGCATTTACGCCGCCGATATCGGCCGCGGGCCCGACGGCCGGTGGTGGGTGCTGAGCGACCGCACGCAGGCGCCATCGGGCATGGGTTATGCGCTGGAAAATCGCCTGGTGCTGTCGCGCGCCTTCTCCTCGCTCTACAAGTCGATGAACGTCGCGCGTCTTGCGCCGTTTTTCGAGTCCTTCCGCGATTCGTTGCGTGCCAGCGCCGACCGCGACGAACCGCGCATCGGCGTGCTGACGCCGGGCGCGTTCAGCGAGACCTACTTCGAGCACACCACCCTGGCGCGCTATCTCGGCTTCCTCCTGGTCGAGGGGGAAGATCTCACCGTCACAGGTGATCGCGTTCATGTCCGCACCGTCGCCGGGCTCAAGCGCGTCGACCTGCTGCTGCGGCGGGTCGATTCCAACTCGCTCGATCCGCTCGAACTCGATGCCGCCTCGCGGCTCGGCGTGCCCGGGCTGATCGATGTGTTGCGCAAGAGCGGCGTCGTGGTCGCCAACATGCCGGGCTCCGGCGTCCTGGAAGCGCGCGCGCTGCTCGGCTTCTTGCCGAGCCTGTGCCAGCGCGTGCTCGGCGAGGAGCTCAAGATCCCGCATATCGCCACCTGGTGGTGCGGCCAGAAGGCCGCGCGCGAAGAGGTGCTGTCGCGGCTCGATGAGTTCGCGATCGCCGGCGCCTATGGCCGTGACGTGCCGGGTTTTGCCGGCGAGGGGCCGGTGCTTCCGAGCGAACTGTCCCCTGCGGAGCGCGAGCGGTTGCGCGTAGCGATGGCCGAGCGCGGCGTCGACTACGTCGCCCAGGAGGTGGTGCGGCTGTCGACGACGCCGGTGTGGGAGCAAGGCAAGATCACGCCGCGGCCGTTCGTGCTGCGGGTGTTCGCGGCCGCCACCCCCGACGGCTGGGCGATCATGCCCGGTGGTTTCTGCCGCATCGCCGACAAGCTCGATGCGCGCGCGGTGTCGATGGGCGACGGCGCCCGCGCCGCCGACGTCTGGGTGGTCGCCGACAAGGCTGTGCCCGCGCATACGCTGCTGCCGGGCTCCGACAGCGTGCGCATCCGGCGCATCGCCGGCGTGTTGCCGAGCCGCGCCGCCGACAATCTGTTCTGGCTCGGCCGCTATCTCGAACGCGCCGAGGCGACCTTGCGGCTGATCCGTGCGCTGGCCGCCCAGCAGCGCGATCCCGGCAGGGGCTCGCCGGCAATGCTTGCCGCGGCCGAACGCATCCGCCGGCTGCTGCTCGCCTGGGGCGCGATCGCGCAAGGTCCGCGTGGGCAGGATCCGCGTGCCGCCGTTGAGGCGCTGCAGGCCGAGGCGCAGTTCGGCTCGGCGCTGTCGCTGCTGCGTGCGGCGCAGCGCACCGCGACGTCGCTGCGTGAGCGGCTGTCGCCGGATGCCTGGCAGATCATCGCGGAGATGCCGACGCGGCTTGCGCAACCGATCGACGACGATGACGGCCTCATCAGCGCGGCAGAGACAGGGCTTAGCGCATTGTCGAGCTTCGCGGGGCTTGCGCAGGAGAACATGAATCGCGCCGCCGGCTGGCGCTTCCTCGAGATCGGCCGCCGCGTCGAGCGCGGCATCAACACGCTGCGTTTCGCCCGCCAGTTCGGCTACGACGAGGCGAGCCCCGAGGACCTCGACATTCTGCTTACGCTGGTGGACTGTCAGATCACCTACCGCTCGCGCTATCTGATCGGACCGTTGCTCGCGCCGATCCGCGACCTCGTCGTGCTCGATCCCTATAATCCGCGCTCCATCGCATTCCAGGTCGAAGCGCTGAACGAGCACATCGCGAGCCTCCCGGTGCTGAAGGAGAACGGGTTGATCGAGCGTCCGCAGCGTCTGGCGGTGTCCCTGCAGGCCGCGCTGACCACGGCGGAGGCCGCGCATCTCGACACCAAGACGATGTTCGCGCTGGAACAGGATCTGCTCAACCTGTCGGACGCGATCGGGCAGCACTATTTCCCCCACGGGGCCCATGCCAGCCGGCCGGAAAAGCTGACGGGCCTGGCGTGATCTACGACATCCAGCACGTTACGACCTACGAGTATGAGAGCGCGGTGAGCTTCGCGCGCTGCACGCTGCGGCTCGAACCTCTCAATGGGGGCGGCCAGGAGCTGATCTCGCACAGCGTCGATATCCGTCCGCGCCCGGTCGAGCGCACCGCGCGGCGTGATTTCTACGGCACGCTGACCGAAAGCATCGTGATCGACAAATCGCATCGCAATTTGCGCATCGATTCGCGCTCGCGCGTGAAGCTGTCGCGCAAGCCGCCGGAGCGCAGCGCTTCGAGCCCAGCCTGGGAGAACGTACGCGAGGCGGCGTTTGCGGCAAGCAGCCTCGGCCCGTCCTCGCCGATCGGCTATGTCTTCGCCAGTGCGCTGGTGCCGATCCTGAAGCCTGCCACCGACTATGCGGCGGCGAGCTTTCCGGCATCGGCCGGCATTCTCACCAGCGCGGCCGATCTGATGCGCCGTATCCGCAATGAGTTCAGGTATGACCCCAAGGCGACCGTGATCTCGACACCGCTGACCGAAGTGTTCGGCAATCGCGCTGGCGTCTGCCAGGACTTCGCGCATGTCATGATCGCCGGCCTGCGCGGTCTCGGCCTGCCGGCCGCCTATGTCAGCGGCTATCTGCGTACGATCCCGCCGGAGGGACAGCAGCGGCTGCAGGGCGCGGACGCGACGCATGCCTGGGTGTCGCTGTGGTGTGGCGAGGCGCTGGGCTGGATCGGCTTCGACCCGACCAATGATCTCATCGTCGCCAATGATCATATCATCCTCGGCATGGGCCGTGACTTCGCCGACGTTTCGCCGGTCGACGGCATCATCGTCGGCTCGCCGAAGCAGAAGCTCGGCGTGGCCGTTGACGTGATGCTGATCGCGTAGAGCTGCCGAAGCGGTTCCGAACTGGGGAACTGGCGGAACGAATTGCTGCAGTCGCGCTTTGATCACACCGAGGGCAGGGGATGCTTGTTCCCTTTCCGAGCAATGGAGTGATCGACATGACACGTGTATCGGTTGTAGTTGGCTTGTTGGCCGCCTGTGTTGCCGGCAGTGCATCCGCGCAACCCCTTCCCAACCTCACCGGCACCTACCGCTGCATCCAGATGTGCCGCGACGGCATGATCGGCGCGCCGGCCTTCGTGACTCAGAACGGCGATGCCGTGAACCTGACCACCGAGACCGGCGAGTCCTATCGTGCCTGGCCGGACTGGAACGCCCCGTACAGCCGGCTGTGGATCGATGCGCGCGACGAAAGCGTGGTCTATTCGCCCGACGGCATGCGCATGCAGTTCGATGACGGCCGCGTCTGGCAACGTGAGCTGCCGCCGCCAGTGATCGTGCGCCGCGCGCCGGTGGTGTACGGGCGGTAGTCCAATTTCTGACGTCACGCGGGGAGCGATGGCGACGACGCAATCCAGAGCTTCGCGCGAGGCTCTGGCTCGCTTCGCGGCGCTCGCGATGACGGGTGAGTTAGGTCGATGTCTCCGCACATCGCATCATGCTGAGGCCGGCTCATCATCTATTCACCGCCGTCATCGTCCTTCGTATACAATCATGGGCGTCGAGAACGGCGGATGTTTCCCCCACCGTCATTCCGGGGCGCCCGGAGGGCGAGCCCGGAATCCATACTCACGATGGTGGTTATGGATTCCGGGCTCGCGCCTTGCAGGCGCGCCCCGGAATGACATCGGGTGTGTTGCTTCGCCAATCGACCCATAACCTCGTGTTCCCGCGGCTCGTTAGGCCCGAGTTGTGCTTGAAACTCATTGTCCCTCATC
>NZ_CAFK01000086.1 GCF_000239815.1 Bradyrhizobium sp. STM 3843 | reverse complement strand
TCTCGCCGGTGTTCTGGCTGCTGTTCGGCGCCGGCGGCATGATGGCTGCGCTGCTCGGTCCCGGACTGATCATCATCACCGGCATCATGATTCCCCATGGCTGGGGCGTTCCGGAGAGCTTTGACAGCTACACGAGTGCGCTGGCCTTCGCCCGCAACCCGCTCGGCAAGCTGGTGCTGCTCGCCGTGATCGCGCTGCTGTTCTGGCACGCGGCGGAGCGTGCCTTCCTCACCCTGCACGACATGCGTGTCGGCCCGGTGCTGCTCTTGCGCTGGGCAACTTATGGGCTCGCGGCCGTGCTGACGCTCGTCGTCACGGCCGTCCTCCTTGCGATCGGCTTCTGATCGCTTTCTCCCTTCCTCATACAGGTGACTGAAACGTGCTCGATGTAACTTCGGCTGAGGCGCTGCTGCCTTCGTATCTTCGCGATGTCTATAGCTGGGCCTATCTCACTCCGTGGCTTGCCGGCTGGCTCGACCGGCAGGTGGTGGTGCAGACCATCCTGTGGGGCAATGCCCAGCGCCTGATTGGCGATGTGCTTGACGAGATCGAGCCGGGTGACCGGGTGTTTCAGGCGGCTGCTGTCTATGGCGATTTCTCGCGCCAGGTCGCGGCCAAGATTGGCCGTCGCGGCCAGCTCGAGGTCCGCGATATCGCGCCGTTGCAGGTGTCGCTGACCCGGCGCAAGCTGTCCGATCTGCCGCAGGCGCATGTCGCGCGCGGCGACGCCGCGGACCCGCAAGAGGAGAGCGCCGATGTGGTCGTGTGCTTCTTCCTGCTGCACGAGGTGCCGGATGCGGTGAAGCTCCAGGTCACCCGCGCCATGCTGGAGTTGGTGGCGCCGGGAGGACGGGCGGTGTTCGTCGACTATCATCGGCCGCATCGCTTTCACCCGCTGAAACCGCTGATGCGCAGGATCTTCGCCTGGCTCGAGCCGTTCGCGACCAGCATGTGGCGGCACGAGATCAAGGATCTTGCCGGACCTCGCGGCGGCGGCTTCCGCTGGCGCAAGCGCACCCGGTTCGGCAGCATGTATCAGGTCGTGGTCGCCGAGCGCATCTGACCGGCCGTGGCCGGTCAGATCGGGATGCCTGCCGCCTTGAGGGCCTCCGCGTAGGTCGCAGCCATCGCCGGAACGGGAAAGGGGATGCGTGCCAGGAAGCCGGAGACCGTCAGCTCCGGCTCGAGCTTTTGCAGCTCCTGCGCGACCTGCGTGGCGCGGGCCAGCTCGCCGATGTTCACCAGCGCCACCACGAGCGCGCGCAATGCGACCGCAAAGCGCCGGTTCTGCGCCAGCGCCTTCTCTGCCCAGAGAATGGCTTGTGCAAGATCGCCGTCGGCGAGTGCGCAGATCGCCATGGCGCCGAAGGCGAACCAGCCGCGCGGATCGCGCGGGTTCAGCCGCATCGCCCGTTCGATCAAGGCGCGGCCGGCGGCTTGGTGGCCGCGCATGGCTTCGATCCAGCCGCCAAGCGTGAGCGCCATGGCGGAATTCGGATTGATCGCGAGCGAGCGGCTGAAGAGCTCGCGCGCCGGCTCGATCTCGTCGGCCATGTTCCAGATCGCGAAGGCCGCCATCCACAGCACCTGCGGATCGTTTGGCGCGAGCTCGGTCGCGCGCCAGGCGAGCGCGACGGCCTTGTCGCGATAGGTTTCGTCCGGCTTGATCCAGCCTTGGAAGTGACGCAGCGCGTGGCAATAGGCGGTCGCCGCCATCGCCGGCGCATAGACCGGATCGATCTGAAGTGCCTGCTCCAGACATGCAATGGCGGCAGCAATGCTGTCGGCGGTGAACGCATCGCGAAGACTCGCGGCCCGGAGCAGCAGGTCGTAGGCCTGCAGCGCGTTCGCAGGCATGGATCGTCGCCGCTCCACCTCCGCCAATTCCAATGTCGGCTCGATCGCCGCCACCACGCGTTCCGTAATGGAATCCTGCAGCGCGAAGACGTCGCCCACATCGCCATCGAAGCGGTCGGCCCAGAGGTGCGCGCCCGTTGCCGCGTCGATCAGCTGGCCGGTGATCCGCAGGCGAGATCCAGCGCGCCGAACGCTGCCTTCCAGCACGTAGCCGACGCCGAGCTCGCGGCCGACCTCGCGAACGTCAACCGGCTTGTTCTTGTAGGTGAAGGTCGAATTGCGCGCGATCACCGCAAGGCCGCCGCAGCGTGACAGCGCGGTGATGATGTCCTCGACCATTCCATCGGCGAAATAATCCTGCTCAGCATCGCCGCTCATGTTCGCAAAGGGCAGCACCGCGATCGCAGGACCTTCGAAACCGCGCGCCGGAGCGGTATCCGAACGCGCGCCCGCTGGTTCGTCGGCCTGCTCGTTGACCTCACCGACGAAGCGAAAGCCCTTGCGCGGGATGGTGCGGATCAGCCGCTGGGCTTCGCCATCGTCGCCGATTGCGGCTCGCGCAGCGCTGATCCGGCTGCTCAAGGTGGCCTCTGAGACAATGCGCCCTTTCCAGACGGCGGCCAGCAGGTCGTCGCGGCTGACGACGCGGTCGCGGGCCCGGATCAGGAACTCCAAGAGGTCGAAAACCTGCGGTTCCATGGCCACCACGCTGTCGCCATGGCGCAGCTCGCGGCGGCCGGGATCAAGGATGAAGTCGTTGAAAGAATAGAGCAAACGTCGGCCTGCCGGCAGTTCGATGGGGGCGTTTGCAATCTAACATGGGTTGGGGCGCGGCAAAATCAGGCGCATCTGAAGGAAAACTCCAAGCCGTCTCCAAGCGGAGCGAAGTAGGTTCGGGCAAGAGCTTGGCCATCCAACCGAGGAGATCGCCATGTCAGAGATCATCAACCATCATCGCCGCCGTCTGCTTGGCGTTGCCGCCGCCGGCATCGCCGCCGCCACGGTCGGACCGATCGCCGCGGCGCAGGCGCAGGGGTTCAAGGCGAAAGCGACCCTGCCTGCGATGAGGACAGGGACTACGACGGCCTTCGGCCCGCTCAAGCAGGTCGATGCCGGGCTCCTCAACGTTGGCTACGCCGAAGCCGGGCCCGCCGACGGCCCCGCGGTGATCCTGCTGCACGGCTGGCCCTATGACATCTACAGCTATGCCGACGTCGCGCCGGCGCTGGCGTCGGCCGGTTATCGCGTCATTGTTCCTTATCTGCGCGGCTATGGCTCGACGCGCTTCCTGTCGGCTGCGACCATGCGGAGCGGCCAGCCGGTGGCCGTTGCAGCCGACATCGTCGCGCTGATGGATGCACTCAAGATCCAGACCGCGACGCTCGCCGGCTATGATTGGGGCGCGCGCACCGCCAACATCATCGCGGCGCTGTGGCCGGAGCGCTGCAAGGCGATGGTCTCGGTGTCGGGCTATCTGATCGGCAGCCAGGAGGCCGGCCGGATGCCGCTGCCGCCGAAGGCGGAGCTGCAATGGTGGTATCAGTTCTACTTCGCGACCGAGCGCGGCCGCGAGGGCTATGCGAAGTACCGGCACGACTTTGCCAAGCTGATCTGGCAGCTCGCCTCGCCACAGTGGAAATTCGACGACGCCACTTTCGACCGCAGCGCAGCCGCCTTCGACAATCCTGATCACGTCGACGTGGTCGTGCACAATTATCGCTGGCGGCTCGCTCTCGCCGAGGGTGAAGCGAAATATGACGAGCTGGAGAAGAAGCTCGCGACGTTCCCGGTCATCGCGGTGCCGACCATCACCATGGAGGGCGACGCCAACGGCGCGCCGCATCCGGAGCCCGAAGCCTATGCGAAAAAGTTCTCCGGGCGCTATGAGCACCGGCTGATCAAGGGCGGCATCGGCCACAACCTGCCGCAGGAGGCGCCGCAGGCCTTTGCGCAGGCCGTGCTCGATGTGGCGGCGGGTTGAGAGGGTTTGTTCGGTTCTCGCGATCACGATGAGAGACCGACAGATATGAGCTCGAATAAGTGAACGAGATGGCCATCGCCGCCGCGGCGGCTGCAGCGCTTCACCTGCAGACCATCATCGCTGTTCCGATCGACGCCATCGTGCCCAGTTGGAGCGCGTGACAATCCATCTTTCGGATTTGGACTCATCATTGTGGTGCGGAAGGTCGATGAAGCCGACAAATTCCGCGCCGGTCTTCTGCTTGACGCGGCGTGATCCTCCGTTCGAAGCGACATTGCAGACGAAGAATTGCTCGATACCGAGAACGTCGAAGGCGAAATCATTCACCGGTGCGATCGCTTCGGTCATCAGTCCGCGGTTCCAGTAAGGCTCGGCCAACCAGAAGCCGCGGTTTCCTTTGCGGGAGTCGGAGCGAGGACGGAAGTGGATATTGCCGGTCGCCTCGCCATCGCCGTCTCGCAGCACAAGAACCCATTGATAGATCTCTTCGCCCGCGGCGATCTTGTCGAGCTGGAGCCTGATGAAGGTCTCGGCTCCGTCGTCGGGATAGGGCCACGGAACGGCGGTCGCGAGATTGCGGATGATGTTCCAGTTGTTGAAATGGCGCTGAATGGCCGGCGCATCCGACAGCGCCAATGGTCGCAGGATCAAACGTCCGGTTTGCAGCAGGGGCGTGCGCATGCCGCAGAGAGTGGCCGTGGCGTACTCAGATTTCAAGCGCAAGCGACGCGATCGACCCGCTTGGCCGGCCATGCCGTACATGCGACTGTTCACTATCATATCGCGACACACGACGGGCGCTGGAGTTGCGCCAAAGAGCAATCACCGCCGATCATACAGGGTTGCGCGTTGATGCGACACGATCTAAAAGGCTTTTCCGCAATTTCAAAACATGGAGGCGATCATGTCGATGTTCGTGCGCTTCCTGGGTTCGCTGCGCGATATTTGATCGCAGTCCCGGGAGATGAATCCCGGTGAGCATCATGCCCATCTGATCGAAACTGCCAGCTGGTCCGCTTCTCGCGGAATTTTTGTCATGTCCGGATATCTGTCGCGGTCCTCGCAGCGGGAGGCCGCAGGATCTGCTGTGCTGCATCGTCAGCTTCAGCGATTTCCTTCCCGTTACCGAGAAGCCGTAGGCTCGCTCGTGATGCGTCATCCGCGCATCGCGGATCTGGCGGTGAGCTTTCCTGCGCTTCTCTTCGCGCTCGCCATTCCGAGGAGAGGCTTCAGTCCTGGGCCGGCACTCGCACGCGTTACCGAAGGGCGTTCGCTGGCGGAGGTCGCTGCCGTAGCTCGCGTGCCGATGTGGCTGCGGAAGCTGCCGCCGGAGGCATTCACGGCTCCGATTGCACGGCTTCCCGACGGTGAGTTGTTTCGGCGTCAGATTGCCAACCATTTGCCGCGCTCGCGCAAGCTGGCAGCCGGCTGGCTGCAGGTCGTGGCCGATGCCGCTGACGTCGCAGATGAGCACGCAGCGGTGTGGGCCGCGCGAGAGTTCGTTCGCAAGCCGCGTCAGGTCAAGCGTGCCAGGTTGCGGCTACTCGGGTTATGGACTTGGTTCTCGCGTCAACCCGCAACCCTCGGGCATGAGCTGATCGAGCGGCCGTGGACGCCGGGGATGGGCCTGCCACAAGCACTCACGGCCGCCGGCCGCTGGCGCGAGATGATCGAGTTGCGCCTAAACCTGGGAAGCGAGCCGATCGCAGATATGTGGCTGCAGACCGGCTGCATCGCCGACTACGAGTTCATTTCCTTGTGCTCCGTTGCGGAGATCGCAGAGGAGGCGGTGGCAATGAAGAATTGCCTTCGGACGTTCGGCGAACATGTTGCGCATAACCGCGCGCGCCTGTGGAGCGTCAGACGGCAGGGGGAGCGGATCGCCACGCTGCGGCTCGGTACCTCCCATGGCGATCCATTGCCGCGCGTCGTCGAACTCAAAGGCCCGAGTAATGCGCAGGTCTCGCGCGAGCTCTGGTGGGTCGCGCGTCGATGGCTTCACATGCATGACCTGTCAACAATCCAACTGGATCGGCCGAGCTGGGGAGCCGTGCCGCTTGATCGTTTCAGCTGGCTTGCGCTTTGGCGGCCCTATTGGCTTGCGAAGCAGCGTATCCCAGATTGGCTGCCGATCGCACCATCGCGCGGCGCTTTGGAGGCGTTATGAGAGCAAATTTGTCCGCTTGCGGATGCCGATCGGATGCGGCTGACCTGTCGTAGTAAATGCAGGCTGCGACTATCAACCGAACTTCCGCCGTGCATCGAGCGCGAGCCCGATGCCGACGCTGCCGAGCAGGTCGGTCTCGGCGACGCGGGCCTCGGGGAACGGCGCCAGGATCGCCTGGCGCAGCAGCGGCACCATGCTCGACCCGCCAGTCAGGAAGATCGTGGTGATGTCGGCGGCCGCGACGCGCGCATCCCTCAGAAGGCGCTGCACCGTCGCAAGGATGCGTTCGACGGCATCAGCAATGGCAGCATCGAATGCTGCGCGTGTGAAGTTGAAACGCGCCCACGCACCGTGATCGGCCAGCGCCGAGACAGCTGTCTCTGCGCGCGTCAGCGCGATCTTGGCCTCCTCGACGCCGATCGCGACCGCATGTCCCTGGCGGGCCTCGATGAGCGCGATGAAACGATCGACAAGATCGCGCCGCGCCGCCTCGTAGCGGATTTGCCGCAGCTCCGGCATCACGTTCTTCTTGTAGAGCTGGTTGATCCGGTGCCAGGTCGCGAGCTCGTGGTAGTAGAGCGAGGGCAGGCTGCGCTTGCCGTCCGCGGTCGCGCTGCCATAACCGAGATGGGGCATCACGCTCTTCAGGCTCAACAGCCGGTCGAAATCGGTGCCGCCGATATGGATGCCGCCATTGGCCAGGATGTCGCCGGCGCGCTCAGCCGTCCTACGCCGCTCGGGCGAGACGCGGACGATTGAGAAGTCGGAGGTGCCGCCGCCGATGTCGGCGATCAGGACCAGTTCTTCGTCGCGAACATGCTGCTCATAATCGAGCGCGGCCGCGATCGGCTCGTACTGGAATGCGATGGTCCGGAAGCCCTGCGCACGCGCAATGTCCTCCAGCGCCCGTTGCGCCTCGGCATCGGCCGCGTCGTCCTTGTCGACGAAGCGCACGGGGCGGCCGAGCACGACTTCCGTGATCTCGCGGTCGAGCTGGCGTTCCATCTGCGACTTCAGGTGCGCGAAATAGAATCCCAGAATGCCCGAGAACGGCACGGCCTTCTGGCGGATATAGGTCTTCTCCTGGATCAGTGCGGTGCCCAGGATGCTCTTCAGCGCGCGCATGAAGCGCCCGTCATGGCCCTTCAGGTAACGATCGATGGCGCTGCGCCCGAAATGGGTGCCGTGAT
>NZ_CAFK01000087.1 GCF_000239815.1 Bradyrhizobium sp. STM 3843 | reverse complement strand
GGGTTACAGCATGCGCGCCGCAATATCCATTCTCCTGCTCCGGACAACAAGTCCAAGCGAGACATCACTCCGTCACCGGCCGGTCCGAGATCTGCCAATCGGCGCCGTCGAAGATCGAGATGTAGAGCGTCTTCATCGGCGTGTAGTCGTCCGGCTGATAACTGTAGGTCACGCCATCGAGAAAATACGGCGAGTGGAAGCCGGCCAGGGTCGAGGCCTGCTTGAGCACGTTCTCGCGCGTCAGCGTATCGCCGCAGCGGCGCAGGATCTCGGCCATGGTCGCCGCCTGGCCGTAGCCGGCATAGGCGATGGAATTGTCGGGATCGATGCTGGGCAGATATTTCGCCCGCAACGCCTCGAAGCCCTTCACCTCCGGATCGTCCTTCCAGCGCGGCACGCCGGCGTCCTTGGCGTAGCGGATGGCAACAATATCCTTCGCGTTCTCGAATCCTGCGGCGTTCAGAATAGAGCGTCCGGTCGATCCGGCTGACAGCAGCTGCAGCGGCTCCCAGCCGAGCTCCGCGGCCTTGCGGATCGATTGCGACGACGCCTTGCCGGTGCTGATATTGTAGAAGACATCAGCGCCCGACTTCGACAGGTTGACGAGCTGCGAGTCGATAGTGGGGTCGGTGAGATCATAGGTCTGCTCCATGATCACCTGGGCCTTGCCGCCGGCGTCCGCCAGCACCTTCTTGAACGGGCCTAAGAAGTCGCGGCCGAAATCGTCATTCTGATAGAGAATGCCGATCTTGGCTTCCGGCTTCACGCTGATCACGTGCTTGGCGAGGATGCGCGCTTCGGTCGGATAGAGCGGCAGGCCGGCCATGGTCCATTTGTAGTTCTTCGGATCATTCCACTTCGACGCGCCGGTGTTGAGCAGAAGCTGCGGCACGCCCTTGGAATTGAGGTATTTGTGCACGGCAGTCTGCGGGGCGGTGCCGAGCGATCCATACAGCGCCAGCACCTCCTCCTGCTCGACCAGCCGCCGCGTCGCCTCGACGCATTTCGGCGCGCTGTAGGCATCATCCATGGTGAGAAACTTGATCTTGCGGCCGTTGATGCCGCCCTGCTCGTTCAGCATCTGGAAATAAGCTTCGCCGATGCGGCCCAGCACGCCATAGAGCGAGCCGGGACCGGAATGCGGTATTGTCTGCCCGAGCTTGATCTCGATATCGCTGGCACCCGCATCATATTTCTTCTCGGCGGCCCAGATATAGGGCGAGCTCATCGTCGCAGCGCCAGCAGTGGCAAGCGCGGTGGCGCAGAACCGGCGCCGCGTCGGATGATTTTCCATTTGTTGTGTCCTCCCTGAACGCCATCATTTTTTGGCATCAGAGGACATGCGGCAAGCGTGAAGTTGCCACAGCGGAAGAGAGTGCGGTGCAATTCGCACCGATCTAGCGTGTCAACTCAAGTTTTCGCGGCAATGACGACGAGACCGCGTACCGGCACCTGATCCTCGGTGCGCGGGCTGGCCGGCTCGAGATGGGAAAGCGTCAATGCCGCTGACGCGATCGCATGGCCAATATATTCCGCGCTATGGGCATACCGCAGCCCCTCGCCTATGACGATGCCGTTGCCGTCGTGCGTCTCCACGGTGAAAGCGACCAGACCGCCAGGTGTCAGCACGCGCTGCACTTCCTGCAGGACCGGCGCGAGCTCGCCGACATAGACCATCGCGTCCGCGGCGAGCACGAGATCGGCGCTCGCGTCCGGCTGCTTCTGCAAGGCAGCCGTCATGTCGTCGACCTCGAGCTCGGCATAGAGGCCGGTGGCGCGCGCCTGCTCGACCATGCCCGGCGATAGATCGACGCCGACGAACGCATCGACATTGTTGGCGAACGCGGCTGCGCCGAGCCCGGTGCCGCAGCCGAGATCGATCGCACGTTTGAAGACCGCCGGCCTGTTCTCGGCAGCGCGCAAGGCGAGCACCGCCTTCAACAGGATCGCCGGTGCGCGATAATGCAGGCGCTCGATCAGCTCCGCCTCGAAGCGAGGCGCGTATTGATCGAACAGGGACTGCACATAGGCCTTAGGCATATCAGTGAGCGGCGCAGCACCGAGCCGCATCAGCTGCACAGCGGCGCCGTGATGATCCCTGGGATCGGCGGCGCTGGCCTTC
The DNA here is from genome assembly GCF_000239815.1 of Bradyrhizobium sp. STM 3843. Taxonomy (GTDB): domain Bacteria; phylum Pseudomonadota; class Alphaproteobacteria; order Rhizobiales; family Xanthobacteraceae; genus Bradyrhizobium. Next base: position 5,916 of record NZ_CAFK01000087.1, on the reverse strand, counting down.
TGGAATGCCGCGATCGCCGCGCTGGCCTCGCCCATCGCGTCGCGGATCTCCCCCAATGCGAACCAGGCCGAAGCAAAATTCGGCGCAAGCTCGATGGCCTGCTCCAGCACCTCGGCTGCGGCAGCGAGATCGCCCTTCGCTTGCAGGTCACGGGCGAATTCATAGCGGCGGTCGGCGAGCAGATCGCCGGAGGACAGGAACAGGCGGCCAAGCATGGCGGGAACTGAGTTGAGGCAGTCTCGATTGGTGCGTCGAGGTTCCTATATATGATCGACATGCGCCCGCAAGACATCCTGACGCCCGTCCCGGCCGGCCTGTGCTGCAAGGTCGGCGGCTTCCATATCGATCCGGTCCGGCCCGTGGAGCGGGCGCTGATCACCCATGGCCATTCCGACCATGCCCGCGCCGGCCATGGCGCGGTGCTGGCCACGCAGGAGACGCTCGACATCATGCGGCTGCGCTACGGCGAGAATTTCGCCGGCGCGACACAGGCCGTGCGCTATGGCGAGACGATCAAGCTCGGCGATGTCAGCGTGAGCTTTCATCCCGCAGGCCATGTGCTGGGCTCGGCGCAGATCAAGGTGTCCTGCAAGGACACCTGCATCGTCGCCTCCGGCGACTACAAGGATGCGCGCGATCCGACCTGCGCACCATTCGAGCTTGTGCAATGCGACGTCTTCATCACCGAGGCCACGTTTGGCCTGCCGGTGTTCCGGCACGGTGACGCGGCTGCCGAAGTGAAGAAGCTGCTGGCGTCCGTCGCGCTGTTTCCGGAGCGCGCCCATCTGGTCGGCGCCTACTCACTTGGCAAAGCTCAACGCGTGATCGCGCTGATCCGCGAGGCGGGCTATGACGCGCCGATCTACCTGCACGGCGCGATGGAGAAGATCACGCACTACTATGGGGCGAAGGGTATTCCGCTCGGCGAGCTGCGCCCCGTGAAGGGCCGGAAGAAGGCCGAGCTTGCCGGCACGATCACCCTGGCGCCGCCCAGCGCGACCTCCGACCTCTGGACCCGCCGCTTCCCCGATCCGGTCACCGCCTTTGCCTCGGGCTGGATGCGGGTGCGCGCCCGCGCCCGGCAGCGCGGCGTCGAGCTGCCGCTGGTGATTTCCGACCACGCCGATTGGGACGGGCTGACCGCGACCATTGCGGCCACCGGCGCTGGCGAGGTCTGGGTCACCCACGGCCAGGAGGACGCGCTGGTGCATTGGTGCCGCTCGCAGGGGCTGGCGGCGCGGCCGCTCGATCTCGTCGGCTATGGCGATGAGGAGGAGAGCGAGGTTGTCGGCGCGGCGGAGGACGCGGACACATGAACCGTTTCGCCGAACTGCTCGACCGGCTGGCCTACGAGCCCGGGCGCAACAACAAGCTGCGCCTGATCACCTCCTATTTCCGCGAGGTCGAAGATCCCGATCGCGGCTACGCGCTGGCGGCGCTGACCGGCGCCCTGTCGTTCAAGCATGCGAAGCCTGCGCTGATCCGCGACCTGATCGCCGCGCGCACCGATCCGGTGCTGTTCGCGCTGTCCTACGATTACGTCGGCGATCTGTCAGAAACCGTCGCGCTGATGTGGCCGAAGAGCGGTGCTCACAATCAGCAGCGCGTTTCGGAGTACCCCCCTCCCCAGCCCTCTCAGCGCGAGCGAAGCTCGTCGCGGTCCACAAGGGGGGAGGGAACCGAGCTGCGTCCTGAGTTTGCATCTCGGACGATTTCGAGCACCGGGTCGACAAACATCCGTGAGGCCGCCATCACCGCTCTCTCCGTTCCCTCCCCCCTTGTGGAGGAGGGGCAGGGAGGGGGGTACTACACGGGCGGTCTCTCAGAAGCGCCTCCACCCGGCGAGCCCGGCAATCCGACCTCCCCCGCAAGCGGGAGAGGTGAGAACCCGCTCGCGCCGGGCCACAACAACCCGCCGCCTCCGACGCTCACCGAAGTCGTCACCACGCTGCGCACGCTCGGCAAGACCGACATGCCGCGACAGTTGGCGCGCTGGCTGGACGAGCTCGACGAGACCGGGCGCTGGGCACTGTTGAAGCTCGTCACCGGCGCGTTGCGGATCGGCATCTCCGCGCGGTTGGCCAAGACCGCGGCCGCGGCGCTCGGCGACAAGGACCCGCACGAGATCGAGCTGATCTGGCCTGGCCTCTCGCCCCCCTATCTCGATCTTTTCGCCTGGCTGGAAGGCCGCGGGCCCAAGCCGGAGAACCGCGACCCGGCACCGTTCCGCCCGGTGATGCTGGCGCATGCGGTCGAGGACGAGGATTTCGCGGCGATGGACGCCGCGGACTACATCGCCGAATGGAAGTGGGACGGCATCCGCGTCCAGGCGGTCAGCGGCCGCGATCCGCAGGGGCACATGGTGACGCGGCTCTATTCGCGCAGCGGCGAGGATATCACCGGCAGCTTCCCGGACCTGTTGCCGTCGCTGCATCTGCCCGGTGCGATCGACGGCGAATTGCTGGTGGTCCGCGGCGGCCGGGTGCAAAGCTTCAACGTGCTGCAGCAGCGGCTGAACCGCAAGACGGTCTCGCCCAAGCTGCTGAAAGAATATCCGATCCACCTGCGCGCCTACGACCTGCTCGGCGATGAAGAGAACGACCTGCGCGAGCTGCCCTTTGCCGAGCGCCGCGAGCGGCTGGAAGGCTTCGTCACGCGGCTCGACGATGTCCGAATAGATCTGTCGCCGACGATTCCCTTTGCGAGCTGGGACGAGCTCAAGGCGGCGCGGGCCAACCCAGCCGCAGCCGGCGCGGGCGAGGATGCCGAGGCCGTCGAAGGCGTGATGCTGAAGCGGCGCGATGCGCCCTATCTGCCGGGACGGCCGAAGGGCCAATGGTGGAAATGGAAGCACGATCCGCACATCATCGACGCCGTGCTGATGTATGCGCAGCGCGGCCATGGCAAGCGCTCGTCCTATTATTCCGACTACACCTTCGGCGTCTGGACCTCGGGCGACGGCGGCGAGCAGCTGGTGCCGATCGGCAAGGCCTATTTCGGCTTCACCGACGAGGAGCTGTTACAGATCGACCGCTTCGTCCGCCGCAACACGATCGAGAAATTCGGACCCGTACGCGAGGTCGTGCACGAGCCGAATCAGGGTCTGGTGCTGGAGGTAGCCTTCGAAGGGCTGCAGCGCTCGCCGCGGCACAAGAGCGGCATCGCGATGCGCTTTCCGCGCATCAACCGGCTGCGCTGGGACAAGCCGCCGGGCGAGGCCGACCGGCTGGAGACGCTGGAAAAGATGCTGAAGGCAGAAAACGCGCCGGCGCCACAATCTCACGCTGAAAGATCTCACATTAAAAGCCGGTAAGCCGCTTGCGGCGATCAGGCGGGTTCCCCACCTGCCACGCGTTGCCTATAATGCGGACAGCGCATTGGCGCCCCGAGGAGAGGATGGCATGTCCAACGACGTCAGGGATTATCCGGCCCGCAGCAGCCAGGACGGCCTCTCGCGCTTTCTCGGCGGTTCACCGCTGTCGGTGGCGTTCCGGCTGGTCCTGTTGTCGATCCTGGTCGGCGTGGTGCTGTCGGCGATCGGATTCGATCCGCTCAACATCCTCAACAGCATTCGCCTCCTGATCCGACGGCTCTATGAGCTCGGCTTCGACGCCATCAACTGGCTGTGGCGCTATTTCCTGCTCGGCGCGGTCATCGTGATCCCGATCTGGCTGCTGTCGCGGCTGTTTGCGCCGCGCGGTCGCTGAAGGACCGCGGCCGATGCGGCTTCGTTTTGTCGGCTGCGGCGATGCCTTCGGCTCCGGCGGCCGCTTCAACACCTGCTTTCATCTCACCGGCGACAGCACCAACCTGCTGATCGATTGCGGCGCCTCGTCGCTGCCGGCGCTGAAGCGGCTCGAGATCGCGCGCAACGACATCGCGCTCATTCTCATCACTCACTTCCACGGCGATCACTTCGCTGGCCTGCCCTTCTTCCTGCTGGACGCACAGTTCTCGCGCCGGACCAAACCGCTCGTCATTGCCGGCCCGGCGGGCATCGAGATGCGGCTGACACAGGTGATGGAAGCCCTGTTCGAGAATTCGTCCAAGACGCAACAGAAATTCGATCTGTCGGTCGTGAGTCTCGAACCCGAGCAGCCGGTTCGCTTCGGCGAGATCACCGTGACGCCCTATCCGGTCGTGCACGGCGAATCCGGCGGCCCCTTTCTCGGCTATCGGATCGAGGCCGAGGGTCGCGTCGTTACCTACAGCGCCGATACGGAGTGGACGGACACATTGGTTCCGCTCGCGCGAGAGGCCGATCTGTTCATTGCCGAAGCCTATACTTACGACAAGGTGGTCAAGAATCATCTCAGCTTGACCACGCTGCAGGCGCATCTCGACGACATCCGGCCCAAGCGCCTCGTCCTCACCCATATGGGCGAAGACATGCTGTCCCGTCTGGACGCGCTGTCTCACACGGCCGCGCATGACGGCATGAGCATCGACCTCTAGCGGCGCCGCGGAATCACCGATAAACGAGCGCTCGTGCCGGACGCAAGGGTCCGGCGAACGAACCAGCGAGCGTCCGTTGCATTCCCCGGGGACCATCCAGCCGAACGTGACGAGCCGCGAGGTGTTCGCCATCGCCGGTCCCGCGATGGTGGCGAACGTGACCACGCCGCTGATCGGCATCGTCGCGACATCGGCGATCGGCCGCCTCGGCGAAGCCAGCCTGCTCGGCGGCGTCGCCATGGCCTCGGTGATCTTCGACTGTCTATTCTGGCTGTTCGGCTTCCTGCGCCTGAGCACGCTCGCCTTCACTGCGCAGTCGCTCGGCGCTGGCGCGCGCGACGAGCTGCCGGTCGTTCTGGTGCGTGGCCTGCTCGTGGCCGCCGGTGTCGGCGCCATCCTGATCGCCTTGCAGCTGCCGCTCGGCACCCTCCTGTTCGATGCCATGGGCGGCAGCGACGCGGTCACCCGTGCCGGCCGGACCTATTTCACCGTCCGCATCTGGTCGTCGCCTCTGGCGCTTGCCAATTATGTCGTGCTCGGCTGGTTGGTCGGGCAGGCCCGCGCGCGGCTCGCACTCGCCGTGCAGATCGCGATCAACCTGATCAACATCGCCGCGACGCTGCTGCTGGTGCTGGTGTTGGACGCGGGGATCGCCGGCGCGGCGGTGGCCGCGGTGATCGCGGAGGCGGCTGGCCTCATCCTCGGCGTGGTGATCGCGCGACGACTGTTGCCGGGCGGCATCGTGGTGTCGCGACAGGTGCTGTTCGACCGCGATGGCGTCAAGCGGATGCTGGCGGTCAACCGCGACATCATGATCCGCACCGCGGCGCTGATCACGGTGTTCCTGTTCTTCAACGCGCAAGGCGCGCGCGCCGGAGACGTCACGCTGGCGGCGAACGCCGTGCTCAACAATTTCCTGCTGGTCAGCGCCTTCTTCCTCGACGGCCTTGCCAATGCGGCGGAGCAGCTCTGCGGCTACGCGGTCGGTGCCCGCAATCGTCGCGACTTCATCCGTGCCACGCAACTGATTCTGGCCTGGGGTGTCGGCTTTTCGCTGGTCGTCAGCACGACACTGGCCTTGTCCGGCTCCGCGCTGATCGACCTGATGACGGCGAGCCCCGCCGTGCGGCTCGCCGCCCGCGACTTCCTCGTTTTCGTGATCGTGTCGCCGCTGCCCGCCGTGTTCGCCTTTGCCTTCGACGGCATCTACATCGGCGCGACCTGGGCGCGCGACATGCGCAACCTGATGATGGCCTCGCTGTCGATCTTCCTCACCACGTGGTTTGCGCTGCGCAGCTTCGGCAACACCGGGCTGTGGATCGCCTTTCTCGCCCACTACGTCGCGCGTGGCGGCTTGCAGGGCCTGCGCTATCCGACGCTGTTGCGGCAGTCGTTCGGGAAGTAGGAAGGCGTTTAGGAAAAGAAACCCTCTCCCCTTGTGGGAGAGGGTGGTTTCGAACT
>NZ_CAFK01000088.1 GCF_000239815.1 Bradyrhizobium sp. STM 3843 | reverse complement strand
ACAGGGCAACCCTGAACCCATGTGTGGGGTAGCGAACATTCGTATCGTAACTGTCACGGTTGGCTGCGCGCACGTAGCGCTGATCATTCTTCCAGGACCCGGACCGGATGACATGCGCCGTGCAATCGCTGTCGACCCACGCCGATCCATCCAACGGCGCGCCTTGATAATTCCTATGCCAGCAATCCTCGACCCATTGGTCGACGCTGCCGCCCATGTCGTAGAGCCCGAACGGGTTAGGCCTGAAGCTGCCGACCTTCACGGGTTGTTCGATGGCCGCAATGTCCGTGCAGTTCTTGCAATTGGCCATGCCGGGCTGAAATTCATCGCCCCACCAGTAACGTGTTTGCGTGCCGCCGCGCGCCGCATATTCCCATTCAGCTTCGCTCGGCAGGCGGTAGGCCTTGTGCGTCGCCGTAGCGAGCCAGGTGACAAATTGCTTGGCATCGGTCCAGCTGAGATTCGTCGCCGGTGCATCCTCGTTGCCGCTCGCCGTGAAGCCACATGCGTTAGCCGCTGCGCATTGGTTCCACTCACGAATCGAGATCGGATAGCGGCTCATGGCGAACGCCTTGATGGTGACGCGATGAATGGGCCTCTCCGTCGCATCATCGTTGCTGCCCATCATGAAGGAGCCGCCGCGAAGCGCGACCATATCGGGCTCTCGAATCGCCGGGACCTGCGGCCGAACGGGCGCGGCCTGCAAGGCTGCCTGGTTGGTTGCCGGCGCTACCGCGGGGGCAGGCGGCGCTGACGGTGGCGCTTGTGGACCGCTCGGTGTTGCGGTTGGCGACGGCTGCGATGGGGCAGCGGGTTGTATAGAAGCAGGAGGCAATGATGAGACGTTCGGCAGCTGCCGCACCGCTGTGCTTGCTTGCCCACCTCGCCACTCTGCGGCGAGCCACCAATACCAAAGTGCCGCGCTTGCGAGGACCAGCAACGTTGCGCTGAGCATGAAGAGCAATATCGTCTCGCGCCGCCGGCTGGTTCTCCTCAGTGCGGCGGGGTCCGGGAGGACGCGGTAGACCCGCACCGGATCGGTGATGTTCTTCACCTTGCGGTCGCCGAGCGACTCGTAGCCGCAAACCAGCTTGTTCTTGATCTGCTCGTAAACTCCTCCGGAAATGTAGACTTCGCCGGGATCGGCGATGCCTTCGAGCCGCGACGCGACGTTGACTCCGTCGCCATAGATGTCGTCCTCCTCGATGATCACGTCGCCCAGGTTCACGCCGATGCGAAATTCGATTCGGTTTTCTCTGGGTAGCAATGCATCGCGGGCAAGCATGTTTTGCTGGATGACGATGCCGCAGCGCACGGCTTCGACAGGACTATCGAAGATCGCGAAGAAGCCGTCGCCGGTCGTCTTGACCAGCCGGCCGTGGTGGTCGGTAATGGTCGGCTCGATGAGGTCGCGCAGAATGCGCTTCACGCGGAGATGCGTGCCTTCCTCGTCGAGTTCCATCAGGCGGCTGTAGCCTGCGATGTCGCCGGCAACGATGGCCGTAAGACGGCGCGGCATCTGCCCGCGTGGCGGGCGGCTGCCGGACTTAGCGGAACTGATGTCGCGAACCTTCTCCCGCATGGCGTTACTCTACGCCTTTGGAGACAAAATCTTTGGAACCGGAGTCGGTGCCGTCGAGCCGATCCTTCAATCGGCCTCGGACCAAACTGGCGGAGACGATGCAGCCCCGCAGTAACCCAGATCACACCGCAGCTAAAAAAGCTCACGGAGCGCACATGCGCCGCAAATACCTGGAGCCGAGATAGCAGTTAGTGTCTGACCGAGCCCGAAGGTTCAGGGAGGAATCTGGTTTGCGCTCGGACCGTGCTTAGGAACTTGGCGGCCTGCATCGATTGCGTTTTCGGCGCATCTCCGGCTCGACAGCGCGGAGCCAACAGGACGGCGCGTGTGAGCACGCTCTGATTCACATAGCGCAGGGGGCTCTTGACCTCACCGCTCTCCATAGAAGCGGGCGCATGTATAGCACCGTGCAGACCACGTCGGGAACAAGCGCTGTCACGTTGTTGTTGCCCGTCCAAACGAGCGACCAACATGACAAACAGCGGCACGGGACCGAAATCCGCGGGATCGTCGGCATCCGATCGGGCCTGCAGCCCGGCGACACACATCCGCTGGACAGTCCGGGCGCCAACGTTGGCAGCCTCGGAACCTGGGGCGGCAGCACCGACGATCACGCCACCAGAACGGCGCGGACCGACGATCAGCGGCCCCGGGACGATGGCGAGCCGAAGCCGGAGTAGGGCGGCAAAAGTCAGCCGGCCGAAGTGACCGGTGCGGCCATGTCCTGATTCACAAGCGGCAGAGAATCGCGGTGATTTGCCCGACATGGCAGGGTCGCACGCGCGCGACAGATTGGCACGACGGGCAACGCGCGTTGAAATAACTAGAATATTTGTAGCCGGCGCGCCTTCTGCTTTTAATCCTAGACCTCAGACTCCAGACATTGGGGGTCGAGCAACCTATGATTTCGCACCTGTATTGCTTCACACGACGGAAATCGAACGCGTTGCATCGGAAGACATCGAGTTGGCGGCGGCATATTTCACGTATCTCTCGCATAAGTTGAAGGTCTAGCAATTAAACGTCTTGTACACGCTGAACGCGGGTCGCCACACCCAGAGATAGAACTTCAACTTTCAACCTGCGTGAGAATCAGTTACTTCAAATTAGTAGCTGGGACAAATTGCAAAAATGAACCGTCGTGAGCGTCGGGCCTCGCGCACCAAAGTGAAGCCGAAACCTGTTAAGCCCGATGGTGCTGAGAACTTCTACCAGTCAGCTTTGCGCGAGGTCGCGAGTGGCCGCCGTGCGGACGCCGAGCGGTCCTGCCATCTGGCGCTTGCGCTTGATGAAGCGCACGCGCCAACTCTTAATCTGTTGGGTATCCTTGCGCTCCAGGCGCAGCAGTATGAAACTGCACTACAGTGGATATCCCGCGCGATACAGCAAGATCTCCAGCCTCAATACTTCCTGAGTCTTGGCACAGTCCTGCAGCTTCAAGGACGCTCAGATGAGGTGATCAAGGTTTTCGACAAGGCGATGGAGCTCGGTTTCGAAAGTGCCGATCTATGGATGCTCCGGGGCAATGCTCTTGTTAGCCTGCAGCAGGGCGCCGACGCGGTCTTGAGCTTCAAGCGTGTATTAGAGCTGAATGCCCGACATTGGGATGCGGCAAATCAGTGCGGGATCACGCTTCAACGATTGGGGCGGATCGACGAGGCGCTCGCCTATCTCGATTTGAGCGACACTTTGCGGCCCAACCAGGTGCCGACGCTCTTGATGCGTGGTGCACTTCTGAATGGCCTGAAGCGCTTCGAGGAAGCTCTTTCGATCTGCCGGCGAGCCAACGAGATCGAACCGGGCAACGCCGATATCTGTGTCAAGACGGGCATTGTCTTGCGCACAATGCGCAAAGACGAAGAAGCGCTGGAATGGTTTGAGCGGGCACTGGCTCTGCAACCTGGCTCCAGAGATGCGCTGCACGACAAGGCCGCTGTTTTGACGAAGCTTCGTAGGTTTGATGAAGCCTTCGAGATCTACAGACGGCTAAAGGACACTGATCCGAGAGACGCGTTGGCTGATCTGGGGACGGCTCATTTGAACCTCTTGTTGGGGAATTTCGACGCGGGCTGGTCTGGCCGAGAGGTTCGTTGGGACTTGCCGAACTCTTATCCTCGGTTCCGGCCGCCCATGTGGCAGGGCCAAGATAGTATCAGGGAAAAAGCCATCGTCATCGCAGCCGACGAAGGACTGGGCGATACGATCCAGTTTGTCCGCTATGTGCCCATGGTTGTAGCGCTAGGTGCCCGCATCATTCTCGCGGTTCAAAAGCCCTTAATTCCCTTGTTGTCGAACATGCCCGGGATTTCGCAGTGTATTTCGGTCTCGGAGGCAGCCAACGTTGCTGCGGTCGACTTCCATTGCCCGATCATGAGCCTTCCATTCGCGTTTCGAACGACGTTGGCGACAATTCCTGCACCCGCGTCTTATTTGCCGGCATCTGATCCGGACCGGATCCAAGCCTGGGAAGAGCGTCTTGGTACACATGAAAAATTGCGCGTCGGTGTGGTCTGGTCGGGCAACCCAAATCATTTGGACGACCACAATCGCTCGATCCCATTGCGAGCGTTCTCCCGTCTGTTCGGCGGAGACGCGGCGTTCATCAGCCTGCAGAAAGAGCCGAAGCCGGAAGACAAAGCCGCGCTGCAGGAGATGAGCGAGATCTTGGACCTGACGATCCAACTCACCGATTTCGCGGATACGGCCGCGCTGATCACATGTCTGGATCTTGTGATCACGGTCGACACCAGCGTCGCTCATCTCGCCGGAGCGCTTGGCCGTCCCACCTGGACACTTCTGTCGTACACGCCGGACTATCGCTGGTTGCTCGATCGTGATGATAGCGCCTGGTACCCGACCATGCGTCTTTTCCGTCAGCGCGAAAGACGCGACTGGGTCGAAGTGGTCGACCAGGTGAGAGATGCGCTTCACGAACTGATCGCCCAAAGAACGTCGTTTCCCGACGATCCTGAGCGATAGGACCGCGTGGTCGGCGGTTATCCTCAGGCTGGGAAATCAACCGCGTTTTCAAGAATACAATATTGCAGGTCGTTCGACGCCACCGCTGGGCCGCCTGTTGGCGGTGATTATCTTTATGTGTCGCTCGACAGGTCCCGAACATTTTTGCCGCTTTGGCCAACCAACCTCGTGTCCCTCGCCGATTGCGGGCGAGCCTCACGATATTGGTTGCGCTCCGCCGGGCGCCGCAAGGGTTAGGGCCCTTGGGTAGGTTGGTTGGCCAGCGTAGGCCTATTACGGGGAGCTTGTCGCTAAACTGGCTGGGGAACCTGGATTCGAACCAAGACAAACAGAGTCAGAGTCTGTTGTGCTACCGTTACACCATTCCCCAACGGAATTGCCGAGCAGTCTCAAGCGCTTGTTGAACTGTCCGGCAGTGGTGCGCAAAGCGCGGCGCAAGTCGGATCAGCCGCGGGCACGGCGCTCTTCTACCCGCATGTGACGGGACTTGGCAAGCGCGTAAGGGGATGGAATTGGGGGAAATTCGCCGGGGCGGGGACTTTGGTCGCGTTTCGGCCTCTCGATAATCCTGTCTGTGAAGTGCCCCCACCCCGACCCTCCCCCGCAAGCGGGGGAGGGGGCGCACCGCCCGAGTGGCGAGAGGCCGTATCTCTTTCCCGAGAGGACCCTTGCGATGTGTGCGATGCCCTGATGACCGGCGCACTGGCGGTCCAGACGCGGTACGGTCGCAGTGGTGTGTAACCTGCATAACGGAACGATCTGCGCGCTGACGGCCTGTATCCGCTGGAGCGGCTCAGACGTGGATGTGGCCGGCCGGGTCCGGCCTGCGCACGTGACGCGGCCGTCCCGTTCGCCATCGCAGCCCTGCGCTACTCTGCCGCTTCCTTGACCGGGCCGTGCGTGTCGGCTTCGCCCTCGGCTTCGAGCTTGGAGCGGCCCCAGCTGGAGAAGGCGTTGTTGAGCTTGTCGAGATAGAGATAGACCACGGGCGTCGTGAACAGCGTCAGCATCTGGCTGACCAGCAGGCCGCCGACCATCGCATAGCCGAGCGGCTGGCGAATCTCCGAGCCGGTGCCGGTGCCGAGCATCAACGGCACGCCGCCGAGCAGTGCCGCCATGGTGGTCATCATGATCGGGCGGAAACGGAGCAGGGCGGCCTGGCGGATCGACTGCTCGGGCGTCAGGTGCTGGTCGCGCTCGGCGGCGATGGCGAAGTCGACCATCATGATGCCGTTCTTCTTCACGATGCCGATCAAGAGGATTACGCCGATCAGCGCGATCAGGCTGAAATCATAGCCGAATGCCATCAGGATCAGGAGTGCGCCGACGCCGGCCGAGGGCAGGGTCGACAGAATCGTGATCGGGTGGATGTAGCTTTCGTACAGGATGCCGAGGATCAGATAGACCACGACCAAGGCCGCGAGGATCAAGAGCGGCACGGTCGAGAGCGACTGCTGGAATGCCTGCGCCGTGCCCTGGAAGCTCGAGTTCAAGGTCGCGGGCGCGCCGAGCTGGACCATCGCCTGCTGCACGGCCTGGGTGGCCTGGCCGAGCGCCACGCCCTGCGCGAGGTTGAAGCTGATCGTGATCGCCGGGAACTGGCCCTGGTGGCTGATCGACAGCGGGCGCACCGGCACGGTGGTCCATTTGGCGAAGGTCGACAGCGGCACCTGGTCGCCGGTGGTCGGCGACTTCACGTAGATCTTGTCCAGCGTATCGACCTGGGCCTGCAGCTCCGGGAGGATCTCCAGGATCACGTGATAGGAGTTGAGCTGCGTGAAATACTGCGCCACCTGGCGCTGGCCGAAGGCGTCATACAGCGTATCGTCGATCAGCTGCGGGGTGATGCCGTAGCGCGACGCGGTGTCGCGGTTGATGCTGAGCTGGACGGTGGTGCCGTCGGTCTGCTGGTCGGTGGCGACGTCGCGCAGCTCCGGCAGCGTCTTCATCTTGTCCAGGATCTTCGGCGCCCATTCGTTGAGCTCGCCGAGATTCGCGTCCTGCAGGGTGAACTCGAACTGGGTGCGGGTCGGGCGGCCGCCGAGGCGGATGTCCTGTGCCGCCTGCATATAGAGGCGGGCGCCCTGGACCTGTTCCAGCTTCGGCCGCAGGCGGCCGATGATCTGCTGCGCCGAGGCGTCACGCTGGTCGCGCGGCTTCAGCGTGATGAACATGTTGCCGTTGTTGCCGGCGCGCCCCGAGCCGCCGATCGCCATCGCGACGCTGGCGACGGCGGGATCCTGCATCACGATGTCGGCCAGCGCCTGCTGGCGCGACTGCATCGCCTGGAAGGAGATGTCCTGCGAGGCTTCCGAGGTCGCGGTGATCAGGCCGACGTCCTGCTGCGGGAAGAAGCCCTTCGGGATCAGGATGAACAGATAAACCGACAGGCCGAGCGTGGCGAAGAACACGAGCAGCGTCACGAAGCGCCAGCGCAAGGCGAGGTCGAGACCCTTCTCATAGGCCTTCAGCATGGCCTCGAAGCCGCGCTCGCTCCATTGATAGAACCGGCCATGGCTCTGATGGCCGCCGCGCAGGAAGCGTGAGGCCATCATCGGCGTCAGCGTCAGCGACACCACCATCGAGACGAAGATCGTCATCGTCAGCGTGACCGCGAATTCGCGGAACAGGCGGCCGATGATGCCGCCCATCAGCAGCAGCGGGATCAGCACCGCAACCAGCGAGATCGAGATCGAGACGATGGTGAAGCCGATCTCGCTCGCGCCCTTGAAGGCGGCGGCCATCGGCGATTCGCCCTCCTCGACATAGCGCGAGATGTTCTCGAGCATCACGATGGCGTCGTCGACCACGAAGCCGACCGCGATGGTGAGCGCCATCAGCGAGAGATTGTCGAGCGTGTAGCCGAACACCCACATCAGCGCGCAGGCGCCGAGCAGCGCCAAGGGCACGGTGATGGTCGGGATCACGGTGGCCCAGAAGCTGCGCAGGAACACGAAGATGACCATCACCACCAGGAAGATGGTCAGGAGCAGGGTGAACTGCACGTCCTCGACCGCGGCGCGGATGGTGGTGGTGCGGTCGGAGATCAGCTCGATCTTGATCGCCGGCGGGATCGCCGCGACCAGGCGCGGCAGCGTCGCCTTGATCTTGTCGACCGTCTCGATGACGTTGGCGCCCGGTTGCTTGAAGACCACCAGGAACACGCCGCGCTTGCCATTGGCCCAGGCCGCCTGCTTGGCGTCCTCAGGGCCGGTCACCGCGCGGCCGATATCGCGGATCCGCAACGGACCGCCGTTGCGATAGGCGATGATGACGTCGTTCCAGTCCTTCGACTCGGTCAGCTGGTCGTTGGCGTAGATGGTGTAGGCGCGCCGCTCGCCGTCGATATTGCCCTTCGGGCTATCGACGGTGGTGATCGCGATCTGGCTGCGCACATCCTCCAGCGACAGGCCCTTGGCGACGAGCTTGGCCGGATCGACCTGAACGCGGACCGACGGCTTCTGCTGGCCGCCGATGATGACCTGGGCGACGCCGGTGATCTGGCTGATCTGCTGCGCCAGCTGGGCGTCGACGGCATCCGAGACCGTGGTGAGCGGGAGCGTATCCGATGTCGCCGACAGCAACAGGATCGGCGAATCCGCCGGGTTGACCTTGCGATAGGTCGGCGGCGAAGGCAGCGTCTTCGGCAACTGGCCGCTGGCCGCGTTGATCGCGCCCTGCACGTCGTTGGCGGCGCCGTCGATGTTGCGGGTGAGATCGAACTGGATGGTGACGGAGGCGGTCCCCAGATAGCTGGTCGAGGTCATCTGGGCGATGCCGGGAATCTGGGCGAACTGGCGTTCCAGCGGCTGGGCCACCGAGGTCGCCATCGTCTCCGGGCTGGCGCCGGGCAGGGTCGCGGTGATCTGGATGGTCGGGAAGTCGACCTGGGGCAGCGGCGCGACCGGCAGCAGCGGGTAGGCCACCAGACCCACGAACAGAATACCTGCCATCAGCAGCGAGGTGCCGATGGGGTAGCGGATGAAAGGTGCCGAAATGCCGCCGCCGTTCATTCCTGCCGGACCTTCGCTTGCGCCGGATCCGAGCTCGCCACCGCGGTGGTGACCAGTGAACCTGGCTGAACCTTGAATTGACCGCCCGTGATCACCTGCTCGCCCGGCGCGAGGCCCTGCTCGACCACCGTACGGCCGTCGATCGAGACGCCGACCTTGACCTTGCGCAGATCGGCCTTGTTGTCCTGGCTCACGGCGTAGGCATAGAGCCCGTTGGTCGAGTGCTGGATCGCATCATCGGGAACCACGGTCGCGTCCTTGAGCGTCTTCACCAGGAGTCGCGTCGAGACCGACTGGCCGGGCCACAGCGTGTGGTCCTTGTTGTCGAACACCGCCTTCAGCCGAATCGTCCCGCTGGTGGTATCGACCTGGTTGTTGACCACCGCGAGCTTGCCTTCGGCCAGCGCCTTTTTACCGTCGGTGGTCATCGCGATCACCTTCAGTGCTCCCGCCTTCTGCCCCTCATTGATGTAGGGCAGCTGCTCCTCGGGAGCGGTGAAGATCACCGCGATCGGCTCGATCTGGGCGATCGTGACGATGCCGGTCTGAGTGGCGGCATTGACGATGTTGCCGATGTCGACCTGACGCAGGCCGGCGATGCCGGTAATCGGGGCCTTGACCTGGGTGTAATCGAGCTGGGTCTGGGCGTTGGCGATCGCAGCGTCGTCGGAGGCGATCTGCGCGGTCAGCTGCGCCACGGTTGAACGTTGGGTATCGGTCTGCTGGCGCGTGGCGAATTCGCCGAGCTTGGTGAAGCGCTGGAGGTCGAGATTGGCATTGGCAAGGTTGGCCTCGTCCTGGGCCTTCTTAGCCTTGGCCTGATCGAGGCTCGCCTGGAACGGCCGCGGATCGATCTCGACCAGCAGGTCGCCTTGATTGACGAGTTGGCCCTCGGTGAAGGCGATCTTGTCGATCTGTCCATCGACCCGGGTGCGGACCTGGACGGTGTTGAAACCCTGAACGTTGCCCAGACCGGTCAGATAGACCGGGAAATCCGTCTTCTCGACCGGGGCGGTGGAGACGCGCACGGCAGGCGGCCGCGCCGCCTTTTGCGCCTCGGCGCGCTTGGCTGCTTCGGCGCCCTGATAGCGCTGCCAGCCGTAATAGCCGCCGCCGAGGGCCGCCAGAACCAGGATCCAACCGATCGTGCGTGACGTCTTCATATCGGCTCTTTTCGATGTCGGCTCGGACGCTGAAGCGAAGAGAATAACCGGTCTTTAAAAGCGTTCCCAGCACGCCAGATATAGTATGCGTGCACTTAATGTGTAAACACACCGCTGCTTGAAGAAACCTAAACAATTCGAAAGCTTCGAGGAGACCCTTGGGACATGGCCTTGAACGTGGCGTTGGACCTCAGGCGGCAGCTGGTCGCCCAGCTTGTCGAAAGCTCGCGCATCCTGCGCAACTATATTGATCATCGTGCCAAAGCGCGCGGCACCACACGCGCGCAATGGATTGTGCTGTTTCGGCTGCGCGCGCAAGAGGGACTTTCGCAGGTCGATCTCGCGGAAGTGCTGGAACTGCAGCCGATCTCGCTGGTGCGGCTGTTGGACCGGCTGGTTGAGCAGGGCCTGCTCGAGCGCCGGCACGATCCCAAGGACCGCCGCGCCAACCGGCTGTACCTGACGGACGCGGGACGCAGGCTCGTCGATGATCTCGACGATCTCAGGGACGCGATCGCTGCCGACGTGCTGGATGGGATTCCCGATGAGGCGGTCGCGACCAGCCTGACCACGTTGCGCGAGCTCAAGGAGCGCATCAAGACGCTGTCCGATTCGACGGATCATGCCGCCGCGAAGTAGGGTCGCCGCATCGGTACTACTTTAGCGCGACAGGTTACCGACGGGGTCAGTTTAGAACGACTTCAAACCCGCAGGGCTGCGGTTGTCAGCATGCAGCGGCCCGGTCCATATCAGCCCTAGCTGTGTGGAGCGCGGAATGGACGAGCTGAACGGGAAGATGATCGCCTGCCAGATCCTGGTGACCGGATTGATTGCGCGTGTTGCCAACGAGCAGAAGGATCCGTTGCGCTTCCTCACCGACTTCCGCGACGAGATCAAAGCGGTGGTGAAAGGCGTGCGGATTGCAGGCGTGGACAACTCCGATCGCGTGCGCCAAGTCGCGCAGCAGACCGTCGACGAACTGTTCTCGCTGATGAAGCCGCTGAGCAGCGACTAGCGGTTTCGCCGTGTGCACGACGCGTGCACGCGCGTTGCCATGAAGGCCAGCCAGAGCTCGCGCGTTGCGTGGCTTAGACTCGTTCTAATTAGCCCGATTTAGAATCGTTTTGATCTGGAACTATTCAAGCTGAACTTGGACCTCCTCAAATTGACCCCCTGAAACGCGCCCGATACCAAACTCACATCGTCACATGCGAGTGATCCGCGAGTGGCGAGGTGAAATGGAAGCGGGGCGCGTCAATACCGATGGGACAGGTCATCACACCGCGATCGCTACGTGCGATTGCAGCTGTCAATTCCGAAGCAAGATTCGATGGTGCCTCCGGCGCCAAGATGTCGGCCGTCGCCGGCCTGATCGCGGTGGCGTCGGTCTCGGGGGCCGATGCGCAGCCGGCGTCGGATCTTCCGCCGGTCAACGTCGACGCGCCCGTCGCGCGCGCCAAACCGTCTGCCTCCAAGCCGACCGCCGACCAGGTCCGCGCCCGCAATGCCCTGCGGCGCGCGGCGCAGCGACAGCAGCAGGGGGGCCAGGGACAGGCGGCGCCGGTGCCGTTTCCCAACGCCGGTCAGCTGAGCGCCGACCGCAATCCCTATGCTGACGCCGCCGCGCCCTACAAGGTCGACCACCTGCAGCAGTCCGGCAAGTTTCCCGAGCCGATCCTCAACACGCCGAAGTCGATCACGGTGCTGGGCAAGGAGGTGCTGGAGGACAAGAACGCGACCAACCTGAAACAGGCGGTGTTGAGCACGGCCGGCGTCACGCTCGGAACCGGCGAGGGCGGCAATGCGTTCGGCGACCGCTTCTTCATCCGCGGCTTCGATGCACGCAACGACATCTTCATCGATGGCGTGCGCGATCCCGGTGTCAGCGTGCGCGAGAACTTCTTCACCGAGCAGGTCGAGATCCTGCGTGGCCCCGGCTCGTCCTTTGCGGGCCGCGGCACCACGGGCGGCGCGATCAATATCGTGACCAAGCAGGCCACGACCGAGAAGAGCTTCTACAACATGGATACGACCTTCGGCACCGACCACACCAAGCGCGTGGTGTTGGATGTCAACCAGGTCATCAATCCGACGCTTGCCGTGCGCGCGGGCGGCCTGTTTCAGGACGCCAATGTCGCAGGCCGCGATGCCATCACCGACAACCGCAACGGCGCGTTCGTCGCCGCGACCTGGACGCCGATCGACCCGGTGAAGGTGACCGCCAACTACATCCATACCGAGCTGACCGGCATCCCCGATTTCGGCGTGCCGTATTATCGGCCGAGCACGGCGAGCACCGCGGGCGGCCCGTTCCCTGATTTCGGGGTCAACCGCAACAATTTCTACGGCCTGCTCAACCGCGATTTCTACAGGACCGGGCAGGATTTCGCGACCATCAACACCGAGGTCAAGATCACGCCGGATCTCACCTTCAGCGACAAGGTGCGCCTGGGGCGCTCGACCCAGAACTATATCGGCACGCTGCCGGAATCGGCCGTCGTCACCAACCCGAATCCGCAGTTGTGGACGCTGAGCGCCAATCCGCAGAGCCGCTTCCAGCAGACCGACGTCGTCGCCAATCAGAGCGAGTTCACCTACAAGTTCGACGACGGGGTCGGCTTCCAGCACACCGCGCTGGGCGGCGTGGAGATCTCGCGCGAGATCTCCAGCATCGATAAATATACCGGGCTGAGCTCGGAGGTAACGGGCGTCCCGTTCAGCGGCAGCGGCTCGATCTCGACCGTGAACGTGTTCGCCCCGCAATACATGACGCTGCCATTTACGACCACGCCGTCACTGTCCGGTTTCCCGACCAAGATCGCGATCGACACGACCAGCGGCTATGTCATGGACAGCGCCAACTACCATGACCTGGTGATCCTCAACGGGGGCGTCCGCTACGACGCCTATAACATCAAGACCAGCGGCTTTGGTACGGTCAACGGCGTGTCCAACGTGTGGGGCTCCCAGGCCGCTGAGTTCGGACTGCCGAACTTCAATCTCGGCCTCACCTTGAAGCCGGCTCCGAACGGCAGCGTCTATGTGGCCTACGCAACCTCGTCGAATCCGGTCGGTGCCGAGTTCGACGGCACCAGCACCGCCTATGGCGGATTGTCGGCGGTGCTGAACGGCAATTCGAACCAGATCTTCGGACCGGAGAAGAACAAGGCGATCGAGCTCGGCACCAAGTGGGAGCTGTTCAACCGGCATCTGCTCGTGACCGGCGCGCTGTTCCAGACGGAGAAGGAAAACGCGCGAGAGGCGCAGAACGTCACCGCGGCCACGGCGACCGCGACCTGTCCGTATCCGGCGGGGACCACGGGCACCGTGTCCTGCATCACGGCCGGCGCCGCCTACCGCATCCGCGGCATCGATCTCGGTGTCGGTGGCAAGATCACCGACAAATGGAGCGTGTTCGGCGGTCTCGTGCTGATGCAGTCGGAGGTGACCAAGTCGCTGGCGCCGCCGGCCAATACGATCCTCTACACGACCAATGTCGGCCGGCCGCTCGCCAACGTCGCCCATCAGTCGTTCAGCATGTTGACCAAGTATCAGCTCGACGACACCTGGGAGATCGGCGGCCAGGCCGTCTATCGCTCCAAGATCTACGGCGGCACGCTGCTTGCGGCCAACCAGGGCACCTCGATCCCGAGCTACTGGCGCTTCGATGCCTTTGCGGAGGCCAAGATCGACAAGCATTGGACCGCGAAACTGTTCGTCAATAACATCTTCGACAAGCGCTACTACGACGCGCTCTATCAGAGCTCGGCACCGTTCGTTCTGGAGGCACCGGGCCGCGCGGCCTATCTGGTGCTCTCGGCGCGATACTGACGCGATCATGAAGTGACATCATGCTGGTCTGCATCCCGGAAGTTCTCAGCAAATCGGACGTCGCCGAATTCCGTCGCATCATGGATGCGGCGGAATGGGAGGACGGCCGCTCGACGGCCGGGGCGCAGTCGGCCATGGTCAAGCGCAATGAGCAATTGCCGCCGGATGGTGAGGTGGCGCGGACGCTGGGACAGCGGATCATCTCGGCGCTGACGAAGAATCCGCGTTTCCTGTCAGCGGCAATTCCGCTGCAGATCTTTCCGCCGCTGTTCAACCGCTACGCGGCCTCGGGCGGTCACCATTTCGGCATCCATGTCGATAATGCCGTGCGCGGCGATCCGCTGACGGGCCTGCGCATCCGCACCGATCTGTCGATGACCTTGTTCCTGGCCGAGCCCGACGAATACGACGGTGGCGAACTCGTGATCGAGGACACCTACGGCTCGCACGAGGCGAAATTGCCCGCAGGCGATGCGGTTTTGTATCCGTCATCGAGCCTTCACATGGTGACGCCGGTGACCCGAGGCGCGCGGGTCGCCTCTTTTTTCTGGATGCAGAGCATGATACGGGATGCTCACGTCCGCAGTATGATCTTTGATCTCGATAATGTGATCCAGGGTCTTGCTGGGCGGCTGGGGCGTGACGATCCTGAAACCGTCAGATTGACCGGCATTTATCACAACCTGATCCGCCACTGGGCCGAAGTATGATGATATCGTTTCGCTTTCGCGCCGCTTTCGCTCTCGCATTTGCGCTTGTCGCCGCTCCACCGCTCGCCTTCGCGCAGCAGGTGACGGCGCCGCCGTCGCAGACAGCCCCAGGCCAAGCTCCGATGATCCAGGCGCCCGCAGCGCAGGGGTCTGCTCAGGGGATAACGGCTCAAACAGCGGTCAACGCAGCTGCGACTGAGAACGCCTCGCAGCTCAATGGAGCCGGGACGACCGCGGCGGCGCCGGCAACCGACGCATCACCAGCAGTGGCCGCTCAGCCGAGTGCGGAGAGCAGCGCCAAACCCGGCAAATCGATCGCCGTGGGCCTCGATGAATTGTCGCCTTGGAGCATGTTCCTGAAGGCCGACATCGTGGTCAAGGCGGTGATGATCGCGCTTGCGCTCGCCTCGGTCGCAAGCTGGACGATCCTGATCGCCAAGAGCATCGAGTTCGCCGTGCTCCAGCGCAAGCTCGGCGGTCTGCTGCGCAAGATCGCAAGTGCAAGATCGCTGGCTGAGGCACAGATGGCGGTTGGCAGCTCGAGAAGCGTGCTCTCGTCGCTGCTGCAGGCCGCGATCGCGGAGCTGCGCCTGTCGAGCGATCTGCCGAGCGATGCCGGCATCAAGGAACGTGCTTCCTCGAGCTTTACCGAGATCACCCGCGCCGAGGCGCGCCGGGTCCGTGTCGGCATGGGCCTGCTCGCCACCGTCGGCGCGATCTCGCCGTTCGTCGGCCTGTTCGGCACCGTCTGGGGCATCATGAACAGCTTCATCGGCATTTCGAAATCGCAGACCACCAATCTCGCAGTGGTGGCGCCGGGCATCGCGGAAGCACTGCTCGCCACGGCAATCGGCCTCGCCGCCGCGATCCCCGCGGTCATCATCTACAATCACTTTTCGCGCGTGACCAAAGCCTATCTCGAGCAGGTCAGCCGCGCCTCGGGCACGGTCGGCCGGCTGTTATCGCGCGATCTCGATCGCAGCCACGTTGCAATTCATTCGCGGGCAGCGGAGTAGGCGATGGCTGTCTCGCTCTCTGAAGGCGATCTCGACGACGATTTCGACGAGACCCACGACATCAACGTGACGCCGTTCATCGACGTCATGCTGGTGCTGCTGATCATCTTCATGGTGGCGGCGCCGCTTTCGACCGTCGACCTTCCGATCGATCTGCCGACGTCCACCGCGACCCCGCAGAAGAAGCCGGACAAGCCGATCTATGTCTCGATCAAGCCCGACCTGTCGCTGGCCATCGGCGAGAATGCGGTCAAGCGTGTCGATCTCGTCCACGAGCTCGATACAACGCCGGAGGCCAGTCGGGACCGGCCGATCTTCCTGCGCGCCGACAAGGTGGTGCCATACGGCGAGCTGATGCAGGTGCTGGAGCTGTTGCGCGCGGGCGGTTACACCAAGGTCAAGCTGGTGGCCCTGGAGCGCGCGCCGGCGGCGCCCGGCTCGGTTCCGGCGGCACAGCCGGCGCAGCCTTGATCAGCGGGACGCTTGCGATGAGCGATCTCGATACCGGCAACAGGTCGTCGCGGCGACTGTGGGCTTTCGCGGCGATCGGCGCGCTGATGCTGCATCTCGGCGGAGCGGCGCTGGCGCTGACTCATCTCAAGGATGATGAGGATATCGGTGGTCTCGGCGCCAACGGGGCCGAGGTCATCGACATCGACATGGCCGCGCCGAAGGTCGAAAGCGATGATATGCCGGTCGGTCCGGATTCGCAGGCGCAGGATCCCTCGCAGTTCATGCCGGAACAGAAGGCCGAGACCGACCAGACGGATCTGCCCAAGGCGGTGCCGACCACGACGGACGAGGCGGACCAGCAGGTTACGACCAGCGAGGTGAAGAAGCCGACGGAGGAGGAGCAGAAGGTCGCCGCCGTCCAGACCCAGGCGCAGGATGCTCAGGAAGCCGCGATCGATAGTTCCCGACGCTCGTTCGACGAGAAGACGCCTGAGGCGGACAAGGCGAAGGCGCCCAATGTCGGCATCGGCAAGGATCGGGAAAAGCTCACCGCGAACTGGGGCCGCAAGATCAGCGCCTATTTCGAGCTGCACAAGAAGTTTCCGACGGGCAAGAACAAGAAGGCTCAGGTCAAGCTGGCGCTGGTGCTGAACAGGCTCGGTCACGTCGTATCGGTGGACGTCAAGGAGACCTCGGGCGATCCCGCCTATGACGAGGCCGCGGTTGCGATGGTCCGTCGGTCTGATCCTGTGCCAAAACCGCCGGCCGGCCTGACCGACGATGAGTTCCCGTTCACGCTCCCGGTGAACTTCACACCGCCCAAATGAGCGCACCCCGAGTGAGCCCGCACAAGTGCGGCGGGTAGCCTCGATACCCCTTGGCGCCTAGCGCCAATAGAGCCTGATCCCGACATAGACCACGACGAGGCAGGCGAAGATCAATGCGACCGGAAGCTTCGGTCTGGTCGCGGTCCCGTTTTGTGCAGTCTTTGATTTCGGAGGCAGGCGGCGGAATGCGGTGACGTTGTCGGTCACCGGCTGCGGAGCCGGCGCGGCCTTCACTTCCGGCGGGGTGCCGCCGCCACCCATCTCGGCATAATAGGCCTTGTACATTTCGCGGATGGTGGCTTCCGTGGCCTCGTGCTCCGACATGTCGGCGAGCCTCGTCTTGTAGCTCGCGAGGAACTCCTGCGCCTGCGGCGGCAGATCCGACGCGCCGTTCAGCTTGGCAATCATCTTCCAGGTCGCGAAATCGGCCCGGGCCCGCGTATCGGCACGGCGCGCGATCATCATGTCAGCAGCTTTAGCCAAGAATGCCTCGGGTCTCGTTTCCCCAATCCCCGCCTCGAACTAGGCGTTGCCGGTCAATAGCAGAAGAAGCTGGAAGATAGAATCGGTGGTGGCGCGCACCAGCCTTGACACAACATCAAGATTTAGACCGAACTGGGCGCCAGCCAAGGGCAGAAGGATCAAAATCGCCACCAGAATCAGCATGCCAAACGGTTCCAAGCGCGCCAGCGGCACGGCCAATGGACGGGGCAGCAGGCCGACGGCGACCCGGCCACCGTCGAGCGGCGGGATCGGTAGCATGTTGAAGACAGCCAGGAGGATATTGATCAGCACCGCATTGTATAGATTGTGCGCCACCCAGCGCGCAGCCTCTGGCGGGACCAGCGGCACCACGTGGAATGCCAGCGCGGCCGCGACCGCCAGCAGGATGTTGGTGCCGGGCCCGGCCAGGGCCACCATCACCATGCCGGCCCGCAGAGGTTTCAGATTGCGAAAGTCGACCGGCACCGGTTTGGCGTAGCCGAACAGGAACGGCGAGCCCGACAGCAGCAGCATGGCCGGCAGCAGCAGCGTCCCGAACGGATCGATATGCTTGAGCGGATTGAAGCTGACGCGACCCAGTCGCAACGCGGTCTCGTCCCCGAACCGCCACGCCACGAAGCCGTGCGCGGCCTCATGGAAGGTGATGGCGATGACCAGCGGCAGCACCCAGACCGAAATGTCGTAGAGGGAGATGTTCAAGCTGAAGTTCCGTCGAGGTTGACCGCTGATACGACCGACGTCTAGTCCGCTAGCTCACACGATTTTCCCGCGCTTGCGATGATTTACATCATGTTGCTTGAGACGTCGCGCAAGAAGCATGGCTTGAGGCTGCTAGCCCGAGATGAGCCATTTTGCTCGCTTTTGGGGCCGATCGCGGCTATAATTTGGACATGACGGATGCAATTGCCGGTATCATGCCTTCCGCGCTCCCGCCGACCGAGGCGGAGCTTGCCGAGTGGAACGCGTTGACGCGCGACGAGCAGCTTGCGCGCTATCGCGAATATTTTGCGCAGCCCGACTGCGACACGTTCACCATGGAGACGCCGGACGACATACTCGCGGCTGCGCGGTCTCACGTGGCAGCACGGCGGCGTGGGTAATTATCGGATCACGACCCGCGCGCGCGGGGACCTCATTCAGATTTACGACTACACTGAAGCGGCTTTCGGAGCCTATCAGGCTGAGGCCTACTATGCCGGCTTGATCCGAAGCTTTGGACTGCTCGCGGATTTCCCAGACATCGGTCAACGCGCTGACGAATTGCGGGCTGGCTTGCGCCGTTTCCGCTTCCAATCTCACCTCATCTTTTACACGGTCGGGGGCGACACGGTTGAAATCCGCGCTGTGCTTCATCATGCGAGGCATCTTCGGCCGGGCCTCTTCAGCTGACAAACGCGGCGAGTTGCTCGATATCACCAGCCAGCTTACGGTGGATTCTCTGGATATTGCGCCAAACCGTCGTTGAGCTGGACCCACCCCATCTTCTCCGACACCCAGATGTGCTCGGTCGGCGCAAAGGCGTTGCGGTCGTCGAAGGCGGCGAGCGCGACGCCGACCACGGGCCGTGTCTTGCGCCAGGAGAACAGTCGCGTTCCGCATGTCGGGCAGAAGAGCCGGTCGAGCGCATCCGATGACGGGTAGCGAGCGATCTCGCCTTCTATCGTCAGCGCGCGATGCTCGAACAGTGCGCGGGCGAAGTAGGGCGCGCCCATTGCCTTCTGGCAATTGCGGCAGTGGCAGGCGCGCACATTGAGCGGCTCGCCTTCGCATCGGAAGCGCACCGCGCCGCAGAAACAACCGCCTTCGTGGATCATGATGTCGGCTCCATTGAGGAACGGTTAGGTGTGCGACACGTCGCTGCGAAACCGTTGGAGGACTTGCCGGCGAAGCTTGCCGCGGCCTTTCGATCGAGAACCGCTGCCGGCGATTACTGGATCGCCCGGTCAAAGCCGGGCGATGACTGGTTGCCGGCGACGAGCACGCTTGTAGAAATCAATACGTCGCGCGGCCGCCGGAGATGTCGAACACGGCACCGGTCGAGAACGAGCAGTCCTCCGACGCGAGCCAGGCGACCATCGCGGCCAATTCTTCCACCAGCACGAAGCGACCCTTCGGAATTTTTGACAGCATGAAGTCGATGTGGGTCTGGGTCAGCTGGTCGAAGATCGCGGTTTTCGCGGCGGCTGGCGTGACGGCGTTGACCGTGATGTCATGCTGCGCCAGCTCCTTGCCGAGCGATTTGGTCAGCGCGATCAGCCCGGCCTTCGAGGCCGAGTAGTGCGCGGCGTTGGGATTGCCTTCCTTGCCGGCGATGGAGGCGATGTTGACGATGCGGCCGTATTTCTGCGCGAGCATCTGGGGCACGATCGCCTTGCAGCAGATGAAAGGGCCGTCGAGATTGATGCGCAGCACCTTGCGCCATTCCTCGAGATCGGTCTCCCACACCGTCCTGTTGACGCCGGCGATGCCGGCATTGTTGACGAGGATGTCGATGCGGCCGAAGGCTTTCAGCGTCTCATCGCGTGCTGTTTCCACGGCGGCGGGGTCGGTAACATCGACCTTGAGCGCAATGACAGCGGAGCCAATTTCCTTCGCTGTTTTGTCTGCGAGCGCGCTGTCGTGATCCCAGATCGCGACCTTGGCGCCGGATTTGACGAAGCGCTCGGTGACGGCGCGGCCGAACCCTTGCGCGCCGCCGGTGACGATTGCGCAGCGGTTGGTGAGGTCGATCTGGTTCATGGAGAAATCTCCGCTGTAAGACCCTCATGGTGAGGAGCGCGAAGCGCGTCTCGAACCATGAGGCCTCAATGGGCATCCGAGGCCTCATCCTTCGAGACGCCGCTGCGCGGCTCCTCAGGATGAGGAGCGAGTCAGAGCGTCCAGCCGCCGTCGATGCAGTGCGCTACGCCGGTCGTGAACGCGCTTTCGTCGCTGGCGAGATAGACGGCCAGATGCGCGATCTCCTCTGGGGTGCCGAGCCGGCCCATCGGTTGCCGCGAGATGAAGGTCTCGAGGCCACCTGCACCGGCGGCCGCCGCCCGGCCCAGCATCGACGGCGTCTCGACCGTGCCGGGGCAGATGCAGTTGCAGCGGATGCGTTTGCCGACGAAGTCGGCGGCGACCGAGCGGGTCAGCGCTCCGACTGCGGCCTTGGTGGCGGCGTAGACGTAGCGGTTCGGTGCCGCCTTGAACACGCCGGCGGCGGACGCGATGTTGACGATGGCGCCGCCGCCCTGGTCGAGCATTTTCGGCAGGAAGGCCCGGATGGTGCGATGCATCGACTTGACGTTCAAGTCGAAGGAGAAATCGAAATCCTCGTCGGAGCAATCGAGGATGGTGCCGTGATGCACGAAGCCGGCGGCATTGAGCAGGATCTCGATCTTGCCGACCCGCTCGGCCATCGCATTCACGGCGGCCGTGTCGCGGACATTGAGAAGAGCGGTCTCGGTGATGCCTTCGCTCTTCAGCGTCGCGAGACCCTTCTCGTCGATATCGGTCGCGAACACCGTGGCGCCCTCGCGGGCAAAGGCGATGGCGCAGGCGCGGCCGATGCCGGCTGCGGCTGCGGTAACAAAGGCGCGCTTGCCCTTGAGGCGGTCTGACATGGGGAGCTTCCTCGAATTTCTTGTCTCGAATTCTTTCGTCGTCATTCCGGGATGCGTGCGAAGCACGCAGGGCCGGAATCCATGACCACGATCGTGAGTATGGATTCTCAGATGCGCAATTGCGCATCATAGCTCGCGCTTCGCGCGCCCCCGGAATGACGCCGGTCGGCTAGTGGTTGTGGCGCGCGACGCCGACCTTGCCGGCGATGTCGTGATAGCGGGTGGCAAATTCCATGCAGGCGCCGGTGGCGTGCTGGCCCACGGTCTTGCGATAGAGCTCCTGCCACGGCGTCTGGTTGGCCGGATGCTGGAAGCCGCCTTTGGCCTTCAGCTCGGCGTGGCGCTTGGCGACCTCCTCGTCGGAGATCAGGATGTTGGCCGAGCCCTTGTTCAGATCGATGCGCACCCGGTCGCCGGTCTTGAGAATCGCAAGACCGCCGTCTGCCGCAGCCTCCGGCGACGCGTTCAGGATCGAGGGCGAGCCCGAGGTGCCGGACTGCCGGCCGTCACCGATGCAGGGCAGGGACAGGATGCCACGTTTGATCAGCGCGGCCGGCGGCTGCATGTTCACCACCTCGGCGCCGCCGGGATAGCCGATCGGGCCGGCGCCGCGGATGAACAGCACGCAGTGCTCGTCGATGTCGAGTGCGGGATCCTCGATCCGGTGGTGATAATCCTCAGGACCCTCGAAGACGATGGCGCGGCCCTCGAAGGCGTTCGGGTCCTTCGGGTTGCTCAAATAGCGGTCGCGGAATTCCGTCGAGATCACGCTGGTCTTCATGATCGCGGAATCGAACAGGTTGCCGCGCAGCACCAGGAAGCCGGCATCCTTCACCAGCGGCTTGTCGTAGCTCCAGATCACCTCGCCGTCGGGCTTGGGCGCTTCGCGGCAATTGTCGCCCATGGCGCGGCCATTCGCGGTGATCGCGTCCTCATGGATACGGTTGTGCCGCATCAATTCGTGGATGACGGCGGGCACGCCGCCGGCGCGATGGAATTCCTCGCCGAGATAGAAGCCGGCCGGCTGCATGTTGACCAACAGCGGCACGTCATGGCCGACTTTTTGCCAGTCGTCGATATCGAGCTCGACGCCGATATGGCGCGCCAGCGCATTGATATGGATCGGGGCATTGGTCGAGCCGCCGATCGCGGAATTGACCACGATGCAGTTCTCGAACGCCTTGCGCGTCAGGATATCGGACGGCTTTAGGTCCTCCCACACCATGTCGACGATGCGCTTGCCGGTCTCGTAAGCGATCTGGCCGCGCTCGCGATAGGGCGCGGGGATGGCCGCGCAGCCCGGCAGTGACATGCCGAGCGCCTCCGCCAGCGCGTTCATGGTCGAGGCCGTGCCCATGGTGTTGCAGTGGCCGATCGAAGGCGCCGAGGAGGCCACGATCTCCATGAACTCCTCATAATCGATCTCGCCGGCGGCGAGCCGCTCGCGCGACTTCCACACCACGGTGCCGGAGCCGGTGCGCTGGCCCTCGTGCCAGCCGTTGAGCATCGGGCCGCCCGAGAGCACGATCGCGGGAATGTTCACCGTCGCCGCCGCCATCAGGCAGGCCGGCGTGGTCTTGTCGCAGCCCGTGGTCAGCACCACGCCGTCGAGCGGGTAGCCGAACAGCACCTCGACCAGGCCGAGATAAGCGAGGTTGCGGTCGAGCGCCGCCGTCGGCCGTTTGCCGGTCTCCTGGATCGGATGGGTCGGAAACTCCATCGCGATGCCGCCGGCGGCACGGATGCCTTCACGGACGCGGTGTGCCAATTCGAGATGGTGGCGATTGCAGGGCGACAGGTCGTTGCCGGTTTGGGCAATGCCGATGATCGGCTTGCCCGACTGCAATTCAGCGCGGGTCAGACCGTAATTCAGGTAGCGCTCGAGATAGAGTGCGGTCATGCCCGGATTGGTGGGATCGTTGAACCACGCGCTGGAGCGCAGTTGACGCCTCACGCCGGTGATCGGCTTGTTCATGGTTCCTCCCGCACTGCACACATGCCCTGATCGTGTGCATCTTCACAAGTTGGCCAATGTCGCATGTCGAAAATCCGCACGCAATGTCAGTGACAAGAGGTCGCAACTTACGACTTTGATCCAACGACACCGTACGAAAATTCTGCTAAGACGCTTTGCAACAAAACCAAAGCTGCGGCAACGTCCGTGGCAAGCATAGCAAGTCCGTGGAGGGAACAGATCTATGTCGTCCGTGCATATTCGCGACGTCAGGAAGTCGTTTGGTGGGTTCGAAGTCCTGCACGGCGTGACCATCCCGATCGATGACGGCGAGTTCGTTGTCCTGGTCGGGCCCTCCGGTTGCGGCAAGTCGACCTTGTTGCGGATGCTCGCAGGGCTGGAAAACATCACCTCGGGCACGATCTCGATCGGCGAGCGGGTGGTCAACAACGTCCAGCCCAAAGAGCGCGACATCGCGATGGTGTTCCAGAATTACGCGCTCTACCCGCATATGACGGTCGCGGACAATATGGGCTTCTCCTTGAAGCTGCGCGGCGCCAGGCCCGAGGATATCAAGAAGGGCGTGGCGCGGGCCGCGGAAATCCTGGCCCTCACCCCGCTGCTCGACCGTTATCCGCGCCAGCTCTCGGGCGGCCAGCGCCAGCGCGTCGCCATGGGCCGCGCCATCGTGCGCGACCCCCAGGTGTTCCTGTTCGACGAGCCTTTGTCGAATCTTGATGCCAAGCTGCGCGTGGCGATGCGCACCGAGATCAAGGAGCTGCACCAGCGGCTGAAGACCACGACCGTCTACGTCACCCATGACCAGATCGAGGCCATGACCATGGCCGACAAGATCGTGGTGATGCATGACGGCATCGTGGAGCAGATGGGCTCGCCTCTCGATCTCTACGACAAGCCGGACAACCAGTTCGTCGCCGGCTTCATCGGCTCGCCGGCCATGAACTTCCTGAACGGTCACTTGAAGGCCAACGGCCAAGCCTATGTCGAGACGGACAATGGCGCCAAGCTGCCGCTGGCCACGGCGCCCGCGGCCTCCGACGGCCGGCCGGTGGTCTATGGCGTCCGGCCGGAGCATCTCGAGCTCGCCGGCGACGGCATCGAGGCCGAGGTCGTGGTGGTCGAGCCGACGGGATCGGAGACCCAGATCGTCGCCCGCATCGGCAGCCAGGACATCATCGCCGTGTTTCGCGACCGTCACGATGTCAACCCTGGAGAAAAGATCCATCTGCGTCCGCGGGCGTCGGCGGCGCATCTGTTCGACAAGGATAACGGCCGGAGGATTTAACCGCCGGCCGTTCGACGCGACCACAACAACAAGCAGAATATTGCAATGGGAGAAAACTTCAGATGGCTGATTTCCTGACCGATCGGCGGTCTCTGCTCAAGGGCGGCGCGACCGTGCTGGCCGCGGCCGCGACCATGTCCAGCGAACAGCTGCTCGGCTATGCCAAGGCGTGGGCGCAGACGTCGCCCTGGAAGCCGGAGCCTGGCGCCAAGATCAACCTGCTGCGCTGGAAGCGCTTCGTCGAGGCCGAAGACGTCGCCTTTATGAAGATCGTCGACGCCTTCCAGAAGGCCAACAACGTCACGATCAACGTCTCCAATGAATCTTATGACGACGTCCAGCCCAAGGCCTCAGTCGCGGCCAATACGGGGCAGGGGCTCGACATGGTCTGGGGCCTCTACACGCTGCCGTTCCTGTTCTCCGCCAAATGCGTCGACATGACTGATGTCGCCGATTACCTCGGCAATAAATGCGGAGGCTGGACCGACTCGGGAAAGGCCTATGGCATGCTCGACGGCAAATGGATCGGCATCCCGGTGGCCGCGACCGGCGGCCTCGTCAACTACCGCGTCGCGGCGATGGAGAAGGCGGGCTTCAAGGAATTCCCGAAGGACCTTGCCGGCTTTTCCGAGCTGGTGAAGGCCATGAACAAGAACGGCACCCCGGCGGGCATGGCGCTCGGCCACGCCTCGGGCGACGCCAATGGCTGGGTTCATTGGGCGCTGTGGGCACATGGCGGCAACCTGATCGACAAGGACAACAAGGTCGTCGTCAACTCGCCGGAGACGGCCAAGGCGCTCGAATACGTCAAGGGCCTCTACGACAATTTCGTGCCGGGCACGGCATCCTGGAACGACTCGTCCAACAACAAGGCCTTCCTCGCCGGCCAGCTCTATCTCACCGTCAACGGCATCTCGATCTATGTGACGGCGAAGAAGGAGAACCCGCAGATCGCCGAGGATATGAATCACGCGCATCTGCCGGCGGGTCTCGACGGCAAGACCCGCGAACTGCATCTCGGCTTTCCGATCCTGGTCTACAACTTCACCAAATATCCGCAGACCTGCAAGGCGTTCACCGCCTTCATGCTGGAGCCGGACCAGTTCAACCCGTGGATCGAGGCGGCGCAGGGCTATCTGTCGCACTTCCTCAAGGCCTACGACGCCAATCCGATCTGGACCGCCGATCCCAAGACCACGCCGTACCGTTCAGTCGCCGCCACCGCGCAGACGCCGGCTGGTGTCGGCAAGCTCGGCGAGGCCGCGGCGGCCGCGATCGCCGACTTCGTCGTGGTCGACATGTTCGCGAACTATTGCACCGGGCGCGAGGATGTGAAGACCGCGATGGCCACGGCCGAACGTTCGGCCAAGCGCATCTTTAGGTGAGGACGTGACATAGACGCAGGGTAGTCGCGCCAGGCTTTGCCTACCCTGCGTACCTGCTGTCATTCCGGGGCGATGCGAAGCATCGAACCCGGAATCCCGAGGTGAGGAGATGAGCAAAGCCAATCTCGAGATTCCGGGTTCAAGGCCTTCGGCCTTGCCCCGGAATGACGCTTTGATAGTTGCTACGGCCCAATTGGAGCTGCTCTGGGAATGAGTACCGTTCAGACTTCGCTGCCCGCAGGTGCGGTGGCCTCAGGCGAGCCATCCTGGTGGTCGCGGCTGCAAACCAACCGTAACTTCATCGCGCTGTGGTTCATGCTGCCGGCGGCGGCCTTCCTGATCCTGTTCCTGGCCTATCCGCTGGGGCTCGGCGTCTGGATGAGCTTCACCGACGAGAAGATCGGCCGTACCGGCATCTTCGTCGGCCTCGAGAATTACGAATGGCTCTGGGACGATGCGATCTTCTGGCTCGCGGTATTCAACACGCTGCTCTACACCATCGTCGCGAGCGCCATCAAATTCGCCATCGGGCTCTATCTCGCGCTGCTGTTGAACCGGCGCATGCCGTTCAAGGCAATCATCCGCGCCATCGTGCTGATCCCCTTCATTGTGCCCACAGTGCTGTCGGCGATCGCGTTCTGGTGGATTTATGACGCGCAGTTCTCGATCATCTCGTGGTCGCTGATCAAGCTCGGCATCATCAACCACAACATCGATTTCCTCGGCGACACCAATTGGGCGCGCGCCTCCGTGATCATCGCCAATATCTGGCGCGGCGTGCCGTTTGTGGCGATCACGCTGCTGGCGGGTCTGCAGACCGTGTCGCCGTCGCTGTATGAAGCCGCCACGCTCGACGGCGCCACCAATTGGCAGCGCTTCCGCTACATCACCTATCCGCTGTTGACCCCGATCATCGCGGTCGTGATGACGTTCTCGGTGCTGTTCACCTTCACCGACTTCCAGCTGATCTGGGCCTTGACCCGCGGCGGGCCCGTGAATGCGACCCATCTGATGGCGACCTTAAGCTATCAGCGCGGCATCATCTCGGGTCGGCTGGGCGAGGGCGCGGCGATCGCCACCGCCATGATTCCGTTCCTGCTCGCGGCGATCGCGATCTCCTGGTTCGGCATGCAACGGCGCAAATGGCAGCAAGGATCCGACCAATGACCGACACCATGCTGCAATCAAAGACGGCTGCGCAGGCCACCGTGAACGCGGCCGCGCTCGCCGCTTCCGACGACAGCGAAGGTATGAGCTATCTGGAGTCGCTGCCGCGACGGCTGATCACGCTTTATCTGCCGCTGTTCGTCATCCTGGTCGTGCTCTTGTTCCCGTTCTATTGGATGGGGCTGACCTCGATCAAGCCGGACGAGCAGCTGATCGACATGAACACCTACAACCCGTTCTGGGTTGTGCATCCGACTTTCAAACACATCCAGAAGCTGCTGTTCGAGACGCAATATCCGCGCTGGCTCTGGAACACGATGTATGTCGCGGTCGGCGCCACCACGCTGTCGATCATCGCCTCCGTGCTTGCGGCCTATGCGATTGTGCGGCTGCGCTTCAAGGGCGCCGATACCGTCGGCATCCTGATCTTCTTCGCCTATTTGGTGCCGCCGTCGATCCTTTTCATCCCGCTGGCCTCTGTGATCCAGGCCTACGGCCTGTTCGACTCGCCGCTGTCGCTGATCCTGGTCTATCCGACGCTGCTGATCCCGTTCTCGACCTGGCTGTTGATGGGCTACTTCAAGACCATCCCGTTCGAGCTCGAGGAATGCGCGCTGATCGACGGCGCCAGCCGCTGGCAGATCCTGGTCAAGATCGTGGTGCCCCTCGCGGTACCCGGGCTGATCTCAGCCTTCATCTTCTCGTTCACGCTGTGCTGGAACGAGTTCATCTACGCGCTGACCTTCCTGCAATCGACGCCGAACAAGACGGTGCCGGTCGCGATCGTCAACGAGTTCGTCGATGGCGACGTCTACAAATGGGGCTCGCTGATGGCCGGCGCCCTGGTCGGCTCGCTGCCGCTCGTGATCCTGTACGCCTTCTTCGTCGAGCACTATGTGTCGGCGATGACCGGCGCGGTGAAGGAGTAGGGTCGGATCTGGCCTGTGGTGAAAGGCGATCGTGCTGTACGGGCAGTAGACCCTCTCCCCTTGTGGGAGAGGGGGGCGCCGAAGGCGCCGGGTGAGGGGTCTCTCTCCACATATGAGATTGCCGTACCAAACCCCTCACCCGATCGAGTCCGCGGCTGACTTCAGTGCAGCCCTCTCCCGCAAAGGGGAGAGGGCGTATTCACGGGCAGCGCGCAGTAATCTGCTGCATAACAAGAACAAACGATAAGGAGTATCCCCTTGCATATCCTGGTTCTGGGCGCGGCCGGCATGGTCGGACGCAAATTGGTCGAGCGCTTGGTGCGCGACGGCAGGCTCGGCAATTCCGAGATCAGCCGCCTGACCTTGCAGGACGTGGTGGCACCGACCAAGCCTGAGAAGGCCGGCTACCCGGTTGACGTCGTCGCCGGCGATTTCGCCGTGCCCGGCTTTGCCGAGAAGCTGGTGGCCGGTCGGCCCGACGTGATCTTCCATCTCGCCGCGATCGTCTCGGGCGAAGCCGAGCTCGATTTCGACAAGGGCTACCGCATCAATCTCGACGGCACCCGGATGCTGTTCGATGCTGTCAGACTGGTCGGCGATGGCTACAAGCCGCGGCTGGTCTTCACCTCCTCGATTGCGGTGTTCGGCGCGCCATTCCCCGACGCGATCGGCGACGAGTTCTTCCACACGCCGCTGCTCAGCTACGGCACCCAGAAGGCGATCGGCGAGCTGCTGCTCGCCGATTACACCCGCCGAGGCTTTTTCGAAGGCGTCGGCATCCGCCTGCCGACCATCTGCATCCGCCCCGGGCTGCCGAACAAAGCCGCCTCCGGCTTCTTCTCCAACATTCTCCGCGAGCCGCTCGCGGGGAAGGAGGCCGTGCTGCCGGTGTCCGAGGACGTCCGCCACTGGCACGCGACGCCGCGCTCGGCGGTCGGTTTCCTGCTGCATGCCGCGACCATGGATACTGCGAAGATCGGCCCGCGCCGCAATCTCACCATGCCCGGGCTCTCCGCGACCGTCGGCGAGCAGATCGCTGCGCTCAAGCGCGTCGCCGGCGAGACGGTCGCCGCCCGGATCAAGCGCGTGCCCGACCCCTTCATCATCGGCATCGTCGATGGCTGGCCGCGCAATTTCGAGGCGAAGCGTGCCCGCGAG
Source organism: Bradyrhizobium sp. STM 3843 (assembly GCF_000239815.1). GTDB lineage: Bacteria > Pseudomonadota > Alphaproteobacteria > Rhizobiales > Xanthobacteraceae > Bradyrhizobium. The sequence goes on along the minus strand of NZ_CAFK01000088.1, from coordinate 35,510 downwards.
CTTGGATTCACCACGGAAGAGCATAGCTTCGATGACATCATCCGTATTCACATCGAGGACGAATTGGGTGGAAACTTCGTCGCCTGATTTACGCTCGATTTGGTTCTTGGGAGGAACATCATGACAGCCAGCATTGTGGGGTGGGCCCATACACCATTCGGCAAGTTCGACGCCGAGACGGTGGAGAGCCTGGTGGTGAAGGTCGCCAACGAGGCGATCGCCGACGCCGGCATTGCCGCTGGCGATGTCGACGAGATCGTGCTCGGCCATTTCAATGCGGGCTTCTCGCCACAGGATTTCACGGCGTCGCTGGTGCTGCAGGCCGATCCGGCGCTGCGCTTCAAGCCGGCGACGCGGGTCGAGAATGCCTGCGCCACCGGCTCGGCAGCCGTGCAGCAGGGCCTCCGCGCCATCCAGGCCGGCGCGGCCAGGATCGTGCTAGTGGTCGGTGTCGAGCAGATGACGCGCACGCCGGGGCCCGAGATCGGCAAGAATCTCTTGAAGGCGTCCTATCTGCCCGAAGACGGCGACACGGTCGGCGGCTTCGCCGGCGTGTTCGGCAAGATCGCGCAAGGCTATTTCCAGAAATATGGCGACCAGTCGGACGCGCTGGCGCTGATCGCGGCCAAGAACCACAAGAACGGCGTCGCCAATCCCTATGCGCAGCTGCGCAAGGATTTCGGCTTCGACTTCTGCCGCTCCGAGAGCGAGAAGAATCCCTATGTCGCCGGCCCCCTGAAGCGCACCGACTGCTCGCTGGTCTCGGACGGCGCCGCCGCATTGGTGCTGGCCGATGCGGAGACGGCGAAGAGCATGCGCAAGGCGGTGAACTTCCGCGCCACCGCGCACGCCCAGGATTTCCTGCCGATGTCGAAGCGCGACATCCTCCAGTTCGAAGGCTGCACCGTGGCGTGGCAGCGCGCGCTGGAGAAGGCGGGCGTGAAGCTCGACGATCTCTCCTTCGTCGAAACCCATGACTGCTTCACGGTCGCCGAACTGATCGAGTACGAGGCAATGGGCCTGACGCCGAAGGGGCAGGGCGCGCGCGCCATCAAGGAAGGCTGGACGCAGAAGGACGGCAAGCTCCCGGTCAATCCGTCCGGCGGGTTGAAGGCCAAAGGCCACCCCATCGGCGCCACCGGCGTCTCGATGCATGTGATGACCGCGATGCAGCTCCTGGGTCAGGCGCCCGAGGGCATGCAGCTGCCCAATGCCCAGCTCGGCGGCATCTTCAACATGGGCGGCGCTGCGGTCGCCAACTACGTCTCGATCCTGGAGCCGGCGAAGTAGGGCGCCGACGTAAGGCGCTTACGTCGCCACCTCAGCAGTGTCGTCCCGGCCTTGCGCCGGGACCCATAACCACAGGGCGCAATTTTGCGAAGGCCGTCAGCCACTACGCCTCGTCGATAGGCCGCGGCGTATGGGTCCCGGCGCAAGGCCGGGACGACAAGTTCGGGTGACGCAGGTTCACGCGTTCTCTCGACGGCTATGTCTGGCGCGCCACCAGGAGTCCGCCGACCGAGGCGACGACGAGCAGCGCGCCGAACGCCATCGCGATGCCGATTGTCTCTCCAAGCACCGCCCAGCCTAACAGCAGCGCGATCAGCGGATTGACAAAGGTGTAGGTCGCGACCAGCGACGGCGAAACGCGTTTGAGCAGCCAGGTGTAGGCCGCAAAGGCGAGCACCGTGCCGGCCAGGGTCAGGTACATCCAGGCTCCCAGCGCAGCACCCGAAACACGATCGATCTGGAACGACGAGAGCTCGCCGCGCCACGCGCTCATCAACATAAGAACGGCGCCGCCGCCCAGCAGGGCGATGCCGGAGAACGCGACCTCCCTGTCCTTTGGCGACCAGCGTTCCGAGAGAACCGTGCCGACGGCCCAAGAGAACGCGGCAGCGATGAGCAGCGCAATATCGCCGTACGCCGCAGTACCAGGCGCGTGATCGCCTTGGCCCATGACGACGAGCCCAACGCCTGCGAGCCCTGTGGCCAGCAAGCCAAGCTGCTTCGCCCCGGGCCATTGTCCGCCCGGCAGCACGGCGCCGATCAGGGCAATCCAAAAGGGGATGGTGGCGAGAAGAACGGCAGCCAGCCCGCTCGGCACGCGCTGCTGGGCATAGGCCAGGGTTCCGTGACAGCCCACGAACAGCAGCATGCCGCAGAGGCCAGCGCGAACCCATGTTCCCCCATCGACCGTCCGGCGGCTGAACCAGGCCGCAATCAGCAGCAGGCTTCCGCCGACCACCGATCGTGTGCCCATCAGCAGGAACGGCGGCATCGCAGGAAGCGCAAGCGCAACTGCCAGATAGGTTCCGCCCCAGACCAGATAGATCACGGCAAACGCGGCTGCCACGGCAAGCTTGGAGGACATTGTACGTAACCCGTTAGACGGTTATGATATCCGTCCAACCGGATATGACGGAGTTCGTTCCGCTGCCAGGGCACGTCAAATCATCGAAGCAGTCCCGTATCCACGAGGATCTTGCGATCCGCTTCGTGAACACGGTTGCGTGGCGGCTCAGGGATCCGAACGAGGAGCGCCTCGGCTCACCGGAGGCTCTGCTGGTCTGGCTGCAGCAGAATGGACTGATCTCGCTCGCCGAGCGCCGTCGTTTGGCGTCGCGCTGGAAGGCTCAGCCGGACGCGGCCGCAGCTGGCTACGACATTGCCTTGCGCTTGCGCGAGGCGATCTATGCGCTGCTGCTGGCCGTGATCAAGGAGCGGGCGCCGGTCACGGCGGCCATGACGTTTCTCAGCGAATTCCTCGGCCGTCCGTCTGCGCTCCGCCTTCATTGGCAAGACCGTGGACCGAGTTGGCGTGCAACGCGCAACGCGCCAAACATAGATGATCTGTTGCGGCCGATCGCGCTGGCGGCCGCGGCTCTGATGACCGGCCCTCGTGCTGACAGGATCAAGCAATGCGAGGACGATCGCGGCTGCGGCTGGCTGTTCGTCGATGACAGCCGGCTCAAGAACCGGCGCTGGTGCTCGATGGGCGATTGCGGCAATGTCGCGAAAGCGCGCCGTCACCGCGCTCGCGCCGTCGCAGCGGGCCGGCATTGAGCACCTTAGTCTCGCCAGACGGTCTCCTCGCTCCAGCCCAGCTCGACGAATTCCGCTGCCCGCAACGGCGCTTCGTCGGCGGCGAAGAACTCGTCGAGCTGTGGCGGCGCGACGCCCGTTCCTGACAGCATCGCGTGCGCCTGGCCGCGATGATGGATGTCGTGCTGGAACAAATGCATCAACAGCCGGTCGCAGCGTTCGTTCTGCACCCGCGTGCCGCGGTTGATCCGGACCGTGTGATTAAGCCTCTCGGGTGTCAGCGCAGCGCAGAATGCGATCAGGCGGCGATCCATTGCTCCTTGCGCGCGTCTGAGGTCCGCTAGCAAGGGAAACGGCACCTCGTTCTGCCACGCCGCGGGTCCCAGCCATCCGCCTTCGAGTGCATCGATGTAGAACAGGTCGATGATGTAGATATGGTTCAGCGTGCGCTGCAGGCTCGGGAAGAAGCCGGTGCGCTCGGCGGCGAATTCGTCGCCGCCGAGCTTCTCGCACGCTGTCAGCAGCCGGTGATTGGCCCAGGCATTGTTGTAGGCGAAGGCGCGAAAGGTCAGGACGAGATCGGGGGGCATCGGTTGCTTTCGATATGGGTGTCGGTGTCAGCATAGGCTGCTTGGATCGAGAGCGCAGGTCGCGAAATGGACGCAGCTGGCATGCCGGAGGCCATCGTCGAGGCCCGATTTGTCCGGTGGCCGGAATGATGTCCTCGCTGCTGGCGACAGACGCATACCCCCATACTCCGGCCGTGCTTGATCTCGCCGCCGCGCTGCCGTTAGCTCGCAGGCAACAAACGAGAGGGAGCCGACGCCACCATGGGACCGCTTGCGGGCATCAAGGTCATCGACATGACCACTGTGTTGATGGGGCCTTATGCCACCCAGATGCTCGGCGATTACGGCGCCGATGTCGTCAAGGTGGAGCCGCCGGAAGGCGACATCACCCGCCAGGTCGGGCCCTTCAGGCATCCCGGCATGGGGCCGGTCTATCTCAATACCAACCGAAGCAAGCGGGCGATCTGTCTCGATCTGAAGCAGCCTGCGGGGCGCGAAGTGGTGCTGCGGCTGCTCAGGGATGCCGACGTTCTCGTCTACAATGTCCGGCCGCAGGCGATGGCGCGCTTGAACCTCGGCTATGATGTCGTCGCCAAGATCAATCCGCGGCTGATCTATGCCGGCGTGTTCGGCTTCGGCCAGGATGGGCCCTATGCAGCCAAGCCCGCCTATGACGACCTGATTCAGGGCGGCGCAGGGCTCGCGCATCTGATGGCGATCGGCGGCGATGGCACGCCGCGCTACGTGCCGAACGCATTGGTCGACCGCATCGTCGGGCTCACGGCCGTCGGCGCCATCTGCGCCAGCCTGGTGCATCGCGACCGCACCGGGCGCGGTCAGCGGCTCGACATCCCGATGTTCGAAACCATGACCGGCTTCGTGATGGGGGACCACATGGGCGGGCTCACCTTCGAGCCGCCGCTCGACAAGGGCGGCTATGCGCGGCATCTGTCGCGCGACCGCAGGCCGTACCAGACCGCCGACGGCCATATCTGCGTGATCGTCTATAACGACAAGCAGTGGGAGGCCTTCTTCGCAGCGTCCGGCCGCACCGATCTGCGCGACGATCCTCGCTTCAGGACATTCGCCGGCCGCGCGGCCAATATCGACCTGGTCTATGCGGAGCTCGCGCGCATCTTTCTGACCCGCACGACGGCCGAATGGACCGAGCTTCTGGCGAAGGCCGACATACCCGTCATGCCGATGCATACGCTCGAAAGCGTCCTGCAGGATCCGCATCTGGTGGCGACCGATTTCTTTCCCGTCGTGGAGCATCCGACCGAGGGGCCGATCCGCAGCATGCGGGTATCAGCGACATGGTCCGAGACCACGGCAGAGCCGCCGCGACCGGCGCCCCGTATGAACGAGCACGGCGAAGCCATCCTGCGCGAGCTCGGATTTTCATCTGACGACATCGCCGCGATGATCCGCGACGGCGTGACGACGGCTTCACCGGCCGCAAAGGAGTGAGACGATGGACTTCGCGCTGACTGCGAATCAGGAAGCGATCCGGGAAGCGATCGAAAAGATCTGCGCACGCTTCGACGATGCCTATTGGCTCACAAAGGACAAAGAGGGCGGCTTTCCGGCCGACTTCCATCGGGCGATGGCGGAAGCCGGCTGGCTCGGCATCTGCATTCCCGAAGACTATGGCGGCTCCGGGCTCGGCATCCTCGACGCCGCGATCATGATGCGCACCATTTCCGAGTCCGGCGCCGGCATGTCGGGCGCGTCAGCGATCCATATGAACGTTTTCGGGCTCAATCCGGTCGTCGTGTTCGGCACCAAGGAGCAGTGCGCGCGCATGCTGCCCGGCATCGTCGACGGCCGCGAGCGCGCCTGCTTCGCGGTGACCGAGCCGAATACGGGGCTCAACACCACGCAGCTGAAGACACGAGCGGTGCGCAAGGGCGACCGCTATGTCGTCAACGGCCAGAAGGTGTGGATCTCAACTGCGCAGGTTTCAGAAAAGATCCTTCTGCTTGCGCGCACCACGCCGCTCGATGAGGTCAAGCGCCCGACCCATGGCTTGAGCCTGTTCTATACCGACTTCGATCGCAGCCGCATCACGGTGCACGAGATCGAAAAGATGGGTCGCAAGGCGGTTGATTCGAACGAGTTGTTCTTCGAGGATTTCGAGATCCCGGTCGAGGATCGCCTGGGCGAGGAGGGGCGCGGCTTCGACTACATCCTGCACGGCATGAATCCGGAGCGCATCCTGATCGCAGCCGAAGCGGTCGGGCTCGGCCATCTGGCGCTGTCGCGCGCCGCCGCCTACGCGAAGTCGCGCCAGGTGTTCAGCCGTCCGATCGGCATGAACCAGGCGATCCAGCATCCGCTTGCCAAGAACTGGATGGAACTCGAATCAGCATGGCTGATGACCCTGCAGGCCGGCTGGCAATATGACCGGGGAATGGCCTGCGGTCCTGCTGCCAACAGCGCGAAATATCTGGCGGCAGAGGCCGGGTTCCACGCCTGCGAGCAGGCGGTGATGACCCATGGCGGCTTTGGTTACGCCAAAGAATATCACGTCGAGCGCTATCTTCGCGAATCACTGATCCCGCGGATCGCGCCGATCAGCCCGCAACTGATTCTCAGCTTCATCGCCGAGAAGGTGCTCGGCCTGCCGAAGTCGTATTGAAATGTTGATCTGCCATCATAGCGCCATTCGCGCCGCAGCGCAAAACAGCTTCGCCATTTTGTCGCCACGATGAAACCGGGTCCGATGAACCAGGGAATGACAGAGGATTTGGATGCCGGTGAGCAGCGACATCACCGATGTCGCATTCCGGCTGTGATCTGCGCCCCGGGTGCCGGGGCGGAACGATACGCCATACGCAGCTCTTCGTCCCGCCCCGTATCGCAGCGTGCGCGCGCGATACCCGTTAGACGCTTTACGCTTACTCGTTACGCTTACTCTTTACGCCTACGCTTACTCGTTACACATACGCATACTTACTAACGCAGGACTCGTACTCACTCCCGAATGAGCCGCGACCGGCTCACGCCTCATCTTTCCGGCGATGAAAAAACTGATACGCAGAACCCCCAAACAGAGCTTCATGGCCAGTAGAAGAGGACGCTGGCGATGACGAGCAGCGCCGTCACCGCCAGCATGTGCGCAAGTGCCTCCGACGTCGCCCTCTTTGTGGCTTCCTTCATGCCGTTTCCTCCCTGGACACTGGACACGACTCATCGCTGCGCAAAAACACGCGCGAACGCTGGCTGGAATTTTACTCGGAACGCCCCTGCGTCGATCTCGCTTTGCGAGTCCCCACTCGGCATCGATCGACAGTTCCAAAGATCGTCTGGCAATGCGGCGCCAATTGGGCTCGGTTATGTTGGTCCTGCGTCGGACTGTCGGTAACGTTTAGGCGAGCGCGCGCAAATGGCAGCAATATCAGGAGACTACTTGAATAGATGATGATCTGTGTATTGCAACTTGAAGTAATTTGTCCTCGAAAGCGTGTCTCGGAGATTTCGTGACAATGTCATGTCAGACGCAATATTACGCACGTTGGTGTGCGCAGTGCTGAGCTACGCAGCGATCATTTGAGCGCAAGGCATATTGGAGGATCTTATGAGTAACGGCTGGGATGAATCCGCGCGGGCGTGGATCGACGCCAATGGCGAACGTGGCGATTGGGCAAGGGAGCACGTGCTCGACCCCGTCATGCGGGAGCGCATCGCGACCGGGCGATTTCACAACGCGCTCGATGTCGGCTGCGGCGAAGGCCGATTTTGCCGGGTGCTGAGCGCGATGGGGATCGCGGCGACCGGTATCGATCCCACCGTGCAGCTCTTGAAGACCGCGCGCGAACGCGATCCGTCCGGCGACTATCGCGCCGGCCGCGCGGAAGCGATGGAGTTCGAAACCGCAAGCTTCGATCTCGTCATCAGCTACATCACGCTCATCGATATTCCGGACTTCCGCGCCGCGATCCACGAAATGGCGCGCGTGGTGCGGCCTGGCGGTTCGGTGCTGATCGCAAACCTCACCGGCTTCACCTCGGCTGGTGCAGCACAGGGTTGGGTCAAGGACGATGCCGGCCGCCACCTGCATTTCCCGGTGGACCGCTATCTTGAGGAGTTTCCGTTCTGGTTCGAGTGGTCGGGCATCCGGATCGAGAACTGGCACCGTCCGCTCTCGGCCTATATGTCGACATTCCTCGAGAGCGGGCTTCGTCTTGCCTTCTTCGCCGAGCCTGCGCCGGTGTCCGGCGAACGCGTGCATCAGGAACGCTTCCGTCGCGCGCCGTGGTTCGTGGTCATGGAATGGCAGAAGCCGATAGCCGCCTAATTCGGTGTCAGCAGGTTCAGCCGGGCGTTCGCGACGATCAGTCGGTCAGCGAGAAGCTGGGCGAGGTTGCGCATGATGGCAACGCAGGCCTTGGGATGCTGGTCGCGGAAGCGGTTGAAATCAGCCAGCGGAATCTCGAAAGCCGTGGCTGAAAAATCGGCGAACACGTCGGCGGAGCGCTGCGGCTCCAGCAGCGCCATCTCGCCGAAGGCCTGGCCGGCGGTCAGGGTCGCAAGCCTGATGCCGTCGGGCAGGGTGACGTGGACGGCACCGGAGCGCACGAAGAACAGGCTCGTTGCGGGCTCGCCGGCGGCGATGATGCGTTCACCCTGCTGATAGTGTTTGATGGTCGCGAGCGCGGCAAGCTCGCCGAGCTCCGTCTCGGCAAGCCCTGCCAGCAGCGGCTGCTCGGACAATTCGGTGGTCTCCAGGAAGTCGATGGCCCCGCCATGGCGGTAGACGATCTGGTCCTCCGCCCATTCGATGGCCGTATCGAGCAGATAGAAGTCGCGCACATTGTTGATGTCGCCGGTGCGCTCGATGATGTCCTGCCATTCCGCCGAGCTGCGGCGGATGCCGGACAGCACCACGGTGACGTGGAAGTCGGCGAGCTCGTGAAACAACTCGGCGAGCAGCCGCAAGCCGGCCGGTGTCATCGCGGTCACCCGGCGCAGGTCGAAGATCACGAATTGCGGTCTCTGGTTGGCCGCCAGCCGGCGCGAGACGTAATCGACGCTGGACAGTGAGAGCGTACCGACCAGCTCCAGCACCCGCACGGCGTCGGGATGTTGGACGAGGATGTTGCGCTCATGCGCGCGGCGGCTGCGCCGCGACGGGCTCGCGCCGATATCGTAGTCGGCGATGATCGAGGTCCGCGCATCGTCGCTGCGGCTCAGCATGTGGAGGCCATAATGCGAGGACAATGCCTCGCAAACCTTGATGCCGCGCACGCTATTGCCGTGATGATCGAGCCGCGGCGAGTAGCTGCCGAGCCCGAGCCGCGCCGGCAGGCTTGCAAGGATGCCGCCGCCGACCCCGCTCTTGGCGGGAATGCCGACGCGATAAATCCATTCCCCTGCGAAGTCATACATGCCCGAGGAGGTCATCACCGACAGCGTACGCGAGACCGCATAGGCACTCACCACCTGTTCGCCGGTGACCGGGTTGACGCCGCGATTGGCGAGCGTGGCCGCCATGATCGCGCTGTCGCGCGCGCTCACCAGCACGGCGCATTGCCGGAAGTAGACCGCGAGCACCGCAGCCACGTCTTCGCGGATCACGTTGGAGGTGCGCAGCAGATAGGCGATGGCACGGTTGCGGTCGCCGGTCGCGCTTTCGGAGGTGAACACGGCGTCATCGACATCGAGCGGCCGGCCGGCGAAGCGGCCGAGTGCCTCGCGGATATAATCGAATGCGCCCTCGCCCTTGGCCTCACGGATCAGGCCGGTGCAGGCGATCGCACCGGCATTGACCATCGGGTTGAAGGGATGGTTGTCGGCATTGAGGCGGATCGAATTGAAGGGATCGCCTGACGGCTCGACACCGATCACGCGTTCGACCTTGTCGGCGCCGAGCGTATCGAGCGCCAGCGCGAACACGAAGGGTTTTGACATCGACTGGATGGTGAAGGGAATGCGGCTGTCGCCGACTTCGTAGACGTGGCCGTCGAGCGTGGCGAGGCCGATGCCGAAATGCGACGGATCGGCTTTGCTGAGCTCGGGGATGTAGTCGGCGACCGCGCCGTCATGGTCGGGCCAGAAATCCGCATGGCAGGCCGAGAGAAACCGTTGCAGCGGCGGTAGCGACGCGCTGGCCCAGTGCTGGGGATTGCGGAGCGGTCTTGGGCGTGGTGTCGTCATGGTCGGGCTCGCCGGGAAATCATCTCCGGCGGTTTATGTCGCAGGCGTGCCAGATCAGCCAGCCCACTCTTTCCGCAGACGTGGTCAAATCTTGCCGCTGCATGCCGATGGGCCGATGTCAGGTCGCGATGATCGCGACCACCTGGCCCTCGGCAACGACGTCGTCGATCTTGATCAGCAGCGATATCAGCTTGCCCGCGGCCGGCGAGGGCACCGGGATCTCCATCTTCATGGCCTCGACCACCACGATCTCGTCGCCGCTGCCAATTCTACTACCAATTTCCGCGGGCACCGCGCACACGCGGCCCGCGACGTCAGTGACCACCTTGATCTCCGGCATCCCGCTCCCTCACGACCAACGTCTTGTGCCAACACGCTGAAACTCATCTGTTTTCGTGCACGGCTTGTTGTTGTCGCTGCAAAGTGCCTGATGTAGCTTGTTCTGCAAGCGGAATATTATTCCGCAAAATGGAATAGAGCAGGAAGCGCATGGGACGACGCTCGGAGCGGCTGAGCAGGGTGGGGATGCTCCCCGGAGACCTTGCTGGCGAGGGTGATGTTATTCAGGTGGTTTCGCGAGCCTTTGACGTGCTCCGCTGTTTTGAGGGGCACGAGTCGCGGCTCGGCAATTTGGAAATTTCGAACCGTTGCGGCCTGCCGCGCTCGACCGTGTCGCGGCTGACGCACACGCTCACGCGGATGGGGCAGCTGGTTTATCTGCCCCGCGATCAGAAATACCGCATCGGTCCGAGTGCGGTCGCGATGAGCACGTCGATGACGCGCGGCCTGCAGCTGCGGCATCTGATCCGACAGCGGCTGCAGGATCTCGCCGAACAACTGCCCGGCACGATCGGCTTCGTGATCCCCGACCAGTTCCATCTGGTCTATCTGGAATTCGGTCGCTCCGAGAACGCGGTCGGCCTGCAAGAGACGACCGGCAGCCGGATCTCGATGGCGAGCACCGCCGCCGGCCACGCCTATGTGGCCGCGCTCGAGCCCGAGATGGGCGATGCGCTGCTGGCCGAGATGGAGCGGGAGATGCCGGAAGCCGCAAAGCTGTTGCGGCCGCGGCTCGCGCACAACAGGCAGTTCTTGAAGGAGCGCGGCTACGTCGTAGCCTGCGGCCTGTGGAGCCCGCACATCAACGGGCTGGCGCTGCCGCTGTGGTCGCCGCAATACCAGACCTATGTCGTGCTGACGATCGGGCTGTTGGCCGCGATGTATGACGAGACGCGGCTGCACGAGGAGGTCGCACGCCCGATGCTCGAGCTCGGCCGCACCATCGGCGCCCTGCTGCAGGGTGCGGAGACGGACGTGTTCAACAATCGCATGGAGAGAAAGCCGCTTCCGGTGACCGCCAAGAGCAATCATAAGAACAACAATAAAATGACCATGACGGAGGAAGTGGATGAGTTGGCAGCCCGAGCTCGACGAACTGGCCCGGCGCGAAGCCTTCGCGCGGGAGATGGGCGGGGCTGACAAGGTCCAACGGCAGCGCGACCAGGGCCGGCTCACGGTCCGCGAACGCATCGACGGGCTGATCGATACGGGCAGCTTTCACGAGGTCGGCGCCATCGCCGGCCTCGGCGAATATGACGAACGAGGCGAGCTGAAACAGCTGACGCCCGCGAACTGCGTGTTCGGCCGTGGCCGCATCGACGGACGCACCGTGGTCGTGGTCGGCGACGATTTCACCGTGCGCGGCGGCTCTGCCGACGCCTCGATCGCCGCCAAGCCGATCATGGCGGAAGAGATGGCGCACGACTTCCGCCTGCCGATCATCCGCATCATCGAGGGCTCGGGCGGCGGCGGCTCGGTGAAGACGATCGAGACCAAGGGCGCGGCCAATCTGCCCGGCGGTATCGGCGGCAATCGCTGGTACCGCCTGACGACGGAGAACCTGTCCTGCGTGCCGGTGGTCGCGCTCGGGCTGGGATCTGTTGCAGGCCTCGGAGCGGCGCGGCTCGCCGCCAGCCATTATTCGATCATGACCAGATCGTCGGCGATGTTCGTGGCCGGCCCGCCGGTGGTCAAACGCCTCGGTCAGGATCTCGGCAAGCAGGAGCTCGGCGGCGCCGACATCCAGACCCGGGCCGGCGCGGTCGACCATGCCGTCGATACCGAGCAGGAGGCTTTCGCCTGCGCGCGGCGTTTCCTGTCCTATCTGCCGTCCTCGGTCCATGAGCTGCCGCCGACGGTGCCGTGCCACGATGATCCGCAGCGCGCCGAGGAGGTGCTGATCAACGCGGTGCCGCGCAACCGTCGCCAGGTCTACAAGATGCGACCGATCATCGAGGCCGTCGTCGACAACGGCTCGTTCTTCGAGGTGGCGCAGAATTTCGGCCGCCCGATCATCGTTGGCCTGGCGCGGCTCGAGGGGCGCGCGGTGATGGTGCTGGCGAGCGACCCGTTCCATTATGGCGGGTCGTGGACTGCGGATGCCTGTCAGAAGGTGATCCGCTGGGTCGATTTCGCCGAGACTTTCCATCTGCCCATCGTCTATCTGATGGACTGCCCGGGCTTCATGATCGGGCTCGAGGCGGAGAAGGCGGCGACCATCCGCCACGGCGTGCGCGCGATGGCCGCCGTCAATCAGTCGACGGTGCCCTGGTGCACGGTGATCGTGCGCAACTCCTTCGGCGTCGCCGGCGTCGTGCATCAGCCCGCCGATCGCTTCTCGATCCGCTATGCATGGCCGTCGGCCTATTGGGGGTCGCTGCCGCTCGAGGGCGGCATCGAGGCCGCCTATCGCGCCGAGATCGACGCCGCGGCTGATCCGGCCGCGAAGCTGAAGGAGATCGAAGAGCGCCTCAACAAGCTGCGCTCGCCGTTCCGCACGGCCGAAAAGTTCTGGGTCGAGGAGATCATCGATCCCCGCAAGACCCGCGCGCTGCTCTGCGAGTTCGCGCGCCTCGCCGAGCCGTTACGAACCCCGGGCCCGCCGACCGCGATGACGACGCGGCCGTAAAGGCGAATAGGGAAGGGATTGGCGAATGGCGGATCGTCTCCGCCATTCGCTGCTCGCCTTCTTCGTTCAGGCGGCGGCAAGCACCGGTTTGGCCTGCCGCGCGATCGCAAGCGCCAGGAGCGCAGCGAGGATGCAGAGCGCGCCGGCGATGAAGAAGGCCGGCAGATAGCTTTGCAGCAGCGTGCGCGACAGGCCGGCGCCGAAGGCGGCGCTGCCGGCGCCGAGCTGGTGTCCGGCGAAGATCCAGCCGAACACGAGATTCGCCCGTTCGGTGCCGAAGCGTTGCGCCGTCAGGCGGACGGTCGGCGGCACCGTCGCGATCCAGTCGAGGCCGTAGAACATCGCAAACACCGACAGGCCATAGAACGAGAAGTCGCTGAAGGGCAGGAACACCAGCGACAGACCGCGCAGGCCGTAATACCAGAACAGCAGCCAGCGATTGTCGTAGCGGTCCGACAGCCAGCCGGACACGATGGTGCCGAAGAAATCGAAGATGCCCATGGCGGCCAAAAGGCTCGCCGCCTGCACCTGCGGAATGCCGAAGTCGAGGCACATCGGGATCAGATGCACCTGGACAAGGCCGTTGGTCGAGGCGCCGCAGATGAAGAAGGTCGCAAACAGGATCCAGAACACCGTCGAGCGGGAGACGTCACGCAAGGTGCCGAGTGCGGCTGCGAGAATCGGCGCTGTAACCGGCGGCGGCGGGGCGATCGGCTCGGTGCTCTTGTCACCGAACGGCCGCAGGCCGAGGTCGCTCGGCCGGTCCCGCATCAGCAGCATTACCGCCGTCGCGGAGACGCAGAGCATGACGCAGACGAGCCCGAGTGACATCCGCCAGCCGAGGTGGTCAGTGAGGCTCGCGAGCAGTGGCAGAAAGACCAGTTGCCCGGTCGCGACACTCGCGGTCATGACGCCGACCACGAGCCCTCGCCGGGCCACAAACCAGCGTGTCGCGATCGTCGCCCCGAGCACCAGCGCGGTCATGCCGGTGCCGATCCCGATCACGACGCCCCAGAGAGCGATGAGGTGCCAGACCTTGGTCATGGCCAGCGAGGCGAGCAGCGCCGACACCACGGTCAGTTGGGCGGTGAGCGCCACGTTGCGCAAACCGTAGCGGTTCAATAGCGCGGCGGCGAACGGCGCCATCAGCCCGAACAGGATGAAGCGGATCGACAGCGCGGAGGAGATCTCCGCCGTGCTCCAGCCGAACTCCTGCTGCAGCGGCACGATGAAGACGCCGGGCGCGCCCACGGTGCCGGCCGAGACCAGTGCGGCGAAGAAGGTGACGGCCACCATCACCCAGCCGTAGTGGATGTTGCGGCGGGACAGCGCGGCCGCGAGCCAGTTCGAAATCATGTCGCCTCGGATTAATGATGTGAGGGTTTGCCGGCCCATTTTGGGGGGAAGTTCGCGTGGCCGAAATGGCGAACTTCCCTCATTTTGGGACAAGAAGATTTATCGGGCGATCCGCTCCACCGCGATCGCGGTGGCTTCGCCCCCGCCGATGCAGAGCGCCGCGACGCCCCGCTTCAAATTCTGCGCCTCCATCGCATGCAGCAGGGTCACGATCAGACGTGCGCCGGTGGCGCCGATCGGATGGCCGAGCGCGCAGGCGCCGCCATTGACGTTCAGCCGCTCGCGCGGAATGCCGAGGTCACGCTGCGCCGCCATCGCGACCACGGCAAAGGCCTCGTTGATCTCGAACAGGTCGACATCGCCGACGCTCCAACCGACCTTGTCCAGGAGCTTGCGGATCGCCGGGATCGGGGCGGTGGTGAACCACTGTGGCTCCTGGCTGTGGGTGGCATGGCCCCTGATCTCCGCAAGCACCGGCAGGCCGTCGCGGTCGGCGCGCGAGCGCTTCGTCAGCACCAGGGCAGCGGCGCCGTCGGCGTTGGCAGAGGAGGCGGCCGGCGTGATGGTCCCGTTGGCGCGGAAGGCGGGTTTCAGGCCTGGAATCTTGGCCGGATCGACCTTCAGCGGATGTTCGTCATTGGCAATGTCCCGCGGGCCTGATTTCTCCTGCACGCGGATCGGCGCGATCTCGGCCTTGAAGGCGCCGCCCTCGACGGCGCGGCGCGCGCGCGTCAACGTCTCGATCGCGTAGGCATCCTGGTCGGCACGGGTGAACTGATAGGCCTCCGCCGTCGCCTCGCCGAAATCGCCCATCGAGCGGCCGGTCTCGTAGGCGTCCTCGAGCCCGTCGAGCATCATGTGGTCGAGGATACGGTCATGGCCGGCGCGATAGCCGCCGCGCGCCTTCGCCAGCAGGTAGGGCGCATTGGTCATGCTCTCCATGCCGCCGGAGACGACGGTCTCGGCCGAGCCGGCCTGGATGATGTCGTGCGCCAGCATGGTCGCCTTCATGCCGGAGCCGCAGACCTTGTTGACCGTGGTCGCACCGGTGGCATCGGGCAGGCCCGCGCCGCGCGCGGCCTGCCGGGCAGGCGCCTGACCCTGGCCGGCCGGCAGCACATTGCCCATGAACACCTCGTCGACCTTGTCGGGCGCGAGGGTGGCGCGCTCCAGCGCCGCCCTGATGACATGGGCGCCGAGCTTGTTGGCGCTGAACGACGACAACTCGCCCATGAAGCGGCCGAGCGGCGTGCGCGCGGCGGAGACGATGACGACGGGATCAGGAAGGGTGACCATGGCATGTTCCCTTGTTTTCTATAATATTACACGCATCATATAATGCGCTGCAAAAGGTTTCAATGGACATGCGGGCCTAAACTTGCCGCGAGATGGACGGTGGATACCGCGACCTCTGTCGTCATCATCCGCGAAAGCGGATGATCCAGTAAACACCAGCGATTACTGAATGCTCCGCTTGCGCGGGCCCTGACGAGCCGCTCGACCTCGGCCTGTCCGCAGCGACCATCCTTCCGACAAGAGGGCGAGACCTTCTTGGAGAAAGTTGCGGATTACCGCTTCCGGTCGATGAAGGCCTGCATCAGCCGCTTCGGCTCATCGGTCAGGAACGAGCGCCCGAACGCGCCGATCGACACCGCGACAGACTCCTTCAGCGGCAGCTCTTCCCATTGCCGCAGCAGCGCCTTCTGGGCGCGCAGTGCCGCGGGTCCGCAGGCGAGCAGTGCTTCCACGGTCTGTTCGACCGCGGCATCCAGCCCGCCTTCCGGGGCCACGGCATCGATCAGGCCCCAGTCAAGCGCGGTCGGCGCATCGATGGTCTCCGCCGTCAGCAGCAGCCGACGGGCGCGGCCCCAGCCGATCAGCCGCGGCAGGAGTGCGGCGTGGATGACCGAGGGAATGCCGACCCGGACCTCCGGCATGCTGAACTTCGCGTTGTGCGACGCAACGCGGAGATCGCACGCGGCTGCGACTTCCAGTCCGCCGCCGAGGCACCAGCCGGGTATCCGGGCAACTACGGGCGCGGGGAATACGCGCACCGCTTCGCATAATCCTGCAAGGCGGGTGATGAACGTTTCTGCGGATGTCTGATCGAGGCCGGCCATTTCCTTGATGTCGGCGCCGCCGATCAGGCTCTTCTCGCTTTCGCCGCAAAGCACGAGCACGCGGATGCTTGAATCGGCCGCCAGCGTCTCCAGCCCGGCGCGGACGGCGTCGATCGCGGCGGAGCCCAGGATATTCAGGGCGCCCGCCTTGCAGATCGTGAGTCGGACCACGCCGCGGTCGTCGCGGCTGACGCCGCAATGGGAATTGAGCATGTCCATGGCTGTTCCCGTCATCCAATGGTAATCCGCACATCGCAATTCGACGACTGATCGCGCGGTTGTCAACGATCTTGAGCTAGATCAAACACAAATTCATCAAATAGGTGCAGCTATCACGCCGCGGAGCTGCTATTATATGATTGGGAACATTTCATAGGACGGCCATGCGCTATTCTCCGGAACATAAGGCAGAGACCCACGACCGTATCGTCCGCAAGGCTTCGGTTCGGTTGCGCGAGAAGGGGGCGCATGGCGTCGGGGTCGCTGACCTGATGAAGGAGGCCGGCCTGACCCATGGCGGGTTCTATGCGCATTTCGACTCGCGCGAGTCGCTGGTCATCGAAGCCTTCAACTATGCGCTCGACCGCTCGATGGCGCGTTGGCAGAAGGACTTGCCCGAGGTCGCGCCGGAGAAGCGGGTTGCGGCGATTGTGGACCGCTATCTGAGCCCCCAGCATCGCGATGACGCTGGCCATGGCTGTGCGGTTCCGGCACTCGGGGCTGAAATCGCCCGCGAAGGTCCCAAGGCCCGCAAGGCCTTTGCGGCCAAGCTCGACAAGATGGTGGAGCTGTTTGCAGACCAGATTCCGGACGTGCCGCGCAAGACGGCGCGCAAGCGGGCTTCGGGCATGTTGGCGACCCTGATCGGAACGGTGGTGATGGCGCGCATCGCCGGCAGCGGCGAGTTCTCCGAGGAGATCATGAGCGCCGGGCGCGATGCGGCCCTGGCGAGCGGGACCGGGGGCAAGGATACCCAAGCCGCGACCAAACCCGCCGCAAGGAAGCGCCCGGCGGGCAAGACCGCGGCTCCGCGAAAGCGCTGACGCACCCGGTCACTCGGCCGCCACGGCCTTTGCGGCGGCTCATTGGTGCGGCTGGTCCGCCGCACCGCAGGGGCGGCATTTTCGCAGCGCCGGCCAGCGGCTAAGCCCTTCCCAAAACTGCCAAAGACTGCAAGATGCCGGCCCAACCGGCACGGCTCATTTTGTGGAGGAAAAGCCCATGCGTTCGATCGGTCATTTCATTGGCGGCCGCGAGGTCAAGGGCGGGTCCGGACGCACTGCGGACGTCTTCGAGCCGATGACCGGCGAGGTGCAGGCCAAGGTGGCGCTGGCCTCCCGCGCCGAGGTGCGCGCGGCGGTGGAAAATGCCAAGGCCGCACAGCCCGCCTGGGCCGCGACCAATCCGCAACGCCGCGCCCGCGTGATGATGAAATTCCTGGAGCTTGCCCAGCGCGACTACGACAAGCTCGCCGAGCTGCTCGCGCGCGAGCATGGCAAGACCGTTCCCGACGCCAAGGGCGACATCCAGCGCGGCCTGGAGGTGGTGGAATTCGCCTGCGGCATTCCACACCTGATGAAGGGTGAATATACCGAGGGCGCCGGCCCCGGCATCGACATCTATTCGATGCGCCAGCCGCTCGGTGTCGTTGCCGGCATTACGCCGTTCAATTTCCCGGCGATGATTCCGATGTGGAAGTTCGCCCCTGCCATCGCCTGCGGCAACGCTTTCATCCTCAAGCCGAGCGAGCGCGATCCCGGCGTGCCGATGATGCTTGCCGAGTTGATGATCGAGGCCGGCCTGCCGCCGGGCGTGCTCAATGTCGTCAATGGCGACAAGGAGGCGGTCGATGCGATCCTCGAAGATCCTGATATCAGGGCGGTCGGCTTCGTCGGCTCGTCGCCGATCGCGCAATACATCTATGAGCGGGCTGCCGCCCACGGCAAGCGCTGCCAGTGCTTCGGCGGCGCCAAGAACCACGCCATCGTGATGCCCGATGCCGACATGGACCAGGCGGTCGACGCGTTGATCGGCGCGGGCTACGGCTCGGCCGGCGAGCGCTGCATGGCGGTGTCGGTCGCGGTGCCCGTGGGCAAGACCACCGCCGACCGGCTGATGGAGAAGCTGATCCCGCGGGTGGAGTCCTTGAAGATCGGCACCTCGATCGATCCCTCCGCCGATTACGGCCCGCTGGTGACCAAAGAGGCGGTCGAGCGCGTCAAGAACTATGTCGAGATCGGCATCAAGGAAGGCGCGACGCTAGCGGTCGACGGTCGCGGCTTCAAGATGCAGGGCTATGAGAACGGCTTCTACATGGGCGGCTGTCTGTTCGACAACGTCACCAAGGACATGCGCATCTACAAGGAGGAGATCTTCGGCCCCGTGCTCTCGGTGGTGCGCGCCAAGGATTACGCCGAGGCGCTGGCGCTGCCGTCCGAGCACGATTACGGCAACGGCGTCGCGATCTTCACCCGCGACGGTGACGCCGCGCGCGATTTTGCCGCCAAGGTGAATGTCGGCATGGTCGGCATCAACGTGCCGATCCCGGTGCCGATCGCCTATTACACCTTTGGCGGCTGGAAGCGCTCCGGCTTCGGTGATCTCAACCAGCACGGCCCGGATTCGATCCGCTTCTACACCAAGACCAAGACCGTGACCTCGCGCTGGCCCTCGGGCGTCAAGGAAGGCGCGGAGTTCTCGATTCCGACCATGAAGTGACGAAGCCGCGTCTGCAATGACCTGCTCCGTCATTGCGAGCCCCGGGTCGGGCCTTCGGCTCGCCCGAGGGCAGGCTCAGCGAAGCAGTCCAGAAATGCCAATCCGGGAGTGATCTGGATTGCTTCGAAGCTATCGCTCCTCGCAATGACGGGAACGGCATAGGGCAGGGCTAACCAACAAAACAGGGAGATGCAGAGAACGAATGCAATTCGCTCTCAACGAGGATCAGGTCGCAGTTCGCGAGATGGCGCGAAGCTTTGCCGCGGAGAAGATCGCGCCGCATGCCTTGCGCTGGGACGAGGAGAAGCATTTCCCGATCGACGTGATGCGCGAAGCCGCACACCTCGGCATGGGCGGCATCTACATCCGCGACGATGTCGGCGGCTCCGGCTTGAGCCGCCTCGACGCGGCGCTGATTTTCGAGGCGCTGGCCACGGGGTGCCCGACCGTGTCGGCCTTCATCTCGATCCACAACATGGCGTCGTGGATGATCGACACCTTCGGCACCGAGGCGCAGCGGCAAGCCTACCTGCCAAGACTCTGCACCATGGAGCTGATCGCAAGCTACTGTCTGACCGAGCCGGGCGCCGGCTCGGATGCAGCGGCGCTGCGCACCCGCGCGGTGCGCGACGGCGACGATTACATCCTCAATGGGCAGAAGCAGTTCATCTCCGGCGCGGGCGCGACCGGTCTCCTGGTCGCGATGGTGCGTACGGGCGGCGAGGGACCCGGCGGCATCTCGACGCTCGTGATCGACGCTGATACGCCGGGCGTCTCGTTCGGCGCCAATGAGCGCAAGATGGGCTGGAATGCACAGCCGACCCGCGCGGTGATCTTCGAGAATGCGCGCGTGCCTGTCATCAACCGGCTCGGCGAAGAAGGCATCGGCTTCAAGATCGCCATGGCCGGGCTCGACGGTGGTCGCCTCAACATTGCCGCGTGTTCGCTCGGTGGCGCGCAGAGCGCACTCGACAAGACGCTGGCCTACACCAGGGAGCGCAAAGCGTTCGGCAAGCGGCTCGATGAATTCCAGGCGCTGCAGTTCCGCATTGCCGACATGGCGATCGAGCTCGAGGCGGCCCGGACCTTCGTCTGGCGCGCCGCCGCCGCGCTCGACCGCAAGGATCCCGACGCCACCATGCTGTGCGCGATGGCCAAGCGCTTCGGCACCGATGTCGGTTTCGAGGTCGCCAACCAGGCGCTGCAATTGCACGGCGGCTACGGCTATTTGAGCGAATACGGCATCGAGAAGATCGTGCGTGATCTGCGCGTGCATCAGATCCTGGAAGGGACCAACGAGATCATGCGACTGATCGTATCACGCAAATTGATCGAGGGGACCAGGTGAGCGAGGTGGGGACGGAAGGCGATCTGATCGTTCGCCGCGAGGGCTCGGCGGGCGTCATCCGGCTCAACCGGCCGAAGGCGATCAACGCGATGACCTTGGAGATGTCACTCGGCATCGATGCCGCGCTCGACCAGTTCGAGGCCGATCCGGCCGTCGCGGTGATCATTCTCGAAGGCGCCGGTGAGCGCGGGCTTTGCGCCGGCGGCGATATCCGCGGGCTCTATGAAAGCTCCAAGGCGGGCGGCGATCTCGGCAAGCGGTTCTGGCGCCAGGAATACGTCATGAACGCGCGCATCGCGTCGTTTCCAAAGCCCTATGTGGCCTACATGGATGGCCTGGTGATGGGCGGCGGTGTCGGGCTGTCGGCGCATGGCCGCCATCGCATCGTGACTGAAAAAACCAAGCTGGCGATGCCCGAAGTCGGCCTTGGCTTTTTCCCCGATGTCGGCGGCACCTGGCTGTTGTCGCACGCGCCCGGCGAGCTCGGTAGCTATTTCGGCCTGACCGGCCAGACCATGAACGGCCCTGATGCGATCCATGCCCGCTTTGCCGATGCCCTGGTGCCGACCGAAAAATGGCCGGCCTTGCGCGAGGTGCTGACGAAGCTTCGACCCGGTACGCTATCGAGTGAGGTGGAGCGGCTGATCGAGGGCTTCTCTACCGGTGAAAACGCCGGCCCGGTCGCGGCGCTGCAGGACAGGATCGACCGCTGGTTCGGGCACGACAGCATGCACGACGTCGTGGCGGCGCTTGAACAGGACGGCTCGGAGCTCGCGCTGTCCACCTTGAAGGCCCTGCGCGAAAAGTCCCCGCGCGGCATGGTGGTGACGTTGAAGCTCCTTCGGCTGGCACGCAACGCAAGCTCGCTGCAGGACTGTCTGGTGCGTGAATATCGCGCGGCGTTGGAGGTGTTTCGCAGCGACGATTTCCGCGAGGGCGTGCGTGCCGCGATCATCGACAAGGACCGCAACCCGCGCTGGTCGCCACCGGAGATCGACGCCGTGACGCCGGAGATGCTGGCGCCATATCTGGCAGAGATCGGCGCCGACGAGCTCATAGTCCCGCAAGGCAAATAAGACTGACATCCGAGGGGAGGAAACAACAATGGCAACGATCGCATTCATCGGCCTCGGCAATATGGGCGGACCGATGGCCGCCAACCTGGTGAAGGCAGGCTACAAGGTGGTCGCCTCCGATCTGGTCGAGGCTTCGCGCGCGCAGGCCAAGAGCGCGGGCGCTGACATCGCCGAGAGCGCGGCAGCGGCCGCGAGGGGCGCCGAGGTCGTGGTCACCATGCTGCCGGCCGGCAAGCATGTGCTGGCGGTGTGGAATGATGTCGTGCCGGTCATGACCAAGGGCGCGCTGATCATCGATTCGTCCACCATCGATGTGGAGAGCGCGCGAACAGCGCATGCGCTCGCCGTCAAGCACGGCATCGCCTCGATCGATGCGCCGGTGTCCGGCGGCACTGGCGGCGCCAAGGCCGCAACGCTCACCTTCATGTGCGGCGGCGAGGACGGCGCATTTGCCAAGGCCAGGCCGATCCTGGAAAACATGGGCAAGAAGATCGTCCATTGCGGCGGTGCCGGCGCCGGCCAGGCGGCCAAGATCTGCAACAACATGATCCTGGGCATTTCCATGATTGCGGTCAGCGAGGCCTTTGCGCTGGGCGAAAAGCTCGGCCTGTCGCATCAGGCGCTGTTCGATGTTGCGTCGACCTCATCCGGCCAGTGCTGGTCGCTCACCAGCTATTGCCCGGTGCCCGGTCCTGTGCCGGCCTCGCCAGCCAATAACGACTATAGGCCGGGCTTTGCCACCGCGCTGATGCTGAAAGACCTGACCCTGTCGCAGGACGCGGCGAAGGCCTCGGGCGCGGCGACCCCGCTTGGCCAACACGCCCAGGAGATCTACAAGGCGTTCGACGCCGCCGGGAATAGCGGAGTCGACTTTTCGGGGATCATTCAGCACGTCCGAAGCCTGACTGGGAAGAGCTGATGACGACATTCAAGGACGCGCGCGCCTTCCTGCTCGCGCACCGCACCGACTACGATGCCGCGGTGAAGGGATTCTGCTGGCCGGACCCGGTCCCGTTCAACTGGGCGCTGGACTGGTTCGATGCCGAGCTGGCGCGTGATCCTGAGAGCCGCGATCGCATTGCGCTGTGGATCGTGGATGCTGCACTTGATCGACAGACAAAGCTCTCCTTCGCCGCGCTGTCGCGCCGCTCCAACCAGGTCGCCAATTTCCTGCGCGCGCAGGGGCTGAAGGGCGGCGATCATCTGCTGCTGCTGCTGGGCAATGTGGTGCCGCTGTGGGAGACCATGCTGGCCGCGATGAAGCTCGGCGTCATCGTGATCCCCGCGACCACGTTGTTGACCACGGATGAGCTCAAGGATCGGCTAGAGCGCGGCCGCGCCAAAGCGGTGGTGGCCGCGCAGGACCAGGTCGCGAAATTTACCGCGCTCGGCGCCGACGATCTCGTCCGCATCGTGGTCGGCGATGGCGCCGCGCCGGACGGCTGGCTGTCGTTTGCGCAAGCGGCCGATGCAGCGGAGGACTTTGCGCCGGATGCTCCGACGCAGGCGGACGATCCGATGCTGCTCTATTTCACCTCCGGTACCACGGCCAAACCGAAGCTGGTGCGGCACAGCCATCGCAGCTATCCGGTCGGGCATCTCTCGACCATGTACTGGCTCGGTCTGCAGCCCGGCGACATCCATCTCAACATCTCCTCGCCGGGCTGGGCGAAGCACGCCTGGAGCTGCTTCTTCGCGCCTTGGAATGCCGGCGCCACCATCTTCGTCGTCAACCAGCCGCGCTTCGATGCCAAGGCGCTGCTCGCCACCGTCGGCCGCTGCGGCGTCACCACGCTGTGTGCGCCGCCGACGGTGTGGCGGCTGTTCATCCAGGAGCATCTCTCCGACTTCAAGGTGTCGTTGCGCGAGGCCTGCGGCGCCGGCGAGCCGCTCAACCCGGAAGTGATCGACCAGGTGCGCGCCGCCTGGGGGCTCACGATCCGTGACGGCTACGGCCAGACCGAGACGGCCGCGATCGTCGGCAATTCGCCGGGGCAGGCCGTGAAGATCGGCTCGATGGGCCGGCCCTTGCCGGGCTATCGTATCGAGGTCTGTGACATCGACGGCAACCCCGCCAAGGAAGGCGAGATCACGCTCGCGCTCGGCGCCGAGCGCCCGGCCGGATTGATGCAGGGCTATCAGACCGAGGACGGCACGCTCTCCGGCACTGACGGCCTGCGTTACCGCACCGGCGACGTCGTGTTTCAGGACGAGGACGGCTATCTCACCTTCGTCGGGCGCTCCGATGACGTGTTCAAGTCCTCAGACTATCGCATCTCGCCGTTCGAGCTGGAGAGCATCCTGTTGGAGCATGACGCGGTTGCGGAGGCCGCCGTCGTGCCGAGCCCGGATCCGATCCGGCTCGCGATCCCCAAGGCCTATGTGCTGCTCACATCAGGCGCCGAGCGCTCGCGCGCGACCGCGCTGTCGATCTTCGAACATCTGCAGGCGCGGCTTGCGCCGTTCAAGCGCATCCGCCGCATCGAGCTCGTGACGGAGCTGCCGAAGACGATCTCAGGAAAAATTCGTCGCGTGCAGCTGCGCCGGCTCGAACACGACGACAATCGCACCGACGCCTTGCGCGGGGTGGAATTCCGCGAAGAGGATTTTCCCGAGCTGAAGGCACGGCCGGCGGGGCATGAGTGATAGGAAGCAGAAACGAATGAATCAAATCTGGAAGAAGCCGCCGATTTCACTCGAGTCGTATCAAGCCCTTGTCGGGCAGGAGATCGGGGTATCGTCGTGGCATGTGCTCGATCAGAAACGCATTGATACCTATGCTGACGTGATCGAGGATCATCAGTTCATCCATGTCGATCCTGAGAAGGCGAAAGCGACACCCTTCGGCACCACCATTGCCCATGGGTTTCTGACGATGTCGCTGCTCAGCGTCATGTCCTATGAAGTGATGCCCGCGATCGAGGGCACGGCCATGGGCGTCAACTACGGCTTCGACAAGCTGCGCTTCATCTCGCCGGTGAAGTCCGGCAAGCGCGTGCGCGGGCGCTTCGTGCTTGCCGAAGCCACGCTGCGCAAGCCAAAGGAATTGCAGTCGCGCACCAACGTCACGGTCGAGATCGAGGGCGAGGATAAGCCCGCTTTGGTCGCCGACTGGATCGGGCTGATCTATCTGAGCTAACCCGCCACCCTCGTCATTGCCGGGCTTGACCCGGCAATCCATCACTGATGAAAGGCTGATCAGTTTTCTGATGGATGCCCGGGGGATTTCGGACGAAGACGCGCTTCGCGCTTTTGCCCGGGCATGACGAGCTAACAACGATAGGAAAATAAACATGGCAATCAGATTTGACGGACGTGTCGCCATCGTCACCGGCGCGGGCAATGGCCTGGGGCGCGCGCATGCGCTGGGGCTTGCCAGCCGCGGCGCCAAGGTCGTGGTCAACGATTTCGGCGGCGCCCGCGATGGCTCCGGCGGTTCGCTTACGCCCGCTGAAACGGTCGTCGAGGAGATCCGCAAGGCCGGCGGCACCGCGATGGCCGATGGCGCCGACGTCTCCAATTTCGAGCAGGTCACTGCGATGGTCGAGCGCGCGACCAAGGAGTGGGGCAGTGTCGATCTGCTGTGCGCCAATGCCGGCATCCTGCGCGACAAGTCGTTCGGCAAGATGGAGCTGGCCGATTTCGCCAAGGTGCTCGACGTGCATCTGGTCGGCACCTTCCACTGCTGCAAGGCGGTGTGGGCCGGCATGCGCGACCGCAATTATGGCCGCATCGTCGTGACGACCTCGTCCTCCGGCCTCTACGGCAATTTCGGCCAGGCCAATTACGGTGCGGCGAAGGCCGGCATCGTCGGCCTGATGAACGTGCTGGCGGACGAAGGCCGCAAGAACAACATTCGCGTCAACACGATCTCGCCGACGGCTGCGACCCGCATGACCGAAGAGCTGTTGCCGCCGCAGGCGCTGCAACTGATGAAGCCGGAGGCGATCACGCCGGCGGTGGAATATCTGTTGAGCGAGGACGCGCCGACCAAGACCATCATGGGCGCAGGCGCCGGCTCGTTTGCCGTGATCAGGATCCTCGAAACCGAAGGCATCAATCTGCCCCCATCGGAATGGACGCCGGACGCGATCGCAGCGAACTTCGCCGAGATCAGCGACATGTCGACCGCCAAGGCCCTGCAGGGCGCCTTCGAGCAGACGCAGAAATATGTCGCCCAGGCTGCCGCAAGGGCGGGGATTAAGTTGTAGTTCTCGGTGTCCGCCATGAACTCGTTCGTCATGGCCGGGCTTGACCCGGCCATCCACGTCTTTGGCACCGCATGCTTGGTGGTGCGTGGATGCCCGGGTCAAGCCCGGGCATGACGAGCTGTTGTTTCGCGACCGGCGCGGCTTAAATTCGCGCGATGTCCTCAATGCCAAACCACATCGCCATCATCGGCGCCGGCCCCGCCGGGCTGATGGCGGCCGAGGTGCTCGCCGAAGGCGGGGCCGCCGTCACCGTGTATGACGCGATGCCGTCGCCGGCGCGCAAATTCCTGATGGCCGGGCGCGGCGGGCTCAATCTCACCCATAGCGAGGAGCTGCCGGCGTTCCTGTCGCGCTATCGCGAGGCGGCGCCATTTCTCGAAGCCGCGGTCCGCGTGTTTCCGCCAGAGCGCCTGCGCGCATGGTGCGAGACGCTCGGCGAAAAGACATTCGTCGGCTCCTCGGGTCGGGTCTTCCCCGAAAGCTTCAAGGCGTCACCCTTGCTAAGGGCTTGGCTGCGGCGTCTCGCGGCGCAGGGCGTGCGATTGGAGCTGCGGCACCGCTGGACTGGCTGGGACGAGCAGCGCCGATTGCAATTCGAAACACCGACCGGTTCGCGCGTGGTCGCAGCCGATGCCATTGTGCTGGCGCTCGGCGGCGCGAGCTGGCCGCGGCTCGGCTCGGATGGGGCGTGGACGTCCATCCTTGCGGCCAGAGGTGTTGCGATCGCGCCGCTCCGGCCTGCCAATTGCGGCTTCAGCGTCGGCTGGTCGGACCTCTTCCGCGAGCGCTTCGAGGGACAGCCGCTGAAGAGCATCGCGTTGAGCTTCAGCGGCCGGAGCGTACGCGGTGAAGCCATCATCACCCGCCACGGCATCGAGGGCGGTGCGATCTACGCGCTCTCTGCTGAGCTGCGCGAGGCTATCGCGTCGGCGGGAGCGGCGACATTGCTGATCGCTCTTCGACCTGACCTCGGAACGCAGGAGTTAATTGCGCGGCTCAAGGCGCCGCGAGGCAAACAGTCTTTCTCCAATTTCCTGCGCAAGGCGCTGCAGCTCTCGCCCGTCGCGATCGGTTTGGTGCAGGAGGCGGGCAAGGCCGCCGGCCTGTCTCCATCATCTCTGCCGCCGGAGCAACTCGCCGCGCTGATCAACGGCTTGCCGCTGAAGCTCAACGGCACGGCCGGACTCGCGCGCGCGATCTCGACCGCCGGCGGTATCGCGCGTGATGAGCTCGATGCCGATTACATGATCAAGCGTCTGCCCGGCGTGTTCGCCTGCGGCGAGATGCTGGACTGGGAAGCGCCGACCGGCGGCTATCTGCTGCAGGCGTCATTTGCGACAGGTGTGGCGGCGGGAGGAGGCGTGTTGAGGTGGGTGCAACGGTAGCCACAAATGCGGTGTCATTCCGGGGCGTGACGAAGTCGCAGGCCCGGAATCCATAACCACGATCGGGAGTATGGATTCCGGACCTGCGCTTTCGGCGCATCCCGGAATGATCGGGAGTATGGATTGACGGCCGGGAAACTAGAACCCTATCGAAGCTTCCCCCGCGCCGCGACCGGCAGGGTGCCCAGGATCTCCTCGCCGCGGACCATCACCACTTCGTCCATCATGTTGACGACGACGCAGACATGGTTGGGCACGATGCGCACGACGTCGCCGACGTTCGGCCGGGTGTTGCTGCGGGATAGGTCGAGGAAACCGTGCTCCTCGGCAAAGCGCGCGATCTTCGCCTCCGGATGCTCCAGGATCAGGCCGTGCCCGTCGAGCCCGCCGGTGTCGGTGGTCAGCGTCTTGGAGCCGGCATCGAGAATGCCGCGCTCGGGAGCGGCGCGGCTCACCACAGTCGAGTAGATGTGAAGCGCGCAATCGTCCCAGCTCGCCACGCCGGCGGCGACCTGCATGCGGTCGTTGTAGATGTAGGTGCCGGGACGATGCTCGGTGGCGCCGTTCAGCTTGCCGAGGTTCTTCAGGTTCGGCGAACCGCCGGTCGAAACGATCGATGCATCGAGCCCTTCAGTACGCACGCCGGCCAGCGCCGCGTCGTAGAACTTCTGCGCGTCCTCCCAGCCGGTCTCGGTCGGATACAGCATGAAGCCGGCGAAGCGCAGGCCTTCGGACGCGGCGATCTGCTTGGCCAGCGCAATGGCTTCTGCCGGCGTCTCGACACCGGCGCGCTTGCGCCCCGTATCGCATTCGACCACGACCGAAAGCGTGCGGCCTGATTGCTTCGCGGCCTGCGGCAGGCCGGCGATCACCGTCGGATTGTCGGCGGCGACCGTCATGTCGGCCTTGGCCTGGAGCGCGGCGAGCCGGCCCATCTTCTCCTCGCCGATCAGGTTGTAGCTGATCAGGATGTTGTCGATGCCGGCGTCCGCCATGATCTCGGCCTCGCCGATCTTCTGGCAGGTGATGCCCTTGGCGCCGGCTGCGATCTGCAGCTTGGCGAGGACGGGGCTCTTGTGGGTCTTGATGTGCGGCCGGTTGGCGACACCGCTCGCCTCGCACAGCGCCTGCACGCGCGCGATGTTGCGCTCGACTTT
The DNA here is from genome assembly GCF_000239815.1 of Bradyrhizobium sp. STM 3843. Lineage (GTDB taxonomy): Bacteria > Pseudomonadota > Alphaproteobacteria > Rhizobiales > Xanthobacteraceae > Bradyrhizobium. The sequence goes on along the minus strand of NZ_CAFK01000088.1, from coordinate 7,398 downwards.
GTCCATGTCGATGACGGCGCAAGGCGTGCCGTATTCACGGGCGATCTTGGCGGCGAGTGGGGTGGTCATGGGCATCCCTCAAAACGATCTGTTTCCACCGTTAGTTGTGGTGCGCGGATTGATCCGCGCTGACGGCGCACCCTCTCCCCTTGTGGGAGAGGGGGTACCGATTGCTCGGCCACGGCTGCGGCATCTTTGGCAGCTTCATATCGACGCCTCACGCCTGTTCGATCTCCTCGCGCAGCATCTCCAGCTCGAGCCAGCGGTCTTCGGCGGCGGTGAGCTCGGCCTGCGCTGTGGCGACCGCGACCGAGGCGGCCTCGAATCTCTTGCGGTCCTTGGCGTAGAGCTCGGGATCGGCCAGAACCTGCTGCTGCTTTGCGATCTCGGCCTGCAGCTTTGCGATCGTCTTCGGCAGCGTTTCCAGCGCGTGCTTCTCGTTGAAGGACAGCTTGCGCTTCGGCGCGCCGGATGGCGCAGCCGCAGTGGCGGGCTTGGCTTCCTTCTTCTCGTCCGTCGCCGGCGTCTTCGGCGCCTCGCGCTTCAGATCGGCGCCGCGTTGCGCCAGCATGTCGCTATAGCCGCCGGCATATTCGAGCCATCGGCCGTTGCCCTCCGGCACGATCACGGAGGTGACGACGCGATCGAGGAAATCACGGTCGTGGCTGATCAGGATCACCGTGCCATCGTAGTCGCCGAGCATGTCCTCGAGCACGTCGAGCGTCTCGAGATCGAGATCGTTGGTCGGCTCGTCCAGCACCAGCAGGTTGGATGGTTTGGCCAGCGCGCGGGCCAGCATCAGCCGGCCGCGCTCGCCGCCGGAGAGCACCTCCAGCGGCGTGCCCCGCTGCTCGTCGGCAAACAGAAAGTCCTTCATGTAGCCGACCACATGCTTGGGCTTGCCGCCGACCATCACGTGATCGCCGCGGCCGCCGGTCAATGCCTCCGCGAGTGTCGATTTCGGATCGAGGCTTTCGCGATGCTGGTCTAGGGTGGCCATTTCGAGATCGACGCCAAGCCGTACGCTGCCGCCGTCCGGCTCGTCGCCGCCGGTGAGGAGATTGACCAGCGTGGTCTTGCCGGCGCCGTTGGGGCCGATGATGCCGATGCGGTCGCCGCGCTGAATGCGGATGGAGAAATTGTCGACGATCTTGCGCTCGCCATAGGTCTTGCTGACGCCCCTGGCCTCGATCACGAGCTTGCCGGATTTGTCGGCCTCGGCTGCCGCGAGATTGGCGGCACCCGCGGTGCCGCGATAGTCGCGGCGCTGCTGACGCAGCGCATGCAGGTTGGCGAGCCGCTTGACGTTGCGCTTGCGCCGGCCGGAGACGCCGTAGCGCAGCCAGTGTTCCTCGTTGACGATTTTGCGGTCGAGCTTGTGCTGCTCGCGCTCCTCCTCGGCCAGCACCTCGTCGCGCCAGGCCTCGAAGGCGGCAAAGCCGCGGTCGATCTGCTTGATCTGGCCGCGGTCGAGCCAGGCGGTCGCGCGCGACAAATTGGTGAGGAAGCGGCGATCGTGGCTGATCAGGACCAGCGCGCAGCGGCGGCCGTCGAGTTCGTTCTCGAGCCATTCGATGGTCGGCAGGTCGAGATGGTTGGTCGGCTCGTCCAGCAGAAGAATATCGGGCGAGGGCGCCAGCACGCGGGCGATCGCCGCGCGCCGCGCTTCGCCGCCGGACAGATGCACCGGATCTTCCTCGCCGGTCAGGCCGAGCTGCTCGACCAGATAGCGCGCCTGATAGGGATCGTCGCCGGGGCCGAGGCCCGCCTCGACATAGGCGAGCGTGGTGGCATGGCCGGAGAAATCCGGCTCCTGCGGCAGATAGCGGACCGTGGCGCCCGGTTGGACAAAACGGGTGCCGCTATCGGCCTCGACCAGGCCGGCAGCGATCTTCAGGAGCGTCGATTTGCCGGAGCCGTTGCGGCCGATCAGGCAGACGCGCTCGCCGGGCGAGACCGAGAGCTCGACGCCCGACAGCAACGGCGTGCCGCCGAAGGTGAGCTTGATGTCTTTGAGTTGGATCAGCGGTGGCGCCATGGTCGATTAACTCTGCTGCTGCGCGATCTCTGCGCGCTGGCGCTGCAGGCGGCGGATGGTCTGATCGAGCGTCGATAGGAACGCCGACCGGTCGCGCGGCGTGTAGGATTTCGGGCCGCCGGTCACTTCGCCCGATGACCGCAAATCGGTCATCAAATTGCGCACCGCCAGCGCCATGCCGATCGAGTCCTCGGTGAACGGCTTGCCGTTCGGCGCGATTACCTCGGCGCCCGCCTTCACGCAGCGGTCCGCCAGCGGGATGTCCCAGGTGATGACAATGTCGCCCCGGCCGGCCCGTTCCGCGATCCAGTTGTCGGCGGCATCCATCCCGGAACCCGCAGCGACGCGTTCGATGAGGGGATCCTGCGGCACCCGGATGAAATTGCCGGCGACCACGCTGACCGGCACGCCATGCCGGACGGCGACCCGATAGATCTCGTCCTTCACAGGGCAGGCGTCGGCGTCGACATAGATGCGGGTCGGGTTCAATTCGGCTGTCTTCCGGCGGTGTTACGGGCCGTTGTTGCGGGCCTCGGCTGGTTACCCCATTGCCGCTGAAATTGCGAGCCAAAGCAGCGGCTTCAAAGGGTGCCTTCAAAGCTTGTGTTCAAAGCCTGTCTTCAAAGCTTTTCTTGGCCGCCGCAGGTCCGGTCGCTACGATCGCCGGCAAGATCGCGTAAAGCAGGGAAAATGCCGATGGCGAGCCGGCTCAGGACCTATCGCGTCGAGGCCACTAACACCGCCAAGCAGTCCGAGAACAAGATGCACGACGATACGGTGGCACGGCGGTTCGGCTTCACCGGCGGATTGGTGCCGGGCGTCGAGGTGATCGCCTATATGATGCATCTGCCGGTGGCGCGATGGGGCCGGCCATTCCTGGAGCGCGGCCTGATTGAGGCGCGGTTCGTCAAACCGGTCTATGACGGCGAGATGGTCGAAGTCAGGGCCATAGAAGCCGAGGATAGGCTGACGCTCGAGGTCGAGAGCCGCGGCGAGCTCTGTGCCACCGGATCGGCGTCGCTGCCGTCAGCGGCGCAGCCGATTGCGCTCAACGATTACGAAGATGTCGGAGCAATCGCCGAGCGCAAGCCCGTCAGCGCGGAGTCGTTCGCGGTCGGAAGCCTTCTCGGCACGGCGCCGCGCGCCTGGCCCGGGCCAACCGCCGCAGCCTACCTTGCTGAGATCAGCGAGCGTGCTCCGATCTATGCCGACCATCGTCTCGGCCACCCCGGCATGCTGCAACGGGTGATGAACCGCCTCCTGGTCGACAACGTGATCCTGGGGCCATGGATTCATGTCGGCAGTCGCATGCAGTTGCTCTCGGCTTTTTCGGAAGGTGATGAGTTCACGGCGCGCGCGAGAGTGGTCGCCAATTACGAGAAGAAGGGCCACCGCTTCGTCGAACTCGATGCGCTCGTGGTTGCGAACGGGACAACGCCGCTCGCGCATTGCCATCACGTCGCGATCTATGAGCCGAGGGAGCAGGCGATGGCTTAGACGTGGAAGAGACACCGCTTCGAAAAAGGTACGCGGTCGCCTCACACACCATTGTCATGTCCCGCGCAGGCGGGGCATCCAGTACGCCGCGACCCCTCGGCTGAAGCACTGCCGTCTCTGGAATACTGGATCGTCCGCCTTCGCGGACGATGACAGTTGAGAATTGAAGCGAGCGCCAAGTACCCGAGTCCGCCACGGCGCGCTTACGCCGCCTTGTTCGCCTTGCCGTCCTGGATCGCGCGCCAGACCTTCTCCGCGGTCAAGGGCATGTCGAGGTGCTTGACGCCATACTCCGACAGCGCGTCGATCACGGCGTTGACCACGGTCGAGAGCGAGCCGGCGCAGCCGGCTTCGCCGCAGCCCTTGGTGCCCAAGGGATTGGTCTTGGCTGGCACCGGGTGATCGCCCACCGTCATGCTCGGGATGTCGGAGGCGCGGGGCAGGGCATAGTCCATCAGCGATCCCGTAATCGGCTGGCCGCTCTCGTCGTAACGCACATGCTCCATCAGGGCCTGGCCGATGCCTTGCGCGACGCCGCCGTGAAGCTGGCCGGCGACGATCATCGGATTGACGACGGTGCCGAAGTCGTTGACGCCGGTATAGGCGACCACTTGCACCACACCGGTGTCCGGATCGACCTCGACCTCGGCGACATGGCACCCGTTCGGGAATGCCGATTCCGTGCCGTTGGTGGCGTGGTCGACATCGAGCGAGGCCGGCACGCCCTCGGGCATCTTGCCCTCGCGCATCCGCTGCGCCAGCTCCATGATGTCGATAGCGCGGTCGGTGCCGGCGATGGTGAAGCGGCCATCGCCGAATTCGATGTCGGCCTCGGACGCCTCGAGCAGATGCGCCGCCGCCTGCTTGCCCTTGGCGATCACGAGCTGCGAGGCCTCGACGATCGCCTGGCCGGTCGCGGTGATCGAGCGCGAGCCGCCGGTGCCGTTGCCGAAGCGGACGAGGTCGCTATCGCTCTGCTCCAGCCGGACCTTCTCGAAGGGAACGCCGAGCTGGGCCGACAGCACCTGGGCGAACGGCGTGGCGTGGCCCTGGCCGTAATCCAGCGTGCCGGTGGTGAGCGTCACGCCGCCATCGGCATCGAAGGTGATCTTGCCGAGTTCTCCTGAGGGCGGTGCGGTGACCTCGAGATAGGAGCCGACGGCGACGCCGCGCAGCTTGCCGTTCCTGCGGCTCTCGCGCTTGCGCTTGTTGTAATTGTCGAAGTCGGACAGCTCCAACGCCTTCTGGAACACCGCGGCGAAATCGCCGGAATCATACGTCACGCCCGACGCCGCCGGGAACGGCATCTGGTTCGGCTTGATGAAATTGCGCTTGCGCATGGTCAGCCGGTCGATGCCCATCTCGTCGGCGGCGCTGTCGATCAGCCGCTCCATGAAATAGTTCGCCTCGGGCCGGCCGGCGCCGCGATAGGCGCCCATCAAGGTGATGTTGGTGAGCACGGTCTTGATGTCGACCGACAGCAGCGGCGTGCGATAGACGCTGGCCAGGTTCTTGCCGGTGTTGAGCGAAAGCGGGCTCGGCGCGACGCCCATGATGTAGGCGCCGAGATTGCCGTAGCCGGACAGCCGCACCGCCAGGAAATGGCCCTCGGCATCGAGCGCAAGCTCGCCATGGATGATCTGGTCGCGGCCGTGGCTGTCGGACAGGAAGCTGCCGGAGCGCTCGTCGCGCCATTTCACCGGGCGTCCCAGCTCCTTGGCCGCATGCAGGATGCAGACATATTCGGGGTAGCCGACGTTCTTCATGCCGAATGAGCCGCCGACATTGCCGGTCAGGATGCGCACCTTCTCCGGCGCGACGTTCAGGATCTTCGCCAGCATCGCCTTGTTGCCGGAAACGCCCTGCGTCGGCACCTGGAGCGTGTAGCGCTCGTTTCCCTTGTCGAAGGAGGCTAGCGCAACCCGTGGCTCCATCGGCACGACCGCGATGCGGGTGTTGAGAATGTCGAGCCGGGTCACATGGGCGGCCTTGGCAAAGGCCTCATCGATCTTGGCGGTGTCGCCATAATGATAGTCCAGCGCCACGTTGTTCGGGATGTGGTCGTAGAGCTGGGGCGCGCCGGGCTTGGTTGCTTCCTCGGCATTGGTGACCGCGGGGAGCGGCTCGATGTCGACCTCGACCGCTTCGGCGGCGTCGCGGGCCTGGTTCATGGTCTCGGCAACGACGAAGGCCACGGGATCGCCGACGAAGCGGACCTTGTCGGTCGGCAAGGCCATGCGATTGGTCTGCAGGATCGGGGTGCCGTCACGGTTTTTCAGCGGCAGGCCGCAGGTGAAGGGCCCGTAATTGGCGGCCGCAAGGTCGGCGCCGGTCCAGACCCCGAGCACACCAGGCATGGCCTTGGCAGCCGCGGTGTCGATCGCCTTGATCCGGCCGTGGGCATGGCTGGAGCGGACGATCCAGGCATAGGCCTGGCCGGGCAAGTTGACGTCATCGGTATATTTGCCCTGGCCCCGGACCAGCGTGTCATCCTCTTTGCGGCGCACCGGCTGGCCGACCCCGAATTTCTGCAGCGCCATGGCGTTTTCGAGGGCGGCCGGGGAGGTGAAATCTTGCATGGAATTGAACCCAAAAGGCTGGATGGTCGCGAAAATCGCGTGCTGTTCCCAGATAGTCTGCCCCTCCGCGCCCGACAACGCCCGATTAGGAATGGTTCGTCATGCCTCAAGGAAGGGCTCTCCGGGCGCGTCGGGACTGTTGCACAGGCGCTATGCACTGCTAATGTTTCAGGAAAGCGAAATTCCATGCCGGCGGCTTGCGCCGGCGGAAAGACAATTTGGATGATCAATGACACGCGGCTGCGAGAGAGCCTTGCACCGCGCGGGAACATCGAGCCTGGACTGCAACCGGGTCTGGACCCTGGGACGCCGTGTGCCGCCAATGGCAGCAGCGTCTACGCGGCTCTCGATCTCGGAACCAACAACTGTCGGCTCCTGATCGCCTGTCCCTCGGGCGAGAGTTTTCGCGTGGTGGACTCGTTCTCGCGCATCGTCCGGCTGGGCGAGGGCATCTCGACCACCGGCTGCATCAGCGAGGCGGCAATGGAACGCGCCATTGCCGCGCTCAGCATCTGCCGGGACAAGATCCAGTTCCGAAAGGCCAGGCGCCTGCGCCTGATCGCGACCGAAGCCTGCCGGGCGGCCTCGAATGCCCAGGGTTTTCGGGACCGGGTGGCGGCCGAGACCGGCATCCGGCTCGAGGTGATCGACCGCGAAACCGAGGCCGCGCTGGCGGTGAAAGGCTGCGCGCCGCTGCTCGACCCCCATGGGCACGGCGCGATCCTGTTCGATATCGGCGGCGGCTCCAGCGAATTGGTGCGGATCGAGCGCGACCCGGCGGACCGCCATGCGGAACCGCAGATCAAGGCCTGGATGTCGATCCCGCTCGGGGTGGTCACGCTTGCCGAACGGTTCGGCGGCCGTGACGTCACGCCCGAGATCTATGCCGCGATGGTCGAGACGGTGTCGGGGCATGTCGCACCCTTTGCGGCCGAGCACGGCGGCGATCTCGCCGGCATGCATCTGCTCGGCACGTCCGGCACCGTCACGACACTCGCAGGGATTCACCTCAATCTGATGCGCTATGATCGCAGGCGGGTGGACGGTATCTGGATCAACGATGCCGAGATCTCGGCCACCATCGCGCGGCTCTTGTCCATGAGCTATCGGGAGCGCGCGGACAATAATTGCATCAGTGTCGAGCGCGCCGACCTCGTGCTCGCCGGCTGCGCGATCCTGGACTCGATCCGCCAGGCGTTCCCGCTGCCGCGGCTGCGGGTCGCCGACCGCGGCCTGCGCGAAGGGATGCTGGTCGAGATGATGCGCGAGGACGGCGCGCTAAGG
>NZ_CAFK01000089.1 GCF_000239815.1 Bradyrhizobium sp. STM 3843 | reverse complement strand
TGGTCAGCACTTCTCGATGCGATGGGGCTCGAAGGACTTGGTCTCGGAGGACTTGGTCTCGAAGGACTTGGCGGGTCGGGGCGGGGTTGTTCAGAGTGGCGGCACGAGGGCGGTTCGAATAGCGCGGAGCGGGATATGAAAGTCAACGTCGAGATCGATTGCACTCCGCTGGAGGCGCGGCAATTCTTTGGGCTCCCTGACGTCGGCCCGATGCAGATGGCCGTCATGGATAAGCTGCAGCAGCAGATGATGAGCAACATCGACAAGATGGCTCCGGAAGCTCTGCTACAGAGCTGGTTCAGCTTCGATCCGAAGCTGGCGGAGAAATTCCAGGACCTGTTTGTGACGATGACCGGGCTCGGCGGCAGCCGCTCGAGCGACCGGAAATCGGCCTGATCGCTTCATTCGAATTACTCGGCTGAACGGGCCGCAGGCGGGTTGCATCGACCTTCCACGATCTGCACGATGATGGGCGCAGGCGCCGCTGAGGCGCCTGGCCGCTACAACAAAAGGCAGGGACAGGAGGGACGCATGAGCGACGCCACGGTCATGCCGCCGCTGCAGTTTGCCGCGACCAACGGCATCCGGATGGGCTATTACGAGGCGGGACCGGCCACGGATCGGCCGCCCATGGTCTTGTGCCATGGCTGGCCTGAACTGGCGTTCTCCTGGCGGCACCAGATCACGAGGCTCAGCGAAGCCGGCATCCGCGTGATCGCACCCGACCAGCGCGGCTACGGCGCGACTGACCGGCCGGAGCCGGTCGAGGCCTATGATATCGAGCATCTGACGGCCGATTTGGTCGGCTTGCTCGACCACCTTAAGATCGACAAGGCGATCTTCGTCGGCCACGACTGGGGCGGCTTTGTCGTCTGGCAGATGCCGCTGCGCTATCTCGACCGCGTCGCTGGCGTGGTCGGCGTCAACACGCCGCATCTTCCCCGCGCGCCCGCCGATCCGATCGACATCATGCGCAAGCGCTTCGGCGAGACGATGTACATCGTCCAGTTCCAGGATCCCGCGCGCGAGCCGGATCGCATCTTCGGCAGCCGAGTCGAGCAGACCTTCGACGCCTTCATGCGCAAGCCGGTGCCGCGCAGTGATGACGGAGCGAAGGAGCCGCCGGTGGCAGGCATCGTTGCAGCGAAGACGGTCAATCTTGCCTTCCCGCAGATGGTCGCGGCGTATGACGCCAGTCGCGATGCGCGCCAGCCGATCCTGTCGGAGCAGGAGAAGCAGGTCTTTGTCGAGACTTTCCAGAGAACCGGCTTCACCGGTGGTATCAACTGGTACCGCAACATGTCGCGCAACTGGCGGAGGGCGGAAGGCCTCGATCACACCGTCCGCGTGCCGGCGCTGATGATCATGGCCGAGCACGATGCCGTGCTGCCACCCTCGGCTACCGATGGCATGGAAAAGCTGGTGCCTGATCTTGAGAAATACCTGGTGCGCAACAGCGGCCATTGGACGCAGCAGGAGCAGCCGGAGGAGGTCAGCGCCAAGCTGATCGAATGGCGCCGGCGCCGGTTTGGCTGAGATGATGAGATAGGACTCTCGGCCAAAATTCGCTGTCGCCCCTGCGAAAGCAGGGGCCCATAGCCACAGGAGGTCGTGGTCAGGCGGGCTGGAGCTCCAGATCGGCTCAACAACTAACGCAGGTGGTTATGGGTCCCTGCGTGCGCAGGGACGACGCCGGTTTTGCGGCAACAACTCATTTCCAATTGGGTCAAGCCGCCTGCGCACTCGCGCCATGCGCATGGGCTGCAATCGCGTCGATGATCTGCGGCCAGGTCCGGATCGTCAAGGCATGGCCCATGCCCTCGATCATCAGGAGCTTGGCATTCGGAATCGACTCCGCCGTGTCGCGTCCGCCGGAGGGATGCACCAGCGGATCCCGGGTGCCGTGGATCACCAATGTCGGCACCTCCACCAGATGCAGCCGGGGCTTGCGGCTGCCGGAAGCCAGGATAGCGCGCAATTGCCGGCCGACGCCGGCCGTATTGATGCCGCGGGCGAAGCAGCGCTCGGCAAGCGCCCGGTCGCGCGCTTCGTCTTCCGGAAAGGAGCCGGCCCGCAGCATCTTCCAGGTCCTGGAAAAGCGCTCGACATATTGCTCCTTGGTCTTCGGCGCCGGCATCATCAGCATCATGGCGATCTCGCGGCTCGGTGGCGGAATCCGAGGATTGCCCGTGGTCGACATGATCGAGGTCAATGACCGCACCCGCTCGGGAAACGACAATGCGATCTCCTGCGCGATCATGCCGCCCATCGAGGCGCCGACTAGATGCGCAGACTTGATCGAGAGCGCGTCCAACAGACCGACCGTATCCTTGGCCATGTCGATGAGCTTGTAGGGAGCCGACACCGGAAGATGAAAGAACCGCAGCTTCAGCAGTTCGAACGGCGTGAGCCGTTTGCCGCCATGCATCTTGCTGGATTGGCCGATGTCGCGGTTGTCGAAGCGGATGACGCGGAAGCCGCGGCTTGCAAGCTGCGCGCAGAACTCATCGTCCCAGATCAACATCTGGCCGCCGAGCCCCATGATCAGCACCAGCGGCTCTGCAGCGGGATCGCCAAAAATTTCGTAGCAGATGTCGATACCATTGGCGCGCGCGATATGCTGGGGCTGATGAGCAATTGCGGTCACAACTGGGTTCCTCGTTTCAAAGCCGGTGGAACTGTATCGCATGTTATCGAACTGGGGAGGAGGCCTGCACATGTCGCATCATTTGCGCATCGCCGATGCCTGCATGATATCTTGGCGGGTACAGGTGCTGAGTCCCGTGATCTCGCTTGGTGACAAGGAGAATGGCGATGGTCGACAAGACTGGTGATGCAATCGCGTTATGGCAGCAAATGGTCGGGGAGATGCAGAAGGGCTTTGCGGCCTTCGCCAAGCAAGGCCTGGGTTCCTTGCCACCGGGACGCCAGGCAAGCGATCGGAGTGCCTTCGCCTCGGGAGCGCAGAAACATATGGCCGATCTGATGGAAAGCTACTTCAACAACATGAATCTGCCCAGCCGCGGCCAGTTGAAGGACATGAGCGAGCGGCTGCAGGCGATCGAACTCGAATTGAGCGAGATCAAAGCGCTGCTGCTTCGAATGGTGGAGGCTGCCGCTATCAAGGAAACTGCCGCCCCCAAGGAAGTTACTGTCCCGACTGAAGCTGCCGTTCCTCCGGAAACTGCCGCTCCTACGGAAACTGCCGCTCTCGCGGAAGCTGTGGCTCCTACTGAAGCAGCCGCTCCCAATGAAGCTGCCGCTCCCAAGGAGGAAGCTGCTGCTCCTGAGGAAACTGCCGCTCCAAAGGAAGCAGCTGCCGCCCCTAAGGTCGCTGCTCCCCGAGCCCAGCGGACGCGTTCCCGGCGTCCGGCCGCTTCGGGAACCGAGGGTATCGAGGGGGCGAAAGACGCCGGCTGAGCGCTGGCTGCCGCCGGTCTCCACCTCCCCCATAAAAATGACATCCAATGCTGCAATGCAACATTTTTGTTGCAATGCGGCATTAGGCATGGCATGACTATGGAGCCCCGGGCCAATACGGACGGGGTGGGAGCCCATAGCTCAGCAGAGGATGGAGAGAAACGATGACCAATGATACCGCGACTGCATTCGACAGCGTCAAGGAGGCCTTTGCCCCGGTGACCGACGCGCTGAAGAACATGCAGAATATGGAAGTGCCGGAATCCGCGCGCGAGTTCGTCAAGAAGGCGACCGCGACGGCCAAGGAACGCGTTGCCGATGCCTTCGCCGGCTCGGAAAGAGTGACGGCTGCGATCGAGACCGCTGTTGCTGACGGCGTCAGCGAAGCGACCAAGATCGGCCGCAACATCCAGCAGGCGATCCATGAGGACACCGAGGCGTTCTTCGACGGGCTGGACAAGCTGGCGTCTGCCAAGACGATCAGCGAAGCCGTGCAGATTCAGTCGGAACTCGCGCGGGCGCGCGGCGAAGCGCTCATCTCGCGGGCGAAGTCGAGCACCGAATATTTCGGCAAGCTCGTGACCGATGGCGCCAAGACCTTGCAGGACAACTTCGCCAAGACCTATACCAAGTCGGCCTGATCGCATCAGGCACATACCGAAATGCCCTGGCCCGCATCTTGCGGGCCTTCTTTTTTGGTGGATCGCGGCAAAACAGGCTATGCGTGGACCACCATGCCGCCGCAGCCGCTCTCCCGCATCATCGATCAGCTCAAAGGCGAGCCCTCGCGCACCGGCTCGCTCATCATCACCGTGTTTGGTGATGCCATCGTGCCGCGCGGCGGGACAGTGTGGCTGGGGACGCTGCTGGAGTTCTTCGCAGGCCTCGACATCGACGGCAATGTGGTGCGCACTGCGATGTCGCGGCTTACCGCTGAAGGCTGGTTCGAGCGCAGCAAGGTCGGCCGCAACAGCTTCTATCGCCTGGTCAGGCAGGGGCAGCAGACCTTTGCCGCGGCGACCCGCCACATCTACGATCCGCCGCCGACGGAATGGACCGGCAGTTTCGAGCTGCTCTTGATCAGCCAGAGCGATCAGCGCGAGGCCGCGCGGGACGCGCTCAAGAATGCCGGCTTTGGCAGTCCGCTGCCCGGCGTCTTTGTCGCGCCGGCCGGCACCGCTGTGCCGGAGGAGGCGAGGGGCGGGCTTCGGCTCGACGCCTCCGCCGCTCCCGACATGGCGCGGCGCCTGCTCGCCGAAAGCTGGGCGCTCGAGCGCACCGCGGGGGCCTATCTGAAGTTCATGGCCACCTTTGCGCCACTGCAGGCCTGTCTGCGGAAGCAGGAAACGCTGTCCGATGCCGACGCTTTCACCGCGCGCATTCTGCTGATCCATCATTACCGGCGCATTGTGCTGCGCGATCCCTTGTTACCGGCGGAACTGCTGCCCAAGGACTGGCCGGGACGGCCGGCGCGGGTGCTGTGCGGCGAGATCTATCGCGCGCTGCTGGCCGGCTCCGAGCGCTGGCTCGACGACCACGGCACCGACGAGAATGGTCCGCTGCGGCCTGCCGGAGCGGCGCTCGCGCGCCGCTTCGGCGATGGATGATCTGCGCTGATATATTACAAAAATGGATTGCGTAGATTAGATTTTGTTATATGTTAGCGGCAACCAAGTCCTGGGAGGACACGTCGCCGCATGTATACGCAGGCGCTCAATACGCCCGAGGAGGGCACTCTCGCGGAGGACGTGGCGCGGACGGCGCGCTTTCAGGCGCGTGTCGATGCCGAGGAGCGCATCGAGCCCAATGATTGGATGCCCGCCGCCTACCGCAAGACGCTGATCCGGCAGATTTCCCAGCACGCCCATTCCGAGATCGTCGGCATGCTGCCGGAGGGCAACTGGATCACGCGCGCGCCAAGCCTGCGCCGCAAGGCCGCGCTGCTCGCCAAGGTGCAGGACGAGTGCGGCCACGGGCTCTATCTCTATGCCGCCGCCGAGACGCTCGGCGCCTCGCGTGAGGAGCTGGTCGACGCGATGCTGGCCGGCAAGGCCAAATATTCCTCGATCTTCAACTATCCGACCCTGACCTGGGCAGATATCG
>NZ_CAFK01000090.1 GCF_000239815.1 Bradyrhizobium sp. STM 3843 | reverse complement strand
CCCGGCCTCATCCTCCTCCGCCTGCCTGATCATCTCCTCACTCACGATCGCGTTGCAGCGCGGCACCAGGAAGATCATCGTGCTGGCGCAGGCGAGCGAGAGGATCAGGATCGCCGAGGTCAGAGGCAGCGTTGAAGCATAGTGCCCGCCGAGATAGGCGCCGAGCTGCGAGGTCAATGCACCAAGCCCCATCTGCAGAAAACCCATCGCGCCGGAGGCGGTGCCGGCCGCGCTGGGGCGCACGCTGATCGCGCCCGCAGCGGAGTTGGCCATCACGGCCGCGTTCGCAAACATCACCAGCATCTGGGTGCCGAACAGGATGCTCGGCACCTGGTTGAGGCCGAGCAGGCTCCAACCGAAATTCAGCAGACTGCCCACAAGCTGCAGCGCCAGGCCGAACCAGATGAGCTTGTCCAGCGAATGGCGTGGCGAGAAGCGGACGCAGAACAGATTGCCGACGAAATAGGCGAAGCCAGTCGTCGCAAACCAGGCGCCATACTCGGCTGAGGAGCGGCCCATCTGGACCTCGACGATATAGGGACCGCCGCCGGCAAAGGCGAAGATGATCTGCGAGGCCAGCACCTGGCACAGCACATAGCCGATGAAGGCGCGGCTCTTCAGCAGCACCGTGACGTCGCTGCCGAAGCTGGCGCCCTCGGCGCGTGCACGCCGCGTCTCCGGCAGCGCGAGCGTCACGGCGATCGCGATCGCAACCGACAGCGCCGTGACGACATAGAAGATCGCGTGCCAGCCGAGCGTGATCTCGATCAGACCGCCGGTGAGCGGCGAGAGCATCTGCGCGATCATCATCACGGCGATCACGAGGCTGATCATCGCGCCGACGCGCTCGCGTGGATAAAGGTCACGGATGATGGCTCGGCTGATCACCATGCCGCTGGCCCCGCCCAGGGCTTGCAGGAAGCGCGCGAAGATCAGTTGCGGCAGGGTTTGCGCAAGGATGCAGCCGAAGCTCGCGACGATCGCCAGGCCAAGACCGGCCAGCATCACCGGGCGGCGGCCGTAGCGGTCCGACAACGGTCCGAGCAGAAGCTGCGACAGCGCGATGCCGACCATGTAGCAGGAGACGGTCATCTGCACGACCGAGGCGTCGCGGCCGAAGGTCGTGGCCAGCATCGGCAACGCCGGAACCAGCAGGTAGAGCGAGATCGGTGCAAGCCCGGTCATCACGACCAGCAGCACCAGCACCCCGCGCGAAGGCGCGAGGCCCGCTTGCGAGGCGGCCTCTGGCGGCTTGCTGATCATTCCGTGCATGTGCCGGGCGCGCTCACATCGTTTCGAACGAGGGCGAATGTAGCGGCCTGCCGCGCCGCGAAAACGCTTGTTTCGGCATACGCCCATGCCGGGAGCGGGACTGTTATAATAACGTGCCGAAGGGTGTTGCAGGCGGTGACGAAAATTCGGCAGCTAAACCCCGTCATTCCGGGGCGAAGCCGAAGGCCTCGAGCCCGGAATCTCGAACTTGGCTTTTCGTGCTTCTCAGTTCGAGATTCCGGGTTCGACGCTTCGCGTCGCCCCGGAATGACGGAGGTTGCGGCTAAAGCGCCGCAGTCGCGGCGTCGAGCCAGCGCTGGTCAGCTTCATCGAGCGCGCTGCGCACGGCGGCGTTGACCTTCGCGTGGTACGCGTCGAGCCAGGCGCGTTCGTCCGCGCTCAGCATCGCGACATCGATCAGGCGCCGGTCGATCGGCGCCAGGGTCAGCGCCTCGAAACCGTTCATCGGCTTCTCCGCGCCGGCAATATCCTTCGCCACCACCAGTTCCAGGTTCTCGATCCGGATGCCGAAGGCCTCGGTCTTGTAGTAGCCGGGCTCGTTCGACAGGATCATGCCGCGCTTCAGCGGCGTGGTGCCGAGCTTGGAGATCCGCGCCGGCCCCTCATGCACGGAGAGATAGCTGCCGACGCCATGTCCGGTGCCGTGCTCGAAGTCGACACCGGCCTGCCACAGGAATTGCCGCGCCAGCGTGTCGAGTTGCGCGCCGGTGGCGCCGTCCGGAAAGACCGCGCGCGCGATCGCCAGATGCCCGCGCAGCACGCGGGTGAAGCGGTCACGCATCTCGTCGGTCGGCGTCCCGATCGCGATGGTGCGCGTGACGTCGGTGGTGCCGTCCTGATATTGCGCGCCGGAATCGATCAGCAGGAGATCGCCGGGCATGATGCGCCGGTTGGTCTTGCGGGTGACGCGGTAATGCACGATCGCGCCATTCGGCCCGGTGCCGGCGATGGTCGGGAACGAGACATCTTTCAGCGCCCCGGTGTCGCGGCGGAATGTCTCCAGCGCTTCCACCGCGTCAATCTCGGTCAACGCGCCTTTGGGGGCCTCACGGTCGATCCAGGCCAGAAAGCGCGCCAGTGCGACCGCGTCGCGCCGGTGCGCGCGCCTGGTTCCTTCGATCTCCGTGGCATTCTTGGCGGCCTTGAGCAGGCTCACCGGATCGGTGGAGCGCACGGGCTTGCCGCCGGCCGTCTGGATCAGCCGGGTGAGCGCATCGGCCGCGGTCGCACTGTCCAGCGCGATGGCCGCCCCGGTCTGCGCGAGCCTGGTCAGGTTCGGACTCAGCGCGTCGGGCTCGGCGACATCGGCGGATTGTTCGAGATGGTCGCGGGTGAGATTGGAGAGCTTGCGGTGATCGATGAAGATGGTCGGCCGGCCGCTCTTCGGCACCAGCGCATACGACAAAGGCAGCGGCGTGTGGGCGACGTCGGCGCCCCGGATGTTGAACGTCCAGGCGACGTTGTGTGAATCGGAGAGCACCAGCGCCTCGACGCCCAGCTTATCGATCTCCTTTCGGATCCGGGCGAGCTTGTCGGTCTCGCTCTCGCCGGAAAATTCTGCGGCATGGACGGCGATCGGCGCCACCGGAGGCTGCGGCCGCTCGGTCCAGATCGCATCGACCGGATTGCTGTCGACTGCAACCAGTTCGGCCCCGGCCTTGGTGCAGGCGGAGGCCAGCCGTTCGGCGGCAGCCGCGGTATGCAGCCATGGATCGAAGCCGAGCCGGTCACCAGATTTCAAATGCGCGGTGAGCCAGCTTTCCACCGGCGGCTCGACCAGCGATTCCACGGTCCAGGCCTTGCTGTCGACCTGCCTGGCCGCCTGCAATGTATAGCGGCCATCGACGAAGAGTGCGGCCTCGCGCGGCAGCACGACGGCTGCGCCCGCCGAGCCTGTGAAGCCGGTCAGCCATGCCAGCCGTTCCTCGGAGCCTGGAACATATTCGTTCTGCTGCTGGTCGGCGCGCGGCACGATAAAGCCGGTCAGCTTGCGCCTGGCAAGCTCCTCGCGAAAGGCGGACAGGCGTGCGGTCAGAGCAACCCCGGTCTCGGGATCCTCGAAAGTCTGGAAGTGAGCTTCGAACATGATCGATTAGTCTAAGGTCGAGCATGAGCGTCTGCAATCAGCCTTCCCCAATCGACGCGTGCAGCGCATGAAGAATCTCCTTGCATTCGCCTGTGCAAAACGATTTGCTGTCGTTTGCCAGTCATCCGAAAGAGATGAACCGGGGAAACGTTCGGAATGCTACGACCAAGGTCGAATAGCTGCTGTGGTCGTGTGTTCTAGGAGTGCCTCAACTCAACGGCGAGGGGACGCACATGCCTGCTTTTACCTTCGAGAAATTATCGGCGCCCGCATCGCAAGAGACGGCGCCCACACCCGCCGAGAAGCAGCGCAGCACGCTGGGTCAGCTCGTAAGTCGTTTGACGGCGCCGCGGACGAAGCGGGACCAGCCGATCAATCAGGATTCTGACGGTCGCCAGACCAAAACAAAGTAGTCAGATCAAGACACAGCCAAATCCAAGACAAAGCAAAAAGCAAAGCGGCGCTTTCCCCCAATGCCGGATTGATCCCGGCCTATCCTTCATATCGCAGCAGCAGGCTGCTCCAGCCGTCGATCCTCAGCTGCCTGACCGGCACCAGTCCACGCGCACGATAAGCGGCGACGACGGCGCGTGCCTGCGGTGTCAAAAGACCGGAGAGGATCACGTGTGCCGACGGCGCCAGATGGCGCTGCATGGGCCCGGCGAGCTGGCGCAGCGGATTGGCCAGGATATTGGCTAAGACCAGATCAAACGGACCCTCGCGGGCGAAGTCGGGCGCGGCAAAGCCGGTGGCACGGATAACCCGGACCCGTGGTGCAACTCCGTTGATCCTCATGTTGTCGCGGGCGACCGCGACAGACGGAGGATCGATATCGCTGGCCAGGATCGGCTGATGCCGGGACTGACGGCAGGACTTGGCATGGCAAGACTTGGCCGCGGCAATGGCGAGCACGCCGGTGCCGGTGCCGAGATCCAGCACGCGGCGAGGCGACCGCGACTTCAACAAATGGTCGAACAGCAGCAGGCAGCCGCGGGTGGTGCCATGATGGCCGGTGCCGAAGGCGAGCGCCGCTTCGATCTCGATGCCAAGCTTGTTCGGCGGCACCCGGGCGCGGTCATGGCTGCCATGAACCACAAACCGGCCAGCAGGTACCGGCACCAGATCGTCGAGGCTGGCCTTGACCCAATCCTTGGCTTCGACCACGTCGAAACTGATGGTTTGTGCGACGTCCGCGCCGGCCGCCCCTGCGACGAGCTCGCGAACCAGATCGCGATCCGGCTCTTGCGCGAAATGCACCGTCACGTCCCAGCGCCCGTCCGGTCGCTCGAAGGCGGCCACCGCGGCATCCCCCTCGAAAAAGACCTCGGTCAGGGTATCGACCGCGCGTCTCGCGTCAGTTTCGCCAGCCAAGCTGAAGCTGGCGCGGTGGGTGGCCGGAGTGAGCGTAGAGGTCATCAGGGGATCCGCGGGGCAATTGGTCAGCGTGGTTAAGCGTTTTCTGCCTCAAGGCAAGCGCGATTGCCTTTTGAAGTGGGGTATTGGGCCGCCCGGATCTGTATCCGTCCAGGGCCGAATATCGCGTGAAAATTGCAGACAATTATCAGGACAATTTATCAGGCGCGCATTTAGGTGACTTTAGGTTTCGGCCGGTATGTTCCCGGTCGTGGAACTGAGCGGCTCTGGTCCAACGACAGGGGTATAGAGGTCAGCATGAAATCCAAGATTTTTAAGTTCTTGCGTGATGAATCCGGCGCCACCGCCATCGAATACGGCCTGATCGCGGCCGGCATTTCGCTGGCGATCATCGCCGCGGTCAACGGGCTCGGCTCATCGCTGAGCAGCAAGTTCGACTCGATCAACACGTCTTTGAAGTAAGCGCTTCTGCAACGGTAGTCTCAGGCCGGGGTTCGCGCCCCGGCCTTTTCTTTTTGCGACGCGCACGGCTGGAACCAGCCGTTCTGGGTTCGCGGCTTCCATCCACAGGATGTCCAATGCGCATACAGGTCTTGTCCCGGACCTGTCCCAAGATCTGTCCCAAGGCTTGTCCCAAAACTGTCCCAAGCTTGCAGGAGGTTTGTGCCAAGACCTCGCCACCGACGGTCCACAGCTCTGTCCACCGCTTATCTCCGGGCAAACAGCGCCCTGTGATCAGACAAAATCGCGTGCGCTGCATTGTGGCCGGGCGCGCCGGTGACGCCGCCGCCGGGGTGGCTGCCGGAGCCGCAATGGTAAAGGCCCGGCAGCGGCGAGCGGTAGTCGGCGTGGCCGAGCATCGGCCGTGCCGAGAACAGCTGGTTCAGGCTGAGCGCGCCATGGAAGATGTCACCGCCGAGCAGGCCGAACTGCCGTTCCAGATCCAGCGGCGAGAGAATCTGCCGCGCGAGCACGGTCGAGGCGAAGCCCGGCGCGTAACGGTCGACGGTCGCAATCATGAGATCGGCGACCTCGTCCCGATGATCGTCCCAGGAGCGCTTGTCCGGCAATTCCGGCGCGACATGCTGGCAGAACAGGCTGGCGACATGCCGGCCTGCCGGCGCCAGGCTGTCGTCGAGCGTGGAGGGGATCAGCATTTCCACCACGGGCTCGCGGCTCCAGCCATGCTCGCGTGCATCGAGATAGGCGCGGTCCATATAGGCCAGGCTCGGGGCCAGGATGATGCCCGCCGAGAGATGGTCGCCTTCGCCGGGCAGTGCGGTGAAAGAGGGCAGGCGGCTGAGCGCCAAATTCATACGGAAAGTGCCTGACCCGTTGCGCCAGGTCTTGATGCGGGCGAGAAATGCATCGGGCAAGGCGCCGCCCGGCACCAGCCGCGTATAGAGCAGCTTGGGATTCACATTGGCCACGACATATTTGGCGCGAATGGTCCGGCCGTCCTCCAGCACGACGCCTGCGGCGCGGTCCTGCTCGACGATCACCTCGCGCACGCCGGCATCGACATCGATCAGCGCGCCGTAGTCGCGCACCGCGCGCGCCATCGCTTCCGTGATCGCGCCCATGCCGCCGATCGCGTGGCCCCAGACCCCCTTCTTACCGTTCACCTCGCCAAAGGCGTGATGCAGCATCACATAGGCCGAGCCTGCGGCGTAAGGACTGGCATAGTTGCCGACGATGGCATCGAAGCCGAACAGCGCCTTCACGAGATCAGTCTCGAACACCTCGTCCAGCATCTCGCCGGCCGAGCGGGTGAAGAGATCCAAGAGATCGCGCTGCTGCTCGATCGTCAGCGCGCGCAACGTGTTGGCCGCCGCCAGCGCATTGAAGCCCTCGCGGATCGCGGACAGGCCGAAGCCTTCGACCAGGTTTGGCGGCGCGCGCAGCACGAAGCTGCGCAGCACGTCCGCGATCGCCTCCAGTCTTGCCGAGAACAGGCCGATCGCGTCAGCATCATGCGCGCTGAGCCTGGTCACCGACGGCTGTGTGCGGCCCTCGCCGGTCAGGAGATAGCGGCCGTCGGGGGCAGGCAGGAAATTCTGCGCCCGCCGTTCGACGATCTTGAGCCCGCGCTCATGCAGCTTGAGATCGGCGACGACCTGCGGATTGAGCAGGCTGACCGTGTAGGATGCGACCGAATTGCGAAAGCCCGGATGAAATTCCTCGGTCACGGCGGCCCCGCCGACCACCTTGCGCCGCTCCACGACGTGTACGCGCAGGCCCGCCATGGCCAGATAGGCGGCACAGGTCAGGCCGTTATGGCCGGCTCCAATGACGACGACGTCGGTTTCGTTCATGTCCGCTTCAAAAAGCCCTGGTTAAAGCAAGCGCGGTCGGACGACCGGGAACCGGTGATGGACAGTGCTGTCGCGCCGGAGCCGTATGCCGTCAAGGGAAAGTCTGCGGCCGCTGCTGGCCGTACAGCCCCTCCATCCGTTATGTCTGGTCCGCGTGTCGCGGCCGGGCCATGCGCTTTCCGATGCTGGCCGGAACAACGCCGGAGTTTTCATGACCTCGCTCGCATCGCCTGCAGCCGACCAAACCGCTGGCACGCGGAATAGCCTGATCCTGGTGGTCTACACCGCCGCGATCTTCGTCAGCGCGTTGTTGTTGTTTTCGGTCCAACCGCTGTTCACCAAGATGGTGCTGCCGCGGCTCGGCGGCTCGCCGGCGGTGTGGTCGGTGGCGATGGTCTTCTTCCAGACGCTGCTGCTCGCCGGCTACGCCTATGCGCATTTTCTGATGCAGCTCCGCAATCGGATCGTGCCGGTGGTCGCGCACCTGTTGCTGCTCGTCGTCGCCATCCTCACCCTGCCGTTGTCGATCGCAAATAGCTGGGGCGAGCCGCCGACCTCCGGCTATGCGCTCTGGCTGCTTGGGCTGTTTGTGGTCTCGATCGGCCTGCCGTTTTTCGCGCTGGCCGCCAACAATCCGCTGCTGCAGGCCTGGTTCGTCCGCACTGGCCACCCGGCCGCGCCCGATCCCTACTTCCTCTATGCGTCATCCAATATCGGCAGCTTCCTGGCGCTGTTGTCCTATCCGCTCTTGATCGAGCCGATCTTCAGCCTGCGCATGCAGAACCTGATCTGGACCGCCGGCTACGGGCTCTTGATCGTGCTGATCGCGGCCTGCGGCCTGCTGCTGTGGCGCGCGCCGGCGCAGCTGTCAATCGAGCTGCAGGCGGAAGAGAGCGACGCGCCGCCGCCGAGCTGGCTGTTGCGCGCGCGCTGGATCTTCCTGGCTGCGGTGCCCTCGGGCCTGCTGATCGCGGTCACCGCGCATATCTCGACCGACGTCGCCGCGGCGCCGCTGCTCTGGGTGCTGCCGCTGTCGCTCTATCTCTTGACCTGGGTGCTGGTGTTCCAGTCCCGACCGCTGCTGCCGCACGCATGGATGTTGGCGCTACAGCCGCTGGCGATTGCCGGCATCGTGGTGCTGCTGGCAGTCGGCGGCGAGCAGAATCTGTTCCTGACGCTGGGCGGCCATCTGCTCTGCTTCTTCCTGATCGCGATGGCCTGTCACGGCGAGCTGGCGCGGACCCGGCCGGCTGCCAGATACCTCACCGGCTTCTATGTCGCGCTGTCATTCGGCGGCATGGTCGGCGGCCTTTTCGCAGGCTTGGTCGCGCCGTTCACCTTCTCCTGGGTCGCCGAATATCCGATCCTCCTCGCGCTTGCCGCGCTATGCCGGCCGGCGCAGAAGAGCGAGCGTTTGCCCTCTGTGACCCGGTGGTACTGGCTCGTGCTTGCGGCGATCGCGATTGCGCTGATCGTGCCGGGGGAGACCACCGGCGCGGTCACGGCCTATCTGCAGGAGCATCGGGTCTGGGTGGCCGGTGTGGTTGGTGTGTTCGCGGCGCTGCTCGCACTGCTGCTCAATGTCGAGCGCTGGAAGATCTTCGCAACCGTCGTGGTCGCGCTGGTGCTGATCCGGCTTTACCCGGCGGATGATGGCCGGGTTGAAACGGTCCGCAGCTTCTTCGGCGTGCACAAGATCGTGGTCACCTCGCACGGCCAATACCACGTGCTGATGCACGGCACGACCATCCATGGCGCGCAGAAATATCAGAACGATGACGGCTCACCGGTCACCGGACGGCCTGAACCGATCACCTACTACCATAAGGACGGTGGTATCGGTCGCGCCATCACTGCGGTTCGCGAGCGCAAGGGCGCGCCGCTGAAGGTCGCCGTGATCGGCGTCGGCGCCGGCACGCTGACCTGCGCCGCCGAGCCCGGCGAGAGCTGGAAGTTCTTCGAGATCGACCAGACGATGGTCGATACCGCGAGCGATCCGAAATATTTCAGCTACATCAAGAATTGTGCGCCCGACTTCAAGCCGGTGATCGGCGATGCGCGGCTGACCTTCGCCAAGGAACCGGACGGCATCTACGATCTCATCATCGTCGACGCCTACTCCTCGGATGCGATCCCGATCCATCTTGCGACCGAAGAAGCGATGGCGATCTACAAGGCCAAGCTCGCCCCGCAGGGCGCCGTCGTGATGCACGTCTCCAACCGCCACCTCGCGCTGGAAAGCGTGGTGGTCGGCATCGCCGACGCCAATGATCTGAAGAGCTGGGTCTACAACGAGGATTCCGGCCGCGACGACGAATACATCTTCCCGACCGACGTGGTGGTGTCCGCGCGCGACGATGCCGATGTCGGCAATCTCGCCTCGTCGGACAAATGGACCGAAACCGAGCCGACCGAGGGCGAGCGGGTCTGGACCGACGATTATTCCAACATTCTCGGCGCCGTCTATCGGCGCCTGCGCGACGGAGAGTAGTGGGACGTCAGGCTTCGCCCAGGCGATAGGATCAAGCGATCCATGATCAGGACGACGATCTGGATTGCTTCGTCCGCCGCTCCTTGCAACGACACCAATTCGGCAAAATGAAAGGCGGGCGTGAGGCCCGCCTTCATCTGTCAATGTCAGGGCATCTCAGTCCTGATAGGTGTTGCCGAAATAGTCCCGCGGCTGATAGGGGCGCGGCTGGTAGGAACGCTGTGGCTGCTGGTAGCTCGGGGCGCTGTTGCCGTAATACTGGTACCGCTGCTGCGGATAGGCCTGAGCATCGTAGACACGGCGTGTGGCGCTCGGCGGCGCGGGATAGCGCGTGCCGTCGTCGCTGCCGTCGGCCGGATAGATGTAGCCGTCCTCGGCCCGCTGCTGCGGCACGATCTGCCGTCCGGGCAAGTATTGCGGCTGCGGCGTCAGCACGACCGGTTCGCCGGCGCTGTCATATTGCTGGGCGTCGCGGCGCGCCACCGCTGTGCCGCGGTGCGGATTGCGCGCCAGCGCAACCTCGGCGGAGCCGGTCAAGGTCACGGTGGTGTTGAGGACGCCTTCTCTCTGGACGAGCTCATAGAGTGTGGTGGCATTGGCCTTCGACAGCCGCACGCAGCCATGCGACGCAGGCGTGCCGAGCCGGCCTTCCGAATCCGTGCCGTGGATCGCATGCCCGATCTTGGTGAAGAAGATCGAATGCGGCATCGGCGCGTCATCGAACTCTTTGGAGTAGTGGTCCTCTTCCATACGGAAGGCGCGGAAGTTGCCGCTTGGCGTCTCGCGGGAGGGAATGCCGGTCGAGACCGGCCAGTGATAGCGCTCCACGCCATCGACGGCGACCGTCATCATCTGGTTGTTCTTGTCGACCGTGATGTCGACCTTTGCCAACGCCGGCGTGCCGGCAAGCAGCATCAATCCGGCAAGCGCAAGAAGAGTGGTACGCATGTGACCTCTGGCCTCTGCAATTTCAGTCCCGCCGCGGCTCTTTCCCTCGGCCTGCAATATGTCCGAAATTGAGCATTTGTTCCAGGAGCGCGAGCAGCACATCATTAACGGCCGGCGCAATGCAGGCAAGCCGTGACCGCCGACGCCGAGTGACATTTTCGCGAGTTAACTATTCGCGAGTTGCCCCGAGGCGGCGTGGGCGTTAGCGAGGGACGTCACGGAGCTGCAACCATTTGGCCGCATCCGTGTTATATAGATCCTTCCTCGTCCACCTGCCGAAGACCCATCGGGATGACAATGCTGAAAACAAGAGCCAAGGCGGCAGCGCTCCGCGACCGCTCGTCACAACGCGTGACCTGTCTTCTCGCGGCGCTCGCGATCGTGGCGCTCGCGCTGGCCTGGCTCTCACTGCCGCCGGTCGCCCACGCCCAGGGCATCGTGGGCGGTGCGCGGGAAGGCGCCCATGAAGGCAATCGGATCGGCGGCCCGGTGGGCGGCGTCGTCGGCGGCGCAGTTGGCGCCGGCGTGGGCGGAGCGGTCGGTGCCGTCGAAGGCGTGTTTGGCGTCCCGCACCGGTCCTACTACCACCGGCACTACCGCTGCCGTGGGTATCGCGACCGCTACGGTCGCTTCCACTGTTATCGGTAAAATCGGCGAGATCGCCTGGCAGCGGCTCAGCGCTTGAGCCGGTAGCCGGTCTTGAAGATCCACCAGACGATCGCCAGGCAGATGGCGAGGAACGTGAGCGTCATGCCGATGCTGACAACCACGTCGACATCGGCGATCTCGTAGAAGCTCCAGCGGAAGCCGGAGATCAGATAGACCACTGGGTTGAGCAGCGCGATCGAGCGCCAGGTGGGCGGCAGCATATTCACCGAGTAGAAGCTGCCGCCGAGGAAGGTCAGCGGCGTCACCACCAGCATCGGGATCATCTGCAACTTCTCGAAGCCGTCGGCCCAGATGCCGATGATGAAGCCGAACAGGCTGAAGGTGACTGCGGTCAGCACCAGAAAGGTCAGCATCCACACCGGATGATGGATGTGCAGCGGCACGAACAGGCTGGCGGTCGCCAGGATGATCAGGCCCAGAATGATGGACTTGGTTGCGGCGGCGCCGACATAGCCGAGCACGATCTCGAAATGGGAGATCGGCGCCGAGAGGATCTCATAGATCGTCCCGATGAATTTGGGGAAGTAGATCCCGAACGAGGCGTTGGCGATGCTCTGCGTCAGAACCGACAGCATCACCAGCCCCGGCACGATGAAAGTGCCGTAGCTGACGCCCTCGACTTGGCTGATGCGCGAGCCGATCGCCGCGCCAAACACGACGAAATAGAGCGATGTCGACACCACCGGCGACACGATGCTCTGCAGGATCGTGCGCCAGGTGCGCGCCATCTCGAATTTGTAGATCGCGCCGATTGCCGGAAGATTCATTGTTGCACCAGACTGACGAAGATGTCCTCGAGCGAGGATTGCTCGGTCTCGAGATCGGCGAAACGGATGCCGGCGGTCCTGAGATCGCCGAGCAGGCTGGTAATGCCGGTACGCTCGCCCTTGGTGTCGTAATCATAGCTCAGACGCCAGCCGTCCTCGGACAACACGAGATGGTAGGCGCTCAAGCTGTCCGGCACCGCGTCGATCTTGTTCTGCAGATAGAGCGTCAGCCGCTTCTTGCCGAGCTTCTGCATCAGATTCGCCTTGTCCTCGACCAGGACGATCTCGCCTCTGTTGATGACGCCGACGCGGTCGGCCATCTCCTCGGCTTCCTCGATGTAATGGGTGGTCAGGATGATGGTCACGCCCGCCGCGCGGAGCTCGCGGACCACGTCCCACATGCCCTTGCGCAGCTCGACGTCGACGCCGGCGGTCGGTTCGTCCAGAAATAACACCTGCGGCTCGTGCGCCAGCGCCTTGGCGATCATGACGCGCCGTTTCATGCCGCCCGACAGGGTGATGATCTTGGAGTCCTTCTTGTCCCACAGCGAGAGGTCTTTCAGGATCTTCTCGATCAGGGCCGGATTCTTCGGCTTCCCGAACAGGCCGCGGCTGAAGCTGACAGTGGCCCAGACGCTTTCGAACGAATCGGTGTGCAACTCCTGCGGCACCAGCCCGATCATCGCGCGGGCGGCGCGGTAGTCGCTGATGATGTCATGGCCGCCGACTGCGACTTTGCCGGTGCTCGGATTGGCGATGCCGCAGATGATGCTGATCAGCGTCGTCTTGCCAGCGCCATTGGGGCCGAGCAGTGCGAAGATCTCGCCGCGGTGGATATCGAGATCGATCCTCTTCAGCGCGGTGAAGCCGGACGCGTAGGTCTTCGACAGACCGGAGACGGAAATCACGGGGGTCATAAGGGCAGATTGAGCTGGAGCAGAATGGACGGCGCTCAGGGAGGAAGCTGTTCGCGGACGCCGCCGGAGGGCAGGCGAGAGATAGGAAGGCGTCCTGTCGCCCGCAATCGTGCGTCGTAGGGCAATTCGGTCAGTTTCGGGGCCTTTTGAGGGCTGAATGTGGTAAGGTGTTGCGGGTACGACACGATTCGGCGGTAACGTGGCTTGAGCCGCTCGTCCATGTTGCGTGTGCGAGCATCGTGAGACTACGGTCGCGCCGTCGCGACATCTTTTCGCCGCGGAGGAAGACCGATGACGCCAGGAAGCCGCACCATTGCAACGGATGCCAGGATGTCTCCTGCGATCCGGTGGTTGAGCGCAGGCGCGCTTGCACTGCTGTTGCTGCTGCCGCTCGGTCCCGGAGCCGCCAGGGCTGCACCGACCGCGACGGCAATCTCGGCGAGCACGACCCACGTCTACCTTCTGCGCGGCGTGCTCAATATCTTCTCGCTCGGGCTGGATGATATCGCCGCCAAGCTGCAGGCGCAGGGAATCCCGGTCACCATCGCCAATTTCGTGTCCTGGTCCTCGCTCGCTGACGAGGCCGCGGCCGGCTACCGGTCCGGGCAAATCAAGACGATCATCCTGGTCGGCCATTCATCGGGCGCCACCGCGCTGCCGGACATGATCGCCAAGCTCGGCCAGCTCGGCGTGCCGGTGAAGCTCGCGATCGGGCTTGATTCGGTATTCAAGACCAAGCTGGTCGCGGGCAATGCCGAGCGCTACATCAACTTCTACATCGCCAACGGTGCCGGCGAGCCGGTCCGCCGCGACGATGGTTTCCGCGGCAAACTGGAAAACGTCGACGTCGAATCCGTGCCAGGCGTCGGCCATATCACCATCGAGAAGAACCAGATCATGCAGCAGAAGGTGATCGGCGCGATCGATGCCGTGGTGTTCGGCAACAGGGGCCGGCCGGTTCAGCCGACCACGGTGACCCGCCCGCAGCGCGCGGCGAGTGCCTCGAGCCTGCGGAACTGATTTCCGATCATATCTCGATACCGGCGCCGCCTCAAATTTGCGCCGATTCAAGGGCGACAAGCGCAGCGCAGGCAGATACCGTCTTGCCTGCGTTTCAGGTTGCGAGAAGGCGCCCATGATCGGTCCGGGACCAACTTCCAAGGATTCCGTCAAGGTTCGCGCCTCCCGAGGCGCAGTGTGGCTTGCCGGTGCACTGCTTCTTTGCGGTGGCATGACTT
>NZ_CAFK01000091.1 GCF_000239815.1 Bradyrhizobium sp. STM 3843 | reverse complement strand
AGGCCGTCAAGCCGAGAAATGACACGAGACCCATTAGCTCATCAGCCGCGCTCTCGTGGGAGCGGCCATAGACGGCGCTATCGCCCTCAAACCCCTGCCATCATCACATATTTGATCTCGAGATATTCCTCGATGCCGTGATGTGAGCCCTCACGGCCGAGGCCGCTTTCCTTGACGCCGCCGAACGGCGCGACTTCGGTGGTGATCAGGCCGGTGTTGACGCCGACCATGCCGGACTCCAGCGCTTCAGCGACGCGCCAGACCCGGCCGAGATCGCGCGCATAGAAGTAGGAGGCGAGACCGAACGGCGAGGCATTGCACATCGCGATCACGTCGGCCTCGTCCTTGAATCGGATCACCGGCGCCAGCGGACCGAAGGTCTCCTCGTGCGCGACCAGCGCGTCGGCCTTCACGTTCGACAGCACGGTGGGCTCGAAGAAGGTGCGCCCGAGCGAAGAGCGCTTGCCGCCGGTGACGACCTTGGCGCCGCCCTTCACCGCATCGGCAATATGACGCTCGACCTTCTCCACCGCTTCGGCATTGATCAGCGGTCCCTGCACCACGCCGGGCTCGGTGCCGTCGCCGATCTTCATCGCCGCCACCTTGGCCGCGAGCTTCTCGACGAAGGCGTCGTAGATCTTGTCCTGAGCATAGAGGCGGTTGGCGCAGACGCAGGTCTGGCCCATGTTGCGGTATTTCGAGACGATCGCGCCTTCGACCGCGGCATCGACATCGGCGTCATCGAACACGATGAAGGGCGCGTTGCCGCCGAGCTCGAGGCCGAGCTTCTTCACCGTGCCTGCAGACTGCCGGTAAAGGATCTTGCCGACCTCGGTCGAGCCGGTGAAGCCGACAAAGCGCACCGCCGGATGCTCGCACAAGACCTTGCCGATCGGCGGCGCGTCGCCGGTGATGATGTTGAACACGCCTTTCGGCACGCCAGCCTTCTCGGCCAAGGCGGCCAATGCCAGCGCGCTGAGCGGGGTCTCGTTGGCCGGCTTCAGCACGACGGTGCAGCCGGCGGCCAGCGCCGGCGATACCTTGCGCGTGATCATCGAGTTCGGGAAATTCCATGGCGTGATGGCGCCGCAGACACCGATCGGCTGCTTGATCGCGAGCAGCCGGGCATCAGGCTTCTGCGTCGGAATGGTCTCGCCATAGACCCGCCGCGCCTCCTCGGCGAAGAATTCGATATAGGCCGCGCCGATATCGACTTCACCAAGCGCTTCCGCCAGCGGCTTGCCCTGCTCGGAGGTGAGGATCAGCGCCAGATCCTCGCGGTTGGCTGTGATCAGCTCGAACCATTTGCGCAAGATGTTGGAGCGCTGCTTCGCGGTGAGCTTGGCCCAGGCAGGAAAGGCGCGGTTGGCCGCTTCGACCGCTTTCGTCGCATCCTCAGGCCCGAGCTGCGCGACCTTCGCCAGCTCGGCGCCGGTCGCGGGATTGTTGACCGCGAACACCGGCGTGCCGACCCAGGCGCCATCGATATAGCACTGCTCGCGCAGCAGCGAGGGATCCTTCAGGCGGTCTCGCAAACTCTGCTGGGAGGACTGAGATGCGCGTGCGGCGGCGGTCGGGGTCATGGACGTCTCCTCGCATGGTGCAGGTTCCGCCCACTATATATGCCGGTGAGGTCGTCATACACCGCGCAAACGCGCAGACCTCCCCAGCCCACCACGAAAGGACAGAGTCCGGGGTCGGTTAAGTCTCGATCGCCGATACAAGAAGTTCAGGTTGCCGGCTCAGGCCGCTCCGCTCAGATAGGTTTCGCGCCGTCCGATCATCCGCTCCGCCGCAGCCTTGGCGTCGGCCTTGGTCGAGGTCGCACAGGTGCGATATTCGAGATCAGGCAGCGTCGCCGGGTCGCGGCGCCCGAACCAGGACTTCTGGCCGACCGGCAGCAGCGCCAGGGCTTGCGCGACATTGTCGACCGCGCCGAACGAATAGAGCGCACCGGTGGCGGCCACCCGCACTTCGTAGATCCCGGGCGTGATCGGCGCCTCGATATTGTCGCCGCGGCCCGGTCTCGGATACCGCTTCCACTCGCTCCAGGTAGAGATCATATCGCCCCCTCGCGGCCGTGATGCCGCCGAAATCTTTGCTGCGGCCGGACGCCGGCCTGCTGAACGCCTTGACGCAGAAATAGTTTCAAACTGCAAAATCCCAAGAGCCGCAGGCGAGCATAGCGCCCATGCGGGTGCTCGAGCCATCCGCGCGCACCCTGAGATCAAGGTGAGGATAAACCATGATTCTCCGAGATTTCTAAGACCGAGCCCGCGTTGTCCCCCGCCAGCCTTTTTGCGGCCGCACATCACGACATCGCGACCAGTCGCCGGCCCTGGAGTTCTTGCTGCCCTCGGCAGGCCAGATCACAATCCTTCCGCTGAGACAAACAACGGGAGGATAATCATGCAGGGTCAGGCGGAGATCGATCGGCTGTTGCGGCAGAAGACCGATACGAGCGCAATTCCCGGCGTGGTCGCGGTGGCGGCCAGCGGGAGCGAGGTGATCTACCAGGGCGCGTTCGGCAAGCGCGACCTGGCCAAGGCGGATCCGATGACCACGGACAGCGTGTTCTGGATCGCCTCGATGACCAAGGCCATCACCTGTGCCGGCGCGATGCAGCTGGTCGAACAGGAGCGGCTGTCATTGGACGCGCCGATCGGCCGGCTGCTGCCCGACCTTGCCGCGCCCCAGGTGCTGGAAGGTTTCAATGCCAATGGCGAGCCGATGCTGCGGCCAGCGAAGACAGAGATCACGCTCCGCCAGCTCATGACCCACACCGCCGGCTTCTGCTACGACATGTGGAACGGCGACATGGTCACCTACCTGGAAAAGACCGGTCTCCCGGGGATCATCACCTGCAAGAACGATGCGCTGAAGACGCCGCTGGCGTCCGACCCTGGCACGCGCTGGGAATACGGGAGCAATATCGATTTCGTCGGCAAGGCCGTCGAGGCAAAGAGCGGCCAGAAGCTCGACAGATATCTGCATAAGAACCTGTTCGCACCACTCGGCATGAGCGACACCGGATTCAAACTCGGCGCATCGCAGCGGGAGCGGCTGGTCGGCATGCATGCGCGCGGGCCGGATGGAGCACTCGCACCAATCCCGTTCGAGATGGAGCAGGAGCCGGAATTCCACATGGGCGGAGGCGGGCTCTATGGCACTGCCGGCGACTACATCAAGTTCACGCAGATGATCCTCAACAAGGGTCGCGGCAACGGCAATCAGGTGCTCAAGCCCGAGACCGTCGGCGCGATGTGCGAAAACCACATCGGCGAACTTGAAATGACGAAGATGACTGCGGCCGTGCCAGGCGTGACCAATGATGTCGATCTCTATCCCGACATCGTCAAGAAATGGGGCCTCAGCTTCATGATCAACACGGCGCGTACGCCGGAAGGCCGCAGCGCCGGCAGCCTCGCCTGGGCGGGTCTCGCCAACACCTACTACTGGATCGATCCGACGCGCGACGTCGCCGGCGTGATCCTGATGCAGGTGCTGCCGTTTGCGGACCGGCAGTGCCTCGAAGCCTTTGCCGGCTTCGAGCGCGGCATCTATGCCGGGCTCGATGCCGCCGGCGGCCAGAAGGCAGCGTAACTTTGGACACCGTCATGGCCGGGCTCCCGGTCATGACGAAAGTCAGGGATTAGAGTTATTCTAAGCTAAGCCGGGAGGCCGTTCTGCTCGGCGAGCTGCTTCAGCGACACCTGCGGCCGTGCACCGATGTGCTGGATCACCTCGGCGGCTGCGAGCCCGCCGAGCCGGCCGGCCTTCTCATAGCCCGCCTTCCGCACCAAGCCGAACAGGAAGCCGGCCGCGAACAGATCGCCGGCGCCTGTGGTGTCGATCAGAGTGTCGATCGGAAAGGCCGGCACCGAAATCACACCGTCATTGGAGACGACGACGCAGCCCTTCTCGCTGCGGGTGACGATGCCGAGCGTGGCATCCTCGCGCAGCTGCTTCAGCGCGCCGTCGAAATCCGAGGTCTGATACAGCGAATGCAGCTCCGCCTCGTTGGCAAAAACCAAGTCAACAGTGCCGCCGCGCATCAGCTCCAGAAACTCGTCGCGATAGCGGTCGACGCAGAACGCATCCGACAAGGTCAGCGCGACCTCGCGTCCCGCATCATGCGCGATGGTGGCGGCCTTCACGAAGGCATCCTTGGCGTCCTTCGGATCCCACAGATAGCCTTCGAGATAAGTGATGCGCGCGGCCGCGATCTGGCCGGCATCGATATCATCGGGCGTCAGCTTCTGCGCAGCGCCGAGGTAAGTATTCATGGTGCGCTCGCCATCCGGCGTCACCAGGATGTAGGAGCAGCCGGTGGCCGGACCATCGATAGCTGGCAGGGTGTCGAAGGCCACGCCGGCGGCCCGGATGTCATGGGCATACATCCGCCCGATCTGGTCGTCCTTGACCTTGCCGATATAGGCGGTGCGCGCGCCGAAGCTCGCCAGGCCTACAATGGTGTTGGCGGCCGACCCGCCGGACATCTCGGTCGCCGGGCCCATGTCGCGATAGATCGCCGCCGCGCGGGCCTCGTCGATCAGCGCCATGCTACCCTTCGCCATGGCGTGCTTGGCGAGGAAGCCTTCGTCGGTCTGCACCAGCACGTCGAAAATGGCGTTGCCGATCGCCAGAACGTCGTATTTTGCGTCAGTCATCCACCGGCCCCGTCTACGGCGGTTGCGAAAGGCTGGGGCCTATCACAAGCCGCGCTGCTATAGAAGCCCGATGATCCGGTCTTTTCTCACTGTGGTGTCGGGGACACTGGCCTCGCGGCTGCTCGGCTTCGTCAGGGACGCGCTGATAGCGGCGCTGCTTGGCACGGGAGCGATCGCCGATGCCTTTCTCGCGGCGTTCCAGCTCGTCAACGTCATCCGCAGGCTGCTCACGGAAGGAGCACTGAACGCAGCGCTGGTACCGGCCTGGCTGCGGCTGCGTCAGGACAAGGGCGCCGCTGCTGCGGCTGCCTTCGCCGGTCGCGTGCTCGGCACCTTCAGCGCCGGCCTCATCGCCGCCACAATGCTGCTGGCACTTCTGATGCCAATCGTCATGACCGTGCTCACGCCAGGCTTCGCCGGGCAGCAGACGTTGAGCCTCGCGGTCGATGACGCCAGGCTGATGCTGCCCTACCTCGCCTTTGCCGGGCCATCGACGGTGCTGCTTGCGCTGGCGAGTGCGCAGCGTCGTTTTGCGCTCGCCGCTTTCGCGCCGCTGCTGTTCAACGCCACGCTGATCGGCGTGACGATCGCGTTCCTCATCATGCAAGGCGATGCAGCCTTTGCGGCGTCGATCCTGGCGGCGACCATCGGACTTGCAGGACTGCTGCAACTCCTCATCCTCGTGCTGCGCCGGGACCGCGACGTCGCGACGCCGTTGCGCGTCTCGCTCGATCCCGAGTTCCGCGCCTTTGTCGGCAAGGCGCTGCCCGGCATGATCGCAAGCGCATCGCCACAATTGCTCGCCGTCGCAGGCGCAATCATCGCCTCGGCACAGCCCTCGGCCGTGTCCTGGCTCTACTACGCCAATCGTCTGATCGAGCTGCCGCTCGGCATCGTCGGCGTCGCGATGGGCACTGTGCTGGTGCCTGAACTGACGCGCGCCTTCCATGCGGAAGACAGGACAACGCTGGCGCAGGCGCAATCGCGCGGCCTGGAGCTCGCGGTCGGACTGACGCTGCCGGCAACGCTCGGCCTGATGCTGCTCAGCGAGCCGATCGTGCGGCTGTTGTTCGAGCACGGCGCCTTCACCCGCGAGGACGGCGCGGCCACCGCGCGCATCCTGATGTGGCTTGCGGCAGCGCTGCCGGCGCAGGTGCTGGCGAAAGCGCTCTCGCCGGCTTTTTTTGCACGCCACGACACCCAGACGCCGCTTCGCGCCACCTTGATCGGTTCCGGCGTCGCGATCGCCCTCGCTTTCCTGTTCGGACAGGTGCTGGGCGCAGCAGGGATCGCGGCAGGCCTTGCACTCGGCGCCTGGGCCAACACGCTGGTCCTGATCCGGCGCGGTATCACAAGCTTCGGCTTTGCGATCGAGCCCGCCTCACGGCGCCGGCTGCCGCGCATCGTGCTCGCCGCCGCGATCATGGGCGCGATGCTTTGGCTCGCGACCACGCTCATGATCACGGACACCCCGCGGCACGCCCTCGCCCAGGCCGCTCTCGTGACCGCGCTGATCGCGGGCTGCATCGCCATCTACGGCCTGGTCCTCGTCGCGCTGGGCGTCATCGGCTGGCGCGAAACTCTGCAGGCGATTCGACAAAAGCCGCGCCGCGACTTGCACCTTTAGGGCGCTCGTGCCAAACGACGCAGCAAATTCTGCAGGGAATATCGACCATGGCCTTCGTGGAACGGGTTTTTTCGGGCGTCCAGCCGACCGGCAATCTGCATCTCGGCAATTATCTCGGCGCCATCGTCAACTTCGTGAAGATGCAGGAGACCCACAACTGCATCTATTGCGTGGTCGACATGCACGCCATCACGATGCCGACCGATGTGTGGGGCGGCCCGACGGGATTGCCGCGCGCGACCCGCGAGGTCACCGCAGCCTTCATCGCCGCCGGCATCGATCCCAAGAAGCATATCGTCTTCAACCAGAGCCAGGTCTCCGGCCATGCCGAGCTCGCCTGGATCTTCAACTGTGTCGCGCGCATCGGCTGGCTGAACCGGATGACCCAGTTCAAGGAGAAGGCCGGCAAGGATCGCGAGAACGCGTCAGTCGGCCTCTACGATTATCCGGTGCTGATGGCGGCCGACATCCTGCTCTATCGCGCCACCCACGTGCCGGTCGGTGAGGACCAGAAGCAGCATCTGGAGCTTGCGCGCGACATCGCACAGAAGTTCAACAACGACTTCGGCGACTCCATTCGCAGCAACGGTTTTGGCGACGGCTTGTTCTTTCCGCAGCCGGAGCCGTTCATCACGGGACCGGCGACGCGGGTGATGTCGCTGCGCGACGGCACCAAGAAGATGTCGAAGTCGGACGCCTCGGACTATTCACGCATCAACCTGACGGATGATGCCGATATGATCGCGCAGAAGATCCGCAAGGCGAAGACCGATCCGGAGCCGTTGCCGACCGAGGAGAAGGGCCTGGAGGCGCGGCCCGAGGCCGACAATCTGGTCGGCATCTACGCAGCGCTCTCGAACCGCAGCAAGGCGGAGGTGTTGCGTGAGTTCGGCGGCGGCCAGTTCTCCAGCTTCAAGAACGCGCTGGTGGAGCTCTGCGTTGCCAAGCTCGCGCCGATCGCGGCTGATATGAAGCGGCTCACGGCGGATCCGGGCTATGTCGATTCGGTTCTGATCGACGGCGCCGAGCGCGCGACCGCGATTGCCGCTGAGACGATGGCGATGACCCGGGACATCGTCGGCTTCATCCACAAGCGCTGAAGGCGCGCGGCCGCGCAGGGGTGAACGACTGGGCCTCCCAAAATGACGCCGGTTGTGGCAGCATGACTTGGTTTGGCCTGCGCAAGCGGAACCTCCATGGCCCAGCAGCGGCAAAGCTATCAGACCGGGCACGCACCGAAATGCCTGGTCGTCGTCGATGACAGCGCCGAATGGGATCGCGCGGTGCGCTATGCGAGCCGCTGGGCGATCCGCAACAGCGGCGGCATCGTCATGCTGCGCATCATCGAAATCGAGAGCCAGAACCAGCAATGGCTGGGGGTCGCCGACCTGATGCGCGCGGAGGCCCATGAAGAGGCCAATGCCGCATTGGATCGCGGCGCGGCGCTGGCAGGTAGCATCGGCGTGACCGCGCCGGAACGGGTCGTTCGCGAAGGTGACGCCACCGACCAGATCCTGGCCACCATCGAGGCCGATGCCGATATCGCGCTTCTGATGTTGGCCGCCAATTCGGGGGCGGAGGGGCCCGGTCCCTTGATCACGCACGTCACGGATATCGCGGGGACGTTCCCGATACCGGTGCTGATCGTGCCCGGCGACCTCAAGGATGCCGATATTGACGCGCTGGCATAGCCGCAATGGCGCCCCCGCGGCTTGACCGTGCATCGGCGCACGCCATCTGTTACAACGACGCCCACACGCCGGCCTTGAACCGGCGCTGCCGGAGAAAATCATGTTCATTCAGACCGAAGCCACTCCCAATCCCGCCACCTTGAAGTTCATCCCGGGGCGCATCGTGCTCCAGACCGGTACGATGGAATTCAACAGCCGCGAAGCCGCGGCCCGCTCGCCGCTTGCCGGGCGCCTGTTCGAGATCGAAGGTATCACCGGCGTGTTCTATGGTTCCGACTTCATCACGGTGACCAAGGACGGCGGCGATTGGCAGCATCTGAAGCCCGCGATCCTCGGCGCCATCATGGAGCACTACATGTCGGGCGCGCCGCTGCTTGCCGATGGCAGCGCGGCAAGCGATGACCTCGCCGACGAAGAGGACGAGTTCTACAACGAAGCCGATGCCGAGACGGTCGACATCATCAAGGACCTGATCGAGACGCGCGTGCGCCCCGCTGTCGCCAACGACGGCGGCGACATCACCTTCCGCGGGTTCAAGGACGGCATTGTCTATCTCAATATGAAGGGCGCCTGCTCGGGCTGCCCGTCATCGACCGCCACCTTGCAGCACGGTATCCAGAACCTGCTGCGGCATTTCGTGCCCGAAGTGGTCGAAGTCCGCCCGATGTGAGAGACGCGAACGGCGAATAGGCGAATAGGGAGTAGCGATCGGCCAGATTGCTTGGACCTGTTCGCTACTCGTCATTCGCTATTGGCTCGCCAACCAAGCGCCCGCGAGCACCCAGGCGCCCGAATATTCCTGCCTAATCCCCCGTATTTTCAACGATTTAGACTTCCCTCGGAGACACCGAGGTGCGATATTGCGCGCGTTCTATTGGACGCCAATGCCAAGCTTTACTTTATTACCGTTAGAGCCCTGCACGGCTCGGGCGCGATACGCGAAACCGACACGATGTTGATTCTCGCCATCGATACCGCGCTGGATCATTGTGCTGCAGCAGTGCTGGACACT
The DNA here is from genome assembly GCF_000239815.1 of Bradyrhizobium sp. STM 3843. Taxonomy (GTDB): domain Bacteria; phylum Pseudomonadota; class Alphaproteobacteria; order Rhizobiales; family Xanthobacteraceae; genus Bradyrhizobium. The sequence continues at coordinate 5,372 of NZ_CAFK01000091.1, read as the reverse complement.
GACGTGGGCGAGATGCGCGCGCACGAATCTCAGCCGATGAAACGCGGCCATGCGGAGGCTTTGATGCCGATGATCGCGCGCGTCGTGCGGCAATCGGGTGTGTCGTTTGTCGCCCTCGATCGCATCGCAGTCACGACCGGTCCGGGCAGCTTCACCGGACTGCGGGTCGGCTTGTCGGCCGCACGCGGGATTGCGCTGGCCGCCCACAAGCCGGTCGTCGGCGTCACCACATTGTCGGCCTACGCGGCCCCCATCGTCAGCGAAGATAGCCCGCATCCTGTGATCTCCGCGATCGATGCGCGCCATGACCAGGTCTATTTCCAGGTCGTGGGCGGCGGCGGCGGCGAGCTCGTCGCACCGCAAGTAGCCCCGATCGAGGACGCGCTTGCAGCCGCACATCTTGGCGCGGTGCATCTGGTCGGCAATGCTGCCGGCCTCCTCGCCGCGCGCTGGCCTGCTGATGCCGAAGCCCCCGCCAGCGTGGATATGCAAGCCGCTCCGGACATTGCCTGGGTCGCCTGGCTGGGAGCTGCGGCCGATCCCGAGCGAGCGCCGGCGCGGCCGTTCTATCTGCGAGCTCCGGACGTCAAGCTCCCCGCGGACATGCTGCAAGCGGCCGCACAGACGGCCGCTTCGTGATGACGTGGCTTTCGCGGTGGTTCGGCGGCGGCAAGCCGGCGATCGAGGCTGCCTCGCAGCGCGATGCCACGCGGCTCGCGCAGATCCATGCGGCATCATTCCACCGCGGCTGGGGCGAAGGCGAGTTCGAGGCGATGCTGGCGGAGCGCAACACGCTGGTGCACCGCCTGCGGCTGGGACGCCGTACCGTCGGCCTCATCGTCTCGCGCATCGGCGCCGACGAGGCTGAGATTTTATCGGTCGCACTTGACCCAAATCATCGCGGCCGCGGATTTTCCCGTGATCTGCTTTTGACGCATCTGGGCCATTTGGCGGGCCGCGGCGTGCGGACGGTGTTCCTCGAAGTCGAGGAGAACAACCGGCCAGCACGTCGTCTCTACGAAAGGGCCGGATTTGCGACCGTCGGGCGGCGCGAACGCTATTATCTGCAACCCGGCGGGGAACAGCTGAATGCGCTTCTGATGCGCAGGGACTTGTCGTAGTATGAGCCGGTGTTCCGGCGCTCACATTCGCACCCCTTGGGAGCAACGTTTGCGAATGCGAGTGCCGAAGGAACACCAGCCAAAAACATAAGTGCTAGTAAAGCTCTGGATTGACGTTCGCATGTCCGATTCCTGGCAGCCAGGAGGTGAACGTCAAATCCGCTTCACTGGCTTGGCACCAAGCGGACCCCTGAGGCGAGAGATCATGACGTCCTTGAAAACCACCACGCCCGCGCTGCAGTCCTCCGGTATCGAGGCGCGCTGCGCCGCAACCGGCATGCGGATGACCGAGCAGCGCCGTGTCATTGCACGCGTACTGGCGGAAGCGGCCGACCACCCCGATGTCGAGGAGCTTTACCGGCGCTGCGTGGCGGTGGACGACAAGATCTCGATCTCCACGGTGTATCGCACCGTCAAGCTGTTCGAAGATGCTGGGATCATCGAGCGACATGATTTCCGCGAGGGCCGCGCCCGTTACGAGCAGATGCGCGACAGCCACCACGATCACCTGATCAATCTGCGCGACGGCAAGGTGATCGAGTTCACCTCCGAGGAGATCGAGAAGCTCCAGGCGGAGATCGCGCGCAAGCTCGGCTACAAGCTGGTGGACCACCGGCTCGAGCTCTATTGCGTCCCGCTTGATGAGGAAGCCAGCAACTGACGCGACCCTCGTCCTTCGTGTCCATCGATCTCGTCATCTTCGATTGCGACGGCGTGCTGGTCGACAGCGAGGTGATCTCCTGTCAGGCCCACGCCGACGTGCTCAGCCAATGCGGCTATCCGATCACCGCCGACCAGGTGTTCGATCGCTTTCTCGGCCGCTCGGCCAGGCAGGCGCGGCTGGAAATCGAGGCCGAGCTCGGTCGCAGCTTGCCGGACGATTTCAATGTGCTGCTGCAGGATCAGCTGTTTGAAGCTTTCGAGGCCGACCTGCGGGCCATCGACGGCATTGCCCAGGCGCTCGATGGCATCGATGTACCGGTCTGTGTGGCCTCATCGGGCTCGCACCGCCGCATGGGCGTCAGCCTCGGCGCAACAAAGCTGTATCAGCGCTTTGCGCCGCACATCTTCTCGTCGTCCCAGGTCGAGAACGGCAAGCCGGCCCCCGACCTGTTCCTGTTCGCGGCGGCACAGATGCGGGCCGAGCCGGCTCGGTGCGTTGTCGTCGAAGACAGCGTGGCGGGCGTCAAGGGCGCCGTTGCGGCCGGGATGAAGGTGCTCGGGTTTTGCGGCGGCAGCCATTGCCGGGACGACCATGCCGCGACCTTGCAGGCCGCCGGGGCGAGCTTAACCTTTGACGATATGAGCCAATTGCCAACCTTGCTCGGCCGCGTACGCGCCAAAATGGCCCCAATCGCTGGATTTTCAGCCGATCAGCCTATATCTGAGGCCTGATCGAGACTGGCGTCGGATGGGCGCCGCCTTTACCGCGAACCAGGGTTCCAAGCGGGATTTATGACGCCGCCGCGCAAGCTGCATATCAAGTCCTATGGCTGCCAGATGAACGTCTACGATGCCCAGCGCATGGTGGACACGCTGCGGCCTGAGGGTTTTGTCGAGACCGCCAGCGTCGAAGACGCCGATCTCGTGATCCTCAACACCTGCCATATCCGCGAAAAGGCGTCCGAAAAGGTCTATTCGGAACTCGGCCGGCTGCGGCAGGCCAAGGACGACCCCGCGCGTGGCGGCCGCGCGATGCGCATCGCGGTGGCCGGCTGCGTGGCCCAGGCCGAAGGCGAGGAGATCATCGCCCGTGCGCCGGTGGTCGACATCGTGGTGGGACCGCAGAGCTATCATCATCTGCCCGACCTGCTGAAACGTGCAGAGAATGGCGAGCAGGCGGTTGAGACCGAATTTCCCGCCGAGGACAAGTTCGGCTTTCTGGCCAAGCCCAGGCCGGACGCCATTCGCGCGCGCGGCATCTCGGCCTTCGTCACCGTGCAGGAGGGCTGTGACAAGTTCTGCACCTTCTGCGTGGTGCCCTATACGCGCGGCAGCGAGATGTCGCGTCCGGTTACCAGGATCGTCGGCGAGGTGAAAGAGCTCACCGCGAACGGCGTGCGCGAGATCACCCTGATCGGGCAGAACGTGAATGCCTATCACGGCGAGGGGCCTGATGGGCGCAGCTGGACGCTAGGACGGCTGCTGTACCAGCTCGCCGAAATTCCGGGGCTGGCGCGGATCCGCTATTCCACGAGCCATCCGAACGACGTCGACGACAGTCTGATCGCGGCCCATCGCGACTTGTCCGCCCTGATGCCGTTCGTCCATTTGCCGGTGCAATCCGGCTCCGACCGGATTCTGGCGGCCATGAACCGCAAACATCGGGCGGCCGATTATCACAAAGTCATCGACCGGTTCCGTGCGGCGCGCCAAGACATTGCGTTTTCATCGGATTTCATCGTCGGCTTTCCGGGCGAAACCGAGGAAGATTTTCGCGCCACCCTCGCGCTTGTCGCACAAATCGGCTACGCTGCCGCGTATTCGTTCAAATATTCGCCGCGACCGGGCACGCCCGCGGCGGAGATGCGGGAGACGGTGTCTTTAAGCGAGATGGACGCGCGATTGGAGCGACTCCAGGCCTTGATCGACAGCCAGCAATCGGCCTTCAACAGGGCTTCGATCGGCACCATCGTGGATGTGCTGTTCGAGCGCGTGGCGCGCAATCCCGGACAGATCGTCGGCCGCACCGCCTATCTGCAGCCCGCCCATGTGATGGCTGGACCCGACATCATCGGCCAGGTGCTCCCCGTCAGAATCGACAGCCTCGAGCGCTACAGCCTGCTCGGCGAGCTCGTAAGCCCAGCCGAGCAGCAGGCTGCGGCATCCCCTATCACCATCGGAGCCTGAACTCTTGCCCAAGAGCGCATCGGAACAGCCTTCGCTCGCTCAAAGCCGCAAGTTCGACCGCAACATGTCCATTCCGCCTGAAGCACAGGTCGTCATCGATTTCGACGACAACCGGGCGGCTTCCGCCCTGGTCGGCCCCTACGGCCAGAATCTCGCGCTGATCGAGCGCCGGCTCGGCGTCGTCGTCGATTCCCGCGGCAACCACATCACCATTGGTGGCTCGCGCGACGGCTGCGACGCGGCGCGGCGCGTGCTGGAGTCGCTTTATGCCCAGGCGGTGAAGGGCCACGATCTCGCGCAAGGCGATGTCGACGGCGCGATCCGCGCCGTGGTCGCGCAGGGCTCGCTGTTCGAGTTCGACGCCAAGAACGCAAAGTCGGGCTTCGAGACCATCAACCTGCGCAAGCGCCCGGTGCGCGCGCGCACCGCCGCGCAGGATTCCTACATCCGCGCCCTGAAGCGCCACGAGCTCGTGTTCGGCGTTGGCCCCGCCGGCACCGGCAAGACCTGGCTTGCGGTCGCCCATGCCGCACAGCTGTTCGAGCGCAAGGAAGTCGATCGCATCATCCTGTCGCGACCCGCGGTGGAAGCCGGCGAGCGGCTCGGCTTCCTGCCGGGCGATCTGCGCGAGAAGGTCGATCCGTATCTGCGCCCGATCTATGACGCGCTCTACGACCTGATGGACGCGCGGGTGGTCGAGCGCGCGCTGCAGGCCGGCGAGATCGAGATTGCACCGCTCGCCTTCATGCGCGGACGCACCTTGACCAACGCCGCCATCATCCTGGACGAGGCACAGAACACCACGTCCATGCAGATGAAGATGTTCCTGACCCGGCTCGGCGAGAACAGCCGGATGATCATTACCGGTGACCCGTCGCAGGTCGACCTGCCGAACGGACAGACGTCGGGCCTTGCGGAAGCCGCACGGCTGCTCGACGGCGTCGATGGCATTGCACAAGTGAGATTCACCGGCGAAGACGTTATTCGCCACGAGCTGGTGGCGCGCATTGTCGCCGCCTATGAGGGCGCCAAGGAGCGCTGACCCGGGAGAGGATGCCGACGGGCGTGCTGATCGATCAGCGCCCGCTTCGCATAGACTTAAACCAAGATGCCACAAAGTAGCCTCCCAACGACCGAGGTCATCGTCGCCGCCGAGTGCTGGCAGGACCAGCCGGACGCCGAAGCCGTCATCCAGCGCGCGATCCTGGCCGCGGCCGAAATGGTCGATGCCGATATCGGCGAAGCCGAGATCGCGGTGATGCTGACGGACGACGCGGGAATCCGCACCCTCAACAGCAATTGGCGCGGCATCGACAAGCCGACCAACGTGCTCTCATTTCCTGCGCTGCAGCCGACCGGTCCGCGCGGCGACGACGATGCACCGCCTATGCTCGGCGACAT
>NZ_CAFK01000092.1 GCF_000239815.1 Bradyrhizobium sp. STM 3843 | reverse complement strand
CGCAACCCAGGACGTCTATCCGCTGTCGCAGACGCCGCTGCGCTATCTGCTCTCTGATCGCATCGACCTGTTGAAGGACACCAACGTGATCGCGGTCTCGGCCGACGACATGTACATCAGCATCACGATCGAGGAGAAGCAGGCGCTGATCGGGACCAGCCGGCTGCTGCTGATGATCGGCGCCAAGGACGGCCAGTTGAAGCAGTGGACCGTCACTGACCCGCAGGGCTACGACACCACCGTTGCGGTCTACAATCTCGACGCGACCAAGAAGCTCGATCCGGGCATGTTCAAGATCGACTTCACCACCTATCCGTCCACGCCGCCGGGCTGATCCGCGGGCGCCAAGCTGTCCGCTCGCTAAGCCGACCTGTGAAGAATTGGGGATAAGCGGCGCGCCGCCACGGCGCGGCCGCGTCTCTGCGCCTGCGCGTCGCTTGAGGAGGGAGACTCCGCCATATTCCATGCTATGACGCACCTCCCATGCGTCTCGTCCTCACCACCTGGAATATCAATTCGGTGCGCCTGCGCATCGACCTGGTCGCCAAATTCATCAAGTCCGTCAGGCCCGATGTGCTCTGCCTGCAGGAGACCAAGTGCATCGACGACGCCTTTCCGCTGAAGCGCTTCCGACGGCTCGGCTACGAGCACATCGCGCTGAACGGGCAGAAGGGCTATCACGGCGTCGCGGTGATCTCGAAATGGCCGTTCGAGAGCACCGATATCAGGACCTTCTGCGACAAGATCGACTCGCGCCACATCTCCGTTTCCTTCGGAGAAAAGGCACAGCTTGCGAAGCCCGTGGTGCTGCACAATTTCTATGTGCCCGCCGGCGGCGACATTCCGGATCCCGCGCTCAATCCGAAATTCGAGCACAAGCTGCAATTCCTCGACGAGATGAAGGCTTGCGAGCCGTTGCATCCGCGCGGCGACGACCGCCACATCCTGGTCGGTGACCTTAACGTGGCGCCGTATGAGAACGACGTCTGGTCGCACAAGCAGCTGTTGAAGGTGGTGTCGCACACGCCGATCGAATGCGAGAAGCTGCTGGCCGCGCAGGCGCAAGGCGAATGGTTCGACGTGGCGCGCGAGCGCATCCCACAATCGGAAAAGGTCTATACGTGGTGGAGCTATCGCGCCGCGGATTGGACCGTGGGCGACCGCGGCCGCCGGCTCGACCACATCTGGGTGTCGCGCGCGCTGAAAGATCAGGTCAGCGACTTCCGCATCCTGCGTGACGCGCGCAGCTGGGAACGGCCGTCGGACCATGTCCCGGTGACGATGACACTGGAGGTCTAGCGCGGCTCCCCTTGTACGTTGCGCAGGTGCGGCAGCATGCGCCGCAGGGTATCGTCGCCGAACACAACATGATGGACGACGGCCGCGGCCATATGGAAGGCTGCCAAGGCCAAAAGAACATTGGCCAAGATTTCGTGCGCCTCCTTGACCGTATGAGCGAACGCCTTGTCGGCGAGCCAGGGCGATGGAATTTCGACGAGCCCAAAAATCGGAAGGGCATGCCCCTTTGCAAATTGCAGCGCGATTCCGCAGATCGGGACCGCAATCAGCAACGCATAGAGCGCATAATGCATGACGCGCGAGACCGGGTCGGTCCATTCGATGAGCCACCTTCCGAATTCCGTTGGAGTGACCTTCGGAGGCGGATTTGCCATGCGCCACGGTATCCGCACTGCGGCGATCAGGAGAATAACCAACCCGATCCACATGTGAGCGAGCAGTCCCGTGTCCCGCACGCTCCCCCGAGGAAGCTCGTCGCCAAACGTCCCCAAAGCCCAGACCACGGCGACAAAGGCGACGGTGGTCCAATGCAACAGCTTTGCGACCGGGCCGTACTCATGGCCTGGTTCGTGGCTTAGTTCTTGGCTTGCTCCTTGAGAATCCATGTTCTGGTCCTCCTGCCCGGAAAATAGATCGCGCTGCAGGCGGGGGTTTGATCCGCATCAAGCGACAATTCTCATTTGTTGGTTTCTCACGTGGGACGAGTGCGATGCTGCGGACAGCATGGAACAAGTGAGGAAGTGCCCTGTTGCGCAACGAAATGGAGCAGACCGCTTCGGATAGCTTTGCCCGCCGGCTCCTTCTGGTGTGCCTTGCCGGCGCAACGCTGATTGCCATCTGGAAACTGTCGGAGGTCGTGGTCCTGGCTTTCGGCGCCGCGCTCCTGGCGCTCCTGCTGCGAGGCTTGGCGCATGAACTCGGCCGCAGGACCGGCTTGCCGGACCATTGGGCGGTGCTGCCGGTCGTCACGGCGCTCGCCGGATCTGTCGGGGCGATCGGCTGGCTGTTCGGAGCGCAGATCTCGGCGCAATTCAGTGTGCTGGCCAAGGATCTGCCGCAGAGCCTCTCGGAGATCGCCCGCGAGTTCGGTTCGAGCTCTCTGGGCACTTGGCTGCTCGGCCGGGTGCAGGATGTGAATCTCGGCGCCGCCACCGGGCAGGCCGCCGGTTATATCGCAGCTCTCTTCGGCTCGGTGTTCCGGGCGGGCGCCTATGCCGCCGTTTTGCTGTTCGCTGCGATTTACCTGGCGATCCAGCCGATGCGTTATGTCGAGGCCCTGCTGCGGCTGGTGCCGGCGAAGAGCCGCGAGCGGAGCCGCGATGTCCTCGATCTCCTGGGAATGACTCTACGGCGATGGCTGATCGGCCAGTCGGTCACGATGGCGGTGGTTGGCACATTGACCACCATCGGCCTCTTCGCGCTCGGCGTTGCCGCGCCGATCGCACTCGGGATGATCTCCGGTCTATTTGCCTTCATTCCCTATGTCGGGCCGATCCTGGCGTCGGTGTCCGCCATCCTCATGGCCGCGATGCAGGGGCCGATGCTGGCCGTCTACGTCATCGCGCTCTATGCCGGAATTCATTTCATCGAAGGCAATCTCATTACGCCGTTGGTGCAGGCAGAAGCCGTCGAGCTGCCTCCGGTGCTCACCCTGTTCGCGACCCTCGTCTTCGGATTGCTGTTAGGTCCGTTCGGCGTGCTGCTGGCAGCGCCGCTCGCGGTAGTGCTGCTGGTTCTGGTCAATACGGTCTATATCGAGGGGCTGCTCGGTGAACGCCGCGTGTGGCCGTCAACCCCAAAGCCACCGCGCTGACGTGAGGCTCATGGGAACCACGTACATGGGAACCACGGACAAGCCAGGCCAATGCGCGATCGGATCGGCCGTAGCTGGCAAGTCGCTGGCCGCCACGCCAGTCTTCCGTGCTCGGCGCCTCTCAAAGACCTATCACATGGGGGACGTCCATGTGCACGCCTTGCGGGATGTCGACCTCGATATCTTCGAACGCGAATTCGTCGTGCTGCTTGGACCATCGGGCTCGGGAAAGTCGACGCTGCTGAACATCCTCGGCGGCCTGGACAGCCCGACCTCGGGCGATGCGCACTGGCGCGATCACGATCTGGTCGGGGCAGATGATGCCGAACTGACGCGGTATCGGCGCGAACATGTCGGCTTCGTCTTTCAATTCTATAATCTGATTCCCAGCCTCACCGTGCTGGAGAACGTCGCGCTGGTGAAAGAGATCGCCGAAAGGCCGCTCGATCCGCTCGAGGTGATCAAGCTGGTCGGTCTCGAGCACCGCATCGACCACTTTCCGTCCCAGCTGTCCGGCGGCGAGCAGCAGCGCGTTGCCGTCGCCCGCGCCATCGTGAAATCGCCGGACGTGCTGCTCTGCGACGAGCCTACGGGCGCGCTGGACTACGAGACGGGCAAAGTAGTTCTGGCAGCAATCGCACGCGCAAATGAGAGGTTCGGCACCACGATCATCATCATCACCCATAACGCCGCCATTGCCGGCATGGCCGACCGCGTGCTCCGGCTCGGCGGCGGGCGGATCGTGGGTGAGGAGCGCAATGCGCGCCGACTCTCTGCCGACGAGGTGCACTGGTGAGCCTGCTGGACCGCAAACTGTGGCGCGACATCAGCGCCATGCGCGGTCAGGTGCTGACGATCGCGCTGCTCGTCGCAGCCGGCGTGGCGGTCTTTGTCGGTTCGGTCTCGACTTACGTGTCCTTGCGTTCTGCTTGCGAGCAGTTCTACGCGTCCGCTCGATTTCCGGAGATCTTCGTGACGCTCAAGCGCGCACCATTGTCGATCGTGCCGCGGCTCAGCGCCATTCCGGGCGTTGTTGCCGTCGAGCCGCGTATCATGCGCGAAGTCATCATCGACTGGCCGGCTGCATCACAGCCCGTGTCGGCGCGGATGGTGTCTCTGAACCAAGCCGGCGACGAACAGCTGGCGCGGCTATATTTTCGCAGCGGCACGGCGCCTGAACCAGGCTCGCCAAGGGACGCGGTCATCAACGAGGCCTTTGCCGAGGCGAACGGCGTGAAGCCGGGTGACGAGGTCCGGGCGCTGCTCAACGGCAAGATCCAGAGCTTTCGTGTCTCGGGAATTGCGCTGTCACCGGAATATATCTACGCGGTCAAACCGGGGCTGCCGATTCCGGACGATCGTCTCTACGCGATCCTTTGGGTCGATCGCCGCGCGGCCGAGGCGGCTTTTGACATGAAGGCGGCCTTCAATGATGCGGTCATTTCCCTGGCACCCGACGTCAATCCCCAGCCGGTGATCGAAGAGTTGGACCGGCTGCTTGATCCCTACGGCTCGGTCGGGGCCATCGGGCGCCGGGATCAGCCCTCCAATCGCTTCCTTCAGGACGAACTGAACCAGCAGAGGGTGATGTCCATCACCATCCCGTTTATTTTCTTTTGTGTCGCTGCGTTCCTTCTGAACAGCGCGCTCGGCAGATTGGTCGGTGCTCAGCGCGAGCAAATCGCGGCATTGAAAGCTCTGGGCTTTCCGACCATCACGCTGGCGCTGCATTATCTGAAGCTCGTCCTGGTCATTGTGCTGATCGGATCGGTGCTCGGCACCGCGGCCGGCCTGGGCTTCGGGGAAGCGATGATGGCGAGCTACCACGGCTTTTTCCGGCTGCCAGATCTCCCATTCAGACTGACGCTCTGGTCAATTGTTGCAGGCGTCGCGATCAGTCTCGCCGCAGGGTCGCTGGGCGTTCTGACGGCTTTACGCGATGTCGTCAGCCTGGCTCCGGCGGTTGCGATGCGGCCGGCCATGCCACTTGGATTTCGCCGCTCTCCCATCGAGGCGCTTCTGCTGGGTAAAGCGATGAGTGCCCGTTGGATGATGATGCTGCGGAATATGGCCGGACGGCCGTTCCGATCGCTGCTGACCGTGATCGGGGTTGCTTTTGCCGTCCCCATGATGGTGCTTGGCATCTTCTGGCGCGACGCCATCGACCAAATGATCGATCTTCAGTTCAACCTGATCGAACGCGGCAATGTTGGCATCACGTTTCCGCATCCCATGGACCGGATCATCCTCCGCGATCTGGCGCGCCTGCCCGGCGTTCTGGCCGTCGAAGGACAACGCATTGTCCCGGTGCGGCTGCGGGCCGGGCAGCACAGCTATCTGACCTCGGTGATCGGTCTCTCGGCCGCCGACCAGCTGCGCCGGCCGCATGACGCGACGCTGCGACCGATTGCCGCTGCCCCTGATGGGATTACCCTGAGCCGGCGGCTGGCCGAACGACTCGCGGTGAAGCCGGGTGACGTGATCAGCGTCGAGACCATGGAAGGCCGCCGCCTGAAGCGCGACCTACCGGTCAGCGCGACGGTCGATGAATCGATCGGGATGGCATCCTACATGGATATCGGCACGCTTAACCACTTGACCGTTGAAGGGGCCACAGTGTCCGCCGCGAGCCTGTATGTCGAGCCGACCGCGCTGCCGGCCTTGGGGCGAAGATTGAAGCAACTCCCCACGATCGAATCCGTATCGATGAAGGGGTCCGTACTGTCGTCATTCCTGGAGAAGATCGCGGGACTGGTCTTCGTCAGCGCCGGCATTCTCACCGTCTTCGCCGGGATCATCACGGTGGGCGTGGTTTACAATAGCGCCCGGATCAGCCTGCAGGAACGCGCCTGGGAGCTTGCGAGCCTGCGCGTGCTCGGCTTCAGTCGCGGCGAGGTCGCAAGCATGCTGTTCGTCGAATTCGCCGCCGAGATCGCGCTCGCGATTCCGATCGGGCTCGCACTGTCACATGAGATCATCGCGTTGATTGCCCGCTTCCATTCCAACGAAAGCTTCCAGATCCCCCCGGTCATCGAACCTCGGACGTATCTGATCGCGGCCGGCGTCGTCCTCGTTGCTGCCGCGGCAAGTGCAGCTATCGTCCGCAGGCGCGTCGACCAGCTCGACCTGGTCGCGGCCCTCAAGACAAGGGAATGAGCATGCACGTGGCCGTCCGCCGCATCGCGATCGCCGGGACCTTCATCGCGGTGGCGGCGCTGGTCGCCTGGGCGGTGATGCCGGGCGCGATACCGGTCGAGACGGCGGTCGTCGCCAAGGGCCGGTTCATCGCCACCGTCGATGAAGACGGCAAGACCCGGGTCCGCGAGCGCTATGTGGTGGCAGCGCCGCTCGCCGGCCGGCTCGGACGTCTCCACTTCAAGGCTGGAGACCAGATCAAGTCTGATGATGCCGTTGCGACCATCACGCCTTCGCCCGCACCGCTGATGGATCCCCGCACCCGTCACGAAGTCGAGGAGCGGCTTGGCGCGGCGGAGGCCAATGAGGAGCGTGCCAAGGCGGTCGTCGAGCGGGCGCGCGCCCAGAGCGACCAGGCGAACGCGGACCTGGCCCGGACGCGGACGCTGGCAGGGCGCGGTGCTGCGACGACTCAGGCACTGGAGCATGCCGAGCTCACTGTGCGGACAGCGGACCGGGACCTGCGCGCCGCGGAGCTTCTCGACCATGCTGCCGAACACGAGCTGAGCCAGATGCGCGCCTTGTTGGCCCGCTACGCTGGCAACACCAATCTGAATGAGGCTCCGGAGAGTTGGAGCGTCACGGCGCCGATTGCCGGAGTCGTGCTGAAGGTGGCACAGGAAAGCGAAACGATCGTCCAGCCGGGAACACCGCTCCTGGAGGTCGGTGATCCGCACGATCTCGAAATCGTGGTGGATGTCCTGAGCACGGACGCCGTCGAGATCCGACCCGGGGCGGATGTGACGATTATTCATTGGGGCCGGCCGGAGCCGCTGTCCGGACGTGTCCGCCGGGTCGAGCCGGCAGCCTTCACCAAGATCTCGACTCTCGGCGTGGAAGAACAACGGGTCAACGTCCTGGTCGACATCATCTCACCTGCGGAGCAGTGGGCACGACTCGGCGACGCCTACCAGGTCGACACCCAGATCGTTGTGTTCGCGAAGGATGACGCGACCATCGTTCCGGCCGGAGCCCTGTTTCGCCGCGGCGATCAATGGAGCGTCTACGCCGTCAAAGGCGACCGTGCCGAGCTCCACAGCGTCGAGGTGCTTCGCCGCTCGGGTCGATTTGCAGCGATCGGCTCCGGGTTGACTCAAGGCGAAACCGTCATTGTCTATCCCAGCGACCGGGTCACCTCAGGCGTGCGCGTGGCACCGCGATCGCAGACCGCACCGTAGTTGTGCCCGGCCGATCTCCGAAATGGTAGCAAGATGAAGAATGATGACCGTTCGCCGATCCACCTGACCGGTCTCAGCGAAAGTAAAGCGCAGGCGCGGCTGGCCGCCGAAGGCGCCAACGAGCTGCCCGAGCCCGAGAGACGCACGCCGCTTCGCATCGTCCTCGAAGTCCTGCGCGAGCCGATGTTTGCGCTGCTGATCGGCGGTGGCGCCATCTATCTCCTGCTCGGCGACGTCAAGGAGGCGCTGATCCTGCTTGCCTTCGCCATGCTCTCGATCCTGATCACGGTGGTTCAGGAGAGCAGGACCGAGCGGGTGCTCGATGCGCTGCGCAACCTGGCAAGTCCGCGCGCATTGGTGATCCGCGATGGCGTGCGCAAGCGGATCGCGGGACGCGACGTGGTCCGTGGCGATCTCATCCTTCTGACCGAGGGCGACCGGGTTCCGGCGGACGCATTGCTGCTCGAGGCGCGGGATCTGCAAACCGACGAATCCTTGCTGACCGGTGAGTCCGTTCCGGTCGGCAAGCGCGTGTCGCCACACGCAGCGCGAATGATGCCCGCTCCGGGCGGCGAGGATTCGCCCTACGTCTATTCGGGCTCGCTGGTGGTGCGCGGCAGCGGCACCGCCGAGATCCTGGCCACCGGCGCCAGCAGCCAGATGGGCAGGATCGGACAGCTCCTTCACGGGCTCGCGCCCGAGCCACCGCGTTTGCAGACCGAGACCCGCAATCTCGTCCGGTTGGCTGCGATCGGTGGTGGCGCGATCAGCCTGGTGGTCATGGTCCTTTACGGCCTGTTCCGCGGCGGCTGGTTGGAAGCATTATTGGCTGGAATCACCATCGGCATGTCGATGTTGCCGGAAGAGTTTCCGGTGGTGCTCACGGTGTTCATGGCGATGGGCGCCTGGCGCATTTCCCGCGCACGGGTGCTGACCCGCCGCTCGACGGCGATCGAAGCGCTTGGATCGGCGACCGTGCTGTGCACGGACAAGACCGGGACACTGACTGAAAATCGAATGTCCGTGGTCGAACTGCGAACGGACCAAGGCGCATGGCGGTCCGGCGATCCTGGCCCGGCCAAGCACTGCTTTCAGCAGCTCGTGGCCTATGGCGTGCTGGCGAGCGCACCGGAGGCCTTCGATCCGATGGAAAGGGCACTCCACTCGCTTTCAAACGACCTCTCCGGGCCAGAAGGTCATTCGCCGCCCTCCGACGCAAGACTGGTGAAGACTTATGGCCTGCGACCGGAGCTTCTGGCGGTCACGCAGATTTGGGCGAAGAACGGCGAGCCGCTGATCGTGGCCGCGAAGGGTGCTCCCGAGGCTATTGGCCGGCTGTGCCGGCTCTCGAAGAACGAAAGCGCCGACCTGGAAGCTGCAGTCGAGAGCATGGCCGCAGGCGGCATGCGTGTCCTGGCGGTCGCGCAAGCCGAGCATGCCGGAGCAGAGCTGCCCGACACACCCGCCGACTTCGCGTTCAAGCTGCTCGGGCTGGTCGGCTTTGCCGACCCGCTGCGTGCAAGCGTTCCAGCCGCCGTGCAGCAGTGTCAGGCCGCCGGCATCAGGATCGTGATGATCACGGGCGACTATCCGGCAACGGCTGTTGCGATCGCGCGCCAGGCCGGCATTGCCGCGAACGAGGCGGTGACGGGTGAAATGATCGACAGGCAGGACGCGGCTGCGCTGCTCCCGCGCGTGCGGAGCGCGACCATATTTGCCCGGATCGTGCCCGAACAAAAGCTGCGCATCGTGGAGGCGCTGAAAGCAGATGGGCAAATCGTCGCCATGACCGGCGATGGCGTCAACGATGCGCCGTCGCTGAAGGCGGCCCATATCGGCATCGCCATGGGCGGACGCGGCACCGATGTCGCCCGCGAGGCCTCCTCCATTGTGCTGCTGGACGACGATTTCGGATCGATCGTCACGGCAATCCGACTAGGGCGCCGCATTTACGACAATCTGCGCAAGGCGATGAGCTTCATCGTCGCGGTGCATGTGCCCATCGCAGGCCTCGCTCTGCTGCCGCTGCTGCTCGGATTGCCGATCATTTTCAGTCCCATCCACATCGCCTTTCTCGAGTTGGTCATCGACCCCGTCTGCTCTCTGGTCTTCGAAGCTGAAACAGAGGAGGAGGATGTGATGCGCCGGCCGCCGCGCTCGCCGACCGCACGGCTGTTGCCGCTTCCGTTGATGGCATGGGGAGCACTGCAGGGCGCCCTCGTGTTTGGCATGGCTGGAGCCATGTTCATCTTTGCATCGAGGAACGGCATGCCCGACGACGAGGTACGGGCGCTCACATTTGTTGCTTTGATTGCCGGCATTTTCAGCCTGATCCTGGTGAACCGCTCGTTCAGCTCGTCTCTCAGGCTCGCCTTGCTTCGCCCCAACCTGGCGCTGCTCTCGATCCTCCTTGGCGTTTGCGTCATCCTCGGCCTTTGTCTCAGCGTTCCCGCCTTGCGGGAGCTGTTCCGGTTCGGTGCGCTGCATGTCGACGATCTGGGGATCGCGATTGCCTCGGCCCTGCTGATTCTTTTCGCGTTGGAGCTGCTCAAGCCCTACTGGCGAACGAAGCTGACGGGCCGCCGCTTTCAGCTTGGGGATGAGGCGCGCTGACGGAAAGCCGTTGACCCATATCAGCCAGCTGTCAGCTCCGATCTGCCATGATGCGCACCGATTCAAAACGAGCTGTGTTTTCCGGAGTATTCCTTTGTCCACGTCTGCTGCGGTCGTGCCCGCCGCAATGGGGAGGGCGCCGGCTCTGCGATCATCGGAGCGAACGGGTCGCAGAAGACCGCTCCGGTCTGCTCTGGCTAGAGCGGTCGTGACGGCTGCAATTGTCGTTTCTTGCACGCCGACCGCATTGGCCGTGAACGAAGACGACTGGGATTCCTGCGCGCGGGCCGCAGAGCTGTCTTCGGACCGTCCGATCCAGGGCTGCACCGCTGTCATCAAGGCGGGCGAGCGAATGCTCGCCCATCTCGTCGCGGCCTACAACAATCGGGGCTTGGCCTTCAGGTCGAATGGCGAGGTCGACCGCGCGATCGAGGACTATGATCAGGCCATCCGCCTGATGCCGGACTATCATGTGGCAATCAATAATCGCGGCGTGGCGCTGATGGCCAAGGGCGAGTTTGATCGTGCCATCGCAGATTTCGATCGCGCCATTCAGCTCAGACCGGACTATCTCGCGGCATTTGGTGCACGCGCCGCGGCTTATGCTCGCAAGGGCCAGTTCGATCGCGCGATCGCCGACCTCGACGTGATCATCAAGGTTGATCCCAAGAATCCGCTGTTGATCCGCGAGCGCGGAGCCATGAAGGCGAAACTTGGCGACCAGATCGGCGCCGACGCCGATTTTCGCCGCGCCGAAGCCCTTGTCTCCCGCGAGGTTCAACAGCGCCCGAGATGATTCCCACTCGGAAGCCAACCGTGACCACCGCCGGTCAGCACGAGCTTAGCTAGAACCGACGTCGATCACGCCGAATTCCAAGACGGGAATGACCCAATAGATAATTCTGGATCCGGCGAAAGCCGTCTTCAACCGGGCCAGCAATTGCGTGGCGTCTTGCGCCGGAAGAATCGTCCGCACCATCAGCTCGTCGGCGTGGCCTCTCACCCGCTCAGCCGCACTCTGCAATTGCACCTCTGGACCGTGTCCGGCCGCATCGCTTGCGGTGAAGCCGGATACGAGATCGCCTTGCTCGCTGAGATAATCGAACAGCTCGCTGCGAAGCGAGCGGGCGGCGACCAGCGTGAGGCAGACGCGTTCGGCGCTCATTTGGCTTCCTTCGCAACGCCGCCGAAGCGGCGATAGAGGATCGGCAAGAGGATCAGCGTCAACGCCGTCGAGGAGACGAGCCCGCCGATGACGACGATAGCCAGTGGCCGCTGGATCTCCGATCCCGGACCGGTCGCGAACAGCAGGGGGATGAGTCCGAGCGCCGTGATGCTCGCCGTCATCAGGACCGGCCTGAGTCGGCGCTTGGCGCCCTCAATGACAATCTGCCCTTCGGGTACGCCGCGGGCGCGCAGCTGATTGAAATAAGAGACCAGCACGACGCCGTTAAGCACCGCGATGCCGAGCAGCGCAATGAAACCGACCGAGGCCGGCACCGAGAGATACTCACGCGTCAGGACCAGCGCAAAGACGCCGCCGATCACGGCAAAGGGGATATTGACCAGCACCAGCAGCGCCTGGCGGATCGAGCCGAAAGTCGTGAACAGCAGGACAAAGATCAGGCCGATCGCAACCGGCACCACGATCGACAGGCGCGCCGCGGCGCGTTGCTGATTTTCGAATTGGCCACCCCAGCTCACCCGATACCCCTGCGGCAGCGCGATCTCCGCCGCGACCTTCTGCTGCGCGGCCTGGACGAAGCCGACCATGTCGCGTCCCCGCACATTGGCGCGGACGACGCTCATGCGGAATCCGTTCTCCCGATTGACCACGACAGGACCATCGACCCGGCGGATTCGGGCCACTTGCGATAGCGCGACATGCTGGCCGGACGCCAGCGTCAGCGGCAGACTTGCAAGCAGGGTCGGTGTCTCCCGGGTCATCTCGCTGCCGCGGACCAGGATCGGCGTGCGCCGTCCTTCTTCGAGCACCGTCCCGATCGTGCGACCTTCGATCTGGGTGCGCAGCGAATTGGCAATCGCATCGACGCTCAGGCCGAGGCGTCCCGCTTCTGTCCGGTTCACCGCCACCGTGTAGTATTGTGCACCCTCGTTGAGCGTGGTGTAGACGTCGTCGGCGCCGTCGATGCTGGACAGAACGGCCGAGAGCCTGCTCGCAATCTCATTGAGCTTGGCGATATCAGGCCCGAAGATCTTCACTGCGACGTCACCGCGGACGCCGCTGATCATCTCCTGCACACGCATGTCGATCGGCTGGGTGAAGCTGAGCGACAGTCCGGGAAAATTGGCCAGCACATGCCGCAGCTGCTCGAGCAAGGCCGATTTGTCGGCTGTCTTCCGCTGCTCTGCCGGCTTCAGGACCAGGAACGTATCGGTCTGATTGGGTCCCATCGGATCCAGGCCGAGCTCGTCGGAACCGGTCCGCGCGACGATTCCATCGACGTCAGGCACGTGAGCGAGAATCGCCGATTGGAGCCTGGTGTTGATCGCGACCATTTCGTCGAGATTGATGGATGGGAGTGCCTCGACGCTGATGATGGTGTCGCCTTCATCCATCGTCGGCATGAAGGTCTTGCCGAGGTGAGTATAGGCATAGGCGGCGGCCGCCAGAGCCACCAATGCCGCAATGACGACCTTGCGCTCGTTGCCCAGCGCCCAGCTGAGGGCAGGTGCGTAGAGCCGCGAGGCGGTCCGGACCAGCCATGGCTCGTGGTGGGACGCACTCTTGAGGAACAGCGAGGTCGCGACCGGGATGACGGTGAGCGCGAGCAGCAGCGAACCGGCCAGCGCAAAGATGATCGCGAGGGCAACGGGAATGAACAGTTTTCCTTCGAGCCCCTGGAGCGTCAGCAGCGGAACGAAGACGATGATGATGATCAGCACGCCCGAGGCCACCGGTTGCAGCACCTCGGAGACCGAACGGAAAATGACATGGACGAGCGGCGCAGCCGTCCCCTCCCGCTCCTGGCTGAGATGTCCGACAACGTTCTCGACCACGACCACCAGCGCGTCGATCAGCATTCCGATCGCGATGGCAAGCCCGCCCAGACTCATCAGGTTCGCCGACATTCCGACCGCGCGCATGATGATCAGGGCGATCACGATCGCAAGCGGCAGGCTGAAGGCGATCACCAGCGATGCGCGCCAATTGCCGAGAAACAGAAGCAGCAGAACGATCACCAGGGCGGTGGCTTCGCCGAGCGCGCGGATGACGGTGCCAACCGCGCGGTCGACCAACCGGCTCCGATCGTAGAACACATTGATGCTGACGCCTTGCGGCAGCGAAGGCTTCAGCTCCTCGAGGCGCGCCCGTACATCGCTGACAAGCTGGCGGGCATTGGCCCCGCGCAGGCCGACAACAAGTCCTTCGACCGTTTCACCACGACCATCACTCGTGACGGCGCCATAGCGGGTCAAGGATCCGACCTGGACCCGCGCAACATCCCTGACCCGGATCGGAATGCCATCCTTGGTATCGACCACGATCTGCCGGATATCCTCGATTCCGCGGATGCTACCCTCGATCCGGACCAGGGCACTGTCTTCGCCCTGGTTGACCCGGCCGGCACCATCGTTGCGGCTGTTGGCGTCGATGGCACGCCGAAACAGATCATAGGAAATACCGCGGGCGGCAAGCGCGTCGGTGAGCGGCACGATCTCGAAGGCGCGCACATGGCCACCGAGCGCGTTGACGTCAGCAACACCAGGCACGGTCCGCAGCGCCGGACGGATCACCCAATCGAGCAGGCTTCGTCGCTCGGCCAGCGACAGGTCCGCACTGTCGATGGTGAACATGAACATTTCGCCAAGCGGACTGGTGATCGGGGCAAGCCCGCCGGTCACGCCCTCCGGCAGGTCACGGCTGACATTGGCCAGTCGCTCGGACACCTGGTTCCGAGCCCAGTAGATGTCGGTGCCGTCCTCAAAGTCGACGGTGACGTCGGCAAGCGCGTATTTGGTCGTCGAGCGGAGGATCTTCTTGTTCGGCAGTCCCAACAATTCAAGCTCGATCGGAACCGTGACGCGCTGCTCGACTTCTTCCGGCGTCAGCCCCGGTGCTTTCATGATCACCTTGACCTGCACCGGCGAGACATCCGGGAAGGCGTCGATCGGCAGGCTGGGCAACATGACCAAGCCGGCACCGATCAGGACAAGGACGCCGAGCGCGACAAACAGCCGCTGCGATAGCGCAAACGCGACAAGGCGCTCGAGCATGACTAACTGGCCCCGAGCTTGAGGAGGACACCGCGAAGCGCGGAGATGCCGCTGACCGCAATATCGTCCTTGTCACTGATCGCTCCGGAGACCACGACATGCTCCTGGTCCTCTTCGAGCAGCGTCACCGGAACGAGCCGAAAGCCGGCCTCCGTCGCAACGAATACCGAGGCCTGTTCGCCGCGGCGAAACACCGCGCCATAGGGCAGCTGCCAGGCCCTTTCAGTGGACGAAGTAAATCCAATCCGCGCCTGGGCCATCTGCCCGGGCCGCAGCTCGCCGTTGTTAGACACCTCCGCCCGAACCAGCACGGTTTGGGTGGCCGGATCGGCGGTTTCTGAAACCAGCACGACTTGCCCCGGCGTCGGATAACCCTCGACGTCCACCTTCGCACCGACCCGGATGGCACGGATGTTCGCTGCCGGGATCGCGATCTCGACCCAGAGCGGAGACAGTTGTGCGAGCTTGATCAGGGACGCGGTCTGCTCGACCCGCTGGCCGGGAGAGACTGCGATATCGACCACGGTCGCGGCGCGCGGCGCGACGACGGACAGCGTCGCACTGATGCCGCTCTCGCTGGTGAGCTTCGAGATCGCCTCATCCGAAAGCCCGCTGAGCCGCAGCATCTGCCGTCGCTCCGCAACGACGATGCTGGCCTGACGGGCTTCGCTCTGGCTTGCCTCGAGAACGCGCTGCGGCGTGGCGTTGCCCTGAAACAGCTGGGTGTTCCGCGCGAGTTGCTGAGCGGCGAGAGACTCCTGCGCAACGGCCTGCAGGTAGTCGCGTTGCTGCGAGACGAAGCTCGGACTCTCCACCATCACCAGCGGTTGGCCGGGCTTGACTCGCTCACCCCGCGCCACCGAAAGGCCGGTGACCATGCCGGCGACGGGGCTGCTCACGACCCACGATTGCGGCGTCGGGATCACGATCTGGGCGGGGTAGGGCAGCGTCTTGTCGGTCGGGCTCGCGATGGGGTGAACGACGCGAACCCCGAGGCTCGTGGCCTGCTCGGGGCTGAGCTTCACCGCATCTTCCGCCGCCGCTCCAAATGGCAGAGCCAGAAGGGCCAGCGCGAGCAGGACGCAAGCGCTGTTATGCCGAGCGGGAGCTGTCGATCTCAGGTGCATGGAAAGATCCCAGGGCGATGATCGCAACGAGACATTGGGCTCTCTGCGACAAACTATTCTCGATCTGCAGGTCGGAATTTGACATTCATCAATGTCGGTATCGCTCGGTTGTCCTAAGGGACAACAGCAACGGGCTTGCGTCATTGCGGGTCCATGAGCATCCGAACAATGATCGATTGATGCTGACCGGATGCTGTTGATCCCTGTCAGCCGATTGTAAGCTCGGAGCTGCTAAGTTGAACGACGATCGCAGGCGCGATCGCGGCCAGACAGTTGTGCCGCGCATTTGCAGGTTCGCTGTGACAAGCTTGCCGTGAAACGAAGCGAGCTTCGGACCTGTAAACTAGCAACGATAAGATCAACGCGTGGTCTTGTGGCTGCCAACACTCTGCAAACGTGCCGCACGGATCGGATGCAAGTGTCGGCGCAGGACCGCGAGGGAGGCCCGCCATGCTATCGAGGACGTGGGTTTTTCCAGCAATTGCATTCGCGCTCTCCTTGGCGGGCTTACCGCAGACTGCACGCGCCCACGGAGGTGTCGGTCAGGATCCGTGGAATCCTGCGCACCTCAGCAATCTGCCCTCGGACATCCGCGGGCACGTGAAGAAGTGGGAGGCTGCGTGCGGCGCGCCGATCGCGGCTGCCCAGCAATTTGCGCTTTATCTCACCATTCCCGGCACTCAGTTCGTCGCGCTTCACTTTGACGATTTTCGGTGCCGCAACAAAATAGCCGTATGCAACGCCTCAGGGTGTTTGCACGAGGTGTACGTGGCAAATCACGGCCGATATCGAAAGGTCCTGACGGTACGGGCTCGGGACGTCCGATTGATCAGCGAGCAGAACGCAGCGTTCATCGAAATCCAAGACGGCTCGCGGGAAGGGCGAACACTGCTTCGCTGGAGCGGCTCACGATTCCTGAACTGGGCGGGTACACGGAACTAATAGCCGCCCGGCTCTGACATTCGTATCAGTTCGCCGCAACTTCGTTGACGAGCGTTCATGAACTCAGCTTGGCGCCGACCGTCAGGACGTCGTTGGCGATCTGGCTCGCCCGGTTGACGAACGCATCGCGCAGCCGGAGCGCCGCGGCCGGATCACTCTCCAGCACGCGTTGAAACAGGCTGCGCGACAGCCGCACCACGGTCGAATACTCCAGCGCCTCCGCGGTCGACGGCCGCGGCATCTCGACCAGAAGCGCAAGCTCGCCGATCAGGGTGCCGGCGCTGGCAACGATCTCCGCCCCGCTGGTGTCATGGATGCGCAGCGAGCCGCGCTCGACCACATAGCCGCAATCGGCGGTATCGCCGGCGCGGAACAACGTTTCCCCGCCCTGAACGTTGCGATGCTCGGCGCCGATCGCGAGCATGCGCAATGACTCGGCACCAAGCAAACGCAGGGTCGGGATGCGCTGCAGCAGCGCAATATCATCTTCGATCGACATTCAGGGCCCGGGAGGACGACGCTCGTGTGCTGTATAGAGCGAATCGTCCCGTCCGGCACGTATTACGGCACCAGCTTGTAACCGCCGGCCTCCGTCACCAGGATTTCCGGATTGGCCGCGTCCTTTTCGATCTTCTGCCGCAGCCGGTAAATATGGGTTTCGAGGGTGTGCGTGGTGACTCCCGAATTGTAACCCCAGACTTCCTGAAGCAGGGTCTCGCGCGACACCGGCATCTGTCCGGCCCGGTAAAGGAAGCGCAGGATCGCGGTCTCCTTCTCGGTCAACCGAACCTTCCGCGCGTTGGCGCCCGTCAGCATCTTGGAGCCCGGCCGGAAACTGTAAGGCCCGACCGAAAACACCGCGTCCTCGCTCGCCTCATGCTGGCGGAGCTGGGCGCGAATCCGGGCCAGCAGCACCGCGAAACGGAATGGCTTTGCGACGTAATCATTGGCGCCGGATTCCAGGCCAAGGATCGTATCGGAGTCAGTGTCATGCCCGGTCAGCATGATGATCGGTGCCTTGAAGCCACCCTTGCGCAAGGAGCGCACCACTTCACGCCCGTCGGTGTCGGGCAGGCCGACATCCATCAACACCAGATCGGGCGAATTGGCCTTGGCAGCGCTGGCACCCTTGGCGCCCGTATCGACCGCGGAAGCTTCGAACTCATCATGCAGCGACAGCTGCTCCATCAAGGTGTCGCGCAGATCGGTATCGTCATCCACGATCAGGATCTTGCGGGCATTGGCCATTGGTACAATCCTCATATGGGCGCCGGAAGACCACGCGGCGAGGCGCCTGGAGCGGTGGGCAAATACAGCCTCATCAGCCGTATTTCGTCTTGAAGTAGGCGTCCGTTACCGATTCACAAGCTGTTGACAGTCTACTCCAGATTTCCCCGGCGGCGAGACCAATGTCCCACTGCGCGAGGTGCTGGACCATTTTCCCAGATTAAGGCAAATGACGGGCAGAGCTAGTCGGTGAAAAGGCAAGATTTATCAATTTGTTACAACCGCAACCAAATCATGCGGCAGGTTGCGGCCGTAACCATCCACACCGCCGCCGGGACCCCGAATCGCGGCCGGATGCGATTCCTGGGCAATGTCGTGCCGGTGGCGCTCGGCCGGGGCGGCATCCTCGCCAACAAACGGGAGGGCGACGGAGGCACCCCGCGGGGCACCTTTCGGCCGCGCCGCCTATGGTGGCGGGCGGACCGCCATGTCCGGCCGCGCACCCTGCTGCCGGTCCGGCCCATCGGCCCGGAAGACGCGTGGTGCGAGGAGCCTGCCGACCGGCATTACAACCAGGCGATCCGGCTGAGCGGATCGCAAGGCGGCGACCGGCTGCGGCGTGACGATCACCTTTATGACTTCATCATCGAGATCGACCACAACACACGGCCCCGCATTGCCGGTCGGGGCAGCGCCGTTTTCCTTCACCTTGCGCGGGAGAATTTTGGCCCCACCGCGGGCTGTGTGGCGATGACGCGCCCAGCAATGCTGCGGCTGTTGCAGCGGATCGGCCCGCGCACGCGGATCATCATCGAGTAGTCAGCGATGGCCGAAGATGGCTGATCCCACGCGAACATGGGTGGCGCCGAACTGGATCGCGATCGCAAAATCCGCGCTCATTCCCATCGACAGGTTCGTAAGCCCGTTGCGGGCGGCGATCTTGGCCGTCAGCGCGAAATGCGGCGCGGGTGCCTCGTCCACCGGCGGGATGCACATCAGGCCTGAAATCGACAGCCCATAATTGTCGCGGCAGCTCGCGATGAAGGCGTCGGCCTCGGCCGGAGCAATGCCGGCCTTTTGCGGCTCCTCGCCGGTGTTGAGCTGGACGAACAGCTGCGGCCGTCGGTTCTGCGTTTCGATCTCCTTGGCCAAGGCCTGACATAGACTCGGCCGATCCACCGAATGGATCGCATCGAACAACGCCACCGCCTCCTTGGCCTTGTTGGACTGCAGCGGCCCGATCAGATGCAGCGCGAGACCCGGATGAGCCGCCATCAAAGGCGGCCATTTGGCCTTGGCTTCCTGGACCCTGTTTTCGCCGAAGACGTACTGGCCGGCCGCGATCACCGGCTCGATGGCATCAGCGGCAAACGTCTTCGATACCGCGATGAGGGTGACCTGCTCGCGCGGGCGGCGTGCGTCGTTGCACGCACGCAAAATCTCCTGCTCCACCGCAGCCAGCGCAGATGGTGAAGACGAGGTTAAGGTTGCGGGAGTTTCTGCTGCCATCCGTTCGGCACTCGTAGATTTGCGGGTGTTAGGTCCAATTTTACCGAGTTCAGGAAAGGCTTTTTGAACCCTTACCCCTATCCTGCGCAGTGGGGTAGGGGACCGAAGATGCCAAGCATCCGCTTCAACCGCAATAGAGTGAGGCTCAAGCGGATACTGGGAATCCGCGCGCGCCTGGCTCTGCTGGCGGTGATCCTGGTTGCACCGCTGATGTTCGAACGCGCTCGCTCGCTGGAAAGCGCGCGATCGCGGCAGATCGCGCTTGCGTCCGAGGAATTCTCCACCCTCGTCAAGCACAGCGCCGATACGCAGCGCGAAGTCATCATGTCGGTGGAGACGCTTCTCAAATCCTCCGCCTATATCCGCGCCTCCGCCGCCGGCATCGGGCGAAGCTGCGACATGCTGCGGGCCAGCCTGCCGCTGAATTTGCCCTGGATTCGCAACATCATGATCGCGGGCCAGGACGGCCGCGTCCAATGCTCGACCGACAATAATGACGTCGGTCTCGATGTGAGCGGCCGGTCGTATTTCCGCAAGGCGCAGGAGACGCGCAATTTCGTCTTCAGCGATTTCATGCTGGCAAGACCGGAGCAGAAGCCGATCATCATGGCGGCCTATCCGGTATCTGCCATCACCGGCGAACCCAGCGCGGTCATGCTGGCCGCGGTCAATCTGGCGTGGATGTCCAAGATCATGAGCAATCTGGACGGCCGCCCCGGCATCTCTGCCGTGCTGGTCGACCGTGCCGGAACTGTGCTGGCCGCCCCCAGCGATCAGGCAAACCTGGTCGGCCGGTCGCTCGACAGCGTCCCGCTGTTGTCCGCCATCGCGGAGACCGCGATGAGCTCGGACCACAACGAGGGATCGATGTCCTTTGCAGCCGCAGACGGCTCGCGCCGTGGCATCACCTTCACGCGCATCGCCGACACCGGATCGCGGCTGATCGTCAGCATCGATGAGACGCGGGTCACGGCGGCGATCGATCAGGACATTCGCACCGCTTACCTGCAGGCCGGCTTCGTCTGCCTGTTCGTGCTGCTGGGCGCGCTGATTGCCGCCGAGCAGCTGATCGTCAAGCCGATCAACCTGCTGGCCGCGACCGCCAAGCGGTTCGGCCTTGGCGACTGGTCGGCACGTGCAACGACGGCGCGCCTGCCGGCCGAATTCATGCCGCTCGCCAAGGCATTCAACGCCATGGCGGCCAAATTGGCGCAGCGCGAGCGCGAGCTGGTCGAAGCCAATGACCAGCTGACGGTGATCGCCTCGATCGACATGCTGTCCGGGCTGGCTAATCGCCGTGGCTTCCAGAGCCGCCTGGATTTCGAATGGATCAGGGCGCAGCAACATGGCGGTGAACTGTCGCTCCTGATGATTGACGTCGATCATTTCAAGCTGTTCAACGACACGTACGGGCACCCCGAAGGCGACGTGTGCCTGAGGCAGATCGGTGAGACACTCTCCGAGATCGCAGCGTCGAGCATGGGCTTTGCCGGACGTTACGGCGGCGAAGAGTTCTGTCTGCTGATCCCCAATGCCGGCGCCGAGCGGGCACTGGAGATCGGAGAGATCGTCCGCATGGCCGTGCTGGACCTGGCGCTTCCTCACATGACGTCGGGCCATCAATGCGTGACCGTCAGCGTCGGCGTGGCCTGCGCGCGGCCGAACCCGTCACTGGCTCCGGTCGACCTGATCGAAGCGGCGGATGCCGCGCTCTATGCCGCGAAACATCGCGGCCGCAATGCGGTGGTCGCACACGGCTTCGTCCAGATCGTCGAGGACGGGACCGACGCGCTCCGGGCTCTCTGATAGTCCGTCCGGCCGATCAGCCCACTGCCAGCTTGCGATCGAGCTCGAGTTCGGTGACGACCCGATTGCGGCCGAGCTTCTTGGCAAGATAGAGCGCGCGGTCGCAGCGGTCGATCAGGTCCGTCATCGACTCGCCGAACTGGAATTGGCCGACGCCGATCGAGACCGTGATGCGCGGCAGGATTTCGCCCGTCGAACGGCGAGTGAACTGGCACTCCGAAATCGAGCGACGGATGCGTTCCGCAATCCCGGTGCAGGTCTCCAGGTCGGCCCGAGGAAGCACCGCGATCAGCTCTTCGCCACCATAGCGCGCCGGCAGGTCGTTCTCCCGCACGCGCTCGCGGACCGCTTTCGCCACCAGGCGCAGCACCTGGTCGCCGACGCCATGGCCGTAATTGTCGTTGAACTTCTTGAAGTGGTCGACGTCGATCAGGAGCACGCTGAGCGGCTCGTCCCGCTCCATCGCCGCGATCTGCACTTGACGGAAGAATTCCTCGAGCGCGCGGCGATTGGGCAGACCGGTGAGCGTGTCGGTCCGCGCCCGCTGCTCGGACTTGTTGAGGGAGTCGCGGATCGTATCGAGCTCGCGCGACTTCTCCGCGAAGCTTGCCTCGAGCTTCGCCGCCCGCTCGGTGGCCCTCGCCAACTCGCTCACCAGGTTTTCAATCAGAACCTTGGGATCGAAGCCGTTGACGCTGCGATCGGCCACCTCGTCGATCGCCTCGATCTGGGTCCGGTTCTCGGCGATGGCAGCGGTCAGATACTGCTTCGCGGAATCCATCACGCCGTGAAGCTGCTGCGAGACCTTGTGAACCACCGCCGCATCGGCGCCTTGCGATCCGATATAGGTATCGTACAGCGCCTGGTTGGTGGTCTTGTCGAACTTGCGCTTGTTGCTGATCAGGATGTCGATGGCGCGCTTGAGGTCCGACGACGTGCCGAGCGAATATTGGAACCAGAGATGAAAGTTGTTGGGTGTGGGTGGCACATTCTGCTGCGCCATCGCACGCATAGCCTTGTCGGCGACAGACGTCGCGTATTCGAAGTCGAGCTCGTGGAACGTGGCGCTGGACACGATTTGGATGGATCCCAATGCGGGCAGCATGGCGCGCGCTGCGGTAATGACTGTCCCACCCAAGTCTTAACCGCGCCTCAATCCGATCTCCGACACTCGACCGCAATGTCGTAAAAATCCTACGAATTACCGTCGCTTAGCGCCCACTCAGGATGGTACCATTATGTGGCCGGGGCATTGACCGAACTGCAGATTTTGTGGCCTAGTCCGCCACTTCAATCGACGCGAATCCCAAGAAATCATAAGCGATTCCATGACACCCGAACGCTACAACGCCCGTGAAGCCGAGCCGCGCTGGCAGCGCGAATGGGACGAAAAGGCGATCTTCGCCGCCAAGAACGACGATCCGCGTCCAAAGTACTACGTCCTGGAGATGTTTCCCTATCCATCGGGACGCATCCATATCGGCCATGTCAGGAATTACACGCTCGGCGACGTGCTGGCGCGCTTCATGCGCGCCAAAGGCTTCAACGTGCTGCACCCGATGGGCTGGGACGCGTTCGGCCTGCCGGCCGAGAACGCCGCGATCGAGCGCAAGGTGGCTCCGAAGGCCTGGACCTACGACAACATCGCGGCGATGAAAAAGCAGCTGCGTTCGATCGGCCTGTCGCTGGACTGGTCACGGGAATTCGCCACCTGCGATCCATCCTACTACAAACACCAGCAGAAATTGTTTCTCGACTTCATGACGGCGGGGCTGGTCGAGCGCGAGAAGCGCAAGGTGAACTGGGACCCGGTCGACATGACCGTGCTCGCCAATGAGCAGGTGATCGACGGGCGCGGCTGGCGTTCCGGCGCGGTGGTCGAGCAGCGCGAAATGAACCAGTGGGTGTTCAAGATCACCAGATACTCGCAGGAGCTGCTGGACGCGCTGGACGGGCTGGACCGCTGGCCGGACAAGGTGCGGCTGATGCAGCGCAACTGGATCGGTCGCTCGGAAGGCCTCCTGATCCGCTTCGCGCTGGATCCCGCCACGACCCCGGCGGGCGAGACCGAGCTGAAGATTTTCACCACGCGCCCGGACACCCTGTTCGGCGCCAAGTTCATGGCGATCTCGGCCGACCATCCGCTGGCGCAGGCCGCCGCCGCGAAGAACCCTGAGCTCGCCGCGTTCATCGCCGAGATCAAGCGCATCGGCACCGCGCAGGAGATCATCGATACCGCCGAGAAGCAGGGCTTCGATACCGGCATCAGGGCCGTGCATCCGTTCGATCCCAGCTGGAAGTTGCCGGTCTATGTCGCGAACTTCGTGCTGATGGAATACGGCACGGGCGCCATCTTCGGCTGCCCGGCGCACGACCAGCGCGACCTCGACTTCGTCAACAAATACGCCCTCGGCAATATGCCGGTGGTTTGTCCCGAAGGTCAGGACCCGAAGTCTTTCGTCATCACCGACACCGCCTATGACGGTGACGGGCGCATGATCAATTCGCGTTTCCTCGACGGCATGACCATTGCCGCGGCAAAGGAAGAGGTCGCCAAGCGCCTGGAAAGCGAGCTGCGCGGCAACGCACCGGTCGGCGAGCGCCAGGTGAACTTCCGCCTGCGCGACTGGGGCATTTCGCGCCAGCGCTATTGGGGCTGCCCGATCCCGGTGATCCACTGCCCGACATGCGACGTGGTGCCCGTGCCGGCGGCCGATCTGCCGGTGACCTTGCCGGACGACGCGACGTTCGACAAACCGGGCAATGCGCTGGACCACCATCCAACCTGGAAGCACGTCACCTGCCCCAAATGCGGTGGCAAGGCTCAACGCGAAACCGACACGATGGACACCTTCGTGGACTCGTCCTGGTACTTCGCGCGTTTCACCGATCCCTGGAATGCAGAGGCGCCGACAACGCCCGCAGTCGCCAACCGGATGATGCCGGTCGACCAGTATATCGGCGGCGTCGAGCATGCGATCCTGCATCTGCTCTATAGCCGCTTCTTCACCCGCGCGATGAAAGCGACGGGCCACGTCGCGATGGATGAGCCGTTCGCCGGCATGTTCACGCAAGGCATGGTCGTGCATGAGACCTACCAGAAGGCCGACGGCACCTTTGTCAGCCCGGCTGAGGTCAAGATCGAGACCGGCGACAATGGCCGCCGCGTCGTGCTGGCTGCCACCGGCGAGGACATCACGGTCGGCCCGATCGAGAAGATGTCGAAGTCGAAGAAGAACACGGTCGATCCGGACGACATCATCGAGAGCTACGGCGCCGACGTCGCCCGCTGGTTCATGCTGTCGGACTCGCCGCCCGACCGCGACGTGATCTGGAGCGATGAGCGGGTGCAGGGTGCTGCCCGTTTCGTGCAACGGCTGTGGCGGCTGATCAACGAATCAGTCGAATTCAGCAAGGCTGCGCCCTCCTCCCGCCCCGCCCAATTCGGCGCCGACGCGCTCGCCCTGCGCAAGGCTGCCCATGGCGCGCTGGACAAGGTGTCTGGCGGCATCGAGCGGCTGCACTTCAACGTCTGCCTGGCTCACATCCGCGAGTTCGCCAATGCGCTGGCGGACGTGCTGGCCAAAGGCGGCCAACCTGCCCCGGACCTCGCCTGGGCTGTCCATGAGGCAGCCACCATCATGGTGCATCTGTTCTCGCCGATGATGCCGCATCTGGCCGAAGAGTGCTGGCAGGTGCTGGGGCAGTCCGGCCTGGTGTCCGAAGCCGGCTGGCCACAAATCGAGCCCGATTTGCTGGTTGAGGACAGCGTGACTCTGGTGGTCCAGGTCAATGGCAAGAAGCGCGGCGAAGTCACAGTCGCCAGCAATGCACCGGATCCGGAAATTGAGGCTGCCGTTTTGGCCCTCGATGCGGTAAAGCTGGCGTTGGATGGGCGGCCCGTCCGCAAGGTGATCATTGTTCCCAAGAGGATCGTGAATGTCGTCGGCTAGGATTCGCATCGCTGCTCGGCTCGTTGCCGTGGCCGCCTTGGGCGCGCTGACCGCCGGCTGCTTCCAGCCCATGTATGCCGAACATGCCGACGGCACGCCGGCGCTGCGCGACAAGCTGATGGGCATCGAGCTGCCGCCGGTCGACAAGCCGAACGCCTCGCCGGAGGCGCGGATCGGCGTCGACATCCGCAACGCGCTCGCCTTCAAGCTCTATGG
Source organism: Bradyrhizobium sp. STM 3843 (assembly GCF_000239815.1). Taxonomy (GTDB): domain Bacteria; phylum Pseudomonadota; class Alphaproteobacteria; order Rhizobiales; family Xanthobacteraceae; genus Bradyrhizobium. The sequence continues at coordinate 35,503 of NZ_CAFK01000092.1, read as the reverse complement.
CAACGCCACCGGTACGGCGCCGACGCACAAGCTGGTGCTGAAATTCCAGACCACCCGTTCGTCCTTGATCGTCGACCCCAACACGGGCCTGCCCACGACCGAGAATGTCGGTATCGACGCGCAGTTCAACCTGGTTGAGCTCGCGACCAACAAATCGGTCCTGACCGGGACGACCTTCTCCCGAACGTCCTACGACATCCCAGGCTCGTATCAGCGGTTCGCGCGTCTGCGCGCATTCCGCGACGCCGAGGATCGCGCCGCCGACCAGATCGCCGAGAACATCAAGACCCGGCTCGCGTCGTATTTCAGCGCCGGCATCTAGCCGGGCTCGCGGCTAGCCGTGGTCGCGCTGCGCGGACGAGACATCGACGCATTCCTGGCAAAGCCGGACGCTGCGCGGCCAATCGTCCTGCTTTATGGTCCGGACGCCGGCTTGGTGCGCGAACGCGCCGATGCGCTGATCACCTCCGCGGTCGACAATCCCGATGATCCATTCTCCGTGGTGAAGCTCGACGGTGACGAGCTCGCCGCCGAGCCGTCGCGCCTGATCGACGAAGCCATGACCGTGCCGCTGTTCGGCGGCCGGCGCGCCATTCGGGTCCGCGCAGGTGGGCGCAATTTTGCCTGCGGGGTCGACACGCTGGCCGAGATGCCGGTGAAGGACTGCCGGATCGTGATCGAGGCCGGCGACCTCCGGCCGGAATCACCGCTGCGCAAGGCCTGCGAGCGGGCCAAGAGCGCGGTCGCGATCGGCTGCTATCCCGACACCGAGCGCGACCTCGCCAAACTGATCGACGATGAAATGCGTGCCGCGAATTTGCGGATCGCTTCCGACGCACGCGCCTCGTTGATGGCGCTGCTCGGCGGCGACCGTCAGGCCTCGCGCAACGAGCTGCGCAAGCTGACCTTGTTCGCGCACGGCCAAGGCGAGGTGACGCTCGATCATGTGATGGCCGTGGTCGCCGACGCCTCCGAGATGAAGCTCGATCCGATCGTCGATGGCGCCTTCGGCGGCAAGCCCGATCTGGTCGAGACGGAGTTCGCCAAGGCGATGGTCGCCGGCACCTATCCGGGCGTCATCATCTCGGCGGCGCAACGCCATGCGGCATGGCTGCACAAGTCGGCGCTGGCGGTGGCCTCAGGCACACCGGTCTCCGCGATTCTCGAAGGCGGATTTCCGCGGCTGCATTTCTCGCGCAAGCCGGCTGCGGAAGTCGCGTTGCGCAATTTCTCCCCGGCGCGGCTCATGCCGATCATCGACCAGCTCGCGACGGCGGCGTTGGACGCCCGCCGGCAACCGGCGCTGGCCGCGGCCATCGCCCAGCGCACGCTGCTGTCGATCGCGGTGAGCGCACGACGCCGAGGGTGAAGGTCTCGCCGCTTCACCACCGTGCTAGATCGATAAAAGAAGGAGCCCGAGCGCACCGTCTTTTGCTCGGGCATGCTTCGCGGCGACCGGCTGCGGTGGCCCCTCAGGATCAGGACTGTTTGCGCGGCAAGATATCAAACCCCGATGGTGAGGGCGCGGCAACGCCGCGCGTCTCGAACCACGAGGCCGACACTGACTACCAACTAACTAGCCGTGTTCGAGCCGGCGCATCACCTCGTCGAGCTGCTCGAGGTTGCGATAGCTGATCTGGACGGTGCCGCCGGGATCGCGGTGGGCGATGGACACGTTGAGGCCGAGCGCGTCACCGACCCGCTTTTCCAGCGCGAGCGTATCGGCGTCCTTCTTTTCCTTGGCTGCCGCGCCCGCGCGCGGCTTCTGCGGCTTGCGCTCCGGAACGCCCTCGTCATGCGCCAGCGCTTCGGTCTGCCGGACGTTCAATCCCTCCGCGACGATCCGCTTCGCAGCGGACAGCGGGTCGGGCAAATTGATCAGCGCGCGGGCATGACCGGCCGAGATCTGGCCGGTGGCGATGAAGCCCTGCACCTCCGCCGGCAGCTTGGTGAGGCGCATCATGTTGGCGACATGGCTGCGGCTCTTGCCGACGATCTTGGCGATATCCTCCTGGCTGCGCTTAAACTCGTTGGCGAGCGCGTGGTAGCCCTGCGCTTCTTCCATCGCGTTGAGGTCTTCGCGCTGGACGTTCTCGATGATCGCAAGCTCCAGCGCGTCGCTGTCGCTGACATCGACCGGCACGATCGGCACCTCGTGCAGACCCGCCGCTTGCGATGCCCGCCAGCGCCGCTCGCCCGCGATGATTTCGTAGCGGTCCTGCGCGCCCTTCACAGGACGCACCACGATCGGCTGGATCACGCCGTGCTGCTTGATCGAATCGGTCAGCTCGCCGAGCTCGGCCTCGGAGAAGGTGCGGCGCGGATTGCGCGGATTGGGTTTCAGGAATTCGATCGGCACCTTGCGCTGCGCACGCGGACGCTCCGGCGGGGCGCCGGCTTCACGACCGACGTCGCCGATCAGACTTGCAAGACCGCGGCCCAAACGCGAACGCGCTTCATCGGCCATCGCCAGCTCCCTTGGATTCACTTCACTCTACTCCTGATCCCGCCGTGCTTCCGGGACGCAAGGTGCAGGAGCGAACCCGAGATGTATCGATGCGAGAGACAATGCCACGTCGTTGTTCGGATAACCCGAAGATGTCCAAACCCGACGGAGATCAATGTGTCTTGAGCTCGCGCTCGCGCTGAATCACTTCGGTTGCCAGCTTGAGATAGGCTTCGCTGCCGACGCATTTCAGGTCATAGACCAGCACGGGCTTGCCGTAGGACGGCGCCTCCGAGATGCGCACGTTGCGCGGGATCATCGTGTTGTAGACCTTCGATCCCATGAACTGGCGCACGTCGGCGACAACCTGGTTCGACAGGTTGTTGCGGGAGTCGAACATGGTGAGCACGATGCCGTGGATCGACAGGTTCGGATTCAGATTAGCGCGCACCTGCTCGACGGTCTGCAAGAGTTGCGACAGACCTTCGAGCGCGAAGAACTCACACTGCAGCGGCACCAGGATCGCATCCGAGGCGGCCATCGCGTTCACGGTAAGCAGGTTCAGCGACGGCGGACAATCGACCAGCACATAAGTGTAGTCGGCATCCGGCGAGACATTGTTGTTGAGGCCGGCAATGGCGTCGCGCAGCCGGAAGGCGCGATTGGCGCTGGAGCCGAGCTCAAGCTCGAGGCCCGAAAGGTCCATCGTCGACGAGGCGATGTGAAGCCGCGGCACCGCGGTCGGGACGATCGCGTCACGCAGCGGAGCTTCCCCGATCAGGACGTCGTAGGTCGAGCAGTTGCGGTTGCGGCGATCGATGCCGAGCCCGGTCGAGGCGTTGCCCTGCGGATCGAGGTCGACGATCAGCACGCGTTCGCCAATCGCGGCCAGGGCCGTGCCCAGGTTGATTGCCGTCGTGGTCTTGCCCACCCCGCCCTTCTGGTTGGCGAGCGCCAGGATACGCGGCTGGCCCTCCGGATGGGGAGCCCTATCCTCTTGATAGATCTGATCAATTACGGTCATGCGCGGTCGCCATCATCTATCGCGGAGTTCAGTTGCGTCGTTCGATCCGATCGATCTCGACGATCCAGCCCTGTCCGCCCGTCCGGCTGGGATGAAGTTTTGCCGCAATCTTCCAATATTTGGTAGATTCCGTCAATTCAGCTTCTACATCTTGGCCCTTGAGAAACAGCGCCGTTGAGCCTTTGTTAACCAAGGGTTCCGCAAAGCCGATCAGCTGATGTAGCGGAGCCAGCGCGCGCGCGGTGACGCAATCGATTCGCCCGCTCCACTTCTCCACAATATCCCCGATCTCCGACAAATGCACGACACCAGGTGTGCCGGTGACACGAATCGCTTCGCGCAGGAACGCCGCCTTCTTGGCGATTCGCTCGACCAAGTGGACTTGCGCTCCCGGCCTCTCTGCCAAAGCACAGGCCAACACGACGCCCGGAAAGCCGCCACCGCTGCCGAGATCCATCCAGATTTTTGCGTCCGGCGCGAGCTCGAGGAGCTGAAGCGAATCGACAATGTGCCGGGTCCAGAGCTGCGGCAAGGTCGACGGCGCGACCAGGTTGGTCTTGGCCTGCCATTCCCTGAGCAGAGCAACGTATCGATCAAGTCGCGCTTCCGTTTCACGTGAAACGGCGACGAGCCGGAGCGCGGCGGCCTTGTCCGAAGCGGCGTCCGCGACTTCGGTTGGCGATGTCATTCGTTTCACGTGAAACGCCCTTACGCAGAGGTCTTCGCGCGCCGCGCCTCTCGGCGCAGGTAGGCCGCCAGGATCCCGAGCGCAGCCGGCGTCATGCCGTCGATCCTGCTCGCCTGCCCGACCGTCCAAGGCCGCGCCGAGATCAATTTGGCACGCGCCTCGTTGGAGAGGCCCGGCACATTATTGTAGTCGACGTCACCAAGCACCATGCCCTCGTCCCGTCGGAAGGCATCCACATCCGTGCTCTGGCGCTTCAGATAGACATCGTATTTGGCGTCGATCTCTAGGTGCACGGCAATGGTGGGATCGAGCGACCCCAGCTCCGGCCAGATCCCCCGCACTTCGCTCCAGCCCACCTCGGGATAGGCCAGAAGTTCGAAGGCTGATCGGCGCTGGCCGTCTCGGTTCAAGTTCAGCCCATGCTTGGCTGCTTCGTTCGGCGTCAGCGCGAGCGATTTCGCCAGCCGCTTCGCCGCCTCGAGCGCCGCCATCTTGCTCCGGTGGCGCTCAGCGCGGAGAGCGCCGACGCAGCCCAGTGCGATGCCCTTGTCGGTCAGACGCTGATCGGCATTGTCCGCACGGAGGGTCAGACGATATTCCGCGCGCGAGGTGAACATCCGATAGGGCTCGGTGATGCCGCGGGTGACGAGGTCATCGATCATCACTCCGAGATAGCCATCGGCGCGATCGAACACGATCGGATCAGAGCCGCCAGCCGCCAGTGCCGCATTGAGACCCGCGACCAGCCCCTGCGCCGCGGCCTCCTCGTAGCCCGTGGTGCCATTGATCTGTCCGGCCAGGAACAGCCGCTTCATACGTTTGGTCTGAAGAGTCGGATCGAGCTCGCGCGGGTCGATATGATCATATTCGATGGCGTAGCCCGGCCGGATCATTCGGACCCGTTCAAGGCCCGGAATGGTCGGCAGCAGAGCGAGCTGAACTTCCTCAGGCAGCGAGGTCGAGATCCCGTTCGGATAGACCGTGCTGTCGTCCAGACCTTCGGGCTCGAGGAAGATCTGATGCCCATCGCGATCACCGAAGCGGACGATCTTGTCCTCCACCGACGGGCAATAGCGCGGACCGGTGCTCTTGATTTGCCCGGAGTACATCGGCGAACGATGGACATTGGCCCGGATGACGTCGTGGGTCGCGGCCGTCGTACGGGTGATCCCGCACTGGATCTGAGGCGTCGTGATCCGGTCGGTCAGGACCGAGAAGGGCTCCGGCGGATCATCCCCCGGCTGCATCTCGACCGCGTTCCAGTCGATCGTGGTCCCGTCGAGCCGTGGCGGTGTCCCGGTTTTCAGCCGACCGAGCCTGAAGCCGGCGGCTTCCAGCGATTTCGACAAGCCTAGCGCCGGCGCCTCTCCGACCCGACCGGCTGGCCAGCTCTTCTCGCCGAGATGGATCAGGCCGCGAAGAAAGGTCCCGGTGGTGATGACCACGGCGCCGGCCGAAAGACATCTCCCATCGGCTAGCTTGAGACCAGTCACTTGGCCCTCCACGACGATCAACTCGTCGGCCTCGCCTTCGATGACTTCAAGATTGGCCGTCTCACAGATGGCGACCTGCATCGCCCCCGCATAGAGCTTGCGGTCGGCCTGGGCCCGAGGTCCGCGCACCGCCGGCCCCTTACGGCGATTGAGAACCCGGAATTGAATGCCACCAGCATCTGCGACACGCCCCATCAGACCATCGAGGGCATCGACTTCGCGGACCAGATGGCCCTTCCCGAGTCCACCGATCGCGGGATTGCAGGACATCGCGCCAATGGTCGCAAACTGGTGCGTGACCAGCGCGGTCTGCGCGCCCATTCGAGCGGCGGCCGCCGCTGCTTCACAGCCGGCATGGCCGCCACCGATAACGATGACGTCGAACGACTTCATATCTGTGCTCATGGACCGATATCTAGCGCTGGAAGGCGACTGTCGGAAGACGTTTCACGTGAAACATGGGATGTCACCCTCGTTGAGCCGTTTCACGTGAAACAACGCTGCGGACCTGTTTCACGTGAAACAGCGGGAACCGCTTTAAGCTCTGGTTAAGTATACGCGCAGATTTCTCGGCACTCATTTCCCGATGCAGAACTCACGGAAGATCACGTCGAGCACATCTTCCACATCCACCCGACCGAGCAGCTTTCCGAGCGCAAAGGCGGCGACTCGAAGCTCCTCGGCCGCGAGCTCCTCACCTTGCCCGACTGCGTCCAGGCTCCGACGAAGCGCCTCAGCGGTTTCCTCCAGAAGTTTTCTTTGCCGTTCACGACTGATCAGCCCGCTCTCGGAGCTGCCGAAAAAGTCTCGGGCAAAGATGACCAGCGCACCGAGCAGCTCCGGAAGTCCTTCTCCATGCTTAGCCGCGAGCGCAAAGGACGGCACGCCGAGTGAGCGATCAAACGTCCGGCTGCCTGCTTCATCGATCTTGTTTCTGATCAGCCAGATCGGTGCCTCGCCCGCATAATCGATCTTGGGCTCGTCGGTTTCGGCAAGCCACAGCACGAGATCAGCTTCCGCGGCGCGCGTCCGCGCTCGGCGGACGCCCTCCTGCTCGACCGGATCCTCGGTGTCGCGGATCCCGGCCGTGTCAATGACCGTCACCGGATAGCCGTCGAGATCAAGCTGAACCTCGATGACGTCACGCGTCGTTCCGGCATACGGCGAGACAATCGCCACCTCGCGGCGGGCGAGTTGATTCATCAGAGTCGATTTGCCTGCGTTCGGAGGACCGGCGATGACCACGGTGAGGCCGTCACGCAATCGCTCGGCCCGGCCGCGCTCGGCGAGCACGTTTTCGATCTCGCCAAGCAGCCCCTTGATCCGGATGATCGCGGGTCCGATCAGCTCGTCCGGCAAATCACCCTCGTCGGCGAAGTCGATCCCTGCTTCGATCAAGGCCGCGGCTTCAATGATCTGGCTGCGCCAGTCGCGCGCCCGATCACCGAGCAGACCCCTGAGTTGACGCAGCGCCTGCCGTCGCTGCCGATCGGTGTCAGCATGGATCAGATCGTCCAGGCCCTCGGCCTCGGTGAGATCAATCTTGCCGTTTTCGAACGCGCGTCGGGTGAACTCACCGGGCTCTGCGGGGCGGAAATCGGGGCGCGCCGACAGGGCCGCGAAGAGCGTCGACAAAACGGCTCGGCTGCCATGGACATAAAGTTCGGCGACGTCCTCGCCGGTGGCGCTGGCTGGCGCCGGAAACCACAGCACCACGGCATCATCGATCGGCTCGCCCGCGGCGTCGCGCAACAAGGCACGCACCGCAGTCCTGGCTGCCGGCAGTTTCCCCGCCAGAGTCTGCAGCGCCAGCCCGGCCTGTCGGCCGGATAATCTGACGATCGCAATCGCGCTCGGCAGCCGTCCGGAGGACAAGGCATAGATGGTTTGGTCGTGGGGATGCATGTGTCCTCAGGTGGACCCACACAGCACCAAACACAATCGATTTGCCGCAAGATGCTTTACGTCCGGTGCCGCGCCCGGCCGCAGCGTACACTCGAAATAAAAAGGGCGCCTGTGACGGCGCCCTTCGCAAAAGCCAGCTCGAAGCCAGCTATCAGGTATTCATTGACTCGAAGAACTCGGCATTGCTCTTGGTATTCCGGAGCTTGTCGAGCAGGAAGTCGATCGCATCCATCGTGCCCATCGGATTGAGGATGCGCCGGAGCACGTACATCTTCTTGAGGTTCTGCGAGTCGGTGATGAGCTCTTCCTTGCGGGTGCCGGAGCGGGCGATGTCGATCGCCGGGAAAGTCCGCTTGTCCGCGACCTTGCGATCGAGGATCAGCTCGGAATTGCCGGTGCCCTTGAACTCTTCGAAGATGACTTCGTCCATGCGGCTGCCGGTATCAACCAGCGCGGTTGCGATGATGGTCAGCGAGCCGCCTTCCTCGATGTTGCGGGCCGCACCGAAGAACCGCTTCGGCCGTTGCAGCGCGTTGGCGTCGACACCGCCGGTCAGCACCTTGCCGGATGACGGCACGACCGTGTTGTAGGCGCGGCCGAGCCGGGTGATCGAGTCCAGCAGAATGACCACGTCGCGACCATGTTCGACCAAGCGCTTGGCCTTCTCGATCACCATCTCCGCGACCTGGACGTGACGCACCGCCGGCTCGTCGAAGGTCGACGACACGACCTCGCCCTTCACCGAGCGCTGCATGTCCGTGACTTCCTCCGGACGTTCGTCGATCAGGAGCACGATCAGGTAGCATTCCGGATGATTGGCCGTGATGGAGTGCGCGATGTTCTGCATCAGCACGGTCTTGCCGGTACGCGGCGGGGCCACGATCAGCGCGCGCTGGCCTTTGCCGATGGGAGCGACGATGTCGATCACGCGCGCGGACAGGTCCTTGCGGGTCGGATCCTCAAGCTCGAGCCGGAAGCGCTGATCCGGAAACAGCGGCGTGAGGTTGTCGAAATTGACCTTGTGCTTGGACTTCTCGGGATCCTCGAAGTTCAGCGTGTTGACCTTGAGAAGCGCGAAATAACGCTCGCCTTCTTTCGGGCTGCGAATGTGGCCTTCGATCGTGTCGCCGGTGCGCAGGCCGAAGCGGCGAATCTGCGAGGGCGAGACATAGATGTCGTCGGGCCCCGGCAGGTAGTTGGCATCCGGTGAGCGCAGGAAGCCGAAGCCGTCGGAGAGAACCTCGACGACGCCTTCGCCGATGATGTCGGTCTCGGCGATCGCGAGCTGTTTGAGAATGGCGAACATCAGCTCCTGCTTGCGCATCGTGCTGGCGTTCTCGACCCCATTTTCCTCGGCGAAGGAGACAAGCTCGGCCGGAGTTTTTGATTTGAGGTCCTGAAGTTTGATTTCCCGCATTTGGGAGAGTCCTGTGGAGCGGCGAGGGAAGGATGCGAGGTGGTTGTGGGAAGCGCGGACGGAAATGAAGGTCCGCAGGTCTAAGCAAGGTTGGCGCCATCAAGGCACCAGACCTGATGCGGCGGCCGGTTGAACCGGGACGCAACCACATCCGCCTGCGTGGGGTGGGATAAACTGAATATAGAAAATTGCGCCCCATTTCGCAAGGCGCCCCGCAGCAAAGCGTCATGCAGGCTTTACCTGCCTAAAACGGCTTTACAATCACGAGGATAACGATTCCGATCATCAGAACGGTCGGGACCTCGTTGATGATGCGGTAAGACCGCTGGGGCCGCTTGTTGCGGTCGGCCGCAAAATCCTTGACGCAGCGCGACAAGAAGCCGTGCACGCCGGACATGATCAGGACCAGCAGAAACTTGGCGTGAAACCAGCCGGACGTGTACCAGTGGCCGGCCCACACCAGATAAAGCCCCGCCAGCCAGGTCACGATCATCGCCGGATTGATGATCGCCTTGAGCAGCCGACGCTCCATGACCTTGAAGGTCTCGGACTGCTTCGAGCCGATCTCGGCTTCGCAATGATAAACGAACAGCCGTGGCAAATAGAGCATGCCGGCCATCCAGGAGATGACGGCAATAACGTGCAAAGCCTTGATCCACTCGTACATGGAGACGTGCAACCCCGTTGAGCGGACTCAAGCCGCCTTGCAAGCGAGACATATCCGCTCGCTCGGTCTCCTCCAAACCAAATAAATTTTGAATCTAAGGTTTGAGTCTGGTTGGACGTGGATTTGACTCACACAATTCGGCTCGCAGCTTACCCTTGGCTTATCCACATCCCCCGGCGTGTCGGGACTGAATCTTCGTCAGCGGTACAAGTCGATGCCCATCAGATGTTTGCGCCGATCGATCGACAGCTTATCCAGAGACAAATGGACCCGCTCCCGATATCATCGGACGATCGGGCTGACTTATCCTGACCTGCAGGCGTGTGTAGAAAAAAAGCGGTTATCCCAAGCGCGGCGGCCGACCTCGGATTTTCGCCCGATCCATCACCAGGATTCACAGATTGTTAAGGACTTGATGCCCACCACCGGCAACTACTTTCACCTGCATTTGGTTTCCGACTCGACCGGCGAAACCCTGATCACGGTCGCCCGCGCGGTCGCTGCGCAATACACCAATGTCACACCCGTTGAGCATGTGTATCCGCTGGTCCGCAGCCAGAAGCAGCTGGATCGCGTCCTCGACGAGATCGAGGAATCCCCGGGCATCGTGCTGTTCACGCTGCTCGAAAAGGATCTCGTCAGCCGGCTGGAGGCCAAGTGCCAGGAGCTCAACATCCCCAGCCTGTCGATCATCGGGCCGGTGATGCAGCTGTTCGAAGCCTATCTCGGCGCCGCGACGGCCGGCCGTGTCGGCGCGCAGCATGTGCTCAATGCGGAATATTTCGCGCGCATCGACGCGCTGAATTACACCATGCTTCACGATGACGGGCAGCTGGTCGAGGATCTCGAACAGGCCGAGGTGGTGCTGGTCGGAGTGTCCCGCACCTCGAAGACTCCGACGTCGATCTATCTTGCCAATCGCGGTGTCCGCACCGCCAACGTGCCGCTGGTGCCCGGCATTCCGATTCCGCATCAGCTCGAGACGTTGTCGAAACCGCTGGTGGTCAGCCTGCATGCGACGCCCGAGCGGCTGATCCAGGTTCGGCAGAACCGGCTCCTCAGCATGGGCGCCGACGCCACCAATGAGACATATATCGACAAGCAGTCGGTGGCCGAAGAAGTCGCCTATGCGCGCAAGCTCAGCGCCAAATTCAACTGGGTGATGCTCGACGTCACGCGCCGCTCGATCGAGGAGACGGCGGCTGCCATCCTGAAGCTCTATACCGACCGGCAGCGGCAGCGACAGCCGGAGTCATGAGGGCAGCATGACACTCTGGCGTGGTGACTTGCCGCTCGTGCTTGCTTCGCAAAGCCCGGCGCGACGGGCGTTGCTCGACAATGCCGGGCTGGCCTGCCTGGCCGAGCCGGCCGATATCGACGAGCGCGAAATCCAGAACGAGTCCGGCCTGTTCGCGCCGTACGAGATCGCGCTTCATCTCGCGCAGGCCAAGGCGCTCGCGGTTTCGGCCAAACGGCGGGGTCATCACGTGGTCGGTGCCGACCAGACGCTGGCGCTGGGCGACCGCATGTTCAACAAGCCGGCCGGCCACGACCAGGCTGCGCAGCAGCTGCTTGCGCTCGCTGGCCGGACCCATGCGTTGCATTCGGCCGTCGTGGTCGCCCGTGATGGTGAGGTGGTATTCTCGCATGTCGCGGTCGCCTGGATGTCGATGCGGCCGCTGAGTGAAGCAGACGTCTCGGCCTATCTCGAGGAGGCCGGTGCGGCGGTCACCACCAGCGTGGGCGCCTATCAGCTCGAAGGCCTGGGCGTACATCTGTTCGACCGCATCGATGGCGATCACTTCACCATCCTCGGTCTGCCGCTGCTGCCGTTGCTCGCCTTCTTCAGGGACGCACGACTGCTCGCACTATGAAGCCTACGTTTCAGACTGAGCGCGGAGAGGCGTGAATGAGAGTGCTGGGTCTGACCGGCTCGATCGGGATGGGCAAATCGACCACGGCAAAGCTGTTCGCCGAGGCTGGGGTCCCCGTCTACGATGCCGACGCCACCGTCCATAAAGTATATGAAGGTGAGGCGGTGCCGCCGATCGAGGCGGCCTTCCCGGGGACGACACTCGACGGCAAGGTCGATCGTGCCAAACTGTCCGCGAAGGTCGTCGGCGATGCCGAGGCGATCAGGCGCCTCGAGGCCATCGTTCATCCGATGCTGCGGTCGTATCACCAGAAGTTTCTGGATGACACTGAACGCTCCGGCGTGCCGGTTGCGGTGGTCGATGTGCCCTTGCTGTTCGAGACCGGCGGCGACAAACGTGTCGATGCCGTGGTCGTCGTCACAACCTCACCCGACATTCAGCGTGAGCGCATCCTGGCGCGCGGCACCATGTCGAGTGAGGCACTCGATGCCATTCTGGCCCGCCAGATGCCGGATGAGGAAAAGCGCAAGCGGGCGGATTTCGTCGTGGATACGTCACACGGACTTGACCCGGTGCGGGCGCGCATTCGCGACATCCTGGATCAGGTTGTTAAGATGCCGCGGCGGCGGATCTGATTCGCCGTGCGTCAAGCAACCTAACGGACCTGACAAGACCATGCGTGAGATCGTTCTAGATACCGAAACCACCGGCCTTGATGCCCTGCGCGGCGACCGGCTGGTCGAGATCGGCTGCATCGAGATCTTCAACCGCATGCCGACGGGCCAGACGTTCCATCGCTATATTAATCCCGAACGCGACATGCCGGCCGAGGCATTCGCGGTTCACGGGCTGTCGAGCGAATTTCTCGCGACCAAGCCGCTCTTCCACGAGGTTGTGGAGGAGTTTCTCACCTTCATCGGTGATGCGCCGCTGGTGATCCATAACGCATCGTTCGACATTGGCTTCATCAACGCCGAGCTCGACCGGGTGAGCCGGGTGCCAATCCCGCGGGAGCGGCTGGTCGACACGCTGCTGCTCGCGCGCCGCAAACATCCCGGCGTCTCGAACCGGCTGGACGATCTCTGCTCGCGATATGCAATCGACAATTCCCGCCGTACCAAGCACGGCGCATTGCTCGATGCCGAGCTGCTGGCGGAAGTCTATGTCGATCTGGTGGGAGCGCGGCAGTCGCAGCTCATCCTGACCCAGGAGAGCGTGGAGATCCGCGTGGGAACGTCGACCGACATGCCGCGACGGCAGCGCGAGGTACCGCTGGCCCCGCGGGTCACGGACGCCGAGCGCGAGGCGCATCGCGCCTTTGTCGCGACCCTGGGCGAGAAACCGATCTGGAACGATTTCCTGGCGGCCACGTGATCCCTCGGGCCATCGGCCAAAGGGATCACGCGCCTTTCAATTCATTTAATTGAGAAGAACGTCGGCAGCGCTCAGCTCGGCTGGTCAGCGCCCTGCCGTTCCATGTTCTGCCGGTACAGGCCGACGAAATCGACCGGATCCAGCATCAACGGCGGGAACCCGCCATCGCGCACGGCCGTGGCGACGATCTCGCGGGCGAACGGGAACAGCAGCCGCGGGCACTCGATCAGCAACATCGGCGACAGGTTCTCGCGAGGGATGTTGACCAGGCGGAAGACGCCGCCATAGACCAGCTCGAAGCTGAACATCAGCTTGCTCGCGCTTTCGGCCTTGCCCTCGATCGAAAGCGTCACTTCGTACTCGCTCTCGGCGATGTTATTGGCGCCGACATTGATCTGAATGTTGATCTGCGGCGGCTGGGCCTGCGGCGTCAGCGACTGCGGGGCATTCGGATTCTCGAATGAGAGGTCCTTGGTGTATTGCGCCAGGACGTTCAACTGAGGGGGAGGGCCCGCCTCGGGGGTGGCACCGTTACCGTTGGTCATGAGGGTGTTCTCCTGGCAGAAAGGGCGGATCGTCGCGGCGCGTGGCTAACATAGGGCCGGTCTGTTCCACAAGGATGCGGGCGGATCTTGCGGTGCCGACCCTTTGGCGGGCCGGTAGCCGGGGCCGGGCCGGGGGCGCGCCGAAATGGCCGTTAAGCGATTGAACATGCATTAACTCCCCCGGGCGGGATTTCCCCTTTCTAGAGAAAGAGGTTACAATCCCCGCGCCAGAATGCGCCATTGGCCGGGCCCAATTTCATGACTACATCCAGGCGACAACCGACCCTGTAGTCCGTGCCGGCTTTTGAGGACGGAGAGCCCGACAGTCGGTTCCGTGGCCGGCGCGACAAGTCAGAAAGCGAAAACGACGTGGATATTTATACCATCATCTTCCTGGCGTTGGCGGTTTTCATCTTCGTGCGCCTGCGCGCCGTGCTCGGTCAACGCACCGGCAACGAGCGCCCGCCGTTTGACCGCACCGCCCGGAACGCCGTTCAGGGGGTGCCGGACAGCAATGTCATGCCCGTTCCGGGCAAGCTGATCGACCCGGGAACTCCCTCGCAGACGGTGGACGTAGCTCCTATGGCCGATCGGTGGAAGGGTCTGACCGAACCGGGTACGGCACTCGCCCGCGGGTTGGATGCGATCGTCGCCCAGGACTCGTCGTTCGATCCGCGCCATTTCATCTCCGGTGCCCGCAGCGCCTATGAGATGATCGTGCTGGCCTTCGCCAACGGCGATCGCCGCGCGCTGCGCGACCTGTTGTCGTCGGACGTCTATGACAGTTTTGAAGCTGTCATCAAGGATCGGGAAAGGCACGAGCAGAAGACCGAGACGCGGTTTGTCTCGATCGACAAGGCCGAGCTGGTCGGAGCCGATCTGCGCGACCGTACTGCGCAGCTGACCGTTCGGTTCGTCTCGCAGATGGTTTCGGTCACGCGCGACAAGGCCGGTGCGATCGTCGACGGCAATCCGGACAAGGTCGCCGACATCACCGACATCTGGACATTTGCCCGTGACATCACCTCACGCGATCCGAACTGGAAGCTGGTCGGAACCGGCAGCCATTGACGTAAGACGGTGATGAGTGTCGCGATGACGATGGCTCATGGGAATATTGCAAGAGCCTGAGACTGGCGCGAGGGGGAGGACATCGCGCGCAACACAGATTTGCTTAATCCTTATTTTCCAAACTTCGCGTTGAGTGGTGCTTGGACGGTGCAGCGATGGTGCGCGAATTTTGGAAGCCGCCTTTTTCCGGCAATCGCCTCAGTTATGTTGTCGCCGGCCTCGGTCTGATCGCGGTTGCGGGCGTGCTCACGCCCTATGCCGCCGAAGCTGTTCGAAGCTCGCGTCGGCACGAAGCTGCAGCGCCGGTTCGCCAGCTCCCCTACCCGCCTCTTGACTGGCCGTTGCAGATCGCCGGCAGCCAATATGTTCCGCTGGGCTGGGCCGATGTTCCCGGCTGGGCCGAGGACGACCATCTGGCGGCGTATCGGACATTCCGGGCGAGCTGCAAGCCGATCGCGGCCCAGCAGAATGCACCTGATGACACCAAGGCGCTGGGTGGTTCGCTGCGTGATCCCTGTCGTGCCGCGGAGACGCTCGACCTCAGCGACGCGGCCAAAGCAAGAGCCTTCTTCGAACATCATTTCCAGCCATTGAAGATCTCGCGGCTGGGCGACAATGACGGCTTCGTCACCGGCTATTACGAGCCGATCCTGGACGGATCGCGCACCCAGAACGAAGTCTACAACGTTCCGGTCTATCGCCGGCCTTCGAACGTGTTTGTCCGCGGCTTCAAGCAGGATGCGCCGAACCTGCCTAACAAGGGACCGGTCTACCGCAAGATCGGGCGCCGCAAGCTCGTGCCTTATTATGATCGCGCGGCGATCGAGGACGGCGCGATCGAAGGACGCGGCCTGGAAATCTGCTGGCTCAGAAGCCAGGTTGATCTGCTCTTCGCCCAAATCCAGGGCTCTGCGCGCATCGCGCTCGATGACGGCACGACCCTGCGCATCAACTACGATGCCTATAATGGTCAGCCCTATACCCCGGTCGGCCGCATCCTGATCGAGCGCGGCATCATCCCGCGCGAAGAGATGTCGATGCAGCGGATCAGGGATTGGATGGAGCAGAACCCGAACGCCGCCGACGAGGTGCGCCGGCAGAACCGGTCCTACATCTTTTTCCGCGAGGTCAATCTATCGGACAAAGACGAGGCGGTGGGCGCGCAGGGCATTCCGCTGACGCCGGGGCGGTCGATCGCGGTCGACAAGTCGCTGCATGTCTACGGCACGCCGTTCTTCATCACCGGCGACCTGCCGATCGAGTCCGAGCGGTCGAAGACGCCGTTTCATCGGCTGATGATCGCGCAGGACACCGGCTCGGCGATTGTCGGCCCGGCACGCGCGGATCTGTATTTCGGCGCTGGCGCAGAAGCCGGCAGGATCTCCGGCCGGCTCAAGCAGAACATCCAGTTCGTGATGCTGGTGCCGAAGGCGCTCGATCCGGTCGGACGCAGCCACAAGATGCCCCTGCCCGATCCGCGGCCCTCGGAAAAGATTGCCAAGCTGTTTCCGCAGCTGCCGCCGAAGGATCAGGCCAAAGATCAGGCGAAGGGACAGACCAAGGACCAAGCCAAGGACCAGAAATCGGCAGCGATCGCTCCCGATGTTTCGACCGGATCGGCTCCCGCCGTCGCAACGACTTCGTCGGCTCCGTCCGATCCGAGCTTGGCCCAAAGAGTGCCGCTGCCGGAGGCCAGGCCGAAGGTCGCGGGCGATGACAGGACCGACCACTTTCGTTATGGCAGGCGCCACCGTCATCGCCGATGAAACCGCCACCCGCATCGCAGGATCCGAAGACGCCGCGCGGCCGCAGACGCGGTCTCAGCGAAGAAGATCGCGCGCTATGGGAGACCGTCGCCAAGCAGGTCAAGCCGCTGCGCAAGAAGCCGCGCCCGGCAAAGCTGCATCCGCCGATGTCGGCATCTGAGGCGGCCATTGCCAAGCCCTCTGCTCCGCCCCGCCCCGCCGCTCCGATGCAGGTGCCGAAACCTGCAAAGCCGGCGATGCCGCCGCTGGCCCCGCTCGGCCGCCGCGAACGCGCGCGCTTGTCGCGGGGGCGCAACGACATCGATGCGCGGCTCGATCTGCACGGCATGACCCAGCATCGCGCGCATCAGGCGCTGCATCTGTTTCTGCAGCGGGCTCACAGCGAAGGCTTCACTTTCGTGCTCGTCATCACCGGCAAGGGTACGGTCGGCGACGACTCCGAGCGCGGGGTGCTGCGACGCCAGGTGCCGCATTGGCTGAGCCTGCCGGAATTCCGGCCCTTCATCGTCGGCTTCGAGGAAGCCCATATCGGACATGGCGGGGCGGGCGCGCTCTATGTGCGGATCAGGCGGCCGCGATCCTGACCAGAGCATGATCCGGAAAAGTGCGAAGCGGTTTTCCGGCGCGACAAACGTGGAAAGCGTTTGCGCGGAGATCATGCTCAAGACGAGAGCTAAAAGATCAGAAAGGCCGGATGATTCCGACACGGGGCACCAGCGTGATGACCCAGCCGAGAATCGTCGTCTTTCGATCATCCGACGAGATCGGCGCAACGGCCTTGGTTGCCGGCAACGTCTTCACCGCATGCAGCAACAGCATCATGCAGACCGCCCAGCTCGAGATCCAGCGGGCGTAGTCGAACACGGTCAGGAAGATGATCAGGTAGCCGAGGCTGACGCCGATCAAGGCGGCAATGACGATGCGCCGGTGCCGCTGGTCCGCGAGCGCGCCGATGACTGCAGCAAAGTAGCGCCACAGCGGCGTATGCAGCCAGATCAAGAGCGCATAGACCGGCACGCCGAGCAGGTTCGAGGGCATGCGGGCCCAGGTGTCCTGGAATTCCTTGGCCAGTGGCTGGTACCAGACATAGGCGAACTCCAACAGATCGGTGCGCGAGGGATCGGCCATCCGGCTCTTCAGGTAGAGCACGAAGTCGGCCTGCGGAATCGGCATGGTCCCGAAGAATTGCGCCGCCAGGAACAATGCGCCGAGGCCGACCACAGCCAAGGCGCCGACGCCGATAGTCAGTGGCGTCAGATCGCGCGCGAGGTAATGGCGCATTACGGTGATCGCGATGATGGTCGGCACATACATCAGGAGATGGATGTGGTGGATCAGGATGAGCAGCGCCGAGAGCAACGTGGCAAGCAGAACGTAGGCGAGCGAACGCGCCGGGACCAGCAGCAGGATGATCGCGGCTAGGCAGCCATAGATGTCGAAATGGCCGAGCGCGAACATGAAGTTCTTGAGGAAGAACGGGGAGCCGATGAGGAAGACGAACAGCGGCAGCTGCTTCTCGTCGAAGCCGAACGTTCGGCGGAACAACTGCACGAACAAGCCGAGCGTCAGCAGCCATACCGAGCCGCCGAGGACGAAGACCAACCAGACCGGAATCTTCGTCGTAAACAGCGCGACCACGGCGCCGATCAGTGCTCGCTTGATGAAGCCGAAATGATAGTCGACCAGGAGATGGATGTAGGGAATAAAGGGCCGCTGCGTGAGCTTCCACAGGAAGAGGCCCGTCATGACGGTGGCGTTCACCGCCAACATCACGCGCCAGGGATTCTGTCGCGCGGTTCGCTTCATCTTGCGCTGAACGCAACTGCACGAGTCCAACTGTCGTCCCGGCCAAGCGAGCTCCCGGCATCGCGCAGCAATGTCCGGAGGCGAGCGCGAGCCGGGATCCATAACCACCGATGCCGATGTTGTGCGAAGGCAAGGGCCACGTCGACGCCTGCTACTAAGTTCGGTGGTTATGGGTCCCCGCTTTCGCGGGGACGACGGAAGGACCAGGTTACAAGATAAACCGGCTCAGATCGGCATTCTTGGCGAGGTCGCCGATGTGCTGCTGCACATAGGCGGCGTCGACCCGGATGGTCTCGCCATTGCGATCGGACGCGGTGAAGGAGATCTCATCCAGCACCCGCTCCATCACGGTCTGCAGCCGCCGTGCGCCGATATTCTCGACCGTGGAGTTGACGGCCACCGCGACGTCGGCCAGTGCGTCGATCGCATCGTCGGTGATGTCGAGGGTGACGCCCTCGGTGTGCATCAGCGCCACATATTGCTTGATCAGCGAGGCCTCCGGCTCGGTCAGGATCCGGCGCATGTCGTCGCGGCTCAGCGCCTGCAGCTCGACCCGGATCGGCAGGCGGCCCTGCAGCTCCGGCAGCAGGTCGGACGGTTTTGCGATGTGGAAGGCGCCCGAGGCAATGAACAGGATGTGATCGGTCTTGACCGCGCCGTGCTTGGTCGAGACCGTGGTGCCCTCGATCAAGGGCAGCAGATCGCGCTGCACGCCCTCGCGCGAGACGTCGCCGCCGAGGCGATTTTCGCGGACGCAGATCTTGTCGATCTCGTCCAGGAAGACGATGCCGTTGTTCTCGACCGCGGCAATTGCCTCCTGCACCAGCTGATCATCGTCGAGCAGCTTGTCGGATTCCTCATTGACCAGAATGTCGTGGGAGCCGGCAACCGTGAGGCGGCGTGTCTTGGTGCGGCCACCCATCTTGCCGAACAGGTCGCCGATCGAGATCGCGCCCATCTGGGCGCCCGGCATGCCCGGGATCTCGAACATCGGAAAGCCGCTGCCGGACGACTGCGTCTCGATCTCGATTTCCTTGTCGTTGAGCTCGCCCGCGCGCAGCTTGCGGCGGAACGAGTCCCGCGTGGTCGCGCTGGCGTTGGCACCGACCAGGGCGTCGAGCACGCGCTCCTCGGCGGCAAGCTGGGCCCGCGCAGCGACATCCTTGCGCTTGCGGTCGCGCACCTGAATGATCGCAACCTCGACCAAGTCGCGGACGATCTGCTCGACGTCGCGGCCGACATAGCCGACCTCGGTGAACTTGGTGGCCTCTACCTTCAGGAACGGCGCGCCGGCGAGCTTGGCCAGCCGTCGCGCGATCTCGGTCTTGCCGACGCCGGTCGGCCCGATCATCAGGATGTTCTTCGGCAGCACCTCTTCGCGCAGGCCGGAGTCGAGCTGCAGGCGCCGCCAGCGGTTGCGGAGCGCGATGGAGACCGCGCGCTTGGCGTCGGCCTGGCCGACGATGTAGCGGTCGAGTTCTGAGACGATTTCGCGGGGGGAAAAGTCGGTCATGGGTCCTAGCTAAGGCCGGATTGGGATCGGAACAAGTCAGCCCCGAGAGACACCTTGTGTCGCGGCTTACGGGCCAAGGCCTGCCGCCGGCGAAAGGTTCGTCAGCCGGCCGAGAGCGCCTCGATCGTAATGTTACGGTTGGTGTAGACGCAAATGTCGGCGGCAATGTCGAGCGCGCGGCGGACGATGGTTTCGGCGTCCTTGTCGGTATCGATCAGCGCGCGGGCCGCGGCGAGCGCGTAATTGCCGCCCGAGCCGATCGCCATCACCCCGGCCTCCGGTTCCAGCACGTCGCCGGTCCCGGTCAGAACCAGCGAGACGTCCTTGTCGGCGACGATCATCATCGCCTCCAGCCGCCGGAGGTAACGGTCGGTGCGCCAATCCTTGGCGAGCTCCACGGCGGCCCGGGTCAGCTGTCCCGGATACTGCTCGAGCTTGCTTTCCAGCCGCTCGAACAGGGTGAAGGCGTCGGCGGTCGCGCCGGCGAAGCCGCCGATCACATCGCCCTTGCCGAGCTTGCGAACCTTCTTGGCGTTGGACTTGATCACGGTCTGGCCGATCGAGACCTGGCCGTCGCCGCCGACCACGACCCGCCCGCCCTTGCGGACCGTCAGGATCGTGGTGCCGTGCCAGACCGGCAGCTCATTGGGGGATGCTTGCATCAGGGAATCCTCAGTCGAGGCCCTGCATCTAGGGGCTGCCGGCCAGGGATGCAATTACCGGCTTGCGCTGGCCGAGGCTTGAAATCTGGTCACCATGGGCCGAGATACGCTCTCGTCGCGTCATCCTGCAGTAGCGAAGCTGACATCCGCCTGTTAAAAGGGCCGCGTTTTCAAGGGAAAGCTGACCCCATGCGCAGCGCGACCATCAAGCGCAAGACCAAAGAGACCGACATCGAGGTGACCGTTAACCTCGACGGCACCGGCGTGTCCGAGATCGCGACCGGTATCGGCTTCTTCGATCATATGCTCGATCTGCTGGCACGCCATTCCCGCATCGATATGACGGTCAAGGCGGTCGGCGACCTCCACATCGACTACCACCACACCACGGAAGACGTCGGCATCGCGCTGGGTCAGGCGGTAAAGCAGGCGCTCGGCGACATGGCCGGCATTACCCGCTACGCCTCGATCCACATGCCGATGGACGAGACGCTGACCCGGGTCGTGATCGACGTGTCCGGCCGTCCGATGCTGGTGTTTCGTGCCGCCTTCCCGCGCGACAAGATCGGCGAGTTCGACACCGAGCTGGTGCGCGAATGGTTCAACGCGTTCGCGATGAATGCGGGCGTCACGCTTCATGTCGAAACCTTGTACGGCGAGAACAGTCATCATATCGCCGAATCCTGCTTCAAGGGTCTGGCGCGAGCGCTGCGCACGGCGATCGGCATCGACCCGCGCGCAGCGGGCGAAGTGCCATCCACCAAGGGTCGGCTCGGCGGCTGACCTCCGTCACGGAGGACTATCAAGATGCCGGTCTATACGGTTCACGCGCCGCTCGCCTCAGGCGCGGATCTGCGCTCGACCGACCGTTTCGTGTTCGTCCGCGACGGCTTCCATCTGTGGGCGGCCGTGCTCGGCGTGCTCTGGCTGGCCTGGAACAGGCTGTGGCTGGCGCTGATCGGCTGGATCATTCTGGTGGCTGCGGTCGATGCGATCCTGCTCAGCTCCGGCATCGGACGCGGCACCGTGGTGCTGGCCGATATCCTGCTTGCGATATTGCTGGGGCTTGAGGCGTCCAGCCTGAAGCGCTGGAGCTTTTCGCGCGGCAATTGGCGACAGCTCGACATCGTGGTCGGCGACGATCTCGACGCGGCGGAACGGCGCTTCTTCGAGCGTTGGGCCGCGCGTCGCGGCGCCCCGGGTTACGACAATCACACCGTCGATCGCGGCGCGCCGCCGCCGACGCGTGACAATGGCAATGGGCTGCGGCCACCGCCGCTGCCGCATGCCAGCATCATTGGCTTGTTTCCAGAACCAGGAGGTGGACGATGAGTGTTGCCATCATCGATTACGGTTCTGGTAATTTGCATTCCGCCGCGAAGGCCTTCGAGCGTGCCGCGCGCGGCACGGAGGAGAAGATCGTCGTTACACGCGATCCGGACGTGGTCTATCGCGCCGACCGCATCGTGCTGCCCGGCGTCGGCGCCTTCGCCGACTGCCGGCATGGTGTCGACGCCGTCGACGGCATGCTGGAGGCCTTGACCGAGGCGGTGCGTCACAAGGCGCGGCCCTTCTTCGGCATCTGCGTCGGCATGCAGCTGATGGCGACCCGCGGCAAGGAGCACGTCATAACCGAGGGCTTCGACTGGGTCGCGGGCGACGTCGAGAAGATCACGCCGCGCGACGAAAGCCTGAAGATCCCGCATATGGGCTGGAATACGCTCGACCTCGTGCAGGAGCACCCGGTGCTGGAGCGGCTGCCGCTGGGACCGAAAGGGTTGCACGCCTATTTCGTGCACTCCTATCACCTCAACGCGGCGAACGAGAATGACGTGCTGGCGCGCGCCGATTATGGCGGGCCGATCACCGCGATTGTCGCCAAGGACACCGCGATCGGCACGCAATTCCACCCGGAGAAGAGCCAGCGTTTCGGGCTCGCCTTGATCTCCAACTTCCTGAAGTGGAAGCCGTAGGTTTTGCACTCCTCTCCGCCGCTGCTGCGCGGGGAGGAGCCGCATGTTGAAAGATTCGTTCTGATGATCCTGTTTCCCGCTATCGACCTCAAGAACGGGCAATGCGTGCGCCTCGAGCAGGGCGACATGACGCGTGCCACCGTGTTCAACCTCGATCCCGCTGCGCAAGCCAAGAGCTTTGCCGATCAGGGTTTCGAGTACCTGCATGTGGTCGATCTCGATGGCGCTTTTGCCGGTAAGCCGGTCAACGCGCAGGCCGTCGAGGCGATGCTGGCCGCGGTCAAGATGCCGGTGCAGCTCGGCGGCGGCATCCGAGATCTGAAGACGGTCGAGGCGTGGCTCGCCAAGGGCGTCACGCGCGTCATCATCGGCACCGCGGCGGTGCGCGAT
Organism: Bradyrhizobium sp. STM 3843; assembly: GCF_000239815.1. Classification (GTDB taxonomy): domain Bacteria; phylum Pseudomonadota; class Alphaproteobacteria; order Rhizobiales; family Xanthobacteraceae; genus Bradyrhizobium. The sequence continues at coordinate 12,889 of NZ_CAFK01000092.1, read as the reverse complement.
CCCGAGTTGGTGAAGACCGCGGCAAAGAGCTTTCCCGGGCGCGTCGCCGTCGGCCTCGACGCGCGCGATGGCAAGGTTGCGGTGGAAGGCTGGGCGGAGACCTCGGAGGTCACCGCGCTCGACATCGCCTGCCGCTTCGAGGACGCCGGCGTTGCCGCCATCATCTTCACCGATATCGCCCGCGACGGCCTGCTGAAGGGGCTCAACCTTGATGCAACAATCGCGCTCGCCGAGCAGATCTCGATTCCGGTGATCGCCTCCGGCGGGCTGGCGTCGATCGATGACGTCACGGCGATGCTCTCGCCGCGCGCCAGGAAGCTGGAAGGCGCGATCGCCGGCCGTGCGCTCTATGACGGGCGGCTTGATCCGGCCAAAGCGCTCGATCTGATCCGCCGTGCGCGCGCCGCGTAGGAGAAATTCCGATGTTCAAGGTTCGCGTCATTCCCTGCCTCGACGTCAAGGACGGCCGCGTGGTCAAGGGCGTCAATTTCGTCGACCTGCGCGATGCCGGTGACCCGGTCGAGGCTGCGATCGCCTATGACGCCGCGGGTGCCGACGAGCTCTGCTTCCTCGACATCACCGCGACGCATGAGAACCGCGGCATCATGCTGGACGTGGTCCGGCGAACGGCGGAAGCCTGCTTCATGCCGGTCACCGTCGGCGGCGGCGTCCGCACCATCGACGATATCAGGACCCTGCTGCGCTCCGGTGCCGACAAGGTCTCGATCAACTCCGCCGCGGTCGCCCGCCGCGAGTTCGTGAAGGAAGCGGCGGAGAAATTCGGCGAGCAATGCGTGGTGGTTGCGATCGACGCCAAGCGGGTGTCGCGCGCCGGCGGCTCGGAACGCTGGGAGATCTTCACCCACGGCGGCCGCAAATCGACCGGCATCGATGCGCTGGAATATGCGGAGGAGGTGGTCTCGCTCGGAGCGGGCGAGATCCTGCTGACCTCGATGGACCGGGACGGCACCAGGCAGGGGTTCGACATCCCGTTGACCCGGGCGATCGCCGACAGCGTAGCCGTGCCAGTGATCGCCTCGGGTGGCGTCGGCAACCTCGATCACCTGGTCGAGGGAATCCGTGAGGGCCATGCCACCGCGGTGCTGGCGGCATCGATCTTCCATTTCGGGGAATTTACTATCCGTGAGGCCAAGGACCATATGGTCCGTGCTGGCCTGCCGATGCGGCTCGATCCCTGACGACTTCGCGTCGCAAAACTGCTAAATAGGAACTTCTGTGCCGGTCCTTCACCGGCGCCTGTACCGAGTACCGCCGATGTCCCGTTTCACGGTCCATGACCTGGCCGCCATCATCGATGCCCGCGCCGAGGCGGGCGGCGAGGCGTCCTATACCCGCAAGCTGCTGGACAAGGGTCCGCAGCACTGCGCCAAGAAAATGGGCGAAGAGGCTGTCGAAACCGTGATCGCGTCGATTGGGAATGATCGCGATCATTTCATCGCCGAAAGCGCCGATCTGCTGTTTCATCTGCTGGTGTTGTTGAAGTCGCGCGGCGTCCGTCTCGATGAGGTCGAGGCGGCCCTGGCCAAGCGAACCGGCATGTCCGGACTGGAAGAGAAAGCGTCACGCAAGGTGGAATAGCGCAGCGGACTTTAGGAGACCGCTGGGGGAAACGAGGTCAGCGTCATGGATATGCGCGCCACAGAACAACAATATAATCCCTACCGCATCTTCACCCGCGAGCAATGGGCGGAGCTGCGCAACGATACGCCGATGACGCTGGAGCCCGGCGAGTTCTCTAAGTTGCGTTCGATGCACGACCGCCTCGACCTGCAGGAGGTCGAAGACATCTATCTGCCGCTGTCCCGGCTGTTGTCGATCTATGTCGATTCCACGCAGCGGCTCTATTACGCGGAGCGCCAGTTCCTGGGGATCCGCGATCGCAAGGTGCCCTACATCATCGGCGTCGCAGGATCGGTCGCAGTCGGCAAGTCGACCACCGCGCGCGTGCTGCAGGCGCTGCTGGCGCGCTGGTCGCCCCGGCCAAAGGTCGACCTGATCACCACCGACGGCTTCCTGTATCCGACGGCCGTGCTGGAGCGCCAGGGCCTGATGCAGAAGAAGGGCTTCCCTGAAAGCTACGATCTGCCGCTGCTGCTCGGCTTCCTCTCAGACATCAAGTCCGGCCGTCATCCGGTGCGGGCACCGGTCTACTCGCATCTCACCTACGACATCGTGCCGAACCAATGGACCGAGATCGACCAGCCGGACATCCTGATCGTCGAGGGGGTGAACGTGCTGCAGACCGGTCCTCTGCCGCGCGACGGCAAGGCCGTGCCGGTGGTGTCGGACTTCTTCGATTTCTCCGTCTATATCGACGCCGAGGAGCCGGTGCTGCGCAACTGGTATGTGAAGCGCTTCCTGGCCCTGCGCGATACCGCGTTCCACGATCCGCGCTCCTACTTCCATCGCTATGCGCTGTTGTCGGACGACGAAGCGACCGCGACCGCAATCGCGATCTGGGAACGCACCAACCTCGCCAACCTCGAAGACAACATCCTGCCGACCCGACCGCGGGCGACCTTGATCCTTAAAAAGGGTCCCGATCACGGCGTCGAGACGGTGGCGCTGCGGCGCCTGTGATCGTTCCGCGGGGGGTCAGGCCGGCACGTGGCGAGCAGCCGCCAATGCGGCGAGCGCCTCGTCGAGCTTGTCGCGATCGAGCGGCTTGATCAGGAAGCCGTCCATGCCGGCTTCGAAGCAGGCGTAGCGATCTTCAACCAGCGTGTTGGCCGTCAGCGCCAGGATCGGCGTCCGCCGCCCGGTTTCTGACGCCTCTTGGGCGCGAATGCGTTTGGCGGCCTCCATGCCGTCGAGCCGCGGCATCTGGATATCCATCAGGATCAGATCATACGGCGTGCCTGCGGATTTGGCGGCCTCCCAGGATTCCAACGCCGCTTCGCCATTGGTGGCGATCACGACGCGATGGCCGAGCCGCGTCAGGAGCGAGCGCATCAAGAGGGCGTTGATCTCGTTGTCCTCCGCAACCAGGATCGACAGGCCCTCGCTGGAGCTCGCCGACGTCGGCACGTCCGGCTCGATGACGGATTCTTCGGCCAAAGGAGGCGCGGTCACGTCGGGCGAGCCGGCGAGGCGGGCTGCAAGCGATGCCGCGCGCAAGGGTTTGACCAGATAGCCGGTGAACGGCGCGCTCGGTTGAAGCTCATGTCGCGTCGACGGGGTCACCAGCACGATGCGCCGGGTTGCATGATGTCGCGCGGCCTCTCCGATCGCTAGCGCCATCTCGCGCCCGACCGCCTCGTCGATCAGCACGGCGTGCCATGACCGCTCCGGCAGCAGCGCCTGCGCGATCCCGGCATCAGGTGCGAGGCAGGTCTGCGCGCCCCAATTGTGCAGCCGTCGTTCGATCAGCTCTGTGGCGAGACCTGCTGCAGCCACCAGCAGCACGGAACGTGCGCTCAGATCGGGACCGGCAAAACTGTTCTGTTCGCCACGCTCGAGCGCGGCAGGCAGGGGAACGGCGACTTCGAAGGTCGAGCCGGCGCCCGGCGCGCTGTCCAGGGTGATGCGGCCGCCCATGCGCTTGACGATCCGGTCGGTGATCGCAAGGCCGAGCCCAGTGCCGCCGAAGCTGCGCGCGACGCGTTCATCGGCCTGTTCGAATTCGCGGAAGATGCGCGCCTGCGCCTCGGGCGCGACGCCGATGCCGGTGTCGCGCACCCGGAAACTGATCTCGCCGGGCCAGATTCCCGGCTCGACGATCAGCGCGACGCCGCCGGTCATCGTGAACTTGATCGCATTGCCGGCGACATTGAGCAGCACCTGCCGCAGCCGTGCGGCGTCGCCGACCACGAAGGAGGGCAGGCGCTCGTCGATATAGGCCGCGATCTCCAGATTCTTCGCCTGCGCGCGCGGTGCGAGCAGCTCGGTGATGCCCTCGATCAGTGGCGTGAGCGCGAATGGTCGCGCCTCGAGGTCGAGCTTGCCGGCCTCGATCTTGGAATAATCGAGCAGCTCCTCGATCAGCGACATCAGCGCTTCGCCCGACGTCTTCACCGCCTTGGCATAGGTCGTCTGTTCCGGCGTCAGGTTGGTGTCCATCAGCAGGCCGCTCATGCCGATGATGCCGTTCAGCGGCGTGCGGATCTCGTGGCTCGCCATCGCCAGGAATCGCGATTTGGCACGGCTGGCCGCATTGGCCTGGTCGCGCGCGTCGGCCAAGGCGCGTTCGGTTTCGGTGCGGTCGGTGACATCGCGACCGACACATTGCAGCACGGCCGGCTGTCCTGCATCCGCGCGCACCAGCGCTTCTCGCCAGGCGATCCAGCGCGGACCGAGCGGCGTGTTGATGCGCTGGTCGTGCACCCTGGTGCCGTTCGGCTCCAGGGCACTGTCACCCTGCTCGAGCAGCTCGAATGAGAAGCTGGTGCCGAGAAGCGCGTCGTTCTCTCGGTCGGCCATCTGGCAATAGGCGTCGTTGGCGAAGGTGATCCGGCCGTCGCCGTCGCGCATTACGATCAGATCGCCCTGCGATTCGAACAGGCTGCGCGCGCGTTCTGCGGCCTCCTGCAGCTCCCAATTGCGGTCGGTGAGCACTTCATTGTGAAGGGCGAGCTTGTGCAGCTTCTTGGCCACGAGGCGCAGCCGCATGCTCAAGGTGGCGAGCCCGACGCATGCGAGCGCAAACAGGAAGCTGGCGCCGATCGCAAAGGCATGCGGATTATAGCCGGAGTTCTCGGACTGGCTCCCTTTGATGAAGCCATAGGCCCCACCGAAACCGGCGGAGAAGATCATCAGGGAGCGCAGAACAGCGATCACCAATTGATGGCGGCGCGCAAAGCGACGCAAGCGCAGCTTGATGCGGAAGAATCGTCCCATCGCTGATCACCCCTGACGCATTTGAGTGCTGGAGCATGATCCGGAAAAGCGCGAAGCGGTTTTCCGAACAAGATCATGCTCAATCAAAAACCTAAGCATCGCTTCCAAGCAGGATGCGGTGTCGATCTTGCAGAGAGCTTGAGTGTGTTTCAACAATGCGCTGCCCCGTGCGAACGAGGTGAACGAGATGCTAATTTCGGTCAGAGCAACGCATCGCCGAGATGCGAACGACCGCTGTGCGCGCCGACGATCAGCGCTGCGGCCTGTTGCACGGTGTACCCGCTGGATCGGACGAAGCGATCATCCGCAGGCCCTTCCGGCGTGAGATAAACGCGCGGCGCGTCTTGCGCGGGAGCTGAAGCCATCGCGACCAATTGGGTCGCTGCTGTCACGCCGCAGCCCTTGTCGCCAGCAGCCGGCCCGTCGTCGACGATGACGATATCCGCGGTCTCGCGGCTGTCCGCCAACGCAACCCGAATGGTGGCGAGCGCAGGATCGTCGGTGACGTCGACGTGAAGGTCGGAATTCAACGGCGCCGAGCCGATTTCGACGGTATCGGTGCCGACAGCGCTACAGGAACGCACGGCTGATGACAGTTCGATCTTGCCGGCGACGGCCGCCCGTCGCGGTCAACGCGATCGCGACCAGCACTTTGAAACGCAACATGATACGCACGATCGACCCCTGGAGAATGAACGCGGGCCTTATGGTTGTCGGAGCGTAAAGAGAACTCGTTATCGATTCGTTGACGGCGGGACCGGGGCACCGCTCACGCCGCGTGCCGGGCCTCATCGGCAAGCGCGCGATAGGACAAGGCTTCCGCGAGATGCAGCCGGCCGATTTTGTCGGCGTGATCGAGATCGGCGAGCGTGCGGGCGACACGCAGCACCCGATGATAGCCTCGCGCCGACAGCCGCATCGTTTCCGCCGCTTCGCGCAGCAGCTTTTGGCCCTGCGCATCCGGCCTGGCGATCTCATCGAGCACCGCCGCCGGCGCTTCGGCATTGGTGCGGATCTGCGGCAACCCCGCGGCCGCATAGCGCGCGCGCTGCACCTCGCGCGAGGCCGCGACGCGGGCAGCCACCTCCTTCGAGCCCTCCGCCGCCGGCGGCAGGATCAGGTCGGCGGCGGTCACCGCCGGCACCTCGATGCGCAGGTCGATGCGGTCCATCAGCGGACCTGAGATGCGCATCTGATAGTCCGCGGTGCAGCGATCGATGCGGCCGCGCTTGCAGGCATAGCCGGACTCGAAGGCGTTGCCGCAGCGACAGGGATTCATGGCGGCGACCAGCATGAACCGCGCCGGATAGGTGACGCGATGATTCGCTCGCGAGATCGAGACCTCGCCGTTCTCCAGCGGCTGCCGCAGCGAATCCAGCACGCGCGGATCGAACTCCGGCAATTCGTCCAGGAACAGCACGCCCTGATGTGCCAACGAAATCTCGCCGGGCTTGGCGCGCAAGCCGCCTCCGGTGAGTGCAGCCATGCTTGCGGAGTGATGCGGGCTGCGGAACGGCCGCCGCGAGGTCAAGGCGCCGCCTTCGATCTCGCCGGCAACCGAGGCGATCATCGACACTTCGAGCAGCTCGGATGGCGAGAGCGGCGGCAAGATCGACGGCAGCCGCGCCGCGAGCATCGACTTGCCGGCGCCGGGTGATCCGATCATCAGCAAATGATGGCCGCCGGCAGCAGCGATTTCGAGCGCCCGCTTGGCGCTCTCCTGACCCTTGATGTCGCGCAGATCGAGCGCGCTGGCCTGGGCTTCATGAATTTTCGGCTGCGGACGCGACAGCACCTGCGTGCCCTTGAAATGGTTGGCGATCTGGATCAGCGAGCTCGCCGCGATGATCTGGATGTCCGGACTGGCCCACGCCGCTTCGGCGCCGCAGCCGGCGGGGCAGATCAGGCCTTCCTCGCGCGCATTGGCGCCAATGGCGGCCGGCAGCACGCCGGCCACGGGCGCGATCGACCCGTCGAGGCCGAGTTCGCCGAGCACCGTGAAGCCACCAAGCGCATCCGGCGGGATCGCACCGATGGCCGCCATCAGCCCGAGCGCGATGGGCAGGTCATAGTGGCTGCCCTCCTTGGGCAGGTCGGCCGGCGCGAGATTGACTGTGATCCGGCGGGCCGGCAGCGCCAGACCCGAGGCGATCAGGGCCGAGCGCACCCGCTCGCGCGCCTCCGACACCGCCTTGTCAGGCAGCCCGACAATGGCAAAGGCCGGTAGCCCCGGCGCAACCTGGACCTGCACGTCGACCGCGCGGGCCTCGATACCCTCAAAGGCAACCGTCGTGACGCGCTGGACCATGCCACCCCCTCCGTGAAACCGAAGGTAGCCAAAGACGCCCGACCGCGCAAGAACAATACATGAACACGATGACCGCGGGAGTCGCCGTTGGAGAAACCCGGCCGTTACAGCGAATTAACCCGGCCTTAGGCCCGGCTTTGGATGCTCGTGCCGCGCGAGCCGTGGCTTTCGGGCCACCGCTCCGTCGTTGTGTCACTCCGCAGTTGAAATGCCGCCCGAGCCAACATGCAGATCAAGGATACCGACCTGAAGGCGACGGCTGTGGCGAAGGCCCAGGCGACGAACTCGCTGCAAAATATCGCCCTGACATTGCTGTCGAACGTTGCGATCGCCGTCTCGCTGGCGCTGCTGCTCTATCTCGAGGACGGAGGAACCCTCATCTTCTGGTGGCTCGCCGCGGCGGTTGCTTTCGCGCTGTTTCGAGCCTGGCGGGTGCTGGCGATGAAGTCCTCCGGCCTGCGGGAGTCCGATCCGCACCGGCTGCTGCGATTTCTCACCGCCATGGCGTTTGCGAGCGGGTTGTTGTGGTCCGTCGTGCCTCTCTGCTTTGGTGCCTTTCTCACCCAGCAGGCCCTCTACTGCGTCGTCTTCATTATGGCCGGCACGACGACCGGCGCCATCATCCAAAGCCTCGCTTATTCGTCGACGGCAATCGCGTTCGGTACGCCGCTGATGGGGGCGACACTGCTGCGGATGCTGATGTCCGGGAGCGGTGTCAGCTACATCATCGCGGCGGATGTGGTGTTCCTGACCTTGATGCTGTTCCGCGCCGCCATCCTCGGCGAGCGCAATTTCATCGCCAGCCAGATCACGGCGTTTGAAGCGACAGATCTCGCCGGCTCCCTTGCCGAGGCCAACCGCGAGGTGCTGAGCTCCAACCGGGCGCTGGAGCAGCTCGTGCGGACCGATCCGCTGACTGGCCTCGCCAACCGGAGCCACTTCCGTGACGTCGCCGACGCGGCGTGCCGTAGCGGCCAGGGTGTGGCGTTCGTCCTGTTCGACATCGATAACTTCAAGACGATCAACGATACCCTCGGTCATGACGCCGGTGACCGTGTCCTCGCCGAGGTGGCCGACGTGCTCCGCTCCGCCTGCCAAGTCGATGACTTGCCGGTCCGACTCGGCGGCGACGAGTTCATCGTGGTGCTCCAGGGATCCGCCGTCGCAGCGCGGTCGGCGGCCTTCGCCGAACAGCTGACGAGAGCCCTGTCGCTGCCGTTGACGATCGCGGGGCAACCACAGTCGATCAGCTGCTCGATCGGCATTGCTGTGCACCTGGAAGGCGACATCGCTGTCGATGATCTCTGCGCCCGAGCCGATGCTGCGCTTTACCGGGCCAAGGAGGATGGGCGAGCCCGCACGCGCGTCTTCGACGAACAGATGCAAACCGAGTTCGCGCTCCAGCGTCGCCTCGACCTCGACCTGCCGCAGGCGCTGGCGCGCGGTGAGCTCCACCTCGAGTTCCAACCGCAGGTCACGATGGCAACGCGCGAGGTGATTGGTTTCGAGGCCCTGCTCCGCTGGAGGCATCCGAGCGAGGGCATGATTCCGCCGCCCGACATCGTGCGTGCTGCGTTTCGATTGCGGCTGTCGAACAAGCTGACGGCCTTCGTCGCCGAGCGGGCCTGTGCGTTCGTGCGGGCGCTCGACGCAAGCCGGACACCGCGGGTCAAGGTCGCCGTCAATGTCTCGCCCCGCGAGTTTTCTACTCATTCGCCGGCGCGCATCCTCAAGGACGCGGCGGAGCGATATGGGGTCGACCCGCGGCGGATCGAGATCGAGATCACCGAGGAGACGATGTTCGACCCCAAACGCTGCGCCGACGAGCTGCGGCTGATCCACGACTACGGCTTCGGCCTTGCGGTCGATGATTTCGGCGTTGGTCACTCCTCGATTGCCAACCTGTTGGCGGTCGAGCTCGACACCATCAAGATCGACCGGTCGTTCATCCATGACCTCCCGGCGAGTTGCCGCAATCAGCAGCTGGTCATGGCGATCGCCGCGGTCGCGCTGCCGCTTGGGCACAGGATTATCGCCGAGGGGGTTGAGACCGAGGAGGAGGCGCGGGCGCTGCGGTCGCTCGGTTGCATCTACGGGCAGGGCTGGCTTTACGGTCGGCCGATGGCCGAGAGCGACGCGATCGCCTGGCTGGCACGCGGCAGCGATGGCGAGGCGGTCGCGGTCGCAGTCTCGGCCGCCTGACACTGGATAGCGGCCCGCCGGTCCCGCGGGGCGCAGCCATGGCGGGAGGCCGGCTTAACGCGGTTTTAGGCGGATCTTTGCATGCTCTGACAAGATCGCGCCTGCGGCGTCGGTTCGGCAGGCATCCTCGCGACCGCTAGAGGTAAAAAGACTATGAATCAACGGCATCCGGCGCTCCAACCGGCAAAGCAGCCCGCCGGGGAGACCCGGACGGTCTCCGAATTGTCGACCGAGATCCTGCGCAAGACAACGGCGCTGCTGTTGTCCGGGCCGCGCCCGCACGCCACCGAGCAGCTCGATCTCTACGACCAGATTTTTGCGCGACTGATGCCGCAGGTCGCCGTCGAGGCATTGGCCGAGCTGAGCGCTGCGCTCGGCACCATCGAGCGCGCGCCTTACGCCACGGCGCGCCTGTTGGCGAGCCATGCTGACGTGCGGGTTGCTGCCCCAATGCTCGCCAAGGCGGCCGTGTTGTCAGATCGCGACCTCGCGGACTTCATCAAGACCAGCAGCCAGCCGCAATTGGTCGCGGTCGCCAGCCGCAAGGCAATCGGCGAGCCCTTGACTGAACTGCTGATTGCGCGCGGCTATCCTGCCGTGCGCATGGCGCTGGTGCAGAATCTGACGGCGCGCTTCTCCGAGGATGGCTACCGCAGCCTGTTCAAGGCCGCCGAGCGCGACGAGGATCTCGCCGAAAAGCTCGGCCAACGCGCTGATCTCCCGGCCAAGCTGTCGCGCGCCTTCGTGGCGGCGGCGAGCGATGTCGCGCGGGCGCGATTCATCAAGGCGGCCCCGCCGGCCACCAAGGCCACGCTGCAGGCGACGCCCACGCGCGCGGCCAACGCCGCGATCCGTGCCACCTGGGACTACACCCAGATCAAGGGCGAGATCGCGGTCCTCAATCGGACCGGCAAGCTCGGCGACGCCGCGGTGAACCGGTTCGCCGCCACCAACGACTATCCGGCCGTGATTGCGGCGCTGGCGCTGTTGTCGGATGTCAGCATCGAGACCATCGAGTGCCTGATGGACGACGATCGGATCGGCGATCTCCTGATCGCCTGCAAAGCCTCGCGCCTGAGCTGGGCCACGACCTCGATGATCCTCCGGGGACGGCCGGGCTGTGCGCGGATCTCCAATGAGGACTTCGAGGAAAGCCACAAGCGTTTCGACAAGCTCGTGCTCTCCGAGGCGCAGTTGAAGGTCCGCGGCTTGAAGCCGACCTGATCAGCTGCGCTTCTTCTCGATCACGTCCCAGACACGGCCGGCGATGTCGGGGCCTCCGAGCCGGGCAATCGCGCGAATGCCCGTGGGCGACGTCACGTTGATCTCGGTCAGGTTGCCATCGATCACATCGATGCCGACCAGCAGCAGTCCGCGTTCGCGCAAGGCCGGTCCCAAGGTCTCGCAGATCTCGCGCTCGCGAGCACTGAGATCGGTAGCCTGCGCCGCGCCGCCGCGGACCATGTTGGAGCGCAGATCATCGGCCGCCGGCACGCGGTTCACCGCCCCGGCGAATTCGCCGTCCACCAAAATGATGCGCTTGTCGCCATGCTTGACCTCGGGAAGGAAGCGCTGGACCACCCAGGGCTCCTTGAAGGTCACCGAGAACATGTCGAACAGCGAGCCGAAATTCATGTCCTGCGGCATGACGCGGAACACAGCCGCACCACCATGGCCATGCAGCGGCTTCATCACGACCGCGCCATGCTGATCGCGGAAGGCGTTGATCTCCTCGAGGTCGCGCGAGATCAGGGTTGGCGGCATCAGCTGCGGGAAATTCATCACGAACAGCTTTTCCGGCGCGTTGCGCACGCTGGCCGGGTCGTTCACCACCAGCGTCTTGGGGTGGATGCGCTCCAGGAAATGCGTCGAGGTGATGTAGGCCAGATCGAATGGCGGATCCTGGCGCAGCAGCACGACGTCGAACGAGGTCAGCAGCGTCGGCTTCGGCTCACCCAGAGTAAAGTGGTCGCCGACCTCGTCGCGCACCGTCAGCGCCTGCACCGGCGCGACCAGCTCCTCGCCGCGCAAGGACAGCTTGTCCGGAGTGTAATAGGACAGCGCGTGCCCGCGGCGCTGGGCTTCCAGCAGCAGCGCGAAGGTCGAATCGCCACGGATGTTGATGCGCGCAATGGGGTCCATCTGGACGGCGACATTCAATTTCATGAGGCTGGTTCCGGTGTCTGCGGTAAGCTTGTTCAAGGGCTGGCGTCGAACGCTGCCACCAGATGGCGCGGCAGGCTCTTCGGCGCAATCAGAATAGCATCGAAGCGCAATTCGAATTCGGCATGTTCGGGATGCGCCATCAGCCAGGCTTGGGCCGCGTCGATGATGCGCTGCTGCTGGCGCGGCGTCACCGCATAGGCGGCATCGTCGAGCGAGGCGCGTGCTTTGACCTCGACAAAAGCGAGCAGGTTGCGCCTGCGCGCGATGATGTCGATCTCGCCATGCGGGGTGCGGAAACGTCTGGCGAGGATGCGGTAACCCTTCGCGATCAGCAGAGCGGCGCCACGGCTTTCAGCCGAAAGCCCGGTGCGAAAGGCAGCGACCCGTTCGGGCGCGGCGACCTTCGCGGGTCTCGGAGGCGTGCCGTCGGGGCTTGCCGCGTCAGCTTTGGCCATCGCCCTCTTCCGCCTGCTTGTCCTTGGCGAGCGCCAACGCACGGGCATAGACCTCGCGCCGCGGGCGTCCCGAGAGCTCGACCGCGTGCATGACCGCGTCCTTGACGCTCTCGGTCCGCAATTGCTCCTTCAGCAGCGCATCGAGCGCGTCGGACGACATGACCTCGGCATCGCGCGCGGGCGGACCGATCACCAGGACGAACTCGCCGCGGGTCTCCAACGCCGCCGCATTTGCGGCCAGCTCGACAAGCGATGCGCGCGTGACGTCTTCATGGAGCTTGGTCAGTTCGCGGCAGATCGCGGCCTCGCGTGCGCCGAGGATCTCGGCGAGTTCGGCCAACGTCTCCTGCACGCGGCTGCCGGATTCGAACAGCACCAGCGTGGCATCGATGCGCGCGAGCTCTGCGAGCCGGCTGCGGCGCGCCTGTTGTTTCGACGGCAGGAACCCGTCGAAGAAGAAGCGGTCGGTCGGCAGTGCGGCGAGGTTCAACGCCGCGAGCACCGAGGATGCGCCGGGCAATGCCGTCACCGCATGTCCGCCAGCGCAGGCTGTCCGCACCAGTTTGTAGCCGGGATCGGAAATCAGCGGTGTGCCTGCGTCGGACACCAGCGCGATCGCCGCGCCGTCCGCCAGACGCTGCAGCAGCTTTGGACGCGCGCTCTCTGCATTGTGTTCGTGATAGGGGGTGAGCTCGGCCGAGATGCCGTAGCGCTCGGTCAGCCGTCGCGTGATCCTGGTGTCCTCGCATGCGATCAGGTCGACGCCCGCCAGAGTCTCGAGCGCGCGCAGCGTGATGTCACCGAGATTGCCGATCGGCGTTGCCACGAGGTAAAGACCAGGCCGGGCCTTTGACACTGTAACGGCGTGCCCTGCGACCATATAACTGGCTGCGGCCGTGTT
>NZ_CAFK01000093.1 GCF_000239815.1 Bradyrhizobium sp. STM 3843 | reverse complement strand
GGATGAGACCGGCATTCTTGCCCAGGCGAACCGGTCACCTCTTCGAGGCCCACGGTCCTTGCGCCTTCGATCGTCGCCATTCGAGGACCTTCCGCGTCGATATCCGCTCGCGGCATTCCAGTTCGGCGGCTCGGGCCAATCGTCACTCGGGTTGCATCCGTGGAAACACCTAGTTGGCCGTTGCCGAGATCACATCGATCTCGATCATCATTGCGGACCAAGCCAATTGGCTGACGGCAACGAAGGTACCCGCCGGCTGGGTCGAGCCGGCGAAGACCTCGCTCCGGCATTTTCCTGGCTCGGGAAAGCTCCTGATGTCGGTGATGTAGGTGGTGACCTTGATGACGTCATTCAGGCTGCCGCCCTGCTTCTCAAGGACGCGTGTGATCTTGTCTCAGGCATATCCTCCGGCCGGAAGCGTTCAGTGTTGGCGCAACGGCGGCTCCGGCGCAGCGTCGCCCGCAACTTCTCATCGGCCTTGCGCTCAATGATCAGTCGCTCTTTGGCGCCTTGGCGTAAATACGGCAACTGCTCGAGCAGTCCCTTTGGATCGACCAGCGGGTTCGTACCGCCTAATTCTCGCGTGGTCACGTTCTCGCGAAGTTCGGTTAGGCCATTCGACAACGGGTGCATCATGAGATGGGCGAATGGTGAAAGACCTCGAGCTACCAGTCCGACGAAAACGACTTCCGTCGCGGACTCGAACGCAATATTCGATGCCAATATCATAGGGCTAGGCGCGCCGTGGTCCGGGTCAGAACATGCCGGACTGGATTGCAAGCTCAAATCGCGGAGGCGCAGCAGACGGCCCCCTAGAATTTCACCGATCGCAATTACCTTGCTTTTATAAGGCCTTGGAAAAAGGCGCGCCTTAGCATGTTCGCACCGAACTTAGCCGCGGTGAGCTGCTTCATCGTGGCGTGCCCGATAACTTTCAATCTCGCTCATGTGATCCACCACCCAAGTCGCCAGCTGCATCAACGGTACGGCAAGCGACTTCCCTAGATCGGTAAGGCTGTACTCGACTTGAGGCGGGACGCTCGGATGAACTTTCCGTGCCACCATTCCGTCGCGCTCTAACGCCTTGAGCGTACGGGTGAGCATCTGCTGCGAAATCCCACCTATCAAACGCTTCAACTCGTTAAAGCGGCGGGGCTGCTCGACCAGCACAGTGATGGCGAGAATGGTCCACTTGTCGCCCATACGGCCAAGGACCTCTTTGACTGGCCCGCAGCCGGGATACGTTCCGGGCTGCAGTGGAATGGGGTCGGTCATACGCATGTGACTAGGCCTCAAAAATCTACGTTCTTGTCTATCGGGCAGTCTACTCCAATCATCTAGTCAGCAAAACATACCAACCCAAGGAATGCATGTATGGCTGACAAAAATGACACTTTCCGACCTTGGCGCCAGCACCGCTATCGTTGCGGCTCTGCCTCGCAGCAGTGATTTCGCGAGGAAAGCAATGAAGATTTCGCTATTCGGCGCAACCGGTCCGACCGGACGGTACCTCATCGAGGAGGCGCTCAGGCAAGGCTACAGCCTGTCGGTCTATACGCGCGATGCCAGCAAGCTGAAGGACTACCAAGGAAAGATCGAAGTCGTCGTCGGCGACCTGACGAACGTCAAAGCGATGGCCGAGTGCATCCGTGGTTCTACGGCGGTCATCAGCGCGCTTGGACCCAACAGCCTCAAGATCAAGGGCGACCGGCCGATCATGCACGGTGTCGGCAACATCGTCTCGGTCATGAAGAAGCTGGGTGTTCATCGCCTCATTCAAATTTCCACGGCGAGTTATCGCGATCCGAAAGATAGCTTCGACCTCAAGGCCCATTCGTTTTTGATGCTGTTCAAGCTGATTGCACGCAAGGGCGTAGACGACATCAGAGCAACAGCCGAATTGGTTCGGGATTCAGGGCTGGACTGGACGCTGGCGAGGATTCCCAACCTCAAGGATGGCCCGGCCAGCGGGACCATCGACGTCGGCTGGTACGGAAAATCCAAGCTCAGCACGAAACTATCGAGAGGTAATCTCGCGAAGTTCCTCGTCGAGCAGGTTTCAAACAGGGAGTTCGTTCGCGCGGCTCCTGCAATCGCCAGTCACTAAAGACCAGGAGCAAGCATGACCAACATCCTCCTCATCACGTCGAGCCCACGCAGTGCCGAAGGCTTGTCCCGCCGTGTCGCGACTGATATCGCCGAAAGGCTTAAGGCCCATTCGGGCGCCACGCTAACGACACGCGATGTTTCGGCAGAGCCGCTACCGCATATCGCACCAGCCTATATTAATGGCCGCATAGCATCGCCGGAAGCACGTACGCCGGCACAGGCGCAGGCCGTCGGGCTCGCCGAAACGCTGGTCAATGAGGTCAAGGCCGCCGACACAATCGCCATCGGTTCGGGCATGATCAATTTCGGTCCGTCCTCGCAACTCAAGGCATGGTTCGATTACATCACATGGCCGGGCGTCACGTTCAAATACGACCAGAACGGCCCAAAGGGTCTATTGTCCGGCAAGAAGGTCTATCTCGTCGTGGCAAGCGGCGGCGTCTTCTCTGAAGGACAATACGCGTCGTTCGACTTCCAGACCGGCTACCTCATGCACCTGCTACGCTTCATCGGCTTGACCGATATCGAGCTGATCCGTGTCGAGGGGACCGCTTACGGCCCTGACGCCGTAAAGGCGGCCATGGCCTCGGCTGAAGCGCAGATCCGCACTGCGCTCGAAGGCGCCGCCTGAGTGCGGATTTCAGGAGCGGCAGACCCAAACGCGTGTCGAAAGAGAGAGAGAAAGAGAGAAGAAACCTGTGCCATCCAAGGGATTTACGACGGCCGATGTGCCCGATCAGTCAGGCAAGTGCTTCATCGTCACAGGGGCCAATACGGGCATAGGCTTCGAAGTGGCGAGCGCGCTGGCGGTGCGGCATGCGCGGGTGCTGCTCGCCTGCCGGGACGAAGCGAAGGCGAGAGCCGCGATGAGCCGGATTCGTCAAAAGACTCCGGGGGCGGAACTCGCGTTCCTGCCGCTTGACTTGGCTGATCTGGCGAGTGTGCGGAGCGCAGCCGAACTCGCCGCCAAGGAGCCGCGTATTGACGTTCTGATCAATAATGCCGGGGTGCAGGGACCGACGCTGAAGCACACAGCGCAGGGCTTCGAGCAGACATTCGGCGTCAATCACCTTGGCTGCTTCGCGTTGACCGCGCTGCTACTGCCCAAGCTCATGGAAACGCTCGGATCGCGCATCGTCGTCACGAGCAGCGGGCAGCACAAGGACGCGAAAATCGAATGGGAAGACCTTAACGCGCAGAAGACCTACAAATGGCTCCCGCGCTATGGCGCCAGCAAGCTCGCGAACCTGCTCTTCGTCTTCGAGCTGGACCGGCGGTTGAGCGCGGCAGGAGCGCCGGTAACGGCGGTAGCCTGCCATCCGGGTCTTGTCGGAACGAACCTCGCCCGCGGCAGCTGGTGGGGCAACATAGCGTTGTCCCTGATCGGGTTGCTATTAGCTACGCCCGCCATGGGCGCCTGGGGCGCGCTGCACGCAGCGACCGGACGAATAAAGCCTGGCGGTTACTACGGGCCGACGGGATTCTCCGGGCTGCGTGGCCCTTCCGGTGAAGGTGTTCCCTCTGAGGAGGCGAGGAATCCGCAGTTCGCCAAGCGACTGTGGGATGTGTCCGTAAAGATGACCGGGATCGATCCCGGCTTGCATCCCACCAATGATCCCTCATGACTTACCAATGGAAGGCGCGGCAGCCACCAAGCGACCCAAATTAAGCCAAGACTGCCGAGCGATCAAAAGGATGACATGATGCTGCAAATCGATCTTTACACCGAGATCACCTGCCCTTGGTGCATCATCGGACATCACCGTCTCAACAAGGTTCTGGCGGAACGCTTCCCTGAGCTGGACGTCGATATCCGTCAACATCCGGTGCTTTTGCTTCCCGATGCGCCAGCGGAAGGCCTCTACATCCCCGATCTTCTCCGGTCGCGCTATGGAGTCACCGATCCGAAGGTGGCGTTTGCACGGCCCGAAGGCGAAGCGCGAGCCTCGGGGTTAAAACTCGACCTCAGCCGCCAGCTTTGGGCGTATGCCACGCAGCCTGCCCACGCCCTCATCCTTGCCGCCAGGGAACGCGGCACGCAGCATCGGCTCGCGGTGGCAATCTCCGAGGCCTATTTCCTCGGTGCAATGAATATCTGTGATGCAGATGTGCTCGCCGGTATTGCCTCAGACCATGGGTTCGAGCGTGCGGAAGCACACGCAATCGCCCTCGATCCCATCCAGCACAAGCGCGTGGAGCAAGAGGCGGTCCGATCTGCGGCAGCAGGCGTCCGCTCAGTGCCCCATTTCATCTTTGGCGGACGCGCCGCGATCAACGGTGGCCGCAGCGAAGACGAGATCGCGCTGCACATCCAAGAAGCCGCGCTCGCTCAGGTGAACCAGCATCAATAGGAAGATAGCCCGCATGACCGCCTGACGTTCAATGACATCCCCGACAGACACGCCATTCCGGCGACATTGCACTTCCACCATCCAAATTCATTTGGTTGCGGGTTCAATGGTGCTGAAATACAAGCCCCTGAAATCTTCACGATTTCAAGGGCTTATGCTTCCTGGTTGCGGGGATAGGATTTGAACCTATGACCTTCAGGTTATGAGCCTGACGAGCTATGCAAGAGCGGTCATGCGTCCCGGGCAATTCAAATTTTTGCTGAATTAGGAACCTCTTCGCCGAGATGAGGGTACGATCAGCAGCTTGTCCGGTGTCACGTTCAGTGCTGTTGCGATTTTCGCCAGGACCACGATTGTCACGTTTCTTTGGCGGCGTTCGACCTGACTAATGTAGGTCCGATCCACCCCCGCCTCATGGGCTAACTCCTCCTGCGAGAGCTCAGCCGCCTTCCTAAGCGCCCTGACGTTGTCGGCCACCACCCCAATTATTCCTAAATCGTTCTTCCCGGCCGTCATCGGCCCAAAGAACGTCGCAGCAGACTATCGATCCACGGACTTTGAGTCCCATTTTCGGCGCAAATGTTGACTATCGTCTACATCGATAGTGTTATCGAAATGCACGTTCCGAGGGATAGAAACTTGGTCACCTGCAACAGTGCGTTCCGCCATGACAGTTCGGCCCCCGAGTGTCCAACCACTGATAAGGTGGAAGCGTTTTGGGAGTCCGGCGAGGTGGGCCCCCTGGGCCCCTCGACTTACCGCGCGGGCTACCGCATTCGCGCAACGGGAACCATTCTTTGCAATGTCGAATTTCCTGCGGCGATCGCTGAGACGGCGATCGTGGCCAATCTCGCGCTTGCGACAACGATTACGCCGGACGGATACATTCGATCTACCCTTAGCGGGGTCGCGGACCTGACGTCTAAAGCCGAGCCAATCGACCAACTCATTGCCCAGTCATTCTCAGTCGAAAATCTGAGGCTGGAGGGGATTAGCGCGGCGGATTTGGGGGCGCTGTTAGAACGGCTTGAGCGTTCCGTAGCTCTTCTGCACGAGGTCATTAAGCATAGGTCGGATTAGGTCATCAACCGAATCTCCGGGAATGGTGGAAGCGGAGCCACAGCAGGTGGGATGAAGCCGCTTTGTGCTGGCGCCTGATGGCGGCGATAGTCCGCGGTATCATCGGCCACATGGCGAGATGCAAACCACCAGTAGAAGGTGATCGCTCAGCGAGCACTGAAGCGGGCCGCGCTGCATGCCGTGGCCGCTGTGGCCGCCGTGATAGCACGGTCGTCGTATTCGCCACCTGCCAACTCCTCGTTGGGGAGTAGCGGAGGCGGCCGGAGCAGCGGCGGCGGGTCCGGCAGCAGCGCAAGGCCGAGACGGTCGCGAGCCGGTTCATCCGTGGCGCGCACGTCTGCCGAGGCGTTTTGCGCACCCGCGTGCCCCTTGGTTCCGAGCAGAGAGGTACAAAACATGCCCTGGAAGTCAAATACGCTTCTCGAGGCCCGTAGCGAATTCGTGCAACTGGCGCTCGCCCCGAATTCAAACATTCAGAGCCTCTGCCGGCGCTTCAATATCAGCCGGCAGACAGGCTACCGAACGCTGGACCGATATCGGATAGCCGGCGCGAGGGGCCTGGAAAGCCAGTCACACCGCCCCCACCATACACCCCATCGCTGCCCAGCTTCTACCGAATCGGCCGTTCTAACCGTGCGCTCCGGCCACCCAACCTGGGGCGGACGAAAAATAGCGGCCCATCTTCGATCAATGGGTTGTACGAGCGTACCCGCGGCATCGACCATCACGGCGATTTTGGCCCGACATAACCAATTGAAAGGCTCGCCCGCTCAAAGCAAGTTTTTGAGCCTGCTCGGGCAGTTGCACACCCCGCTAAGTCGGGAAGATCTTCCAACTTCTCTTCAAGGTCATCCGGACCTCGCCGTCCTACTCGAAAAGCTTGAAAAAGGCCGCCCCATTGAGCGGCTTCGCGCACTCGCCGTGGTGGCCTCACGCAGCGGGCTGCGGACAAGCGTGGCTTGCCGCAGCCTCAAGCAATGTCGGTCAAGCTACGCACGTTCGATCCGTTTGTTCGAGGACGGTGGCGCCGAGCGGCTGTTCGCCCGTCGCATCAACCCCCACCGCAAGTTCGACAGCGAGCAAGTCAAACAGGCCGTCTTCAACATCCTGCACCAGCCGCCAGGCAATTTCGGCATCAACCGTACCACCTGGAAAATGGCCGACCTGGTGCGCGCGATGAACGAGACGGGGCAGCCGGCTTGCGAAGAGGTAATCCGCGCGATCGTGAAACGTGCCGGCTACCGCTGGCGCAAGGCGCGGATTGTGCTGACCTCCAACGATCCCGAGTTCTCACACAAGCTCCATCGCATCCGTTCCATTCTCGCCGATCTGAAGACCGATGAAGCCTTCTTCTCGATCGACGAATTCGGACCTTTTGCGGTCAAGGCCCAACCGGGACGCATGCTGATCGGTCCCGGTGAGCAACATTATGTACCGCAATGGCAGCAATCTAGGGGCTCAATCATCGTCACGGCCGCTATTGAATTGTCATCCAACCAGGTCACCTATTTCTATAGCCTGAAGAAGAATACGGACGAAATGATCCGCATGCTTGACGCACTCGTTGCCGAGTACCGCGGTCGCACGAAGCTTTACCTCTCTTGGGATGCCGCCTCCTGGCACGTCTCAAAGAGACTGTTCGAACGCATCGATGCACATAACGCCAGCAGCATTGGCGGCAACGGCCCTCAGATTGAGACGGCGCCGCTCCCAGCCCGCGCGCAGTTCCTCAACGTGATCGAATCGATCTTCAGCGGCATGGCTCGCGCCATCATTCACAACAGCAACTATGGATCGGTTGACGAAGCTAGGGCGGCTATCGACCGGTACTTTTGCGAACGTAACGCTCAGTTCAAGAGCACCCCGCGGCGGGCGGGTGGCAAGCTCTGGGGCAAGGAACGAGAGCCGGCCGAGTTCTCTCCTTCAAACAACTGCAAGGATCCTCGGTTCGGATAGAGGCTAAACAGTGCCCGCGACACGACGGCGATGGCGCGACCGCTGTTGACCCAAACGGGCAGTTTAAGGACAGGCAGAGCACGTCCGCTCTGCTCCGGTTTTAGGACATGAGCTTGCTCCGCTAGGAACGCGCGGTTTCGTGCTGGAACCGATGCGTTCGACCAGCACGAAATTCCTCCACAAGATCTCGTTGCTCGATCCGCGGCGTTCATGGCACTTAGAAGCTACTGCAGCCCGATGCAGACGTTATTCTTCCAGTCAGGACAAAGCGTTTAGCTATGTCGTGGCGGTGTGTGGCGACATCAAACTTGCCGCTGGCGCTAACCCTTGGATGTGCAGACAACCACTTAGCCGTCCTCAGGCGACAGTGCTTTTATCTTGCGCTCTCCCCTTCTTCTCGCTCAGCCCGCTCAAACTTCCTCTCGCTGGCGTGACAAGGTCCTTGCATCGACGCCACGCAGCGTCGGAGGCCGCGAAAATCCTGGTGCGCCGTGCAGGTTTTCGCGCTCAGAGAGGGCACCATTTCGCTGCAAAACAGGGGGCGTCACTGCTCCTGGAAGTTGACGAAATATCACCCCGGAGAGCACAAATCAGGGCAGATCCGACGCAAAACTCTGATCGATCCGCCCAAAGCACTGCCCAAAATCTGTCCGGTTGATCGCATTTTTGAGCGGCGAAACCCCACTTCGGAGGCGCAGAAACTGCCCTTCTACCCTCTTTAAAGCGGCGCAGGAAACGCGAAAAAGCCCCGCCTCTGAAGAGGCGGGGCCGATGATCCGATTGGATCAGTCGCCGCTGCGGCGCGACCAGATCAGGCTCAAATCCTGCTCGCCTTCGACCTTGACCAGCGAGGCGTAGATCGGAGCGGGAAAGCTCGGATCGTCGAGCTTGACCGAGAGATATTCGCGATCGCTGTCGCGGACGGTCTTCTTCCAGGCGGCGCCGAATTCGGTCGCGCCTGCGAAAATCCGGTAGTCGGGAGCCTTGTCGTTGTCCTTCTCGGACGCAGTGAACTTGACCTTGATGTTCAGCGTCAGCGTCTTGATCGAGCCGGTGTAGCCGTTATCCGAAGCGGTGAAAGTGCCGATGGTCGCCATGGTCATCTCCGTCTGTCTGTTGTTCGGGCCGCGCCCATCGCAGCCTCGATGGCGATCCTTGGCCCGGGGAGCGATCGGCCCGCAGCCTTAAGGCCCGCAGCGCAGCGGAGGACGGCGAAAGCCTGCTTTTTTGTCTTGCGCGAGGAATGCCGCCGCTTGGCGGCAGGGGAAAAAAGCAGGCGCAGCCGTTGCGGGAAGGCGATCGAGGCTCTTGCCGTCCCTCGGGCCTGATCAGCCCATTCGAGGGTGTGTTGGACGCGAGCCCATGACCGAACTGACGGCGATGACCATGGCAGCCAGGCCCGGCGCAGCATCGGAAAGCGGCGGATCGATCAGAGAAAAAGCCGACGTCTGCGCATCAATTGCGAGCACAATGCACCGGACAAACCAAGCGAGCTCGATTGCATTGACGCATCAGGAAGCGACGCGCCGGTCAGGATTATTCGCGCGATTGCTCTTTGAATACGTGAGGTCTGGACACGATCATTGTCCGTAGCTTGATCGCCTCGTCGCTGCCAAAAGGCAGGCGTGGCACAGCCTCGCTGGGCGCTGCACGGCGTAGATCGGACCGATCGTAGCCCGTCTTTGGAGACGGACTATCGTCATTAATCGTCCGCTTCGCTTCGACCGATCCGGCCGCGCGCCGTCAGGTGCGCGGCCGGAATTTGAGAGACCGCCGGGCCATCTCTCCGACCCCCGGCTCACCTCTCACTCGGCTGCTTGCGAGCAGAAATTATGGCCTTGCGTCTTGTTGGGCCCACCGGCCTGATCCTGCATCTTGGCCGTGCGAAGCAACGGCGGCAACCAATCGGTTGCGGCCAACAGTTGCTCAGCTGCTGCCGCCATCTCGGCCTTTTTCAATCCCGACAAACGGTCAGCGGCCTCATCGCTCACGCCTTCGCGGACGGCCTGCAGAATGGTGGCCTTGGTGACCCGGCCGAGATAACTTTGCACCGTCGGCCGCCAGTATCCGGTCATGTCGAGGGCGATGGCCCCGGCCAAACGGCTGGCGGCCGCCAACGCGTGCGGCCTTAAGTCAAATGGCAATTTGACTGCATTGACCGTCAATGCCGTGCAATGGGCGAACAGCGCCATGCGACTGTCGTGATCGAGTTCGGCCACGAAGTCCCACAGCTCAGCGATATCCCGCGGCATTTGCCTCGCCCAATTGGAATGGCGATCCGACCAGGCCTTTCCGGCCGGAATGTCTTCGATTCCGGCCGCATGCGTGGCCAAATCCGTCTTGACCGGCTGAATGCCAACTACATGGGCATTGGCCCCGATATAGAAGATTTGTGCGGCGAGCGCATGCGTGACCGCCACGATGGCAACGTCCGGCTGCTCACTCAGCTTGAGACGCAGCCCCAAGGTGCGA
>NZ_CAFK01000094.1 GCF_000239815.1 Bradyrhizobium sp. STM 3843 | reverse complement strand
CTTCGAAGGGAAGGCCATCGTCATGACGTCACCGCTCGCATCACGCATCGTGCAGATTTCCGATACCCATCTGAGCCGTCGTCGTCCGTTCTTCCATCACAATTGGGAGTTGCTCGTCGACCTTCTGGCCGCGGAGGAATACGACCTCATCGTCTGCTCCGGCGACATGACGACCGACGGCTCCGATTTTGAAGACGAGCTCGCTTTCGCCGCAGAGCAATTCCGCCGGATCAAGCGAGAGGTCCTCTTCGTCCCAGGCAACCACGACATCGGAAACAGCCTGCCTGACGTCAGGGGCGGGGAGAGTGTCATCACGGCCGAGCGGCGCGAGGCCTTTATCCGCCATTTCGGCGCGGATTTCTGGGTGCGGGAGTTCGGAACGTCGTTGCGCCTTCTGGGGCTGAACTCGATGCTGTTCGGCAGCGGTCTGCCCGCCGAAGCCGAGCAGAACGAGATGATTCGAGCTGCAGCCAGCGCGAGGGACGGGCGGCGCCTCATGATCTTCCAGCACAAGCCGCTCTATCTCGCGAGCGCCACGGACGACAAGCCGACGCAAGGCTCGCTATATCCCGAGCATCGCAACCGGCTGCGCCAGATGTTGTCGACGGCCGGGGAGGTGACGATCTGCTCGGGACATATCCACGACTACAAGACCGATGTCTGGGACAACCTGCAGCAAATCTGGGCGCCGTCCACCGCTTTCGTGATCGATACATCGGGCCTGCTTTACCCGCGATATGGTGTCCGACGCGTAGGCTATCTGCGTCACGTCCTTGAGGGCGGTCGACTTGGCCAGGAATTCGTCGAACCCGATTGCTTCATCGGCATGGACCTCGGGAACTGGATGCGCGCGCCCGGCGGCTTCCACGCCCGCTACGCCAAGGAACCGCTGCGCGGCCTCGTACTCGAAGAGCGCGCCGCTTGCTGGACTGAATAGCGTCAAGGGATCCGGGAAGGACCGATTCCGTCGTGGGCAAAATCGGACGGAATTATTCGTCTAACTATGTTCAGGCGCAGGTTTGGAGAAGATATCGCAGGTTTGGTTCGTGTGGGGAAAGCGGTAGCGCTCCAGCAACCCGAACCCCCGACGTTCTTGGAGTTTGTTCGAGGGGCTGCGAGCGAGCCGTTGGGACGCTCACGCTGCCCGTGTGCGAGAACACCCAATGTCGGTCATGTTCGCAGCGCGTCCTGAAGCGCTCGACGCATTTTTGGGAGCAGATTGCCGTCCCGCAGGAATAGTACCGGACGAGCCCGAATCGTCGGCCGCAGAACCTGCACGACTGGATAGCACCACGGCGATCGGAGCCTCGCATTGTATTGTCCATTTTGTCTCTCCTTTGGACGTCAAGCTGCGGGCGTTTTCGTCACGCGCTTTTCACTGGTCGGCTGCGTCGCAGAGCACGTCAATTCCGTCTCTGCCCAGTGCCTCGGTGCTGATAAAAAAGCTGTGCCCGCTCAAAGATGAATCAGCACGGGGCGCTCATCGTTCGCAACCGGTCCTCCGACGATCCCCGGAACCATCATCCCCAGATCACTCGGTTCAACCGCGATGCAAACTTTGCAACTTTATCCGCAGCAGTCGATTGCGCCCGGGTGCAGCGCAGCTGGCCGGTGGTTGAGGGGCGTAAGCGAAGGTTTAGGGCGTAAAGCCGATCAAGCGCGTGCACTGCCGAAGGAGATCAGAAACATAAGCGGAAGGCTTAATCGGGCGGGCAGATGCAGAGCGGAAACGGTCTGGCCCCACGGCGGTCGCTGATCAATTTCCGATCTTGAGTAAATCCGCCATACGGCTCAATTCCGGAAGCGAACGGGCCTTCATCTTGCGCATCAGGTTGCTTCGGTGAACTTTCACCGTCGACTCGGTGATGCCGATATCATTCGCGATCTGCTTGTTGAGACGGCCGGCCGTAGCCTGGATCATGATCTCTCGCTCCCGGTCACTGAGCTTCTCGAACCGGTCCCTGATCTCATGGAGCGCCTTCTCACTCTCGCGACGGGCGCGGTCGCGCTCGAGGCCGGTCGCGACCGCATCGAGAAGATCCTGATCACGAAACGGCTTGGTCAGGAACTCGATGGCGCCTTCCTTCATTGCCCGCACCGTCATCGGGATGTCGCCATGCGCAGTGATGAAGACGATGGGAAAATTCCTGTGGGCCGCCGCAAGTTCTCGCTGAAGATCGAACCCGCTTGGTCCCGGCATTCTCACGTCGACAACGAGGCAGGTCGGCCCCTCGGGCTCGAGATTAGCGCTGAAAAAATCGGGTACAGACGAAAATTGACGAGCATTCAAGCCGACGGTCCGCAACAATCGGCCGACCGAGTCGCGAAACTCGGCATCGTCGTCAATGATCAGGACACTGGGGCTTGTGTCCGGCATTCGCGGTACCCCAATCTGGAGAAAAGGTGTTACCTCTGCGTGCCAACAGGAGCCTAGTCGTATTCCATCGGGAAGAACAGCCCCATTCTGACCTGGTACGAAGGTTCGTTCGGCTAAGCCATGGCTTAGCAGCGTCACCATTGCTTTGTGGCAAAGCCCGGCAGAGACTTCCGGTTGCGCGCAAGGGCGCTGGCAGGGGCCCGGCGCGCGATGCGCTGGAAACTGCAATGCCGAGACCTGGATTGATCTCGATCGTCGACGATGACCAGCCCTTTCGCGAATCCATGCGAAAGCTCGTCGGGCTGCTGGGCTACTCCGTCGAGGCGTTTCCGTCGGCTGCGAGCTTCCTGGCCTCAACCGTTCTCGCCAAAACGGCCTGCCTGGTCACCGATGTCAATATGCCTGACATGACCGGCGCTGAGCTCCATGCGCATCTGACCAATACCGGCTGCAGGATTCCGACTATTCTGGTGACCGCGTACCCGGATGAAGTCGCAAGAACCCGCGCGCTCGCGAGCGGCGTGATCTGCTACCTCTGTAAGCCCGTGGACGACGATCAGCTAGAACGCTGTTTGCGTTCGGCACTCAATTCCGAGCAGCCGTCCGAGGACTATTCATGAGCCGGCTTCGGCCGCCGGCAAAGTCAGCCGGAACACGGCGCCACGAGGGTGATTGGCCTCTGCCCAAAGTCGGCCGCCATGCGCATCGACGATCGATCTGCAGATCGACAATCCCATTCCGATGCCGCTGGGCTTTGTGGTGTAGAACGCTTTGAAGATGTCCTGAAGTTGTTCCTGAGCAAGCCCTGGTCCGGAGTCACGCACCTCGACCAACAGACCGTCCGGCTCGCTCCAGTCGGTACTGATTGACAACTGGCGTGATCCCTCCATTGAACTCATTGCCTCAGCCGCGTTCAGAAGAAGGTTGAGGATGACCTGTTGCACTTGGACGCGGTCACCCCAAAGGGCGGGCATCGGGTCCCTGAAGCTGGTCTGGACAGACACATGGTTCATGTCCACCACGTTTCGGGCCATCACGATCACCTCCGTGATGGCGTCATTGATCTCAAAGCGCTCCTTTCGAGGGGGCTTCTTTCGGATATGATCACGAATTCGCGCGACGATGTCTTTGGCCCTGTCGGCATCTCGGACAACACAGGCGAGTGCGTCCATCACTTCGGGGAGATCGGGCGGGTTCATGGCCAGGAAGCGCATTCCTGCACGAGCGTTATTGCGTGCGGTGGCGATCGGATGCAGGATTTCGTGGGCAAGCGAGGCCGTCAACTCTCCCATGATGCTCAGCCGATTGAGGTGCGCGAGATCGGCCTCCAACTCCCGCAGTCGCTGATGCTCCGCTTGTGCCCGTTTTCGCTCGGTCACATCGAGCGTGGTTCCGACAACTTCGACGAGATCTCCGGCAGCGGTATAAGAAGGGTGACCGATCGTTCGAAGGTGCTTGAGCGTGCCATCCGGAAGAACGATTCGGTACTCCATCGCAAAGTCGTGCTTTTCGCGCAATGCATTCTGGAGCTCTTGGCGGGCGTTGTCGCGATCGTCCGGATGCACTCTCTGCCACCAGGCGTCTCGGCTGGGAATTTCGTCTTCCGGATCGAATCCCCAGATCCTGTAGAGCTGTTCCGACCAATACAGCGAGCGTTCTTTGTTGAAGGCGAAAGCGCCGCTGTTGCTGAGCCTTTGCGCTTCGGCCAGATAGGCTTGGCTGCGTCGGAGAGCTTCCTCCGCTTTTTTTTGCTCCGTGATGTGACGCCCGACACCGCGGTAACCGACAAAACGTCCAGCTTCATCGAACACCGGCAGCCCGGACACGGACACGAAGCGTTTACCGCCGTCAGGTGTAGGACGAGCGAGCACGAAATCTCGAAAGGGCAGGTGAGCATCAAGCGTCTCGCGATGCTTGCGCCAAGCCTCCGCGTCAGGTTCGACGTAAGGAATTTCCCAGCGCGTCTTGCCGATCTCGGAGCCGGGGGCAGGGGCGTCCGTGAGCCTTTCGGCGAACTCCTGGCGGGTGAACCGATGCTGCGCGTCGCTTTCCCAATAGACATCGAACGAGAACTGAACGAGCGTACGAAACCGTTCTTCGCTAATGCGTAAGGCCTGCTCCGCGTGCTTGCGCTCCGTGATATCGCGCGCCACGCAGGAAAACCGATGTCCGCTCTCTTCAAAATGGCCGACGCGCGCCTCCACCGGGAAGGTGCTGCCGTCCTTGCGCCGATACCGCGTCTCGAAAGTGACGGCTTCTCCGGCGACGACGCGGCCTTTGAGGCTCTCGATGGATGGCTCATCCAGCGCAACATCGAAGTCCCGCCGATGCATCCCGATCAGTTCTTGCCTTGTATAGCCAAGGTCTGCGCAGGCCTGGCGGTTCGCATCGATCACGAGCGACTGATCGTCAAGCAGGAAGAAGGCGTCGGTTGCGTGATCCACGAAGGTGCGGAAGCGCATCTCGCTCGCGCGGAGATCCTGCTTGGCCTGCCTCAGCTCGGTAATATCCTGCATCACGCCAAATTGGCGGAGCGGGCGTCCCAAATCGTCCCAGCTGACGTCGCCCTGGCTGTGCACCAGGCGGAGCGAGCCGTCCGGACGAATGATCCGATATTCTATGTCGTAGCGCGGGCCCCCAGGTGCGCGCGCCGCTGCTGCGGCCTCCGCTGCTCGCGAGCGGTCTTCGGGGTGGATCAGTTCCAGCCAGCGTCCATGCCATCCCGGCAGATCGACCCGTTCCACGCCGAAGATTCGGCAGGTCTCGTCCGAAAGTGAGACGCGGCGGGTCGCGAAGTCGCGCTCCCACCATCCGACATGTGCAATATGCTCGGCCTGGGCCAGATAAATCTCGCTTCGCCGCAAGGATTGCTGCGCTGCTTCGAGATCGGCGCGCTGCTCCGCCTGACGCAGGGCGCGCTGGGTCGCCGGCACCAAGCGCGAAAGTCGCGTCTTCAGAACATAATCCGTTGCCCCCCGTTTGAGCGCTTCGACTGCCGCGTCTTCACCGATGCTGCCAGAGACGAAGATGAACGGCACGTCGGGAGACCGGGCCAGCGCAAGCTCGAGCGCGGACAGCCCATCGAACGACGGCAAACTGTAATCGGCAAGGATCAGGTCGAAGCGAGTCCCGCCCAGAGCTGCGGCGAATTCTTCCCGCGTTCGAGCATGGGTAAGTTCAAAGGCAAATTGAGGGGTGAGAAGCTCCTGGATGAGCTTCGCATCGCCGGTATCGCTTTCAAGAAGCAGAATGTGAAGCGGCGACGTCACCGGTTCGACTGCAAGAAATTAGATCCCAAGGCGCCATAGTATGTCCTGGAACGCTGGATGTCACTCGCGGATCCAAGCCCAGAGCAGCAGAACTATAGCAACACGGTCCCGCCTGTCGGAGATAGTTCGAGAGATCGCCGATGTGCGGACGCTCTGAAAGGAGCCTGAGCGTCTGAGACCCCGTAGTTCTACCGGGTCTCGAGGAGGTGCGCGTGCCCGAAGCTCGCACTCCGTCGTGCGCATCGCGTTCCGGGCCTGTTGCAAATTGTCCGCGGCTAGCCGGCACAGCCCCGCCCGGTCGACAGCGTGAGCGCGGGTCCGAGGCAGATCGGCAGCGGGGTCAGACGATCTTCGGCGGCGGTCCGAAGCGGGCGACACACTAAGCCAAGGTTTACGAACCGATCCCCTCGTTCAGTAGATTCCCGAGGTCGCATCAAAGAACAATCAGAACCGTGTCGCACCGATGGCGAAAATCTCGATCGCATCGTTCGTGTCAGGACCAAACAAGTGTCGGTGGAAACCGTCTCAGGCCCGGTTTGTGAGTAGCTGTCAACCAAATTTAGAGCCAAGGACCGAACCCTGATCGGCGCAGGCGGGCGGGCTTGCAGGAGAGCAGCAGATGATCATGGTTTGGATTGCCGTGCTTGCGCTCAGTATCGTGACCTACGTATTGCTCGACGGTGTTGATCTTGGCATTGGAATCCTGATGGGACTGACGCCCAAGGAGGGATGGCGGCAGCGAATGTTCAATGCCGTCGGCCCCCTTTGGGACGGCAATGAAGCGTGGTTGATCGTTGCAGGTGCCGTGCTGTGGGGCGCGTTCCCAATCGTCTTTTCGACGTTGATCTCGGCTTTCCAGCTCCCGATATCGCTGATGCTGATCGGCTTGATTGTGCGTCGCGTTGCCTGGGGATGCCGTTTCAAGAGTGAAGCCGCCCGCTCGATCTGTGATGCGAGCTACTGCTGCGGCTCTCTGGTCGCGGCCTTCATGCAAGGTGCGATGGTTGGCGGCCTCGTCGAGGGACTTCCTTTATCCAGCAGTGGCTACGTAGGCGGCACGTTTGGCTGGATCAGTCCGTTCGCCGCTGTCTGCGGTATCGGTCTATGTTTCGGTTATAGCTTGCTCGGCGCGGCCTGGATTTTCTATAACTCCGAAGGAGGTCTGCGGGACCAGGCGCGTCAGTTCGTCGAATATAGTGCCGGCGGGCTGCTGGCGTTCTTCACCTTTCTGTTCTTGTACACCTTCGTAGGCGACTACAGGGTGATGAGCCGTTGGCTCGATCACACCTACCTCCTGGCCATACCGGCAACTGGGCCGGTCGCGTCGTTCCTGTTGTCGGCGACGATGCACTATCGCCGCGACGACTTGGCGTTATACGCGGGCATGATGATCTTTGCAGTCGGGTTCGCGACTCTCGCGATCTCGTTCTGGCCCTACATGATTCCGTTCTCGATCACCATTGACCAGGGTGCTGCCGCGCCCGCGCGTCTTGCTGCGATGTCGTGGTTAGGCGCCTTCGCCCTGCCGCTGCTGGCGCTGTACACGATCACCAGTCATTCCGTCTTCCGCGGTGTCGGCAGGCGCCGTCGGGCGAGGTCATCGAGCGAAAAGAGCCAGGATACGGAGAGGGGCTGTTCGCTGTTTGCGGTCTGCATCCCGCTCTTCCAGATCTCGGCAGGCGGAGCGCGGCACAGGACCGGCGAGCAAACGAAGGTTTACGACGGTGAGGTGGCTCACACTGGCACGAACGGCGCGCCGGATGGGGTGCGCCGCGTATCGGCGACGTCGGACTGCTGAGAACGAAAGGCATCTTCCATCGAACCAGGCGCGCGCTCGCCTAAGCGCCGCCTGGGCGGCTGACAAAGAAACTGTTGCGTTACCAATTTCCTTCCCCGGCACCAAGCGAGATCCATGAATACTCCCAAGATCGCGTTGTTCATCGATGGCGCCAATCTCCACGCCACAGCCAAGGCGCTTGGCTTCGACGTAGATTACAAGCGGTTGCTACAGGAGTTTCAGAGCCGCGGCATGCTCCTGCGCGCGTTTTATTACACAACGATCGCGGAGGATCAGGATCACTGCTCGGTCCGTCCCTTGGTGGACTGGCTCGACTACAACGGCTACACGGTCGTCACCAAGACTGCCAAGGAGTTCACGGACTCCAGCGGCCGCCGCAAGCGGACGGGGAGCATGGATGTCGAACTCGCAGTCGACGCCATGGAAATCGCCCGACACATCGACCAGATGGTGCTCTTTTCCGGCGATGGTGATTTTCGCGCGCTGGTCGAGGCGGTCCAGCGCCGCGGTGTCCGCGTGACGGTCGTTTCCACAACGTCGAGCCAGTCATCGATGATAGCCGATGAACTGCGTCGCCAGGCCGACGTGTTCGTGGACCTCATGGAATTGCGGACCAAGGTCGCCCGTGAGGCCGTGGTTGAGCGGTCGATTCCGCCCGAGCCGCGCGCACGATCGGCCTTGGCTCCACTGCAACGGAGTCTCGGCGGATCGTGACCCCAGGCGGAGACGATACGCACCGTTTCATCAGGGCGAGGTACAGGACGTCACGATCCAGGCCGGCTTCCAGGCTTCCTGCATGCCACGCTCGATTATACCACGAGCGTCAGCCGCGTCTGGTATCTGCCCACACCACGGTGTCGGGCGTTCTCGGCGTCCGCCGCGGATCAACTCAACGATGCCTTTTGATTGATCTGTCGCAATGCGACTTGCTCTTCCCAGAGCCGCAATTCTATGAAATTTCGCTCAATGTCCGTGAGATAGGTCTTCAGTAATCGTTCGTAGCGGTTGATGTTGTTACGGTGACTTTGGCAACGTTGGCAGCACTCTACAAACGCCATCTTGATCCACCCTGTTATTCGTCCATTCGCACCATTGGCTTCTAATTTCCTTGAAGGCAGTCGTCGAAATGACCAGCGGCCTTCATTTGCACGTATTAATACAGGGACTGATTAGTTACGTCTGCCAGGAAGTGAGCATAGCGCTGCTGAAAAACAAGGTAAAAATGTGAAACTTTCGCGACAAAGATCGTGCAGATTCGTTTACTGCACCGAAATCGCGTGGCGCGAGTGCGAAAGCGAAAATGTCGAAGCTGAAACCGAAAATCATCTCGGCTGCAACCGAAGTTCCATTGTATGAGGTTCCGAAACGAAACTCTCTGCCATCGTCGACACCAAGCTGATCGAGCGGGGTGATGGGGTCGACGATCTGGTGGTGCCGAGCCGCTTGCTGATCTGCACGAGTAATTGCCCGATGCCCCCCGAACCCGGATGGACGAGCGCGGTGGTACCCGGTCCAAACCGGCCGAGCTCGCAGGGGTGCAACCCGTGGGAACATCGCCGCCGACATTGACCAGCGGCGCAAGCCTTCGGCCAGACAAGCAACATCGGCAACTCGATTTCATCCGCGCTAGCAGGGAGGATCAGCCAGCCGTGCCGTGCGCTACACATGATCGACATCGAAACGGGCGTCGGCCATGCTGACGAGGCCCGCGCTGACGGCGAGCCAGACGAGATGCGCGTCGTTGTTTGCTCCAATCTTGCTCTTGATGGCGTAGTGATGATTGCGAACCGTCTTTTGACTGAGATTGAGCAGGTCGGCGATCGCGTTGCTCGTCATTCCTGAGGCAAGCAGGCGAAGGATTTCTGTTTCGCGCGCGCCTAAGTGCTCCACCACGCTTCGCGGCCCGGCCAGCCGGTCGGCCGCGACGGCGCGTGCGATGTCCTCGCTCAAGAACCGTCCTCCGCCCGCGACGGTCCTCACCGCGCTCAGCAGGTCTTCCGGCTTGGTGCTCTTCGTCACGTATCCCGATGCGCCGGCCTCGAACGCCTTGAGCGCGAAAGCCGGGCCGGCGTGCATGCTGAACGCGAGCACCCGGGCGTCCCCGTCCCACTGCCGTATATATGACGCACCGCCTCAAGGCCGCTGGCGCCGGGCAGGGCGATGTCCATGATCGCAACGTCTGGACGGTGGTCCTTATAGGCGCAATAGGCCTGCATCGCGTCTTCAGCTTCGGCGCACACCTGAAATCCGGCCTGGCGTTCGAGCAGCCGGCGATAGCCTTCGCGGACCACAGGATGATCGTCGACGAGCAGGATGCGAACCGGGGTCATGGGCCGGCTCCGTAGAGGGCTTGCGCAGGCCCGGGTCCCATCAGCGGCATGACCGCCGACAGGCGAAGGCCGCGGGCGGCCTTGCCGATCGACATGCTGCCGCCGCGGGCTGCGACCCTTTCCCGGATGCCGAGGATGCCATGGCCATGACGCGGATCGACGCACACCGCATCCCCGCCGCCATCGTCCTCCACCGTCAGGGCGATCGTTCCAGCGCCGGCGGTGGCGCACTCGACGCTCAACGCCACCTCCGTCGGCGAGCCGTGGCGCACCGCATTGGTCAGGCATTCCTGGGCGATGCGGTAGACGTCGATCGCCACTTGCTTCGGCAAGGCAGCCAGCTCGCCGATCACGTTCAGGCGAAACACGGCGCCGGCGGCCGCCCGCATGTTGTAGTCGCCTACGAGCTGCCGCAGGCTGGCTTCGAGCCCGATTTCCTCGACGTCCTGAGAACGCAGCCGCACCAGCGCGCTGCGCAGGTTTTCCATCATCTGGCGCTGGATGCGGGCGATGGCGCGCGCATCGTCGGCAAGGTCGGCGCGCGTGGGCGATGCACCGGCCTCAATGCTCGCCGCCAGCGCCGCCGTTGCCGTCAAGCATTGCCCGAACTCGTCGTGGAGATCCCGCGCCAGCGATCGGCGCTCCTCTTCCTGCACCTGGAACAGACGCGCGGTGAGCGCCGTGCGGGCCGCATTGGTGCGAGCCAGCGCAGCCGAGAGCTCGTTGACCGCGCGCGCGATCAGATTGAATTCGGCGGTGCGGAAGCCGGGCAGGCGCCAGCCGAGATCGCCCTGCTGCAGCCGGCGCAGCCCATCGATGATCGCGCGCGCCGGGATCAGCGCGTGTCCGATCGTCATCGCGGCGAACACGGCGATGGCTGCGGCCATGGCCGCCGCGACCCCGGTGACGACGGAAACCTGCCGCCATGCCAGCCGAAGCGCGGCCTCGGGCGCCGCTGCGGCAACGATGAAGCCGGCATTCCAGTCGCGCACGGTCAAGGGCCGTCTCACTGGTATCGGTGGGCCGAACAGCAGATCGAACGCGGCGGCAAACAGCCTCGGTGCCGGCGGCCCGAGCGCCTCGATCTGGCTACACAATTGCCGCGGCGCCTCGCCGGGCGAATCGAACGTGACGCAGTTCCCCGGCGAAACGACGCTCGCAATGGTCAGCGTCTGCCAGTCGGAAATCGGAAGGAGCATCTCCCGGCTCATGCCGTCGCGCCACAGCAGCTTCTGCCAGTAAAGGCTCTCCAGGCGCTGGCCGACCCGTTCTGCGGTTGCCGCGGCGTCGGCATCGATCGCGTGGTGCGCATCGATCATGACCCATGCCACCGCGATGCTAAGGCAGACGGCGACCACGGCAACGAGCCGTCCGATGAGGTGCAACAGGAGGTGCATGGTTGCGCTCCATATCCTCTGGTTACGCTCCGTGTTGGACTCGTCGATTTGGCGCCGATCTCCGCCTCGTTGGCAAGGGTGGAGATCGCGATCGGGCAAAATGCCCGGTCTCGCCGCGTGCCTCGTGAGGCTCGAACAGATCCGGGCTGTATCAGACTGCGGTTGTCGGGGCAGCTGCCCACGCCAACCCGCTGCGTCACCCAGGGCACCATGCCCTGCGATATCGGGCAACGGTCTCAAGCCTTGCTGCGCCCGCTGCGCTAGGCCTCTGCAACGGCGCGAACGAATAGCCAGGGAGGCCCCGATGTGCGGATTGCTTGACCATGCTGGCTGCTCTCACGGTGCAGACGGACTCAATCGGCGTTACCTGCTGAAGCGGCTTGTGGCGCTGGGCCTGACGGTGCCGCTCGCGACCCTCGTCCTCGATCGCAGAGCAATGGCGGCGATCGGCTTTCTCGACCGCACGGAGCTCGTTGACGGCGTGACGGCGCTCGTCGCCAAGGCCAAATCCCCCGAGCTCCGCGAGGCCCACGTCTTTGATCTCGTCGGCAGTGAGCTGCCGTGGAAGGATCTCGGGATCACCCTCGCCAAGGGGCAGGAGGTGACGTTCCTGATTGGCGGCCGGGTGTGGCTCGCCCGTGATCAGGACCTGTGGGTCGAGCCTGGGGTCGCGTTTCATGTCCGGACCCGGGGCACTCGTCCCATGTTCAATCCGATGAGTAACACCGGAACGATGACGGCCGCCGCCGACGGTCCGCTCGAAATGGCGCGCTCGCTCGTCGAGTTCCAGGATGCGGGCGGCGAGCTGGCGGTGCCGAAGGACGAGTACGCCAAGGCGGACGCGCACATCTACGGCGTGGCGCTGGTTTGGCGCGGCAGCGCAATCGCCGGCCTGACCAGCCTGCTCAGCCACGGCGACGTTGACGGCATCCTCGGCGCCGAGCTGGCGCGGATCCAGTCCCCTCGCAAGCTGCCTGCGGGCTGGCACAACTTCTTCATGCTGGGCGGCGGCCCGGTCATCTTCAATGACATCGGCAACGGGGCGATCTCCGTCGAGCCGCTGAAGAACGCCGGCATTCTGCAGCGTCCCGTCGGCATCGAGCTGAAGCCGCAGACCAGGTTGAGCTGGCGCTGGATCGTCGAGGAACTGCCGTCCCGGCTGCCGGAAAACCAGCTCACCTCGCACGACTACCTCTCAATCGCCGCGGAATTCGATGATGGCCAGGACCTCACCTACTTCTGGAGCTCGAGCCTTCCGATCGGCACTGCGTTCCGCTGCCCGATCCCGCGCTGGACGCCGCTGGAGTCGCACATGGCGGTCCGCAGCGGTCTCGCCGATCTCGGCAAGTGGGTCAGTGACGAGCGCGACATTCATGCCGACTACAAGGAGCACATCGGCGGCGCGGCCAAGTCCGTCGTAAACGTGTGGCTGCTTGGTGTCTCTCTCTTCCAACGCCGCAGCGGCTCGTGTCGCTTCGCCAATATTCAGATCACCCAGCCAGGCGCTGAACCCCTGAAGCTCTAAGACATCGCGCGTGTGATTCGCGCTGCAAGGCTCTATGACATCAGCGACAGCCGCTGTTGCGCTCCGCACCTATGCAGGCGAGGCGAGGGGCGGGCCAGCTGCTGTGGCAAGCATGGGTTTGCCAACCGTCCGAAAACACACCGTGCGTCAATGATCGATCTGCGCAGCACAAGTTGGCAAACTCGTTGAACCCTGAAGAATCGTTATGGTCCCGCTAGGGAGCGCCAGCCTTGATCTTGTCGTTTCCCCAAACTCTCAAACTTGCGAAAGCATAGGCTACGGCGAGAGTGTGTGGTGAGGGATGCGTCGGTTGGTTCGTCTCTTCAGATGTGGCGGGAGCGGTAGCTAGTATTCAGGCTCTTAAGTCAACTGGTGCACATATGGGCGAACTGATCCGATTTGTGCCAAAGTCTGAGCGCGACCGGGAGCGCCTCATTCGAGAAGCTCGCGCAATCTATGACAGCATCTTCCCGCCAGCTAATCCAACTGGCGAAAAGCAGAGAGATGCCCCGGAGAGTCCACCCTCGGCGGTGCTGGGACCGCCTCAGCTATGACTGAAGAAGATAGTACAATTTCGTCTGCAGCGGGCGACGGAGAATGAAACATCATGACGTCGAGCTTCGAGGGAAGCGCACTGCGGCATGCTGAAATTCAGCACTTAGCACCATGCATAGTTTTGACGCATGGTGGTGCGATTTAATGCAGCTGCCGCTCTTAGAACAGTCTTGACAGATTGCTGGTTCTAGACGACCGTTGCAACACGCGTTGGGCAACGGTTGCCCGCTAACGCAATGAGTTCAGATCATTTCCAACACCGCGCCCGCTGAGGTGCGTTTGGTTGGTGGCGAGGGCGCCCTCGGCTTCACGGCCGGCGGGCGCTTTTTTCGTTTCGGGTTCAGGTATGGCGCGGAAGCAGCTTCGGATCGGTGTGATGTTCTCGACGACGGGGCCCTACAGCGTCGTCGCACGATCGATGCTGAATGGGGCACTGCTGGCGTTCCGCGAGATCAATCAGTCTCAGCATGTCGTCGCGCTGGAGCCGGTCGTCGTCAACCCATCCGGCGATCTCACGCAATATCGCGAGCTCAGCCTCGACCTCCTGAAGGCCGGCATACGGCAAGTGGTCGGCTGTTATACCTCCTCGAGTCGGAAGGAGGTCATTCCCTGCTTTGAGAAGCACGACGGCCTGCTGTGGTACCCGTCGCATTATGAAGGCTTCGAGAGTTCCGACAACGTCATCTATACCGGCGCGGCTCCGAACCAGCACGTGCTGCCGCTGGTCGATTATCTCGTCTCCGGTGTCGGCAAGCGCGCTTTCTGCGTCGGCTCCAACTATATCTGGGCGTGGGAGAACAACCGGATCTTCCGTGAGGCCTTGATCGCGCGGGGCGGGGCGGTTGTGGCCGAACGGTACCTCCCGGTCGGCGACACTGAGTTCGACCAGGTGATAGCTTCGATCCTGGATCAGCGCCCGGACTTCGTGTTCAACAACCTGATCGGTACCAGCGCCTATGCGTTCTTCCGCAATTTCCGTGCGGCGTGCCGCAGCGCCGGTATCGAGCAAGCCAACGAGATTCCGGTCGCAAGTTGCACATTGTCCGAGCCGGAACTTGGGGAAATCGGTTCCGACGCCGTCGACGGACACTTGTCGTCGAGCGTCTACTTTTCGTCGCTTAGAACGCCCGAAAATTTGCAGTTCATGCAGGCCTACTTGGAGAGTTTCCCGGACGGGCCGGTAGCATCGGCGGATGCGGAAGCCTCCTACATCGCGGTCAAGCTCCTGGCGGCAACGTTGGCGCAGGTCGGTAATGACGAAGCCCGCGCCGTGCGCGGAGCTGTCGCGAACCGGCGTCTGGCTGCGCCGCAAGGCGAAGTGAGGATCGATCCACAGACCTTCCACGCCTGGCTCACGCCGCGCATTGGACGTTCCTTGGCCAATGGTCAGTTCGAGCTGCTCCTGGAGGCGCGCCAGCCGATCGCGCCGGATCCCTATCTGGTTCAGTCCTCGCCGCGTTTTGCGACTGCGATGCATCCTCCATTGCTCCGAATGGTGAAGTCATGACCTTCCGACTGCTGCAGAACTTCAAGGGCAGCCGTGCGCTCGTGATTTCCCGGCTATCGGGACGGGAGAGCACGCTGGAGACGACGCTGGCCAAGCTCGGCGTGGCTTGCGAGTTTCCCGAGATTGCGGATGGTCGGGCACAAATCGATATCGCGCCATTGTCGCCGGATCGCGATATTCTGTTCGTCGACGGCGATCTCGATGAGGCCATTGCGATCGATGTCGATCCTGCCTCGAAGCTGCCGCCGGTTCCGGTGATCGGGATTGTCGGTGTCGAGGCGCCGGGCCGGCTGAAGGCGCTGCTCAACCTCGGTGCGACCGCGTTCCTGCGCAAGCCGGTTCATGGGGGCGCGGTCTACACGGCGCTGTTCATGGGGATCAACCAGTTCCTCCTGCGCGCGGATGCGCACGCACGGTTGCTCGACCTCGAGGAACGTCGCCGCGGGCGTCGCGCGGTGCTCCGCGCGACAATTCTCATGATGCGCGAGCAGGGCCTGGATGAAGACGCAGCCTATTCCCAGCTTCGTCGTGAGAGCATGCGCAGACGGCAGAGCTTGGAGCGCTTTTGCGAGGAACTTCTGAGCAGATGGGCGAAGCCGCCCGACACCTCCGACCGCACGACCAGCATCACGCTGCAAGGCGGCAACAAGCAAGCGATGTAGGAGCATCATGATGACCAGATCTGTAGTGCGGGGGCTGCATGCCGCAGCCCTCACGGGGACGCTTGTCCTTACGTCAGGCGCGTTCGCCGCGGAAAATCCGATCAAGCTCGGGGTGCTGGAGGACCAGTCCGGCGACTTCGCCGCGGCGACCATCGGCAAGGTCCATGCGATCCAGCTCGCGACCGACGAGATCAACAAGGCCGGCGGTATCATGGGGCGCCCCTTGGAGCTTGTGACCTACGACACCCAATCAGACAATACCCGCTACCAGGAGTTCATGCGGCGCGTGCTGCAGCGGGACAAGGTCGACGTGGTGTTTGCCGGCTTCTCCTCGGCCTCGCGGGAAGCTTATCGGCCGATCGTCGACCAGTTCAACGGCTTCGCTTTCTACAACAACCAGTATGAAGGAGGCGTCTGCGACGGACACATGATCGTCACCGGCGCGGTGCCGGAGCAGCAGTTCTCGACGCTCATTCCCTATATGATGCAGACCTACGGCAAGAAGGTCTACACGCTCGCCGCCGACTACAATTTCGGCCAGATCTCGGCCGAGTGGGTGCGCAAGATCGTCAAGGAGAACGGTGGCGAAATGGCGGGCGAAGAGTTCATC
Source organism: Bradyrhizobium sp. STM 3843 (assembly GCF_000239815.1). Classification (GTDB taxonomy): domain Bacteria; phylum Pseudomonadota; class Alphaproteobacteria; order Rhizobiales; family Xanthobacteraceae; genus Bradyrhizobium. The sequence goes on along the minus strand of NZ_CAFK01000094.1, from coordinate 11,418 downwards.
CCGCTCGGCGTGTCGCAGTTCTCACAAAGCATCCAGAACATCCAGAAGGCCAAGCCGGACTTCGTCGTCACGCTGCTGGTCGGCACCGCGCAGGCCTCGTATTACGAGCAGGCAGCTTCGGCCAATGTCAACCTGCCGATGGCATCCTCAGTCAATGTCGGGCAGGGCTACGAGCACAAGCGCTTCAAGCCGCCGAGCCTGAAGGACATGTATGTCACCACCAACTACATCGAGGAAATCGACTCGCCGAAGAGCAAGGAGTTCTACGCCAAATTCAAGGCCAAGTTTCCGAGCGAGCCTTATGTGAACCAGGAGGCCGAGAACTCCTATCTGGCAGTCTATCTGTACAAGCAGATGGTGGAGCGGGCGAAGTCGACCAAGCGCGATGAGATCCGCAAGGTGATCGCGCAGGGCGACGTCTGCATGGACGCGCCGGAAGGCAAGGTCTGCATCGACCCGAAGAGCCAGCACATGTCGCATACGATCTATCTTGCCAAGGTCGGCGCCGACCATTCGATCTCGTTCCCCAAGGTCTGGGAAGACATCAAGCCCTATTGGCTCGGCGATGCCGGCTGCGACCTGACCAAGAAGGATCCGATGGCGCAATACACGCCGTCGAATCCGCCGCCGAAGCCCTGATCGGCGGAAGCATCGCCCCTGGCGCCTCTCACGCCGGGGCGATGCCTGCATGCCGCGACGTCGTCGCGTCCCTTGGCCCCCGCACAAACCGATCGAGACATGGATATCGCGACCCTGGCATTCTCCGCACTCTATCAATTCGGCGACGCCTTCGCCTTCCTAGTGCTGTCAGCCTGCGGCCTGGCGGTCATCTTCGGCATGATGGGCGTGATCAATCTCGCTCATGGCGAGTTCATCATGTGCGGCGCCTATGTGACCGCAGCGACCGTGCATGCCGGGCTGCCGCTCCCGCTCGGCATTCTCTGCGGCACGCTGGTCGCCGCGCTGGTCGGCGTGCTGGTCGAACTCCTGGTGATCCGGCATCTGTATGACCGTCCGCTTGATACCATCGTTGCCACCTGGGGGTTGAGCCTGATCGCCACGCAAGGCACGCTGATCTTGGTCGGGTCGACGATGGCCGGGGTCGGCACACCGTTCGGCAGCTTCCAGGTCGGCGCCTATTCCTATTCGGTCTATCGCATCGTGCTGTTTCTTGCAGCACTCGCTGTGCTCGGCGCGCTCTACGCGTTGTTCAATTGGACCCGCTTCGGCGTGCTGGCGCGCGCCACCATCCAGGTGCCGCACATGGCCGCTGCGCTGGGTGTCGACACCCGCCTGATCTACAGCCTCACCTTCGCCTGTGGGGCAGGGCTTGCCGGTCTCGCGGGTGGCCTTTATGCGCCAACCATGACCCTGGTGCCGACAATGGGCGCCACCTTCATCATGGAGGCGTTCGTCACCGTCGTCATCGGCGGTGCGGACGTGTTCCTCGGCACCGCGCCGGCCGGTGGCGTGCTCGCGGTGGTGAAATCGGCAATGACCTCCTGGCAGGGTCAATTGTTCGGCCAGATCGGACTGCTGATCGCCGTCATCATCGTGGTCCGGGTGCTGCCCAAGGGCATCTCCGGCTTCGTCCTGCGCGAGCGGACCTGAGGAGGCGATCGTGAGTGTCATCGTCTCGCTGCTCCGTCGTCTTGAAGGTCCGCAGACCCTTGGTCGCGGTCGCGGCTTCTGGTCCCTGTTCGCACTGGTGCTGGGGGGCGCCGTTGCCTATCCGCTCTTCAGTGATGGTTACACGGTCGGCAACACGGTCTACTTCTTCGTCTGGGTGTTCATCGCGCTCAGCCTGAGCCTGATCTGGGGATATGGCGGCTCGCTGTCATTCGGCCAGACCGCCTTCTTCGGCATTGCGGGGTATGGCTACGGCATCCTGACCATCAACTTCGGTGCGGGCTATGGTTTCACCTGGGTCGCGCTGTTGCTCGCGATCGCTTTTGCGGCGCTGTTTGCGCTGCTGCTCGGCTATTTCATGTTCTTCGGCCGCATCGCCGGCGTGTTCCTGGGGATTGTCACCCTTGCGGTGACCCTGATGCTCGAGCGCTTCATGGCGCAGACGGCAGGGCCGGAGTGGCACATCGGCGCCGCGCGTCTGAATGGCTTCAACGGTATGAGCGCGATGCCGCCGCTGATGATCCCCTGGTTCGATGAGCCGATCGTGCTGTTTGCCGATATAGGTCTCTATTACGTCGTGCTCGGCATGCTGGTTGTGGTCTATCTCGGTTTGCGCGTCCTGATGAACTCGTCGTTCGGCAACGTCATCGTCGCCATCCGCGAGAATCCCGAACGCGCGGAGATGCTGGGCTACGACATCAGGAAGTATCAGCTGATCACCTTCGTGATCGGTGCGGCGCTCGCCGGCCTGTCCGGCGTGCTCTACACGGTATGGGGCCAGTATATCACGCCCTCCAGCATGGGCATGACCGCAGCGGCGTTGCCGTTGATCTGGGTTGCGGTCGGCGGCCGCAGCGATCTCACCACCACGGTGATCGGCACGCTGGTGGTGCTATCTGGCTTCCAGGCGCTCACGATCTACGGCAGCCAATATGCGCTGGTGTTCATGGGCGTGCTGCTGGTTGCGACCGTCCTGGTCGCGCCCAACGGGCTGGTGCTCGGCATCATCAACTGGATCACTCGGCTCGCCAGGCGCCGCAAGCAGGAGGCGGCGTGATGGCGCTCCTGCAATTGCGCGACCTCAACAAGCATTTCGGCGGCCTGCACGTGACGAACTCCGTCAATCTTGTGCTGGAGCAGGGCGAGATCCATTGCCTGATCGGCCCGAACGGCGCCGGCAAGAGCACGCTGTTCCGGCTGATCCTCGGCGAGCATCAGCCCGGCAGCGGCCAGATCTGTTTCGCCGGAGAGGACATTACGGCGCTGAAGTCCTTCGCGCGAATCCGCCGCGGGCTGTCGGTCAAGTTCCAGGTGCCGGGTGTGTTCAAGGGGCTCTCGGTGCGACAGAATCTCGAGATCGCGTTGCAGAGCCGGCTTCATGGGGGCGAGCTCGTGCAGGAGATCGACCGGTTGCTTGCTTTTCTCGGGCTTGCCGCCGAGCAGGCGCAGACCGCCGGCAATCTCAGCCACGGCCAAAAGCAATGGCTGGAGATCGGCATGGCGATCGCGCTGAAGCCGCGCCTCTTACTGCTGGATGAGCCGACCGCCGGCATGTCGCCGGAGGAGACGCACATGACGGGTGAGATGGTGCGGCGGCTGAATGCGTTGGGCATGACCGTGCTTGCGATCGAGCACGACATGGCTTTCGTGCGTCAGGTCGCCCAGCGCGTCACGGTGCTACATCTCGGTCAGGTGTTCGCGCAGGGTTCGATCGACGAGATCGTGGCTGACGAACGCGTCGCGGCGATCTATCTGGGGCAGACCCATGCTTGAGGCTGCGCGCAAGGAAGTCATCCTCACCACGCTCGGCCTGCGCGCCGGTTATGGCGGCAAGCCGGTGCTGCAGGGATTGGAGATCGAGGTCCGCGAGGGCGAGATCGTTGCGGTGATCGGCCGCAACGGCGTCGGCAAATCTACGCTGATGAAGAGCCTGATCGGTCTGGTGCCGGCGATGTCGGGGTCGATCGTCTATCGCGGCGAAGCGGTGGAATATCTGCCGGCGCACAAGCGGGCGCGGCTCGGAATGGGCTATGTGCCGCAGGGCCGTGACGTCTTTCCGCGACTGACCGTGGGCGAGAACATTGCGGTCGGCGCAGCCGTGAAACGCGGAGGGGTGCCCGAGCGGGGCAAGCAGCGCATCCTCGAAGCGTTTCCGATCCTGAGGGAGCGCTGGAACCAGCGCGCCGGCACCATGTCCGGCGGCCAGCAGCAGCAGCTTGCGATCGGCCGCGTCCTGATTGCTGATCCCCATCTGATCCTGCTGGACGAGCCATCGGAGGGGATCCAGCCCAACATTGTCCAGGACATCGCCCGCAACATGGTCGAGCTCAACCGCCAGACCGGCGTGACGATCATCCTGGTCGAACAGAATCTCGACATGATCCGCGCCATGGCGCAGCGTTGCTACGTCATGAACAAGGGGCGCATTACCGCGAGCCTCGCGCGCGAGGCTCTCGATGATGAGGTTGAGATGCGTCGTCATCTTGCAGTCTGATTTACCAAAGGGCCAGAACGAGAAGAGATCGAGAAGGAGCATGACAATGGCTTGGCAGACGGAGTCGATCATGGCGCGCAAGGGCGTGGCCAAGGGCATGCGCGGTGCGCACCACGTGATCACCGAACGGGATCAAGGCAAGTACCATTATGTCTACGGCCCGTACGTCGATCCCATCCTGACCGTCGATCCGGGCGCTGTGGTCTCCGCCGAAACGCACGACGCATTCGAGGGCGCGATCAAGCATGAGACCGACAGCCCGTCGAGGATTCTCAATTTTCCATTCCTCAACCCGCAGAACGGCCCCGTATATGTCAATGGGGCGGAGAAGGGCGATACGCTTGCGGTCTATATCGAGAGCATCGTGCCTCGCGGGCCGCAGCCACGCGGCACCACCGTTGTCATGCCGGATTTCGGCGGCCTGGTCTCGACCGGCAATACGGCCTTGCTCAACCCTGCGCTGCCGGAAAGGGTCAAGAAGCTGGAGATCACGCTCGAAGGCGGCACCAAATGGAACGACAAGATCACGCTGCCCTATGAACCGTTCATCGGCACCATCGGCACCTCGCCGGAGATCGAGGCGATCTCTTCGCTGGTCCCGGACTATTATGGCGGCAACATGGATCTGCCGGACGTCGGCGTCGGCGCGGTGATCTATCTGCCGGTCAATACCAAAGGCGCGCTGCTCTATCTCGGCGACTGTCACGCCGCGCAGGGCGACGGCGAGCTTTGCGGTGTCGCCATCGAGCATCCGACCGTGACAACGGTTCAGGTCGATCTCATCAAGAATTGGACCATCGCCTGGCCGCGGCTGGAGACCAAGGATTTCATCATGACCATCGGCTCGGCGCGACCGATGGAGGATGCCGCGCGGATCGCCTATCGCGAGCTGTGCCGGTGGATGGCGGCAGACTATGGGTTTGAGGAGATCGAGGCCTATATGCTGCTGACCCAGGCCGGACGCGTCAGGCTCGGCAACATGGTCGATCCGAAATACACGCTCGGCGCTTCGATCAAGAAGTCGTTCCTGGTCTGACGGGAGCGGCGGGATGGCGTCGAAATACAAAGTTGCGGCGGTCCAGTTCGAACCTGTCATGTGCGAGAAGGAGCGCAACATCACGCGCCTGCTCGAACTATGCGAGCAGGCGGCCACCGCAGGCGCGCGGCTGATTGTTACGCCTGAGATGGGGACGACCGGTTATTGCTGGCACGATCGCGCCGAGGTAGCACCTTTCGTCGAGAAGATCCCAGGTTCGACCACGCATCGCTTCGCTGCATTCGCCCGCCGTCACAACTGCTACGTCGTGATTGGGATGCCTGAAGTTGATGACGACGACATCTATTACAATACGGCGGTGCTGATCGGTCCTGACGGTGTGATCGGCCGGCACCGCAAGACTCATCCGTATATTTCCGAGCCGAAATGGGCAGCTTCAGGCGATCTCCATAATCAGGTGTTCGAGACCGAGATCGGGCGTATCGCACTCCTGATCTGCATGGACATCCACTTCCTCGAGACCGCGCGCCTGATGGCGCTCGGCGGTGCCGACATCATCTGCCACATCTCGAACTGGCTCGCCGAGCGGACCCCGGCACCTTACTGGATCAGCCGGGCGTTCGAGAACAGCTGTTATGTGATCGAGAGTAACCGCTGGGGACTGGAGCGCACCGTGCAGTTCTCGGGCGGCAGCTGTGTCATCGCACCTGATGGCAGCATCGTCGCCGTGATCGACAAGGGCGATGGCATCGCTGCGGCCGAGGTCGATCTCGCGACAACACGCCAGAGACGTGTGCTCGGCGAAACGGTGTTCGCCCAGCGACGGCCGGAGCTCTATGCCGAGCTGCTCACCAACACCTTTAGCTGGAATCCTCACGAGTTCTTCGGCCTCTATGGCCATCAGCCGTGGCCGGCGGGAAAGCGCTCGCGCGTGAGCGTCGCGCAATTTGCACCGAGGGCTGATGTCGACGCGAACCTGGCCGAGATCGCTGTCCTCGCACGCCAATCCAAAGCTGACGGCGCCGAACTCGTGGTGTTTCCCGAACTCGCCGCAACTGGTCTGTCCGATCCGGCTGCCGCTGCGCAGCCCATCCCGGGACCCGTTACGGACCGATTGGCGGCCCTCGCGGCTGAGCTTGGGCTATTCGTCGTGTGCGGTCTTGCGGAGCGCGCCGGCGATGATCTCTACAACAGCGCCTGTCTCATTGAGCCGGACGGCATTATTTCGGTGTATCGCAAGACGCATCCTGGTCACGAGGACCGGAGTTGGGCACGTGCCGGCGAAGGCTGGACGGTGGTCGATACGCCGCTTGGACGCATCGGCCTTTTGATCGGGCATGATGCGCTGTTTCCGGAAGCGGGGCGGGTGCTGACGCTGCGCGGTTGTGATCTCATCGCGTGCCCCGCAGCCTTGACGGGCACTTTCACCGCGTCGCATGAGGGCACCAGTGTGATCCAGCCGGCGCCGATCCCGACCGGCGCCGATCCCTATCACTGGCATCATTTCCGGGTCCGGGCAGGTGAGAACAATACATTCTTCGCGTTCGCCAATGTGCATGATCCGGAGCACGGCTATCCCGGCTTGAGCGGCGTATTTGGTCCCGACACCTTCGCATTCCCGCGTAGGGAGGCCATCGTCGGCAACGGCGAGAGGATCGCGGCGGCGGAGATCGACACCAGCAATCTCGACAGTGTCTATCCGACCAATATCGTCAGGCGGAAAGATCTCGTGGCCATGCGCATGCCTCACAGCTACCGAGACCTCGTGAGAACGCAGACCGGTAATCGATGATATCGTTTGCAAGTTGTCGACGCGCGGAGTGACAACGACTCCGTTGTCAGGGTTCGAAGACACCGAAACAAGAGGGGTTGACGATGGATCTGGGCCTGAGGGGAGCGAAAGCTCTGGTGACCGGTGCAACCAAGGGAATCGGCCGGGCGATCGCGGAGACGCTGGCGGCCGAGGGTGCCGACGTCGGTATTTGCGCGCGCAATGCAACCGAAGTCGCGACTACAGTTGCCGCATTGAAAGCTGCCGGCGCTATGGCGGCCGGCAAGGCGCTCGACGTTGCCGACGGCCCAGCTTTGAAATCCTGGGTGACCGAGATGGCCGACGCGCTCGGCGGCATCGATATCGTCGTCGCCAATGTGAGCGCGCTCGCGATCGGCCAGGACGACGAGAGCTGGAGCAAGGAATTTGCCACGGACATGATGGGCACGGTCCGGCTCGTCGACGCCGCTATGCCCTATCTCGAAAAGAGCAAGCAAGGCGCGATCGTGGCGATTTCCAGCGTATCTGGACGCGAGATCGATTTCGCCGCCGGTCCCTATGGCACGTTCAAGGCGGCGATCATCCATTACACCCAGGGGCTCGCTTATCAGCTGGCGCCCAAGGGCATTCGAGCCAACACGGTCTCGCCGGGGAATACCTATTTCGAAGGTGGGGTGTGGAACAATATCAAGGACAACAACCCCGAGCTTTACAGCGCGGCGCTGGCGCTCAATCCGACCGGGCGCATGGGCACGCCGCAGGAGATGGCCAACGCGGCGGTCTTTCTGGCGAGCCGCGCCGCAAGCTTCATTTCCGGGACCAATGTCGTGGTCGACGGAGCTCTGACTCGAGGCGTGCAGTTTTGAGCTCATTACAGAGCATGCGCCAATGTCAGTACTAGCAGATATCGACGTTCGTCGATGTCAGGCGAGACAGGGTGATACGAGCGTGGGCGACGGATACGCAATGAGTATGAGCGCCAATCAATCAAGGATTGGCGATGTCGCTGGTCCCCTTCGACCGCTCGATCATGTCGAGCGCCGCCACCGCGGCCGCATTGATGTGATCGACGCAACATCGCTCGGCGAGATCGGGATCGCCGTTCTGGATCGCGCGCCAAATCGCGGTGACTTCGCGCAGGCTTTTGTTGATCCGCTTCGGCTGCGACATCGACGTGATCCGCAGCAGTTGAATGCGGTCGTGCAGAGGCTTGAGCATGCGCTCGATGAAGGCGTTGCGGCAGCCGCCGATCAGCGCCGCGTAGAATTCGGTCTTGGCCTGAAGGCATCCGACCAGGTCCTGCTTGGCCGCGGCCGCCTTCAGCCGCGTCAAAGCTTCCCCGATCCGGCGCGCCACCTCCGGATCATGAAGCCGGGCGCATTCGCGTCCGGCAAATCCTTCGAGAACCGCGCGCGCCGCGTAGAGCTGCCGGGCTTCCTCCAGGCTGATTGTCGAGACCACCGGGCCGCGATGCGGCACCGTCTTGACCAGCCCGTCAGCTTCCAGGGCGCGCAGCGCTTCGCGAATCGAGGGGCGGCTGACGCCCATCATCTCGCAGAGTTCGCGCTCGACAAGGCGCTGGCCCGGCTTGAGCGTGCCGGACATGATCGCCCCGCGCAGCTTTTGCGCGACCATCGCACGGACGGTCGGAACGTCCTCGATGCGGAGTGTCGACTGCAATTTGCCACGTCTTTCCATGTTCGGACCCTGGTTGGGAAATTCAGTACCGGTTTACAGGCAGAATCATCATTTCGGCAATTTGAACATGGGCGGGCTGGTCAAGGGCGAAGACGATCGAGCGCGCAATATCGGCAGGCTCGAGCGCCATCTTGAACTGGTCGAAATAGTCCTGTTCCTTCGCCTTGTCGCCGCGATAGCGGGTGAGGATGATATTGGTCCGGGTCAGGCCGGGCTGGAGCTCGGTTACCCGGATCGCCGTTTCCGCCAGCTCGCCCCGAAGCGTCTCGGTGAACATGTGCACGCCCGCTTTGCTGGTGCTGTAGGCGGCCATGTCAGGGACGATCCGGACTGCATTGATGGAGCTGATGTTGACGACATGGCCGGCGTTGCGCCGGACCATGTCGGGTAGAATCGCGCGCGTCACACGCATCAAGCCGATCAGGTTGGTTTGGATAATGTTGGACCAGTCGTCGGCCGAGCCGACATCGAAGCGCGTTCGGCCGCCGATATCGTGGCCGGCATTGTTGATGAGAACGTCGACCGGCTTGAATGGCTTTGTAATCGCGTCCGGTAAGCGATCGACTGCCTGTGGATCGCTGACATCGAGCTGGATCGGAAACACGGCGCTGCCTGCTGTCGCCGCCAGCTCCTGAAGCGCATTGGCATCGCGGTCGACCAGCACGACGCGGCGGCCGCTCTCCAGCAGGGCTTTGGTAATAGCGCGTCCCATGCCGCCGGTGGCGCCTGTCAGCAAGACAGTCTGACTCGATTGTTCAGGCATCGCTAAGCTCCTCTTCCAATGCTTTCATGCGACCGACCAGCCGCCGTCGATGGGCAGGCTGGCCCCGGTGATGTCGTTTGCGGCCGGACCGCAGAGAAAGACGACCACGGCGGCAACAGCATCCATTCCGATGAAGCGCTGCGTAGGCTGGCGCTCGCCGAGATATTCGCGGGTCATGTCCTCGACCGGACGGCCGCTACTCGACGCCATCGTTGCGATCTTGTTCAGGATCGCAGGCGTCGGCAGCGTACCGGGGCAGAGCGTGTTGCAGGTTATGCCGCTGCGCGCCGTCTCGATGGCGACGGCGCGGGTCATGCCCAGAATGGCCGTCTTGGTCGTGACGTAGTCGATCCGGTCTTCGACCGCGCGGCTCGAGTAGATCGAGCCCATGTTGATGATCCGGCCCCAACCGCGTTGCTTCATGGTCGGCAGGGCCAGGCGGATCAGATGAAATGGTGCCGAAAGGTTCACGGCCAGCGCCTGGTCCCAGTGCTCGGGAGCAAACTGCTCGACTGCCGCGAAATGCCGGACCACCGCATTGTTGACGAGGATGTCGATGGCGCCGCAGCGGTCCAGCAGGTCCGCCATCATGGCTTCGATCGCGTCGCGTTGAGAGAGATCGACGCCGGCCGCGATGACCTCAAGGCCGAAGCGGCTGCGCAGCGCATCCGCGGCTTGCTTCGGCGCAATGAGATCATGAAGGATGATATTGGCACCCGCGCCCGCCAAGCCTTCCGCAATGGCCAGTCCGAGGCCCGCGGTCGCACCGGTCACGAGTGCCCATTTTCCCTTCATCGCGGTGTCGCTTCGCTGTTCTTGTCGAGCTCTGCGAAGACTTCTTTCGCATTCCGGAACGCGTCCACGCCGGCCGGCACGCCGCAATAGATCGCGACCTGCATGAAGACCTCGCGGATCTCCTCGCGCGTTGCGCCGTTGGCAAGCGCCCCCCGGACATGGGTCTTCAGCTCATGCGGGCGGTTGAGCGCGCAGAGCATCGCCAGATTGAGGAAGCTGCGGGTCTTCCGTGTCAGTCCCTCACGCCCCCAGACGTAACCCCAGCAATATTCGGTAGTGAGGTCCTGCATCGGGCGGTTGAACTCGTCCGCGGAGGCGATCGCTTTGTCGACGAATTCGCTGCCGAGCACGCTCTTGCGGATTTCGAGACCGCGGTCGTAGGTCGCCTTATCCATCTTGTTCTCCAATTCTCTTTGGGACGTTGTCAGCTCTTCGGCCAGAACGGCTGTGCCAGGGCAAGCTCGGGCGGGAACACCGTCACCGGGACGCCGGACTGCCACTGCACGATGGTCATGCCGGCGCCGACGCGCCGGCCTTTCTCGTCGAATTTGATCTCGCCCAGCGGATAATATTTCGAGGGGCCGCCATCCATGGTCCGCAGCGCTTCGCCCACGGCGACGCGATCAGCCTTGCCGGCCTTCTCCAGTGCGTCCTTGATCACCCACATGTCGCCATAGGTGGAGATCGCGTTCTGGGTCATCCACGGCTCCTTGTAGCGGGTCTTCAACTCGGCGATCAGGGCTTCATGGCCCTTGGCGCCCCAGCTCGCGACGCAGGTGAGCACACCCTGCAGCAGCTCGGGGCTCACCGTCTGCAGCATGTCCGGCTCGGCGATCGCGATGCCGAACGAGATGGTCGGCACCTTGCCCTGGCCGAGGCCGAACTCGTTCATCTTCTCCAGCAGCAGTTTTGCGTCCGAGATCACGGTCGGCAGGAAGAACAGCAGATCGGGCTTTGCCGAGCGGACCTTCTGCACCAGCGACGTCGCATCCGCCAGTGGAGGCGTGAAAGTCTCGTCGACGATCAGCTGCAACTGGTTCTCCGCCAGCAGCCCTTCGCGCATCGCCTTTGCAGAGGCGATCGAAGCCCCTGTGTTGTCGGTCAGGATCGCGACCGTCTTCGGCCGTTTGCCAGAGGCAGTCTCCGCCAACTTGATGATCTGGGGCAACGCTTGCTTCGCCTGCGAACCCGCGGTGGCCGCGGTCTGGAACACGTATTTGAATCCGCGATCGGTGATCAGGTCGGAATAGGAGAGGGTGAGGACGGGCAGG
>NZ_CAFK01000095.1 GCF_000239815.1 Bradyrhizobium sp. STM 3843 | reverse complement strand
GGCCGAAGGACCCGGACGTGCAGCGCCGCAAGGCGGCCGCAGCCGCCCGCAAGAAGGACAACAAGGACCCGGTCGCAGCGGCCCGCCCGCTGACGCCGGCTGAAATGAAGGTCGGGACGACCGCGCCGGAAAAGAAAAGCAACGATCCGATCCAGCCCGGCGTGACCAACAACCCGATGCTGAGCCCGTCGCAGCTGGGCTTCAAGGGCGGCCTGTTCGGCATGTTCAAGGGCAACGATACCGAGAGCAAGCCGTTCACCAACGAGCCGACGCGCGAAAGCCTGACCCAGCCGCCGCCCGGCTATCAGACGCCGTCGTCGAACTATGCCTATGGCACCGGGCCGATGGAACCGCTCGACGCCAAGCACTTCGACATCCAGTCCGGCAAGGAGAGGTGACGCGGCGCCGGCGATCTCCGCATTGACCGGGGTCGTCTGCGTTATTGCCGATTACGAAAAATTCAGGAATTGGGCGGCGCTTATGTCCCGTCTTCGAATTGATGCGCGTCCGAGCGGCAATTCGAAGACCAAGAACACCAGCATTTCCATCGCTGCTTTGTGACAGCAGCGCATTTTTCGTGCGGTATAGCATGCCGCCGCCCGGTCCGGACATGAGTGTCCGGCTTTCAGAAGGAACGTAATGTCCTCCCTCAGAACGTCCTCCCATCACTTCATGTCCATTGCCGCCGCCCTGCTCTGCCTCTTCGCGGCCTCGGTCAGCGCATCGGCGCAGGCCACGTTTGCCTCGGAACCTCCCGCCAGCTTCACGCTGCCGAATGGCCTGCAGGTCGTGGTGATTCAGGACCACCGCACCCCGGTGGTCACGCAGATGATCTGGTACCGGGTCGGCTCGGCCGACGAGACGCCCGGCAAGTCCGGGCTGGCGCATTTCCTCGAACATCTGATGTTCAAGGGCACGCAAAAACATCCAGCGGGCGAGTTCTCGCAGACCGTGCTGCGCATCGGCGGCAATGAGAACGCCTTCACCTCCGTCGACTACACCGGCTATTTCCAGCGGGTGCCGCGCGACCAGCTCGCCAAGATGATGGAGTTCGAGGCCGATCGGATGACCGGGCTGGTGCTGAAGGACGAGAACGTACTGCCCGAGCGCGACGTCGTGCTCGAAGAGTACAACATGCGCGTTGCCAACAATCCGGAGGCTCGGCTCAACGAGCAGATCATGGCCGCGCTCTATCTCAACCATCCGTACGGCCGGCCGGTGATCGGCTGGAAGCCTGAGATCGAGAAGCTCGGCCGCGAGGACGCGCTCGCCTTCTATCGCCGCTTCTACGCGCCCAACAATGCGACCCTGGTGATTGCCGGCGACACCGACGTCAACGAAGTGCGCCCGATGGTCGAAGCGACCTTCGCCAAGGTCCCGGCGCAGCCCGATATCCCGGCGCGGCGCATCCGCCCGCAGGAGCCCGAACCGGTGGCGCCGCGCACCGTCACGCTCGCCGACCCGCGTGTCGAGCAGCCCTCGATGCAGCGCTTCTATCTGGTGCCGTCGGCGACGACCGCGGCACCGGGCGAGGCTGCTGCGCTCGACGTGCTGGCCCAGCTGATGGGCAGCGGCAGCAACTCCTATCTTTACCGTGCGCTGGTGGTCGACAAGCCGCTCGCGGTGAGCGCCAGCGCCTCCTATCAGGGCACCTCGCTCGACCCGACCCAGTTCTCGATTGCGGTCTCACCCAGATCCGGCGTCGATTTCGCGCAGGTCGAGTCCGTGGTCGACCGCGTGATCGCCGAGTTGGCGCAGAACCCAGCGCGTGCCGAGGATCTCGAACGCGTCAAGACCCAGCTGGTGGCGGAGGCGATCTACGCCCAGGACAACCAGGCGACGATGGCCCGCTGGTATGGCGGCGGCCTCACCACAGGCCTGAGCATCGAGGACATCCGAAGCTGGCCGGACCGCATCAAGGCGGTCACCGCCGAGCAGGTGCGCGCGGCCGCGCAGAAATGGCTGCAGAAGACGCGCTCCGTCACCGGCTATCTCATCAAGGACAATTCGGCCAAGCGCGAGGAGAAGCGTTCGTGAGCCAGACCACCACTTTCGCCCGCCGCTTCGCCTGCGCGCTCATTGTCGCCACCGCCGCGCTGACCGTATCGCCGGCCGCGCAAGCGGCAACCAAGATCCAGCATCTGATCTCGCCCGGCGGGATCGAGGCCTGGTTCGTGCAGGACTCCACGGTCCCGCTGATCGCAATGGAATATGCCTTCGGCGGCGGCGCCTCGCAGGACCCGGCCGACAAGCCCGGCGTCAGCAACCTGGTGGCCAGCCTGCTCGACGAGGGCTCCGGCGACCTCGATTCGAAGACGTATCACGAACGGCTCGATCGCCGCGCGATCGAATTGAGCTTTTCGACCTCGCGCGATCAGCTCCGCGGCTCGCTGCGGATGCTCCGCGACAACAGGGATGAGGCGTTCGATCTGCTGCGGATGGCGCTGACCTCGGCGCATTTCGACAGCGTCGACGTCGAGCGTATCCGCTCCCAGGTGATCTCGAACCTGCGGCGCGAAAGCAGCAATCCGTCGGCGCTGGCGGGACGCAAATTTCTCGAGCTTGCCTTCCCCGGCCATCCCTACGGCCGTCCGGCCAGCGGCACGATCGAAAGCGTTCCGACCATCACCATTGACGACCTCAAGGATTATACCCGCCACGTGCTCGCCAAGGACACGCTGAAGCTCGCCGTGGTCGGCGATGTCGATCCGGCGACGCTCGGCAAGCTGCTCGATCAGACCTTTGGCGCGCTGCCCGCCAAGGCAAGCCTGACCCCCGTGCCTGATGTTGTCGCGACCAAGCCGCCGCAGCGCGTGCAGGTCACCCTCGACGTGCCGCAGACCGTGATCACCTTCGGCGGCCCCGGCATCTCCCGCCACGATCCGCAGTTCATGGCCGCCTATGTCGTGAACCATATTCTCGGCGGCGGCGGCCTGTCGTCGCGGCTCTATCACGAGGTGCGCGAGAAGCGCGGGCTCGCCTATTCAGTTTACGACGCGTTGGTCTGGATGGACCATTCGGCGCTCTTCATCGGCAATACCGGCACCCGCTCCGACCGCGCCGGCGAGACCATCGATGCCGTGGACCGCGAGATCCGCCGCATCGCCGAGGAAGGCCCGACCCAGAACGAGCTCGACGAAGCCAAGTCCTACATCAACGGCTCCCAGATGCTGGCGCTCGACACCTCATCGAAACTCGCCCAGGCGCTGCTGCAGTATCAGCTCGACAAGATGCCGATCGACTACATCGAGAAGCGCAGCGAGATCGTCAACGCGGTGACGCTGGAGGACGCCAAGGCCGTCGCCAAGCGGCTGTGGAGCCAGGGCCTCCTGACCGTGGTGGTCGGCCGCACGCCGCAGGCCGCGGCGCAGCCTGCAGCGGCAACCGCGCCGGCGGTGAAGGCGAATTAAGCCGCCCAATCTCAGACGCTGCGAATTGAGCTTAGCCCTGCCGTCATCGGCAGGGCTATTGCTTATGGCCCAATGTCCCCATGGTTCGAGACGCGCCGCAAGCGGCGCTCCTCACCATGAGGGTGTGGGATCGCCCCGTCCTCCGAACTGCTCCCTGAGCGTATGGGTCCCGGCTCAAGGCCCGGGACGCCAGCGAAGTTTTTGATTTCTGACCCGGGGCCAACTCGCTCCAACGATCCAGACCCGCGCGTACCGGACCTAAACCCGGTATGGTGCGCACCGAATCCCTGTTTCCTGGTGCCCCATGCTGCGGATTGCCCGCGACCTCGTCATCGACGAGAACGACATCGAGATCTCTTTCGTTCGCGCCTCCGGTCCGGGCGGGCAGAACGTCAACAAGCTGTCGACCGCGGCGCAGCTGCGCTTCGATGCGAGCCGCCTGCCCTTGCCCGAAGACGCCGCAGCGAGGCTGGAGCGGCTCGCCGGCCAGCGCATGACCAAGAACGGCGTCATCGTGATCCAGGCGGACCGCTTCCGCACCCAGGAGCGCAACCGTGCCGACGCGATCGAGCGACTGGTCACGCTGCTGCGCGAAGCCATGGTGCGGCCGAAGGTGCGCCGCCCGACCCGGCCGACGCTCGGCTCCAAGCAGCGCCGGCTGGAAGGCAAGAAGCGTCGTGGCGACATCAAGGCCGGACGCGGGGCGAGAAGGTTTGATGATTAGAGGTGAATGCATTTGAGGGTCGAGCGCAGAGCGCGGTGCGCTCCCTCTCCCCATTCGTCGCGTCCCCGCTTGCGGGGAGATGTTGCAGCCAGCCCGGCCCCCTTTGTTCTCCTCTGAAACAGCCCGCTACTACCACGGCGGATTCGCTGCGACCTAGTCTCATCCTAAATGATGGGATGGTCGATGTCGGTACGGTGCGCAACGCGACGAAGCGGATTTGCATTCGGCCTTGGATGTTGCGGCGCAATACTGCTCGCGGGCGTCGCATCTGCCCAAATGCCCTTGCCCGCGCCGAAACCCGTCGATGGCGCAACGCTGTTCAAGCAGCAATGTGGTGTCTGCCATACCACGAACGTCTCCGAGCCGATGCGCCAGGGACCTCCGCTCGTCGGCGTGATCGGGCGCCGCGCCGGCAGCTTCGAAGGCTTCCACTACTCGGCGGGGTTCGCCAAGGCTGATTTCGCCTGGGACGACGCGAAGCTCGATAGCTGGCTCACCAACCCGCAAGAGACGATTCCAGGCGCCGTGATGGCTTACCGCCAAGCCAAGCCGGAGGTCCGCGCCGCCATCATCACTTATCTGAAGGAGCTGAAATAACATGGCCAAACCGGTTCATTCGATGATCCGTGTGTTCGACGAGGCGAAATCGCTCGACTTCTACAAGCGCGCCTTTGGCCTCGAGATCGCAGATCATCTGAGATTCGACGATTTTGCGCTGATCTATCTGCGCCACCCGTCCTCGCCGTTCGAAGTCGAGCTGACGGTCAACTACGATCGCAAGGAGCCCTATGCGCTCGGCGACGGCTACGGCCATCTCGCCGTCGTTGTCGACGATCTCGACGCCGAGCACGCCCGCTTCGAGCGCGAGCAACTCGCGCCCGGCCCCTTGCGCGACTTCAAGCACAAGGGCGCGACGCTGGCGCGCTTCTTCTTCGTCAGCGATCCCGACGGCTACAAGATCGAGGTGATCCAGCGCGGCGGGCGCTTCGGCTGAGAACAACAATCGCACAACAAAATCAAACGGAGGAAACCCATGAGAGAAGTCGATCCCCGCAGCAAATATGACCGCCGCGTCTTTCTCAAAGGTGCGGCAGCGACCGTCCCTGCCGTTGCGGTCGCCACCAGCACCGGTCTCGGCGTCACCGACGCCTGGGCCGAGGACGCCAAGGCGCTGTCGCCGGCGACATTGAAGACGCTGGTGAAGGTCGCGCGTGACATCTATCCGCACGACATCCTCGCCGACCGCTACTACATCGTCGCAGTCAAGCCCTGGGACGGCAAGGCGGCGGAAGACGCTGCGGTCAAGAGCATGATCAATGACGGCGTCGCCCGGCTCGATCAGGATGCGCGCGACCGCCACAAGGTCGCTTATATCGACGTACCCTGGGAGGCAGATCGCGTCGCACTGCTGCAAGGCATCGAGCGGACCGCCTTCTTCACGGCGATCCGCAGCGACCTCGTCGTCTCGCTCTACAATCAGAAAGAGGTCTGGCCGAAATTCGGCTACGAGGGCTCCTCCGCCGAGCATGGCGGCTACATCAACCGCGGCTTTTCCGACATCGACTGGCTGCCGAAAGCCTGACGCCGGCAAAGAACCATCAAACGCGGAGGAAACCACAATGGCGAAATTCGATCAGAACGATTCAAGCGTGGTCGTCATCATCGGCTCCGGCGCTGGCGGCGGCACGCTCGGCAACGAGCTCGCGCAGAAGGGCATCAAGGTCGTCATTCTCGAAGCGGGAGACCGCTACGAGATTCCCGACTTCATCAACGATGAATGGGACAGCTTCACCCAGCTCGCCTGGAAGGACATGCGCACGACATCAGGGACATGGCGGGTCCATCAGGACTTTCCGAACCTGCCGGCCTGGATCGTCAAGGCGGTCGGTGGCTCGACTGTGCATTGGGCCGGTGCCTCGCTGCGCTTCGACGAGCATGAGTTCAAGGCCAGGACCACCTACGGCGCGGTGCCCGGCGCCAACCTGATGGACTGGCCGGTCACGCTGGCCGAGATGGAGCCATGGTACGCCAAGGCCGAGTTCAAGATGGGCGTCACCCGCACCAACGGCATTCCAGGGCTGCCCGGCAACAACAATTTCAAGGTGCTGGAGGCCGGCGCCAAGCGGCTCGGCTACAAGACCGTGCACACCGGCAACATGGCGATCAATTCCGAGCCGCGTGATGGCCGCGGCAGCTGCCAGCAGATCGGCTTCTGCTTCCAGGGCTGCAAGTCCGGCGCCAAATGGTCGACGCTCTACACCGAGATTCCGAAGGGCGAGGCCACCGGCAATCTCGAGGTCAGGCCCAACAGCATGGCGATCAAGATCGAGCACGATGCCTCGGGCAAGGTCACCGGCGTGGTCTATGCCGACGGCCAAGGGCAGATGCAGTTGCAGAAGGCGCGCGTGGTCGCCGTGGCCGGCAATTCGATCGAGAGCCCGCGGCTGCTGCTCAACAGCGCCTCCAACCTGTTCCCCGACGGGCTTGCCAACTCATCGGGCCAGGTCGGCCGCAACTACATGCGGCACATGACCGGCAGCGTCTATGCGAGCTTCGAGCAGCCGGTGCACATGTATCGCGGCACCACGATGGCTGGCATCATCCGTGACGAGGCCGCGCACAATCCGAAACGCGGCTTCGTCGGCGGCTATGAGATGGAGACGCTGTCGCTCGGGCTGCCCTTCATGGCCGCCTTCCTCAATCCGGGTGCCTGGGGCCGCAGCTTCACCGCGGCGATGGAGACCTATCCGCGGATGGCCGGCATGTGGCTGGTCGGCGAGGACATGCCGCAGGAGACCAACCGCATCACGCTCGATCCGACCGCCAAGGACAAGTTCGGCATGCCGGTCGCATCCGTGCATTTCGACGACCATCCGAATGACCTCGCCATGCGCGCACATGCCTACAAGCAAGGTGCCGCGGTCTATGAGGCGGTCGGGGCCACCGTGACCTACCCGACCACGCCCTACCCGTCGACGCATAATCTCGGCACCAACCGGATGAGCGAAAAGGCCAAGGACGGCGTCGTCAACAAGTTCGGCCAGACCCACGACATCAAGAACCTGTTCGTCTCCGACGGCAGCCAGTTCACGTCAGGTGCAGCATGCAACCCGACGCTTACGATCGTGGCGCTCGCGATCCGCCAGGCCGACACCATCGCCGGCATGATGCAGAAGAAGGAGATTTGACAAGCTAATCGCGGCGTTAAGCCTTCTCGCCGCATCACCGGTCAGCGCCTCTCCCCGCTTGCGGGGGGAGGCAGACAGCGAGTTCGAGGCTACTCCGCCGCGTCCAAGATCGCAGCCTCGGCGTTATGGAAGTCGGGCATCGCGGCCGTGGTCTTCGCGCGATAGATCAGGCACGAGCAGCGCAGCAGCGAGGCGAAGTTCTTGACCTCGCCATGATGGTCGAGCACTTCGCTGTAGAGCGTGGTGAGGAATTTGCCGAGGCTCATGCCCTCCTTCGCCGCGATCTCCTCCAGCGTGTCCCAGAACGCCAATTCGAGCCGGATCGAGGTGCAGTGACCGCCGATCCGCAAAGACCGGGTCTGCGATTCATAGTCGCGTTGCGGCTGGTGGGCGAACAGATGGCACATGGTTCCCTCCCGGCGGATTGCTGTTTTTCGAAACGATATACCCGCTCCCAGCCCCTCACAATCCCGTCGGACGGCGCGCTATCGGTCTCCGGAACCGAATGGAAGCGGGCGCTCGGGGCCATAATTGTGGCATGCCGCGCGGTGGAGAAGGCACATTTGGCTGCATCCGCGGGCGGCCATCATGGCTACAATGGGCGCTCTTTCGAATCGCAGTGCAGCATTTGTCCATGCCCGTCCGCCAGCTTCCCGAACAGGTCATCAACCGCATCGCCGCCGGCGAGGTGGTCGAACGTCCCGCGAGCGTCGTCAAGGAGCTGGTCGAGAATGCCATCGATGCCGGTGCGAGCCGGATCGACATCTTCACCGACGGCGGCGGCCGCCGTCGCATCGGCATCACCGACGACGGGGGCGGCATGACCGCGGCCGATCTCGCGCTCGCGGTCGAGCGCCACGCCACCTCCAAGCTCGACGATGAGGACCTGCTGCAGATCAGAACGCTCGGCTTCCGCGGCGAGGCGCTGCCCTCGATCGGCTCGGTGGCGCGGCTCTCGATCACCACGCGCCACAAGAGCGAGCCCCATGCCTGGGCGCTGTCGGTCGACGGCGGAGTGAAGTCCGACGTCGTGCCGGCGGCCCTGAACCGGGGCACGAGAGTCGAGGTCAGCGACCTCTTCCACGCCACGCCGGCGCGGCTGAAATTCCTGAAAACCGACCGCACCGAGGCGGAGGCGATCCGCGAAGTGGTACGGCGGCTGGCGATGGCGCGGCCTGACATCGCGTTCACGCTGGCCGGCGAGGAGCGCGCCCCGGTGACCTGGGCAGCCGCGCTGCCCGGCGCGCCGGGCCGGCTGACGCGGCTCGGCGACATCCTCGGTGCGGACTTCCGCAGCCACGCGATCGAGGTGCGGAGCGAACGCGACGGCGTCGTGGTCGAGGGCTTTGCCGCGGCCCCCGCGCTGACCCGTGCCAACGCGCTCGGCCAATATCTCTTCGTCAACGGCCGTCCGGTGCGCGACAAGCTGATCCTGGGCGCGGTGCGCGCGGCCTATGCGGATTATCTGCCGCGCGACCGCCATCCGGTGGTGGCGCTGTTCGTCACGCTCGATTCCCGCGAGGTCGACGCCAATGTGCACCCCGCCAAGACCGAGGTGCGCTTCCGCAATGCCGGCCTGGTGCGCGCGCTGATCGTGCATGCGCTGAAGGAAGGGCTTGCCCGCGAGGGGCGGCGCACCGCGGCCAATGATGGCGGCGCCACCATCACCGCGTTCCGCCCGGCCGTCGTGCCGCCGGCACCGCGCCCGAGCAATTGGGACTGGCGCAATTCACCGTCCTTCCCGGTGGGCCCGATGGCCGCGCTGGCCGGTGCCGCGGCAAATGCCTTTGCCGAAGCGGGCCAGGCCGCGTTCGATGTCGGTGCGCCGACCGCCGATGCGCGGCTGCATGAGCAGCCGGCCCCCAGCGATCTGCTCGACCGGCCGCTGGGCGCGGCGCGCACGCAGATCCACGACACCTATGTCGTTGCCCAGACCCGCGACGGGCTCGTGATCGTCGACCAGCACGCCGCGCATGAGCGCATCGTCTACGAGCGGCTGAAGGCCTCGCTGGCCGAGCACGGCGTGCAGCGGCAGATCCTGTTGATTCCCGACATCGTCGAGCTGGACGAGGCGACGGTCGAGCAGCTGCTCAGCCGCGCCGAAGAACTGGCCTCATTTGGGCTAGCGATCGAATCGTTCGGCCCGGGCGCAGTCGCGGTGCGCGAGACGCCATCCCTGCTCGGCAAAATCGACGCGGCGGCGCTGCTGCGCGATCTCGCCGAGCATATGGAGGAATGGGGCGAGGCGCTGCCGCTGGAGCGACGCCTGATGCATGTCGCTGCCACCATGGCCTGCCACGGCTCGGTGCGCGCCGGGCGACGGCTCAAGCCGGAGGAGATGAACGCGCTGCTCCGCGAGATGGAGGAGACGCCGAACTCCGGCCAGTGCAATCACGGCCGACCGACCTATGTCGAGCTGAAGCTGTCGGACATCGAGAAGCTGTTCGGCCGGAGGTAGGCACGCTGCGCAACTCATTCGGTCGTCATGCCCCGCTTCAGGCGGGGCATCCAGTATTCCACAGACGTCAGCGCTGCTCACAAGCGGCGCGGCGTACTGGATCGGCCGCTTTCGCGGACGATGACGGTGGAGGAGACGGAGAGATTGCAACCCGCCTCACGGGCCGCGCAGGAACACGAATTCGGTGTCGTCATAGGCGCGGCGCTCGAGCTCCGCAAAGCCACCCGGAGCATTGAAGGCGGCGGCCTTGGCTTCCTCGATCACGAGCAGCGCATTTGGCGACAACCAGCCGCCCTCGCGCAGCGAGGCAAGCGCCTTCTCGGCGAGCCCCTTCCCGTAGGGCGGATCGAGAAAGATCAGCGAAAACGGCTCGACCGGGTGCGCGGGGCCAAGATTGGTGGCATCACGGCGATAGACCTTGCTGACGCCACCGAGCGCGAGCGCCTCGACATTGTTGCGCAACAGCGCCCGCGCCTCGGCGCCATTGTCGACGAACAGCGCAAAGGCCGCACCGCGCGAGATCGCCTCGATGCCGAGCGCGCCGGTGCCGGCAAAGAGATCGAGCACCCGCGCGCCTTCGATGGGATTGTCGTAGGCATGCACGAGGATATTGAAGAGCGACTCGCGCAGGCGATCCTGGGTTGGGCGAATGTTGCGCGAGGTGGGCGAGGCAATGTTGCGGCCCTTCAGCCGCCCTCCGACGACGCGCATTTACACCCTACTCGTCCCGGGGCGCCAGATCGCGCTTGCCGTGATAGCCACGCTTCGGCCGCCGCGGCGGCCCCGGAAAGCGTGCTTCCGCCTCGTGGCGGGCGCGTGCCTCCTCGCTGCCGGTCCGCTGCACCAGCACGCGGCGGCCTTTGCGATCGGCGACCACCTCGCGCTTCGGTTTCGGCTTGGGGGCCGGCAGCGGCTCGCGCTCGCCGCGCCCCGGCTTGCTCTCAGCCGCCGGACCGAAATCAGCGCCCGCCTGCGCGATCACCTTCTCGCCGAGTTGCTCACGCAAGACCCGCGACTTGATCTCCTGCACCTCGCCCTCGGCGATCTCGCCGAGCTGGAACGGCCCGTAGGAGACGCGGATCAGCCGGTTGACCTCGAGCCCGAGATGGCCGAGTACGTTGCGCACCTCGCGGTTCTTGCCTTCGCGGATTGCCACCACCAGCCAGACATTGGCGCCCTGGTCACGTTCGAGCGTGGCTTCGATCGGCCCGTATTTGACGCCATCGACCTCGACGCCTGCGGCGAGTTGGTCGAGCTGCGCCTGCGTCACCTCGCCATGGGCGCGGACCCGGTAGCGGCGCAGCCAGCCGGTTTCCGGCAATTCCAGCACCCGCGCCAGCCCCCCGTCATTGGTGAGCAGCAGCAGCCCCTCGGTGTTGAAATCGAGACGGCCGATCGAGATCAGCCGCGGCAGGTCCTCCGGCAGGTTGTCGAACACGGTCGGCCGCCCCTCGGGATCGCTGTGGGTCGTCATCAGGCCACGCGGCTTGTGATAGAGGAACAGCCGGGTCCGCTCGCGCTCGGGCAACGGCTGGCCGTCGACCTGGATCACGTCGTTCTCGGTGACGTCGAGCGCCGGCGAATTGATGACGCGGCCGTTCACGGTGACGCGGCCCTGCGTGATCATCTCCTCGGCGTCACGGCGCGAGGCAAGCCCCGCGCGCGCCACCACCTTGGCGATCCGCTCGCCGGTTTTCTTCGGCGCCACCGGCTCGGCCTGTGTACGCGCACTGCGCCTGTCGGTCTCGGGTTTGCGCTCGCGATAGGGCCCGCGACCGCCGAACGCCGGACGCTTGGCGAAAACCTTGCTGTCGTCCTCGTTGTCGCGGCGCGGACGATCGGAGAAGCGATCACCATCACGCCGCTCGCTGCGCGGATGCTCCTGCCAGTCGGTCCGCCCCTCGGGACGGCGGCGCGGACGATCGAAACTGCGCTCATCATCGCGATCGCGCGGACGATCGAACTTTGGCTTATCAAACTTGGGCCTGTCGAATTTGGGCCTGTCGAATTTGGGACGGTCCTCGCGCCCACGCTCGGAGCGCGGCCGGTCGAAACCGCGTCCGCCCTCGCGCGGAGGGCGCGCGCCGCGTTCAGGACGATCCTCGTCCGCGCCGCGCTTCTGCCACGGCTTGGTCTCGCCACGCGGTGGACGATCGCCAAATTCCTTGCGCGGGCCACGCGCTCCGGCACCGAACTTGCGCTCTCCACGATCGCCCTCGGCGCTACGCGAGAATTTCCTGTCGCCCCCGAATTTGCGCTCAGGCCGATCGCCGGTACGCGGCGGACGGTCGCCGAAGCTGCGCTCCGCGCGCGGACGGTCGCTGCGATCGCGGGAGCCTTCGCCGCGCGGCGCATAGGGGCGCTTGTCGCCGTCACGGTCTCTCGCGGCGTATGGCTTGCGCTCGCCGAACTTGCGGTCGGACGATCGTCCCGCCGGACGGGCCTCATCACGACCGGCGCGCGCCTTATACGGACGCTTCTCCCCACCACGCTCATCGCGGTCGAACTTCGGCCGGTCTCCGCGCGGCTTGAAGGCACGCTTGTCGCCGTCACCAGCTCGCGCCGGACGAGCGGCAAACGGCCGATCCCCGCGCGGACGCTCATCGCGGTTGAACCTCGGCTTATCGCCATAGGACTTGCGCGGCGCATCGCCATCGTCGCGCCGGCGCGGGGCACGGCCCTCGTCGAAGGAGCGCTTGCCCCTGCCGGCAGCTTCCTTGGCGCCAAAATCCTTGGCACCGAAGCCGCGCTTGGCGAACTTCTTGTCCGGTCCGCGCGCGGCGCCCGAGCGTCCCTTGCCACCTTCGGACCGCGCCCGCGGGGCGCGGTCACGGCGGCCACGGGAATCGTTGTCTTTATCGGTGTCGCGGGGCATGAAGGTCTCACTTTGAGGTGCAGGACGCGGGGTGATACGCGCGCTCTGAGCAGCGCATGTCACGCGGGAAATCGGGGTCCAGATTTGCTGAAGAGCGATCCAGTAGCAGACTTGTCCGGGCATTACGAGCCATGAACGCTCCTTCTTTCATGGATTTGGCTCTGAAAGCGGCCGAATCGGCCTCAATTTCCGGCGAGGTGCCGATCGGCTGCGTCGTGGTGCAGAACAACACAGTCATCGCGACCGCCGCCAACCGGACCCTGACCGACTGCGATCCGACCGCGCATGCAGAAATCCTGGCGCTGCGGCAGGCCGCGCAGGCGATCGGCAGCGAGCGGCTGATCGATTGCGACCTCTACGTCACCCTCGAGCCCTGCACGATGTGCGCCGGCGCGATCTCGTTCGCGCGCATCCGCCGGCTCTATTACGGCGCAGCCGATCCCAAAGGCGGCGCGGTGGAATCGGGCGTGCGCTTCTTTGCGTCGCCGACCTGCCATCACGTGCCGGAGGTCTATTCCGCAGTCGGCGAGCAGCAGGCGGCGACGCTGTTGAAGGAGTTCTTTAAGGCGCGGCGCTAGGTCGAGCCGGGACGCTATGGAGCGGCCGCAATGGCTTCGATCTCGATCACGAATTCCGGCCGTGCCAAGCCAGCCACCACGATCAGCGTCGTCGCCGGCGGCGTTCCCGGAAATTGCCGGTCGCGCGATCGCCTGTAGCCCTCCATGTGCTCGCGGGCCGTCACATAGACGCTGAGGCGGACGATGTTCTCCAGCTTCATTCCGTCTTCGGCCAGGATCGCCGCGAGATTTGCGAAGCAGATATCCGCCTGCGCTTCGCTGCCTGCCGGGATGACCTCATCAGGGCCGATGCCCAATTGTCCGGCAGTGATCACCAGCCGGTGGTCTGCCGGCACCGCGATCCCGTGACTATACCGTGCCAGGGGCGGTCGAATCGACGAGGGATTCAGTGCACGCATGGCGACCATCCTGAGTGGGCAAGGACTAGTGATACAACTTGATGTTAAGCGAAGCTAAGACGCAGCGTCAATGAGGTGACATTAACGTATCGGATGAATTGCCGATGATCTCCGAGGCAACGTCAGGCGCGAAGATATTTCCGGAACCACAACTGTCATCATCCGCGAAAGCGGATGATCCAGTACTCCCAGACGGCAGTGATTGATCGAGAGGCCGTGGCGTACCGGATGCCCCGCCTTCGCGGGCATGACGTCCACTCCTGACTACGGCTCCGAAAAAAACTCCCGCAGCAGCTTCGCCGTCGCGTCCGGATTCTCCTCGGTCAGGAAATGCCCGGAATCGACCGGGGCGCCGCGGACGTTGGTCGCCCATTTCTTCCAGGTGTCGAGCGGGGTCGCGGCGGCGCTGGCGATCCCGACGTCGCCCCATAGGGCAAGCATCGGGACGGTGATCTTCTTGCCCGCAGCGACGTCGGCCTTGTCGATCTCGTAGTCGGCATAAGCGCCGGCGCGATAGTCTTCACACATCGCATGAATGCGCGCGGGGTCGCGAAACGGCGCGAGATAGTGGCTCAGCGCGCGCGCATCGATCGCATCGAGCGTCTTTGACTTGGTCTGGCTCGCCATCTTCTGCTTCAGGAAGAACTCGCCGGCGCCGGAGATCAGGGTCTCGGGCAACGGATAAGGCTGCGCCAGGAAGGTCCAATGATAGATCTTCAGCGCGTAGGTGCGGTTGACGCGCTCCCAATAATCGTAGGTCGGCAGGATATCGAGCGTGGCGAGCTTGGATAGCCGTCCTGGATGGTCGAGCGCCAGGCGATAAGCGACGCGACCGCCGCGGTCGTGGCCGGCCAGCGCGAAATGAACGTGGCCGAGTTGCTCCATTGCTTCCACCATGGTTCTGGCCATGGCACGCTTGGTATAGGGCGTATGATCATGATCGCTGTCGGGCATGTCCGACCAGCCATAGCCGGGCAGGTCGGCAATGATCAGCGTGAATTGGTCGGCCAGCGCCGGCGCCACCCGATGCCACATGACGTGCGTTTCGGAAAAGCCGTGCAGCAGGAGCAGCGGCGGTCCGCTGCCGCCGACGCGGGCGAAGATTCGGCCGGACGAGGTGTTGATCCACTCGGAGGCATATCCTGGAAACAGGTCGGCGAGATCGGGCATGTGCGCCTCCCACTGCTGTCTTCCGGATCGACGCCCGGCGGCCGTCGTTCGGAATGCCGGAGCCTAGCCGGTGTTTTTTTCCAATGCCACGGCCTGCCAGGCGATATCGCGGCGGCAGAAGCCGTCCGGCCATTTGATCCGGTCGACCGCCTGATAGGCGCGCGCCTGCGCCTCGGTGACCGTGTTGCCGGCCGCGCAGACGTTGAGCACGCGCCCACCATTGGCGAGGACGGCGCCGTCCTTGGCGATGGTCCCGGCGTGAAAGATCTCGACGCCATCGACCTTGGCCGCATCCTCGAGCCCCTCGATGACGCCGCCTTTCTTGTAGTCGCCCGGATAGCCCTTCGCCGCCATCACCACCGTCACCGCAGGCTCGGGGAACCAGCGCAGGTCGAAATTCTTCAGCTGCCCGTCGCAGGCCGCAAGCATGGCCGGGACAAGGTCCGACATCATCCTGAGCATTAGCACCTGACATTCGGGATCGCCGAAGCGAACGTTGTATTCGAACAGCTTTGGCCCCTGCTCGGTCAGCATCAGCCCGGCGTAAAGAATGCCCGTGAACGGCGCGCCGCGCGTCTTCATGCCGGCAATGGTCGGCAGAATGATCCGATCCATGATCTGGTCGTGGATCTCAGCCGTCACGAACGGCGCCGGCGAATAGGCGCCCATGCCGCCGGTGTTCGGCCCTTCGTCATGGTCGAACACGCGCTTATGGTCCTGCGCCGAGGCCAGCGGAATCGCGGTCTCGCCGTCGCAGAGGGCAAAGAAGGAGACCTCTCGCCCCTCGAGAAACTCCTCGATCACGACCTCCGCGCCGGCGGCGCCGAAGCCGCCGCCGAACATCATCTCGATGGCAGCCTCAGCCTCGGCCAGTGTTTTCGCCACCACCACGCCCTTGCCGGCGGCAAGGCCATCGGCCTTGACCACGATCGGCGCGCCCTGCGCGCGCACATAGGCGAGCGCATCGGCGGCGTTGTTGAAGCGGCGATAGGCGCCGGTTGGAATGTTGAACTCGCGGCAGAGGTCCTTGGTAAAGCCCTTCGAGCCCTCGAGCTGGGCAGCCGACCGTTGCGGTCCGAACGCCTTGATCCCGGCGCGGTCGAGATCATCGACGATGCCAGCCGCAAGCGGCGTCTCGGGCCCGACCACGACGAGCTCGACCGCGTTGGCCCGGCAGAAATCGATCACGGCCGCATGGTCTGCCACGTCCAGCGCGACACATTCGGCCTCCTTGGCAATTCCCGCATTGCCCGGCGCGCACCACAATTTGGTGACCAGGGGGGACGCCGAAATCTTCCAGGCGAGGGCATGTTCACGGCCGCCGGAACCGATCAGGAGAATGTGCATATGTCGCGCCGTTACTGAAATTCAGGCCTCAGTGCGAAGCACGAAACGGCACGATCTCGCAAGGGCCCTCCCTTTCCACAGGGCCCGTCGGCGGTTCGCGGCAGAATATGATTGGCGGTGCCGGCACAAAATCCCTACCTTCGGGGCTGCTCCCACTCACGTCCGAATCAGTATCGATGCCACCAGCAGAAGCCTTGCCCAACGCGCCCGAATTTACCGTCTCC
>NZ_CAFK01000096.1 GCF_000239815.1 Bradyrhizobium sp. STM 3843 | reverse complement strand
TGCCGGATGCCGAGGTGATGTTCTCGGGCGACCTGATCGAGTACCACTCGGCCTGCTATTGCGGCGACGCGTATCTTCGCGAATGGCCGTCGACCTTGAATGAGATCCTGTCGTTCAATCCGAAGGCGATCGCGCCGGGCCGTGGCGATGCGCTCAAGGGCACTGCAACGGTTCGCGAGGCGATCGCGATGACGCGCGACTTCGTCGGCTCGCTCTATGGCGCCGCGGAGATGTCGGCCGCCAAGGGACGCAGCCTGAAGGAGTCGATGGCCGCGACGCGCGAGGTAATGGATCCGAAATTTTCGAGCTTCGCGATCTACGAACACTGCCTGCCGTTCAACGTGTCGCGCGCCTATGACGAGGCCAGCGGCATCGACGAGCCCGTGATCTGGACGGCGGAGCGCGATCGCGAGATGTGGGCCCGCCTGCAAGGAGAAGCATCATGAACATCAACACCGCGCCTGACAGACTTAACCGGGCTTCGTCGCAGGTCACGCCGGGCTACATGTCCGGATTTCGTAATTCGTTTGAGACCGAGGCGCTGCCCGGCGCGCTGCCGATCGGCCGAAACTCGCCGCAACGCTGCGCCTATGGCCTCTATGCCGAGCAGCTGTCCGGCTCGCCCTTCACGGCGCCGCGCGGCTCCAATGAGCGCTCCTGGCTCTATCGCATCCGTCCGTCGGTGAAGCACTCCGGCCGCTTCGCCCGAGTCGATGCCGGGCTGTGGCGCACCGCACCCTGCCATGAGCAGGAGATCACGGTGCAGCAGCTGCGCTGGGATCCGACGCCGCTTCCCTCCGGCGAGGTGACCTTCCTGCAGGGCGTGCAGACCATGACCACCGCCGGCGACGCAGCCACGCAAGCCGGCATGGCCGCACATATCTATCTCATCACCAAATCGATGGTTGATCAGCATTTCTACAATGCTGACGGCGAGATGATGTTTGTCCTGCAGCAGGGCAATCTCCTGTTCGTCACCGAGTTCGGCCGCATCGACGCCGAGCCGGGCGAGATCGTGGTGATCCCGCGCGGCGTCAAGTTCAGGATCGAGCTTCCTGCGGGTCCCGCACGCGGGTATCTCTGTGAGAACTATGGCGGCGCCTTCACTCTGCCGGAGCGCGGACCGATCGGGGCCAATTGCCTTGCCAACGCGCGCGACTTCCTGACACCCGTGGCGTCCTATGAGGACAGGGACGCCCCGACCGAGCTCTACGTCAAATGGGGCGGGGCGCTGTTCAAGACCGACCTGCCTTATTCGCCGATCGACGTGGTGGCCTGGCACGGCAACTATGCACCGTACAAATATGATCTGCGCACCTTCTCGCCGGTCGGCGCGATCGGCTTCGATCATCCCGATCCGTCGATCTTTACCGTGCTGACATCGCCATCGGAGACGGCCGGTACGGCCAATATCGATTTCGTGATCTTCCCAGAGCGCTGGATGGTGGCGGACAACACCTTCCGTCCGCCCTGGTATCACATGAACATCATGTCGGAGTTCATGGGCCTCATCTACGGCGTCTATGACGCCAAGCCGCAGGGCTTCGTGCCTGGCGGCATGAGCCTGCACAATTGCATGCTGCCGCATGGGCCGGATCGCGAGGCGTTCGACCATGCCAGCAATGGTGAACTCAAGCCGGTCAAGCTGACGGGCACCATGGCCTTCATGTTCGAGACGCGCTTCCCGCAACGGATCACCAAACACGCCGCGGAGTCCGGCACGATGCAGCAGGATTACGCCGACTGCTGGAACGGCCTAGAGAAGCGGTTCGATCCGACAAAGCCCTAGCAAAGACACTCGCCGTCATTCCGGGGCGCCGCGTCCGCGGCGAGCCCGGAATCCATAACCACGATCGATATTGTGCATGGAAAGCTGAGCAATACCCAGCCCCGCGTCGCACCTCCGCCTGTGGCTATGGATTCCGGGCTCGCGCTCCGCGCGCCTCGGAATGACGGTGGAGAGAGTGCCGATTTCTTAGGATCAGAACTGTGCCCCACCCCAACGATCCCTCGCTCCGCTCCTTCATCCCGGTCGATCCGGCTTCCGACTTTCCGATCCAGAACCTGCCTTATGGTGTGTTCTCCGCAGCCGACTCGCCGCAACTCCGTGTCGGTGTCGCGATCGGCGATGTCGTCGTCGACCTCGCTGTGCTCGAAAACGAGGGCTTGCTCGATCTCGCACCGGCCTACGAGGTGTTCGCGCAAGCCTCGCTCAACGCCTTCATGGCGCTCGGACCACACATCTGGTCGAAGACCCGCGTCCGCATCAGTGAGCTGTTGCGCCATGACAATCCGGAGCTCCGCGACAACAAGGCGCTGCGCAGCCGCGCGCTGCTGCCGCGGGCCAATGTGACGCTGCACCTCCCCTTTCACCTCGCAGGTTACACTGACTTCTACTCGTCGAAAGAGCACGCCACCAATGTCGGCGTCATGTTCCGCGGCAAGGACAATGCGCTGCAGCCGAACTGGCTGCACATGCCGATCGGCTATAACGGCCGCGCCTCGACCGTTGTGGTGTCGGGCACCAAGGTGCGGCGGCCGCGCGGTCAATTGAAGCCGCCGAATGTGGACACGCCGAGCTTCGGCCCGTGTCAGCGGCTCGACTTCGAGCTGGAGATGGGCGTCGTCATCGGCCAACCCTCGGCCATGGGCGAGATGCTGACCGAGGCGCAGGCCGAGACCATGATCTTCGGTTTCGTGCTGCTCAACGACTGGAGCGCGCGCGATATCCAGCAATGGGAGTATGTGCCGCTCGGGCCATTCCAGGCCAAGGCCTTTGCGACGTCGATCAGCCCCTGGGTCGTCACCCGTGAGGCGCTGCAGCCGTTTCGCGTGCGGGGCCCGGAGCAGCAGCCGGTGCCGCTGGCTTATCTGCAGCAGAAGGGCATCCAGAACTACGACATCGAGCTCGATGTGTCGTTGCGCGCGCATGGCGCGTATGCCCCGCAGACGATCTCCCAAACCAACTTCAAATACATGTACTGGTCGAGTGTGCAGCAGCTGATGCACCATGCCTCATCCGGATGCGCGATGAGCGTTGGTGATCTCCTGGGGTCCGGCACGATCTCCGGTCCCGAGACGCATCAGCGTGGGAGCCTGCTGGAGCTCAGCTGGAATGGCACCGAGCCGCTGGACCTCGGCAGCGGCGTCAAGCGCTCGTTCCTGGAGGATGGCGATTCGCTCGCCATCCGCGGCTGGTGCCAGGGCAACGGCTATCGCATCGGCTTCGGCGAGGTCGAGGGGACGATACTGCCGGCGGAGTAAACGCCTTCAGAATAAACGCGTCATTCCGGGGCACTCGCGAAGCGAGTGAGCTCGGAATCTATAACCACAGGCGGATGTCGTGAGCCGGATGGCGGTGGTGCGATTGCGAACTACACGGAGAGGTCTGTGGTTATGGATTCCGGGCTCAGCCCTCTGCGAGGGCTGCCCCGGAATGACGAAGGGGGTGGCTTGTCGCGGATGCGCGCGCTCAACGCGGGATCGACCGCAGCGGTAGCTTCGCGCTTTCCTTCAGCCGGTCGAGCACGATCGATGAGCGCACATGCGCCACGCTCTGATGCGGCATCAGCACGTTGTTGACGATGTCCGACAGGCTCTTGAGGTCGCGCAGCACAGCCTTGAGGAGGTAATCCGCGTCCCCTGTGAGCGCATAGGCTTCCTGGATCTCCTCGACACGGGTGACCAGCGCGCGGAATTTCTTGGCATTGTCGGGTGAATGCGTCGCCAGCGTGATCTGGATGAAGGCGATCAGCTCGAAGCCGAGCGCAGCGCCGGCGAGCTCGGCACGGTAGCCCGCGATCACGCCGTCCTCCTCCAGCCGCATCCGCCTTCGCGAGCATTGCGAGGCGGAAAGGCCGGCGATGTCGGCCAGCTCCTGGTTGGTGAGGCGGCCGTCGTCCTGCAGGGCGGCCAGGATCTTGAGGTCGAAGGCGTCGACTGAGATCATGCATGAAATCCATATTTGATGCACGGATCGTGCACATCCGGCTGGAAATGGCAATCATTTGCATGCCCCGTGCAGACCGCATGAGCGAGGATCGACGGAGACATGATCTGGGAGAATCGCCGATGGGTCCGTTTCCGCATGATGCGCCGCCCGCCACCGTCTCAGCCGACAATCCGATGGGCACGGATGGATTCGAGTTCGTCGAGTATGCGCATCCGGAGCCGGAAAAGCTGCACGCGCTGTTCGCGCTGATGGGTTTTTCCGCGGTCGCGCTGCATAAGACCAAGGCGATCACGCTCTATCGCCAGGGTGATATCAACTACCTCGTCAACGAGGAGCCGGGGAGCCACGGCCGCAGCTTCGTTGCCGAACACGGTCCCTGCGCGCCGTCGATGGCGTTTCGGGTGGTCGATGCTGAGGCAGCCTATGCGCGCGCGATCTCGCTCGGCGCCGAGCCTGCCGATCTGCCGTCTCGTCAGAAGACGCTCGATGCACCCGCCATCAAGGGCATCGGTGGCAGCCTCTTGTATTTCGTCGATCGCTACGGCGCCAAGGGCTCGGCTTACGATCTCGAATTCGACTGGCTCGGCGCGCGCAACCCGCAGCCAGCGGGATCAGGCCTCTATTATATCGATCACCTCACTCACAACGTGCATCGCGGCCGCATGGATGTGTGGGCGGGCTTCTATGAGAAGCTGTTCAACTTCCGCCAGATCCGTTTCTTCGACATCGAGGGCCGTGCGTCCGGACTGTTTTCGCGCGCCCTGACCAGTCCCGACGGCAAGATCCGGATTCCGATCAACGAGGACGCCGGCGATTCCGGGCAGATCGAGGAATATCTAAAGCTCTACCGCGGCGAGGGCATCCAGCACATCGCCTGTGGTGCGCGTGATATCTATGCCACGGTCGAAGATCTGCGCGCGGCCGGTTTGCCGTTCATGCCGTCACCGCCCGATACTTATTTCGAGAAGATCGACGCGCGCCTGCCGAAGCATGGCGAGGATCTCGCGCGCCTGCAGAAGAATGGCATCCTGATCGACGGCGAAGGCGTGGTGGACGGCGGCCACACCAAGGTGCTCCTGCAGATCTTCTCGGCAAACGCGATCGGGCCGATCTTCTTCGAGTTCATCCAGCGCAAAGGCGACGACGGCTTCGGCGAGGGCAATTTCAAGGCGCTGTTCGAATCGATCGAGGAGGATCAGATCCGGCGCGGCGTGCTGAAGGTCGAGCCGGCGGAGTAGGCGCGGCGCGCGCCTCAGCCCGCCGGTCCGGCGTCCTCGTCCTGCGCCAGCCGCATCGCCAGGATCTTGTCGATGCGGCGGCCGTCGAGGTCGACGATCTCGAAGCGCCAGCCGTTGAGATCGAAGCTCTGTCCAACTTCTGGAACGCTGCCGAAATGCTGCAGCACGAGGCCGGCCACCGTGTGATAGAAGCGATGCGGCGGGATCTCGATCGACAGCAGGTCGGCGAATTCGTCGAGCGGCATCCAGCCCGAGATCAGGTAGGAGTCGTCGGCGCGGCGGACATAAGCGGGTTCCGGTGGTCCCGCTTCAGAGGTGAACGCGCCGACGATCGATTCGAGAATGTCGGCCGCGCTCACGACACCTTCGAACGCGCCGTATTCGTCATGCACCAGCCCCATATGCACCGGCGAGCCTTTCAGGATCGCGATCACGTCACGGGCGTCGACGCTGGAAGGAATGATCGGCACCTCGCGCACTAGGCTGCGGAGATCCAGTGTTTCGTCGCGCAGATAGGCGGCGAGCAGATCCTTGGCCTGCAGCACGCCGATCGGGCGATCGCGTTCGCCGTCGGAGACCGGCAGCCGCGAATGCGGGCTTTTCGCCAGTAGTTCGCGGATCGCCTTGGGATCGTCGTTGAGATCGATGACATCGACTTCGGGGCGCGGCGTCATGATCGCGCCCACGGGGCGGTCGCCGAGCCGCATCACGCCGGCGATCATCTCCTTCTCGCCGGGCTCGAGTACACCAGCAGTTTCCGCCTCCCGCACCAGGTGATGGATCTCTTCTTCCGAGACTTTGCCTTCGGCGTCGCCGCCCCGGCCGAGCAGGCGGAGGATCAGTTTGCCGGAGACATCGAGCAGCACGACCAGTGGCAGCGAGACCTTCGCGAGCAGTTGCATCGAAGGCGCGACCTTGACGGCAACGGCTTCGGGATCGCGCAGCGCGAGCTGCTTCGGCACCAGTTCGCCGACGATCAACGTCGCATAGGTGATTGCGGTCACGACGAGGCCGACCCCGGCGAAGTCGGCAATCGAAGGCGAGAGGCCAAGATCCAGCAGCCATTGCGCCAGGCGCTGGCCGAGCGTGGCGCCTGAAAAAGCGCCCGAGAGCACGCCGACCAGCGTGATGCCGATCTGGACAGTGGACAGGAACTTGCCGGGGTCGGAGGCCAGCGCGAGCGCGCTGCGCGCACCTCCGACGCCTTTTTCCGCCAGCAGGGCCAGCCGCGCCGGTCGCGATGAGACGATCGCCAGCTCCGACATCGACAGCAGGCCGTTTACAACGATCAGGACGAAGACGATTGCAAGTTCAACCGAGAGCATATGAGCCTGTGTTGCGCCGGAGGGCAGGAATGGATACGAGCTCCCTTATATAAGATCGCGGACGCCGCTTCGCTCCCAAATGCCCGGGAACGAAGACTCCGCGGGCTGGCTCATCCGCGGCCAAGTCGCGATCGGATCAGAATTCCGCGTGCAGGCGGGCGGAGAAGATCGACACCGGCCCGCGATCGGCGTTGTAGGCGGGGTTGGCGATGAACTGGTAGTCGGCCGTGGCGGTGAAGTTCTTGGTGACTTGGTAGGCGTAATAGGCCTCGAAAATCTGCTCAGGCCGATAATTGAGCCGGCCATCACCGATCAGCAGTCCGGTGCCGCCGGCGGCGAGGAAGTCGCGATGCGCCGATGACAGCCCGTTGACCGCGCCGCCGATGCCGACCGTATCGTTCGCGCGGCCCCAGAAGCTGCCCTTGATCGAGACGCCGCCGGAGGCGCTGCGATCGATATCGGTGAATGACAGGATCTCGTTCTGGCCGTCGTTCCAACTCAGCCGCGCGAACACGCCGACATCCGGAACGACCTGCTGCTCGAGATTGGCGTAGAAGCCGTATTTCGGATTGACGTGACGGATGCTCGCCATGACGTTGTTGATGTCGAGCGTCGGGTCGGCCGCCTCGATCGCCAGGGCCTGGCGATAGTTGCCGGTGATGCCCTGATTGCCGAACGCACCGATGCGCAGCTTGCCGGGCTGACTGAAGATGTTGTGGCGCTCCTCGAACTCCACGACGGCGCCACCGCCCTTGAGGCTGAGCTTGTCGCTGTTCGGCTGTGTCGGGACCTGCAGCACGGCCCCGCGGATCGCCCAGTCCTTGCGGTTGAGCTCGACCACGGCGCCGCGGGTATAGCCCGGCAGATCGGCCGGGAAGTCATAGGCGGCGGATTCCCACAGCGCCCAGTTCATGAAATCGGCGCGTGGATCGTGAGCATAGGCGTTGTTGTCGAAGAAATCACCGACGGCAAAGCGGCCGACGATCACGGTCACGCGGTCGATGTCGCGTTTGCCGGGCAGCTGATTGGGACCGTCGGCGACCTCCTCCTGCTCGCCGCCGAGGCCGAAAGTCTGCTTGAAGTAATAGCGCTGCGCGCGGATGCGCGGATAGGCCGCTCCGGCCTTCTGCGCCTCGCCATTGGGGAAGCCGGCAATGCCGAGCGTTCCGTTGAGGCCGAAACCCTGCGCGAGCTCCGGGTTCAAATAGAACTCGCCGCCGTCCCAGAGCCGCGCGCCGACGAACGCGGTCGTGGTCCAGGTCGCCTGCACCTGGCTGCGGCCGGGCAGGCTGTTCGCGCCGCTATAGGGCGATGAGAAGCTGGGATAACCCTGCGGCAGGAAGGTCGTCTGTGCGTGGACGCTCCAGTTGTCGGACTCTGGCAGCTTGGGGGTCGTGGAAGCCTTCGGCGACCAGAGGCTGTCACCGAATTGATAGTTCAGGCCGAGCTTGACGAGGTGCAGCTGCGGGTCGACCGTGACCGGCGCCAGGCCAAAGCCCGAGAGATCATAGCTGCGGCGCGCCAGGTCGACATAGTCATATTCGAGCTTGGCGGTCCAATTGCCGCTCACCGCGAATTCGAGGCCGACACCTGCCGTCCAGCCGGCTTGATAGTGGGAGACGACCGCGCCACTGCCGTCATTGATTTCGACATGCGGGTGGCCCCAGGCGAAGCCGCCGGTCACATAAGGCATCCAGCGGTCGAAAGCGTAGCCGAGGCGGCCGCGCAGCGTGCCGACGTAGTCGATGGTCGTGTTGAACGGGGTAGGCGCGAACCGCGCAACCGCGGTCTGGTCGACCGGGCTCGGGAATGTCGCGTCCGCTTCGACACCAAGGACAATCCGATTGGCCAGCTCATGATTGTAGCCGACCTGATAGCCGCCGATCAGGCCGGTCGTGCTGTGCGGAAGCAGCGCGCCCTGCAAGGGAATCGGATTGGTGGCCGCCCCCAGGGTGCCGCCGCCATAGCCGAAATGACCGCCAACATAGAAGCCGGTCCAGTCATAGGCGGTCTTGAGCGCCGCTGCTCTGGCCTTCAGCGGCAGATCGGCGGCAAGCGCCGAATCCGCCAGCATGATTGTGCCGAGCGCGGCACAAGCCATGGTGAAGTCCCTTGTGGGCCGACGGATCATTGAGCGGACTGGTCCAAGCGATGCATCAGGGCGGGCATGAAAATAGCGATTTCAGTCACAGCTGATTTGCCCGTACCCTGTCACCAGGAAAACGAGCCCCGCTCGTTTCTCCGCCGGATATGCACATCCGATCCCAGCACCACGCCACGCGCGCTTGAAATTGTTATTGCGAATAATTCGCAAGTTCAACGCGCAGAACGCCGCAGGTGCGTGGTTGGCACGGTTCTGTGACGTCCGTGCAACATGGCGCTCATGCCATAGCCGCATAAACTTAACCCGCCCGGTTGGGATGGGACCGGGCGGGTTGGTACGATACGCGCTTGCGCGGATGAGGGGCAGCGCGCATCGAACGCCTGAATCGGTTTGCCAGCGCGTGCGTCAGCGGAGCGGATGCGGCTCAGTAGGCGCAGGCGCGGACCCGGCCGATGTAGCGGCCGAACGCATCATACTGCGGCACCCAGCGGCAGTGGCGGTAGCCGGTGTAGTAGTAGCCGTCTTCGGCGGCGATCGCGCTGCCGACGACAGCCGCGCCAATCAGGCCGGCCCCGACGCCCCAGCCCCAGTGATGATGGAAGCCATGGGCTTCGGCGGGCGTGGCGGTCGCGGCGACGCTTCCGGTCACGGCAAGCGCGGCAAGGGCAATGGCGGCAAGTTTGGTCTTGATAGACATGAAGGCTCCTCTCTTGGATTGCGGCGGCCTGTCGTGGTCGCTTGCCAAGTTGGACGGGGCCTTTTCAAAAGCGGTTCGAATCGATGTTTCGGCGTGCTGCTCGCTACTAAAATAGCGTTAACGCGCAGAGCGTTATGATCGATTCAGCGACGCGCGCCAGGGCCATTGCCGAGCGTCTTCACGTCGAATTTATCGACGTCCTCGAGCAGCTCGCAGAACGCATGTGCGCCGTGGGCGATCAGCCGCTCACCCTTCTCAGCGCTTGCTTGCGTCGCGTCGCCTACGGCACCGCTCGCATTGAGATCCTGTGTCTGCCACGCCAGCGGCGCCGGCCGTTGCGTCGACAGCCAGCGATAGCGGGATCCCATCTCGGCGCCTGCGGATGCAAAATCGGCTGCCGCGTCCATGCGCACGAGATCCGGGTGGCGCGCCAGCATGATCGAGGTTTCGACCGCACCGCCATGAATGCCGTGGCGCAATTCGTCCTCGGCGAACAGGCCGTCCGGCGTGCCGAAGCGCGACCACGACGTGGTGACAACAAGCATGCCGAAGGTGGCACGGAGATCCTGCGCCACCAGGGTCAT
This sequence comes from Bradyrhizobium sp. STM 3843, assembly GCF_000239815.1. Classification (GTDB taxonomy): domain Bacteria; phylum Pseudomonadota; class Alphaproteobacteria; order Rhizobiales; family Xanthobacteraceae; genus Bradyrhizobium. The sequence goes on along the minus strand of NZ_CAFK01000096.1, from coordinate 29,370 downwards.
CGCGGCGCTATTGCCACCATGGCTGGTGACGATCACGAGCTTCCTGACGCCGGCCCGCGCCACGCTTTCGCCGATGGCGAACCAGCTTTTCAGCGCGACCTCAGTCGGCAAGGTCAACGTACCCGGGAAATCGACATGCTCGGTCGAAATCCCGATCGGCTGCACCGGTAGAAACGTCACCGGCAGATGGTCGGGCTGGAGCGCGCGGACCGCAGCGAGATAGGCCTCCGCAATCAGCACATCGGTGCCGAGAGGCAGATGCGGCCCATGCTGCTCGGTGGCCGCCAGCGGCAGCACGGCGATCCAGCCGCCTGCATCGGACGTTCTGAGCTCGGGCCAGCAAATGGAGGTCCAGTCGCAGGGCGGGATGGTCATCGCAAGCGTGGTTTCTTTCGGCCGGAGGTCGGGCTAGTAATCTCTCCAACCATCATGGGCCAGAATGAGCGGGAGTCCAATCATGACGCAGGCGCTTCTGTTGCGAATGTTAACGGCGGCTTGGCTTGCCGTGACCGTCGCGTTTGCGCCTGCGAGCGCCCAGACGCTCGACAAGGTGTCGTTCGGCACCAATTGGGTGGCCGAAGCCGAGCATGGCGGCTTCTTCCAGGCGCTCGCCGACGGCACCTACAAGCAATATGGGCTCGACGTCACCATCGTGCCGGGTGGGCCTAACGATAACAATCGCATGCTTTTGATCGCGGGCAAGCTCGATTTCTTCATGGCCGCGAACACGCTGATGTCGTTCGATGCGGTCGCCAACAACGTGCCCGTGGTGTCGGTCGCGGCGATGTTCCAGAAGGATCCGCAGGTGTTCCTGACCCACCCGGAGCAGAAGGTCGCCAAGCTCGAAGACCTGAAGCCGCTGACCCTGTTCGTCTCCAAGGAGGGGATCTCGAGCTATTATCAATGGCTCAAGAGCGAATACGGCTTCTCCGAAAAGAATGTCCGTCCCTACACGTTCAACTCCCAGCCCTTCATCGCCACGCCGCAGAGCGCGATGCAGGGCTATGTGACGTCCGAGCCGTTCGCGGTCGAGCGCGCCGCCGGCTTCAAGCCCGGCGTGATCCTGCTCGCCGACTACGGATTCAACACCTATTCGACCCTGATCGAGACCCGGCGCGACCTGATCGAGAAGAAGCCTGATCTGGTGCAGCGCTTCGTCGATGCCTCGATTGTCGGCTGGTATCATTATATCTACGGCGACAATTCCGCCGGGAATGCGATGATCAAGAAGCTCAACCCCGAGATGACCGACGATCTCCTGGCCTATTCGGTGGCCAAGATGAAGGAATATGGGATCGTCGATTCCGGAGATTCCTTGCGCGATGGAATCGGCGCGATGAGCGACGAGCGCGTCACCAGCTTCTTTGACAAGATGGTGCGGGCCGGCGTGGTCAAGCCCAGTATCGATTATCGCAAGTCCTATACGCTGCGCTTTGTGAACAAGGGCGTCGGACTTGATCTGCGGCCGAAGAACTGACCGGCGCAAGAAGCCGAACCAGACATGGTCGATTCCGTTTTCTCCGATCTGCCCAGTGCTGCGCCCGATGCGGCCGTGACGCTCGATGGCGTCACCAAGATCTATGACAGCGGCGTGATGGCGGTGGGACCGCTCGACCTTGATGTCGCGCGGGGCGAGTTCATTTCGCTGCTTGGGCCCTCAGGCTGCGGCAAGTCGACAGTGCTGCGATTGATCGCTGGGCTCGCGGCGCCGACCAGCGGCAGTATTGCGGTGGCGCAGAGCGCAGGCGTGTCGCGCCCGGATCACCGCATCGGCTTCGTGTTCCAGGAGCCGACCCTGATGCCCTGGACCAGCGTGCGTGAGAATGTCGGATTGCCGCTGAAGCTGGCGCACAGGCCTGCGGCCGAGGCGCAAACCAAGATCGATGCGGCGCTGGCGCAGGTCGGCCTGTCCGATTTTGCCGAGCGGTTTCCGCGTGAACTGTCCGGCGGCATGAAGATGCGGGTATCGCTGGCGCGCGCGTTGGTGACGAGCCCGGACATCCTCCTGATGGACGAGCCGTTCGCGGCGCTCGATGAGATCACCCGCTTCCGCCTCAACAACGATCTGTTGGAGCTGTGGCGCAGCTTGCGCATGACCGTCATCTTCGTCACTCATTCGGTGTTCGAGTCCGTCTATCTCTCCCAGCGCGTGCTGGTGATGACGGCGCGGCCGGGCCGCTTGAGCGCGGAGATCCGCGTCGAGACCGAAGAGCCGCGCGGCGAAGCGTTCAGGACCTCGATCGCCTATGCGGATTATTGCCGCCGCGTGTCGGATGCGCTGGCGCCCGCCTATGCGGGAGCGTCGGCCCTGTGAGCGCGTCGGGTCAGCAGAAAATCTCCGTCCCTGCGCGACCGGGAACGCGGCCGGCGCTCAGCCTTGTGCTGCCGGTGCTGGTGCTGGCAGCCGGCCTTGGCGTCTGGGAACTGGTGGTGCAGCTCAACGCCATCCCGCCTTACGTGCTGCCGGGCCCGGTGCTGGTGCTGCAGACGCTGTTTTCTGATTGGGACGTGCTGTCGCAATCGCTGCTCACCACGCTGATCACGACCGCGGAAGGCTTTGTCGCCGCGGCGCTCGGCGGCATCGCGCTGGCGCTGGTGTTCAACCAGTCGAAATGGCTGGAATACGCCTTGTTCCCCTATGCCATCGTGCTGCAGGTCACACCCGTCATTGCGATCGCGCCCTTGCTTTTGATCTATCTGCCGCAGCAGACGGCAGTGGTCGTCTGCGCCTGGATCGTCGGCTTCTTTCCGGTGTTGTCGAACACGGCGCTGGGCCTGAACTCGGTCGATCGCAATCTGCTCGGCCTGTTCCAGCTCTATCGTGCCTCGAAGCTGCAGACCTTGCGTTACCTGAAGCTGCCCGCGGCGCTGCCCTATATCCTCGGTGGTCTGCGCATTGCCGGCGGGCTGTCGCTGATCGGTGCCGTAGTCGCGGAGATCGCGGCGGGCAGCGCTGGCGCCGGCTCGGGACTGGCTTATCGCATTGCGGAATCCGGCTACCGTCTCAACATACCCCGCATGTTCGCCGCGCTGTTGCTGTTGTCGGTGGCCGGGATTGTCATCTACGCCGTGCTGGCGTTATTTTCGTACCTCGTGTTGCGGCGCTGGCATGAAAGCGCGCTTGGAAAGGACACCTGATGGCGGCTGTTTCGTCTGACAAGATCGATTTGCTGATCTACGGGCCGCTGCGGCCGATCCTCGAAAAGGGCTTCCCGGACAATTTCAATCTGCACTTCGCCGAGACGCGCGGCGATCTCGAACGGCTGCCGGCCAGCGTCATGGAATCGATCCGCGGCATCGCCATGACCTTCCATACGGTCGCGGCCGATGCTGCGGTCATGGCGCGCTTTCCGAAGCTCGAGATCATCGCCAGCTTCGGCGTCGGCTACGACAACATCGCCGCGGCGCATGCCGGCCAGAACGGGATTATCGTCACCAACACCCCCGACGTGTTGAGCGAGGAGGTCGCCGACGTCGCGCTTGGCCTGCTCATCGCCACCTTGCGCGAATTCATCAAGGCCGATCGCTACGTCCGGTCCGGCCAGTGGCAGACGCAGCCCTATCCGCTGTCCGTCGGCTCGCTGCGCGATCGCACCGTAGGCATGATCGGCATGGGCCGCATCGGTCAGGCGATCGCGCGCCGGCTCGACGCGTCCAAGGTGCCGGTGGTCTATCACTCGCGCAGGCCGGCGACCGGCGTCGCCTATCAGCACTATCCGGATCTGATCGAAATGGCGAAGGCCGTGGACACGCTGGTGGTCATCGTGCCCGGCGGCGCCGGCACCAACAAGATGATCAATGCCGAGGTGCTGCAGGCGCTGGGTCCGCGTGGCGTCGTCGTCAACGTCGCACGAGGCTCTGTGATCGACGAGCAGGCGCTGATCGCGGCCTTGAAGTCCGGCGGCATCCTGGCTGCAGGCCTCGATGTGTTCGAGAAGGAGCCGAACGTTCCGGACGAACTGAAGAGCATGCAAAATGTCGTGCTGCTGCCACACATCGGCTCGGCCGCCATCGTAACCCGCAACGCGATGGATCAGCTCGTGGTCGACAATCTGACGGCCTGGTTTGCCGGCAAGCCGCCGCTGACGCCCGTTGCGGAAACGCCCGTGAAAGGTCGCTGATGATTCGTCATCTCCTGTTGTCGGTCGCGCTGCTGGTCGGCTGCGCGGCGGCCGCGCCCGTGGCGGCGCAGGATGCCGCCAGCCTGAAGAAGGCGATGGTGGGACAATGGGAGCTTGCGACCACCGATCGCAGCAAGACCTGCGTCGTGACAATGAAGCCTGATTCCTCTCCGCGCGGGTTGAAGCTCGAACTCGAGCCGAATTGCGCCGCGGCGCTGCCCTTCACCAAGGATATCGTGGGCTGGAACGTAAAGGGGCTCGACATCGTGCGGCTGCAGGATGCGACCGGTGAAGCCGTGATCGACTTCACCGAGGTCGAGACCGGTATTTTCGAAGGCCTGCGGCAGGGCGAGGGTGTCTACATCCTGCAGAATCTCGCTGCGGCCCGTTCGCTGGCAAAGTCGATGGATCAGATGATCGGTGACTGGGCGATGGTCCGCGGCAACGGCGACACGATCTGCGGCCTCACCCTCACCAACAACGACGCCGGCAACGATAATTTCCAGGTGTTTCTCAAGCCGAAATGCGATGCCAGCGTCACGGCTTTTGCGCCGACGCAATGGCGACTCGAGCATGGCCAGATGATCCTGATGTCGGATCGCGGCGAGGCCTGGCGCTTCGAGGCCGACGACAATGCGCAGTGGCGCCTGGTTCCCGACAGTGCCAATCCGCTGATGATGCTGCGGCAATGATGATCGAGCCGCGGCTTGCGGCGGGTGCCTTGAACCTGCCTTGATCTGCGCCAAAGAACCGCGGCCATGGGCAGTGTAGCAAGCCGCAAGCCGAATGAAAATGGAGGGGTAACATGATCCGATCAATCGCAAGTCGCTTCGGGACTTTGGCTGTGCTGGGGCTCGCACTCGCCGCGCCGCTTCATGAGGCTGCGGCACAGGATGCGCTGGGAGGCGCCATTCTCGGTGGCGCCGGCGGCGCGATCATCGGTGGCGCTCTTGGCGGCGGCCGCGGCGCTGCCATCGGCGCCGTGCTTGGCGCCGGCACTGGAGCTGCGATTGCAGCGGAAGGCGAGCGCCGTCGCGCCGGCTATTACTACTATCACAATGGCTGCTACCTGCAGCGCGGTGACGGCGCCTGGGTCCGCGTCCATCCGCGCTACTGCTACTGATCGAGTCTCCTCGCGCGTCTGATTTTTCGCGGCTCAGAGTGAGGCGTGTCAGGCGGAGCCCGCGAACGCATGCTCCGCCTGCTGCGGTCAGTGACCCAAAATCAGTGACCCCAAGATCAGTGACCGAAGAACGGATTGACCGGCGGGAAGCCGAGCGCAATCGCGCCGGCCTGCGTATAGAATCGCTCCTGGGCGAAGACGTGCTGACGCGCGGCGTGGATGTCGCGCAGACGGCGCTGCAGGGGTGAGCTGCTGAAAATGACGCTCGCACCGCCCAGCGTGTAACAGCCGCTGACGACGTCGCTGCAGGTGGCGTGGATCCAGGCACTGCCCTGAAGGCCCTCCGCGAAGTCGGCCTCGGCGTCCAATTGTCCCGCCAGCGCGCGGACCCATTGATCGACGACCTGGACCCGCAGCAACGCCCGCGCCGCACGCAGTGATGCTCCGAGCCTGCCGAAAGCGTGCTGGAACACGGGCGCATCTTTCAGGTCGGCGTTTGCGAACAGCTGGCGCCGGCCCTGTTTGGCAAGCGCGGCAAGATCCTCGATAGCGGCGGTCGCGATGCCGACAGCGACCGCGCCATGCAGACTGGAAACGAAAGGTGCCAGCGCAGATTCGAACGGTCCGGCCACATTCGACGGCCCGGTCAGCGCATCAAAGACCATTTCATCTGGTACCAGGGCATGTTCGAGCACGACATGATGGCTGCCCGTGCCGGTCAAGCCCGAGGCCTGCCACGTCTCTTCGATCCGCCAGCGCTCTGCAGGCAGGATCACGAATCGGGTCAGCGGACCATGATCGGTCATGACCGGTTCGCCATCTCGGGTGATCACGCAGTGACCCACGATCCATTGTGCATTCTGACAGCCGCTGGAAAAGGGCCAGCGGCCACTGACGCGGAACCCGCCGTCCGTCATTTCCGCGCGGCCCGCCGGCGTTCCGACGCCAACCACCATCGGATCGGCGCCGTCCGCAAAGACACGGCCGTAGATCTCCGGCGCAAGGCGCGTGCAGAACAGCTGCGAGCCTGTGGCGATCATGGCGACCCACCCGACCGAACTGTCCGCCGCCGACAGGAGCTCGATCGCAGTGACGACGTCGGGAACGCTCAGCTCCAGGCCGCCATGGCTGCGCGGGACCAGCGATTTGAACAGGCCAATTCGTCTGAGGCTGTCGATGATGTCGCCAGGAACCCGACGTGCGGATTCGATTTCATCGGAGCGTGCGGCGAAGCTTGGTGCGAGATCGCGGATGGCTGCGAGCAGCTGCGCCGCGTCGTGGGAAGTGGTTTCGGTCGATCCGCGCGCATCAAGCCTGCGCGCCGTCATGGACTGTGCTGCAACCATCTCGTCCTCCTCAAGTCGCGCCTGCGCCGCGACGGCGCTTGCGAAGCTCAAGGTGATGAGCACGCGAAGTTTCGACGTGATGACGAGAGCGGCTGAGATGGTTACACCTGTAGCGGATGGAGCGCTCCGCTCTCAGGTGCTGGCTGGCGGCTATTTGCGGTGATAGAGGCCGGTGAAGGTGACGCCGGAGCCGCCGCAATCGTTATTGTCCTCGACCAGTAGCCAGGGGCCGATCCGCTGCATGCGGACGCGGCATTCGTCCCCTTCGTTGGGGCGCTCGAACGGTGTGCTGCCGTCGTTTACGAACGCAATGGTGCCGTCTTTCGGCGTGGCGATCGCTTCGATGGCGCCGTTGTGGAAGTCTCGTCCGGCCGGCACGACCTGCTCGCCGTCGATCTTCAACTTGCCGCCCTCGCCCTTGGCGATCGTCATGCCGCCGCCAGGGTGCTCCCAGCTGCCGAGCCACTCCGACGGCGCCGGCGCTGTTATCGGCTCGACCCTGCCCAGCGCCGCGCTTGGCAGCCAGCCTCTGGCCCAGATCTGCTTTTTCGCTGTTGGCGATTGATAGATGACGCAGGTGAAATCGCCGGAGGTCTTGCCAACCAGCACGGGATCATTGGTGACGAGATAGGCCGTCCTCCGGCACGCCTCCGTGGCGGCAGGGCAGGTCGTCGCCTTGAAGTCGTCGTCATAAGGAGACTTGATGAGGTTGACCCGCGGCTGCGCGATGACCTTTGCCACCGTGAGCGGACGCTTGTCATCCCAGTCGACGCCAAGACAGTCGTTCGGGTTCGCGGTCTCGGCCGAAGCCGAGACTGCTGCGAGTGCCGCACCCAGGTTCAGGATCACGGCCAGGCCGATCAACTTAACTTGCATCCGAGATCTCCGTGCGCGATTCGCGCCACGGAAGCTAGGTTGCGGCAGGAGCGCGCCTGGTTCAAATCGCTCGCGCTGACTCCGTCTTCGGCCGTGCGCTTCAGTGCGATGGCGGCACGACGCTGATCTTGGCCATCATGCCCCCATCCTCATGCTCGAGAATGTGGCAGTGGAAGACGAAGTCGCCAGCCTCTTTGAAGGTGATCTCGACGATCACGCGGCTCGGCCGGCAGCTGCTCTCCTTCCAGGCCTTGACGGTGCCGTCGCAGCCGGCGCCGCTCGGCAGCGGGACATTGTCGTGCAGGACTGCCGGCCCGGCAGACGGGGACGCGCCAGTGCTTGCGGGCTGATCAGTCTGGCCGGGCGGCTGCGTTGCGATCACGGCGAAGCGGCTCTGGTGGACGTGGAAATTATGATCCTCGCCGGCGATATTGATGAGCTCCCAACGCTCGGTCACGCCCTTGCCGTGGTCCCCCAGCGGCAGGCACACCGTCGGAGGCGCGGCGTGATCGAACACCTTGATCTTGAGGTCGTCGTCCGGCGGCGCCAACGGCTGATCTTTCGCGGCCTCGCGATAGCCCAATCCAAAGGACGCGCTGTTCGGATCTTCGTTCGGGAGCCCGAACACGACTTGCCGCACCCGATCGGCTGCAAGGGCCGAACATGGTCCATATTTTCGGGGCATGCTGAGTTCGGCCAGGCGTGCTGCGAACGCCGCCTTCTCTGGCGTGCTGCCGGGTGGCTCAGCCAGATGTGAAATCGGCATCGGCTCCTCGATCCCGCTGACGCGGGTCTTCGCGGTCTGTCCCAGCGCGCCTGCGGGGGCAAACATCGTCTTTGCCTTTCCCTCGATCCCGAGATAGGGCGGGGGGCTTTTGCCGGCCATGGCCGGCGCAAAATCAACATGGGCGAGCTCGACACCGGGCCAGGTGTCGCCCTTGTCGCCGGTATTGAAGTTGAATGTCCGCAAGGCCGCGCTCGCTGTCCCGGTGCCGATACCCGTGCTCTTGCGTGAGACCCACACATCGACGCGCGAGCTCGGCATCATTCGGATCCGATCGGCACACACCGGCTTGCTCTGCGTGCCGACCGTCGGCGTTTCAGCCGACGTGCTGCATTCGGCGATCCTCAGCTTGCCGGCAAACAGCGACTGCAGCCGTGCGGCCGGCATCTGCGGGCTGATATCGGTGCTGACGCCGTCGATCGACAGGATCTGAAACTGAAGGTCGCGACTGCTGGCATCGTCCTGCAATCCAAGGAGATAGGTTGCGCTCCCCGATGTATTTGCGATCCGCCAGATCTCGCCGGACGGGTCGACCGACAGCGTGGGATCGATGGCACCGTTGATCGTGAAGAACCATTTGCCGCCGCTATAATCGGTCGGCTGCTGGGCGCCACTGCAGAGGCCCTTGCCGAGCACCGCGGTGGACTGCGGATCGAGGCTGCCACAGAACTGCGTGTCTTCCTGCAGCTTCAACGTGCCGTCGGCGCGGAGCTGGGTATCCTTGAACACCAGATGGCGAACCTTCACCTTGTGCGCGTCGCAGGGCTTGGCGCCGCAGCGATATTGCGAGATATCGCCGACCGTGATGATGCCGGCCAGGCCGGCTGTGATCTGGTTGAGCGCCAGTCCGTGGGCATGCGGATGAAACCAGAACAAGCCCTCGGGATGGTTGACGAGGTCGATGTCGTAATTGATTACGCCGTCCGGGGTGATGTCGAATTGGCTGGCATGGTCGCCGCCATGATGCATTGACGCGTCTGGTGCGGCCGCCCTGTGGGCGAGTTCGCTTGGCGGATGATTGGCCGGATTGATTCCAAGCACGAAGACATAATCGCCGTAGCTGTCACCCGGATCATCAGCCCGACGTGGCTCGACGATCAATCCATGGGTGTGCAGGTTGGTTGGATTGTACTTCAGCAAGGTCTCGCCATTCTCGCCGACATGCTTGAAATCACCGGGCGAGGGGACGTCTTTCATGACCGCTGGCAAGCAGTTGACAAGGCGGACCTTCAGCCGCTGTGTTCGTGCAAGCTGGAGCCGCACCCCGCCATACGGGCTCACAGCGGGATCCGCTGCGGCGGGACAGGTCGTTCGATTGTCGTTGGTGACGTTCGGACCGGGGCAGCGCCGCGCATTTTTCCCGGCGTCGCTTTGCAGGCACGCTTCGTAGACCCAGCCGACCGGAGAACCCGGCAACTCCTTCAGCTGCTGCTCGCGCGCAACCAGCAGGATCTCGAGCGGCCCCTTCTTGGCCGCAAGGATGGGCGGTGCAGGTAGCTCACTGGCGAGCAGCGGCCCCGCAAATAGCGACAAGCTGGACAAGATCAGAGCCGAGAAAGCCAAAGCGTCAAATGAAGCGCTGCGGCGCATGGCAAATACCTCGTCTTCGGGGCGCGCACGTCAATCCACGGGGCGCGTCGCCGCCGGACAAAATTCATAAATACATCTTCAAATTGTATAGAGGCGATGCGCGCCGCAGACAACTGACCTGTCGGACCGGCGCGCGGATTGGAGCCGTTCTGCAATTGCGAATTGATCGCGATGACGGCCCGTGCAATGCGGCCTGCGACGGATCGTCAACCGGCTGCGATCTTGGCAGCCTCCGCCGCAGCGCGCTGCATGCTGGTGGACATCTCGCTGGTGACCGTGCTCTGTTCTTCCACCGCAGCGGCGGTCGAGGTGACGTACTCGCTCACATGATCGATGGCCTGCTTGATCTCACCGAGAGCGGTGACCACGTCGCCTGATATGACGTTGAGGCTTCCGATCTCCTGGCCGATCTTGTCGGTGGCCTGCTTGGCCTGGTTGGCAAGGCTCTTGACCTCCGAGGCAACCACCGCAAAGCCCCGTCCGGCCTCGCCCGCACGGGCCGACTCGATCGTGGCGTTGAGCGCAAGCAGGTTGATCTGGCCGGTGATGTTGTTGATGAGGTCGACGATGCCGCTCATCGCCTTCGCGGCTTCGGAAAGCCGTTGCGCCCGCGCATCTGCCGAGGCGACACGTTCGACCGCCCCGGAGGCCGTCTCCCGTGACTTGGTCATGGCTTCGGAGATTTCCCGCACGGACGTGTTGAGCTCCTCGGCGCCGGCCGCAACTGAATCCATCATGCTGCGGACGCGTTCGTTGCCCATCCGGACCAGAACCTGCCTGGTGACATCGGTGGCATATTTCACGACCTTGAACGGCTTGCCGTTCAGATCGAGAATAGGATTGTAGGAGGCCTGGATGTAGACCTCCTTGCCGCCCTTTCCGATCCGTTTGTATTCGGCCGCCTGATATTCCCCGCGATTGAGCCGGGCCCAGAACTCGCGATAGGCCGAGCCGTCGCGCTCCGCCGGTTCGACAAACATGCTGTGATGCTTGCCCTGAATTTCATTCAGGGTGTAGCCCAGCGTGTTCAGGAAGTTCGCGTTCGCCGTGATGATCGTGCCGTCCATGTTGAACTCGATCACGGCCTGCGACTTGCCGATGGCATCGATCTGGCCCGCGAGATCGGCGTTCTTGAGCTTTTGCGCGGTGACGTCGGTGGCGAACTTCACCACGGCGAACGGCTTGCCCTTCTCGTCCAGGACCGGATTGTAGGAGGCGAGAATCCAGACCTCCTTGCCGCCCTTGCCGATCCGCTTGTACTCGGCAGTCTGATATTCCCCGCGATTCAACGCGGCCCAGAATTCCCGGTACGCGGCGCTGCTGCGTTCGGAGGGGTCGACGAACATGACGTGATGCTTGCCTACAATTTCGTGCAAGGCGTAGCCCATCGTGTTCAGGAAATTGTCGTTCGCCGTGACGATCGTGCCATCCATGTTGAATTCGATCACCGCTTGCGAACGGTCGATCGCGGCGATCTTTCCCGTGTCCTTTAGATTCTGCAGCTTCTTCGCGCTTATGTCCGTGGCGAGCTTGACCACCTTGAATGGCTTGCCGCTGCTGTCCAGCACTGGATTGTAAGAGGCCTCGATCCAGACTTCTCTGCCGTCTTTGCCGAGTCGGCGGAACTCGCCAGCGCGAAACTCACCCCGATTCAAGGACGCCCAGAGCGCGTGATACTCGGGCGTATCGCGGTCGTCGACGGGCACAAACATGGAATGGTGCTTGCCCTTTACGTCGTCCAAGCGGTACCCGAATGCATCAAGGAAGTTCTTGTTGGCGGCTATGATCATACCGCTCAAATCAAACTCGATCACGGCCTGCGAACGACCGATTGCCGACAGCTGAGCTTCGGCCTCTCCCTTTGGCTTCAAGGCAAACATCAAGAATGTCCTCCAGACTGCAGCCGGACTGACCTGACTGTGTCGACACGTGGTACGATCGTGCTTTGAACCCGCCGGCCTCTCGCGCCAATCAAGCCACGGAGCTACTGTTGTTCATGAAGTGCGGATGCCTTGCCGCGAAGAATCTCTGGCAATTGACTTAAACTGTTGGCGTCATATGTAACGGAGCGTTCTTAACGTTCCGCAGGGTGGCGTTGATAATTGTTATCGAAATCGATTGGACTTAGATTGATGGCGTGTCGATCATCATACGAAGCGGCACGCTCATGGAACCGTATGCGTGGTGACCGCACGATCACATACAATGCTGTCGCCGAGATGCGTCGGCTGTCCTTGTAACGACGTTGGATTTTGCGGAGCTCTCTTTTCCACTTGTAGTAACCAAGGCGACTTGAGCGCACTTGGTCAGATCTTCTTCACAGTCGCTGCTGGACGCGAAATCCGTCCCCGCAGCAAATCAGGAGACGAACTGCTCGTGCTCTGTAGCGGATGGGCATTCCGCCACGTCCAGCTCTCAAACGGTGGCAGACAGATCCTCAAGTTTCTGTTCCCCGGCGACGTCGTTTTCAGCGAAACTTTGCTTTCGCAGGCGGAGGCGTCCAACCCGAGCTACTCCGCGAAGGCCTTGACAGACATCCAGCTGTGCAGCTTCTCGGCTGGAGCACTGCGCGAAAAGTGCCGTTCTTATGAGATCGCGGCGCAGGCGCTGCTCCAAATGCTTACAGAGGATGTCCGCACCGCCTACGAGCTTGTAACCGTCCTTGGGCAGCATGCCGCGGAGGGGCGCATCGCGCATCTGCTGCTCAGCCTGATGCGACGGGTGAGTCAGCAGGCTCTGGCCGTCGACCGACGATATCCATTTCCGCTGCGGCAGCAGCATGTGGCGGATGCGGTGGGGCTCACGCCCGTTCATGTCAGTCGGGTGCTGACCTCGTTTCGCGATCGAGGCCTGCTTACGCTGGGCGATGGCATGCTCGTCTTCCACGACCTCGCACAGCTCGACCGGATCGCTTCGTTGCAATCTTAGATCAGCTGCAAGCCTTTCAGACTCGCGTGTCCGTTTTTGCCGACTATGATGTGGTCGTGCACGGTGATCCCGAGCGGCTTGGCAATGTCGACGATCGCCTTGGTCATACGGATGTCGGCCTGCGACGGGCTCGGATCGCCGCTGGGATGGTTGTGCACCAGGATGATTGCGGTCGCGGAAAGTTCGAGCGCGCGCTTGATGACCTCACGTGGATAGACAGGGGTATGATCGACCGTGCCGGTCTGCTGCACCTCGTCGGCGATCAGCTGGTTGCGCTTGTCGAGAAACAGGAGCCGGAACTGCTCCTTCTCCGCAAAGGCCATGCTGGCGCGGCAATAGGTGATGACGTCCTGCCATGATGACAGCGCGTGACGCTGCTTCAGCTCGCCCTTGGCGATCCGGCTTGCAGCGGCCGCGATCAGCTTGAGCTGGGTGACCACGGCGTCGCCGACGCCGTCGACCTCGCGGAGCAGCAGTTCGGGTGCGTGGATCACCTCGGCGAACGAGCCGAACTTCTTCAACAGCGCTTTTGCAAGCGGCTTCATGTCGCGCCGCGGCTGCGCCGCGAACAGGATCATCTCGAGCAGCTCATAGTCGCTCAGTGCGTCGGGACCAGCGGCATGGAAGCGCTCGCGCAGCCGCTGCCGGTGGCCGTGATAGTGCGGCGGCTCCTGCGCAGTCGGCGGCGTCTTGGGCTGGGTGCTTTTGTCATCCATGGCCCAAATGTGCCGTGATCACCGGTTTTTGCAACCGGGAAGTGTTGGTCATGGCGGGCAGGTGGCGCGCTCGCCCTCGGCCGATCCCGCCAAGCCAATTTCGTTCGCTAGAACGCGACGCGACGGCTCTCGCCGCGTCTGGTGCGGGCTGCTGCCGGTCGCTGCCCCGCCTGCGCTTGCACGACTGCCATCATCTCCTGCACCAGTCGGCCGTCATCGACGTCGGCCTTGATGGCATTGCCCAGCTGAGTTGCGGCCGCGCGGAAGTGCGGCTCCTCGATCAGGCGGCTGACCGCGGTGGCAATCTCCGCCGCCGAGGCGGTCGGCGGCAGCCGAAGACCGGCGCCATTGGCTTCGATACGGGCGGCATTTCCGCCCTGGTCGCGGCCCATCGGGAGCACCAGCAGCGGCCGCCCATTGATCAGGGCGCGGTTGACGGTGCCATGTCCACCTTGAGTGATCACAGCCGAGACCTCGGGCATGACGGCGTTGTGAGGAGCGCTGCGCAACAGATGCACATTGTCCGGAGCGCTGAGCGTGTGGACCGCCAGATTGGGGCCGGCGGTGGCGACAACCTCAATGTCGAGCGCGCTCACCGCGTCGAGGACGCGTTGAACCAGTTCGCCCTGACCCTGTGCGCCGGTGCTGCACGCCACCAACACCCGCGGTCGCTCAGATCGCCATGGTGTCTGCCACGGCTCGGACCAGCTCGGCTGGTCGAGCAGCGGCCCGATATAGCGAACATTGTCCGGCAGCCAATCGGCTTTGAAATCGAAGACCTCGCTCACGCCCATCAACACCCGCGCGGGCCGGTCGAAGATGTCCAGCACATGCGACACGCCGGGCACGCCGAGCCTGGCGCAGGCTGCGTTCAGCTCCGGCAGGAAGCCGTTCATGAAGTTCGCGAATTGCTCATTGGCCGCCTGGACCTCGGCCCGCTGTGCGGCCGTTCTCGGCGCCTGAAGGTCGCTGGTGGCGGTCGGCACGCCAGCCAGGGGGCGAATGCTGATGTGAGGCGACAGCATCGCGACCGGGACGCCGGCTGCTTCGGCGCCGATTACTGCACCGAACAGAACGTCGAGGCAGAGCACGGCGTCGGTCGCAGATCTGCTGAGTTCGTCTCTGACGTCGGCGGCATAGGCGGCGGCGGGATTGAACAGCGCGCGGCGAAGCCAATCCGCCATGTCGCTGAAATCGGTGGGATCGGCCGCAAGCCCGGTGGGCCCTCGACGCCAAGTCACGAAATCAAAACCGGCGGCCACGACCTCGTCGCCCATCGCGGGGTCCGCCATGACCCTTACATCATGACCGTGCTGGCGGAGCTGACGGCCGGCGGTAAGCAGCGGATTCAGGTTGCCTGAAGTTCCCCAGGATATGAGCAGGAAATTGTATGGCACGATGGATCGGCTCCGTGATTGCCAGGCGGATGATCCCGTGCAACGTGCTGCGCCCGAGGCGCAGAACGCACGTGGCCCGAGTGCCACGAAGCTCGGCAATTCGGGCTACCGAAGAATTTCGATCGGGGGTCGGATGGCTACTTCTGTAACCGGCGACGGGCAGAATGTGGGCTCCAACGACGCGCGGGGCAGCTACACAATTGCCGCCGGCTGGCGAGTCGAGGCGTCACTCTGTCACGTGAGCGGCATCGCAATGTGAACTGACAGAAGAGTCCGTCTGCCGACGTCCAGGCGCGCCGAGGCCGAATCGCATGTCAGAATGGGCTGCGCTTCAATCCCGGCACCAGGGCGGCCAGCCGATCCTTGATCCACGGCGCGCGCGATGGCGGGCCGCTCGGCATGATCTCGGCGTTTGGCTTGCCATTGCGGTCGACGGCGAGCGTCAGCATCGCGACATAGCGGTCACGCTCTTCTTTCACTGCGCAGTAGGCACGGTGGTCTGGATCAGCCTCCGTCGCCACGCGGTCATTGGCGTTGATCACCAGCCTCTGTTTCGGCCGTCCGGTGTAGTCGGGGACATTGTTGTAGATGAATTCGTTCAATGCTTCTGGAAAGAACGTCTGTCCGGTCAACACCGTCCTGTCCTCAAGAAACACCTTGAAGTGGACATGGGTGGCGCGGCCGGCATACCAGCCGGGATAGATCGTGTTGAATGCAGCCCAGCCGGATTGACCGGCGCGCTGGGTGCCGCGCAGAAATGTCTTGCCGGTCTGATCGATATTGTGGCCGTCGCCCTGATCGCGAAACGCCGAATAAAGTCCGCGCGCGTCACAGTGCCAGATGTCGACCCGCGCGCCGGCGATCGGCGTGCAGGCGCCGGCCTCGATCACGCGCAACCTAAACGACAGCGGCACCCCGGGCCGACCTTCGGTAATATCGGCGCGCACCAGCTTGGGATCGAGATAATAGGGCCCTTCTTCCGATTGCGGGGTCAGGATGCAGGCGTCGCCGGCGCCCGGCTCGGCCGCAGCCGGCGCATCGGCGCGCCCGGGGGCCGACGGCAGCAGGCTCGCTGCTCCAGCAGAGGCGAGGCCGAGAAATCTCCGGCGTGTTGCGTCGTTCAAGCGTGCCTCCCTCGGCAATGGAGCTTCAACACTCCAGCAGCGCGGAATGGCAACAATCAGACCGGCGGTTTGACGAATCCGTGTGGCCGGTCAGACCTGGACCAGCGGCTTCTCGCCATGGCGCTCGGACAGCGTGAAGATCTCGACGCCGTCATTGGTCACGCCAACCGAGTGCTCGAATTGCGCCGAGAGCGAGCGATCGCGGGTTACTGCGGTCCAGCCGTCCGAGAGGATCTTCACATGCGGCTTGCCGAGATTGATCATCGGCTCGATCGTGAAGAACATGCCGGGCTTGAGCAACACGCCTTCGCCGGGCCGGCCGACATGGATGATGTTCGGCTCGTCGTGGAACAGCCGGCCGAGACCGTGGCCGCAGAAATCGCGCACCACGCTCATGCCCTGCGGCTCGACAAAGCTCTGGATCGCATGCCCGATGTCGCCGGTGGTGGCACCTGGGCGGACCGCGGCGATACCGCGCATCATCGATTCATAGGTGACCTCGATCAGCCGCTCTGCCTTGCGCGAGATGGCGCCGATCGCATACATGCGGCTCGAGTCGCCATACCAGCCGTCGACGATGAAGGTGACATCTATATTGATGATGTCGCCTTCCTTCATCGGGCGGTCGCCGGGCATGCCATGGCAGACGACGTGGTTGATCGAGGTGCAGGTGGAATAGCGGTAGCCGCGATACATCAGCGTGGCGGGATAGGCGCCATGGCTGAAGGCGAAGTCGCGGACGAATTCGTCGATGCGCGAGGTCGGGATGCCCGGCTTGACGATGTCGGTGAGCTCATCGAGGCATTTGGACACCAGCCGGCCGGCCTTGCGCATCCCGGCAAAGCCGGCAGCGCCGTGCAGCTTGATCTGGCCGGTCTTACGCAATGCAGTATCGGTCGCTTCGATGTAGCTCATGGGCGCGGTTTGTTCCTCGGGACATCGCAGGTTTAAGCGCCTAATTTAATGATCGTGGCGCCCCGTGCAAGCGTGCTTGCGACGGCCGTGAGGGTCCGGAACGGGTCAGCCGGTCGGCACTTCTACGGTGGTTTCCACCGGGAGCGCGCCGCCGCGAACGCGGATCTCGCGGACCGGGTATGGCACGCGGATGCCTTCGCGCTTGAAGGCATCCCACAGCGACAGCATGATCTCGCTCTTGACGCTGTCCATGTCGCCGGGATCGGAAATCCAGGCGGTCAGCGAGAATTTCATGCCGGCTTCGGTGAATTCAGTGAGCAGGCAGTTCGGCGATTTCGACTTCAGGGTGCGCTGCGTGCTCGCGGCGATCTGGACCGCGAGCTTGCAGACCAGCCTGGGATCGGCGTCGTAATTGGTGCCGAAATTGACCTTCACCAGCGTGTTCTTGTCGGTATAGGTCCAATTGGTCACCTTCTGGGTCACGAGATCTTCATTGGGGATCAGGAATTCGCGGCCGTCGCCTGCAGCCACTGAAATGTAGCGGGTGTTCATGGCGCTGATGCGTCCGGAACTGTCGCCGATGGTGACGAGATCGCCGGGCTTCACCGATTTGTCGGCGAGCAGGATGATGCCGCTGATGAAATTGGCCACGATCTTCTGCAGGCCGAAGCCGATGCCGACGCCGGCCGCACCCGAGAAGATCGCGAGCGCCGACAGGTTGATGCCGACCGCGCTCAGCGCGATGGTGATGGCGAGGACCATCAGGCCCATGCGCACCATCTTGATCAGGAGCACCTGGATCGATGGCGTGAGGTCGGTGGAGCGGGTGATCCGGCCTTCGACGAAATTGCTGGCGATGTTGGTCAGCCACAACGCCGCGATCAGGAGAACGCCGAGCTTGATCACCAGCAGCGGCGTCAACCGCAGGCCGCCCAGCACCACCGACACCGAGTCGAGCGCATCGAGCACGGCATCGAGCTGGCCGATGATGCTGAGCGCCGCAACCAGCCAGGCCGAGATCGACACCACCCGCACCAGAAAGGTGTTGCGGATCACCGAGGCGACGAGGCGGATCACCAGCCAGGCCACTGCCAGCTTCAAGGCGATTGCGAGCAGATAACTGCGGCTCGGCCAGGTCCACAGCACCATCACCGTCCGCGCGATCCGCATCAGGATCACGAAGACGACCGTCGTCACGCTTTCGACGAGAACGCGCAGAAACTGCCGCAGCGGCCCGGGCCAGCGCATCGCCAGCGAGCTCACATCGATGCGGGAGCGGATCGCGGCGCTGGCGACCGAGGCGATTCCGGCGCCGGCCAGCACCAGGCCGAACTGCAGGTAGAACCAGGGCGAGGTGACTTCAGCGCCGACCGAGCGGGCAACCGTCTGGAGCGCAGTCAGAACGTCTTGGAGATCGAAGTCCATCGGAATTCTCAAATTGGAATGGAGCCCGGATCGACCTGATTCGGGAATTCGGTGGATTGGGTCGCGCGCGGACCGGAGGTGCCCGCAATAGCAATATACCCGCGAATGCACGCACGAGCCGAAAAATGGACATATCGCCGCGATTTGCGCAAATCCGGTTGGCGCGCAAGTATGGCGACGATAAGGATGTAACGATCGGATTCAGTTGCACTTTTGATGTCCTCCCTCGACGCCGTCAGCATTGCCATTCTCCTCGGCGCGGTCCTTGTCATGGCCGGCATCCTGTCGAGCCTGCTTGCGCTGCGGTTCGGCGCGCCGCTGCTTCTGGCCTTTCTGGTCATCGGCATGCTGGCTGGCGATTCCGGCCCTGGGCATATCGAATTCCAGGATGTACGGACCACCTATCTGGTGGGATCGGTCGCGCTCGCGCTGATCCTGTTCGATGGCGGATTGCGGACCCGCTTCCAAAGCATCCGCGCCGTGCTGGCGCCGTCGATGGTGCTGGCGACGGTCGGCGTGCTGCTGACCGCCTTCATCACCGCGCCGGTCGCGAAATACGCGCTTGATCTCAACTGGACGGAGGCGCTGCTGGTCGGCGCAGTGATCGCATCGACCGATGCGGCGGCCGTGTTTCTGCTGGTGCATGCTCAGGGCCTGCGGCTGCGGCCGCGCGTCGGTGCCACGCTGGAGGCGGAATCCGGCAGCAACGATCCATTCGCGGTGTTCCTGACACTCACGCTGGTGGAACTGATCTCGGTCGGTCACGGCTCGTTCGACCATGCGCTAGTCGAGCTTGCACGGGAGGCGATTCTGGGGGCGGTGTTCGGCGTCGTCGGCGGACGCTGTGTGGTGATTGCGCTGAACAAGGTGGCGCTGCCGCAGGGGCTGCATGCGCCCTTCGTCGCCACGGCTGCGCTGGTCATCTTCGGTGCGGCACAGATTTCCCACGCCTCCGGCTTTCTCGCCGTCTATCTCGCCGGCATCATCATCGGCAACCGGCCGACACGGGCGCACAACACCGTCGTGACCTTCCTCGATGCCGCGACCTGGCTCGCCCAGATCGTGATGTTCGTGCTGCTCGGGCTTCTGGTGTCGCCGCAGCGGCTGGTCGACAGCGTCGTGCCTGCGGTGGCGGTCGCGCTGGTGCTGATGTTCGTGGCGCGGCCGCTTGCGGTGTTCGCGTGTCTGGCGCCGTTCCGCTTCAACTGGCGGGAAAAGGTCTTCATCGCCTGGACGGGCCTGCGCGGCGCGGTCGCGATCTTCCTGGCCTCGATCCCGATGCTGGTCGGCCTGTCGAAGGCCTATCTCTATTTCGACGTCGCCTTCGTCGTCGTCATCATCTCGCTGATTGCCCAGGGCTGGACGCTCGGCACGGCGGCGCGCCGGCTGCACGTGGCGCTGCCGCGCACCGATCGCGGCCCCCGCCGCGTCGAGCTCGATCTGCCGGGCCAGCTTGAGCAGCAGCTGGTCGGCTATTCGATCCGGTCAAAGAGCCTGTTCTATCGCCGCGGTCTCATTCCGTCCTGGTCGAAGCCGACGCTGGTGATCCGCAATCAGCAGATCCTGTCGCCTGCGGAGGCGGAGCCGATCGCGCCCGGCGACTATCTTTACCTGCTGGCGCCGCCGGAGAAGGCCGAGTCGCTGGACCGCTTCTTCGTCGATATGCCGCCGTCCTCCGCGCCGGATCCGCATTTGCTCGGCGATTTCATGGTGTCAGGCGAGCATACGCTCGAAGAGCTCACCGCGATCTACGGCATCAAGGTGGAAGAGGGCGAGGCCAAGCTGACGCTGGCCGACTATTTCGACGTCCATCTCGACAACGCGCCGAAGGAGGGGGCAACGCTTGCGCTCGACACCATTGTGCTGGTAGCGCGCTCGATCTCCGGCGGGCGGGTCAATGTCGTCGGTCTGCGCCTGCCGGAGGAGGAAGAGGTCGCACCAGTACTGACACGGTCCGAGCAGCTGAAGCGCAAGCTCGCGGATGTCTGGGCTTCGGTGGCGGGAGTTTAAGCCTACTCTCCAGAAGGATCCTCTTCCGAAAAGATGCTGTCGATGTCCCGACGTCCATCAAGAATGCGAACGATCTGGGCTCAGCCGCCAATCGGTCGGTAGAAGACGGTCTGAGAACCTGCCACAATGGAACGAAGCCCAGGTCTCAATTCGTCGCGTGACCTCCCAGAGAATGGGAACTCGCCGATCATGCTGACGACCCGTTCGATTTCGCGTAGCACCTTATCGGCAGTCGGCGGCCCGGCTGTATGGGCGTAATAGTCCCAGAGGCCGTCGACATCGTCGATGGCCGCCGGCGACCACAGCGGTTCACGATCCGGCATGCCCGGCGTTTTTCCGACGGATCAATGCTTCCATGTCCAGAGCTGCACCGCCGCCCGCGTCCAGAGAACGCAAGCCCTTGTCGATCTCGCCACGAAGCGCCCGAAGCTTTTCAACGTGCGCGAGCACGCTCCGGCTGATCTGTTCCTGATCGGCCTCCGGCAGGCTGGAGAGTTCTGCAATGGCTTTTTCGAGCGCTTTGATCATGCCGGCAGCCTAGCACGTTTTGCCACAAATTGCAGCAGGCTTCGGTGTGCAACGTCGCGCGCCAGAGTTTCGACCCGTCACTCCGCCGGCAGGATCGCGATCGAAATCGCTTGCTCCTTGGTGCCGCTGATCTGGAGTACGAAGGGTTGGGCTGCGAGTTCATATTTCATGGTCTTGCGGATGCCGTCGCAGTCGGTGGCGCCGCTGAAGGCGATCGGCTTCAGAAGATGGCCGTCCTGCACCACGTCGATCCAGCCTCCGGTCGAGAGGCTGATGGTGTAGACGCCGGCCTTCGGTGCGGTCGTCATTTTCGTAAAGCCGGCAAAGGTGCCCTCCTTTGGCGCGCGCTCGGGCGGCGAGGGCAGTTTTGCCTCCGCAGGCGTAACCAGGCCAAGCGTCAGACCCGATGTTGGCATGGTGGCCAGCTCGCCTCCCGAACCAAGCTTGATGCGGTCGGGCGCCGTGAGCGCGCTGCGTTCGCGATCGATCGGCCATTTGAACTTGTCGCAGCCGCTCGGCTCCTGGGCGAGCGCGGCCAACGGACCGATCAGGAGGAAGATGAGCGTGAGGGAGACACGTGAAGGCAGTGAGACCATGACAACACCAAGCAACCCGCCGCGCGGCAGGCGAGGGCTTTCGATTGAGAACAGCGGGCGGGACTGTCGTCCCGGGTGATGGAAGCGCTTACGGCGCGCCGATGAGATTAGCGGATTTTACCGGACGAGGTGATCCCAATCCTGTTAGCGAGACCGGCATCGATCTTTGCGTCCGGTGCAAGCAACACGGCGCGACACTCCGACGGCAATTGCGCCATCGTGATCGGCGGCACCGGCTTGGGCGGCTCCTTCGGCGGCGGCGGATGCAGCACGGAGTCCTGAAACCAGTAGGACAGATCGGCGTGGCTGCACCCGTCGCCGCCCTCCTGGTCGCGCTGGCCATGGCATTCCGCATCACCCTCCGGACAAGTCATCCGGATATGGAAATGATAGTCGTGGCCCCACCAGGGGCGCACCTTGGTGAGCCAGTTGCGGTCGCCCTTGGCCTGTCGGCACAGCGCCTTCTTGATCGCGGCATTGACGAAGATGCGCTGCACTGCCGGTTCTTTGGCGGCGTCGCGGATCACGGCAAGATGTCCGGGCGTGAACACGCGCGGATCGACGTCCAGCCGGTCCTCGCGCACCATCATGACAGCCGACATTTCCTCACGCTCGTTGCGCGACAGCCGGTGATCGGGCATCGGGGTCAGCCAGATGTCGGCATCCAGCCCGATCTGATGGCTGGCATGGCCGCTCAGGGCCGGCCCGCCACGCGGCTGGCCAATGTCGCCGACCAGAATGCCGGGCCAGCCGGCGTCCTTGTGCGCCTTGGCCGCCAGCCGCTTCAATAGTGCAATCAGTTGCGGGTGCCCCCAGTTGCGATTGCGCGACAGCCGCATGACCTGCCAGGTGTCGCCGTTGATCGGCATCGGCTCGGCTCCGGCAATACAGCCCCGGTTGTAAGTGCCGATCACCTTGGTCGGCAGCGCCGCAGGCAGCAGTTTGCGCGCGAACAGTTCCTTCGCAGGCGTGTCGGGATCGTCCGGTTGCGCCAGCGGGGGCAGCGGCTGCGGATCGATGCTGCCCTTGTCCTGCGCCAGCACAGGCGACGCATTCAGGACGCTGATGACGAGGAAAAGCGCGATCAGAGGAGGGCGAGCTTGCATCGGGTCACACTCTATCTCCTGTAAGATAACACGGGCTGCAACCCTCGCCCAAGCGAACCCAGCGTCTTGTCGGCTACGTCACCGGACTCGCGTTTCTGACGACAATTGGTGAACGCGCTCGATCTGACGGGCAGGCGAGCCATTTCGCGTCCATCGCCAAAGATCCGGCCCCCGATTTAAGCGTCTGGCAACCTTAAACCTGGAATAAGCCCATTTTCTTGCATGTGCCAGGAATATGCGTAACGGCTGTGGCAGAGGTCGTGTTCATTCGCTCGCTACACGGCATACGGGATTTTTGCCACCCCGCGTTTCATTATGCAATTTTTAGATGTAGTTCATTGCAATTGCACCTGGTTCGTGCCGCGCGCTCACATCCCTCCGAAGCAACGCCCATAGGTTGCGTACCACCTCAGTCCGCGGATCAAGATACCATTTTTTCAGAGACTTGGCTGACAAATCGCGGTCGAGACAGGTAAGTGAGGCGTCAATGCGGCCCGTTCGGCCAAGCAAGCGAAAGAAACCGATGCGCGTGCCCAAGGTTCGCGCAGCGTTCCGTCCCACAAAGCCTCGTCCTCGGCTGCCAGCGTCCCAGACCCCGCTCCTGTCCAATGCCGATGAGATTACCCGCACCCGAGCCGAGGCCGCGACGGCCATAGCCGAGGCACAGAAGGCACACGAGCGCTTGGTGGAGGCGATCGACATTCTGCCTCAGGGCATCGTCTTCCTGGACTCCGAGGGACGCTACATCCTCTGGAACAAGAAATACGCCGAGATCTACAATCGCAGCTCCGACCAGTTTGTGTCGGGAGCGCGCCTGCAGGATACGATCCGGATCGGCGTCGCGCGCGGCGACTATCCCGAAGCGATCGGGCGAGAGGAGGAATGGATCGCCGAGCGGCTCGCCAAGCTGTTCCATCCGAGCGGATCTCACGAGCAGAAGCTGTCAGACGGCCGCGTCATCCTGATCGAGGAGCGTCTCACCGACGATGGCGGCCTCATCGGGCTGCGCGTCGACATCACCGCACGGAAGCAGCGCGAGGAATCCTTTCGCCTCTTGTTCGACAGCAATCCGGTGCCGATGATCGTCTGTGCGCTGGACGACGGAAAGATCCTTGGCGTCAACGATGCGGCCGCCGGGCACTATGGCTACAGCCGCGCCGAGTTCAAGCAACTCAGCATCCGCAGCCTGCAGGCGTTCGACAGCGAGCCGCCCTGGGCCGACGAGCGCGAGAGCGAGGAGCAGGCGGCACGGACCTGGAAGCATGTTCGCGCCGACGGGACTTTGATCGATCTCGCCATCTATTCGCGTCACCTCGCCTATGAAGAGAAACCCGCGGTGCTGCTGGCGCTGATGGACATCACCGAACGCAAGCGCGCGGAGGCGCGGCTGGCGTTCCTGGCCCAGCACGACGCGCTGACCGGCCTGCCCAATCGCAACCTGCTGCGCCAGCAGATGGACGAGATGCTGGTGCACATGCGGCGCGGCTCCGACAAGATGGCCGTGCTGGTGCTCGGGCTCGATAATTTCAAATCGATTAACGATACGCTCGGCCATGGTGTCGGCGACAAGCTTCTGCGCGGCGTGGCCAAACGGTTGCGCTCGGTCCTGCGCGAGGAGGATATCGTGGCGCGTCTGGATTCCGACGAGTTCGCGGTGGTCCAGGGCGGTCTGGCGCGACCGGAGGATGCGGCGCAGCTGTGCCGGCGGCTGTTGCAGGCGATCGCCGATCCCTATCAGCTCGACGGTCATTCCGTTGTCATCGGCGCGACCATCGGCATCACCATGGCGCCGATCGACGGCGACGATGCCGAGAAGCTGTTGAAGAATGCCGATATGGCGCTGTCCCGCGCCAAGACGGAGACGCGCGGCACGTTCAGCTTTTTCGAGGCGGGCATGGATGCGCGTGCCCAGCGCCGGCGCAGGATGGAAATCGAGCTGCGGGACGCGATCCGGCGCGAAGCGCTGCAGCCATACTATCAGCCGCTGATCGATCTCTCGACCGGGCGTATCACTGGCTTTGAAGCGCTGGTACGCTGGCCGCATCCGGAGCGCGGCATGATCCCGCCCTCGGAATTCATTCCGATCGCCGAGGAGACCGGGCTGATCTCCGCGCTTGGGCGGCTGATGCTGCGCCAGGCCTGCCACGATGCGGCGGCTTGGCCCGACGACGTCCGAGTCGCGGTCAATCTGTCACCGCTGCAGTTCCGGGTCGGTAACGTGCTGTCGCAGGTCATGGACGTGCTGAAGCAGTCCGGCCTGCCGCCGACCCGGCTCGAGCTCGAGATCACCGAAACCCTGGTGCTGGAAAAAAGCGGCCAAGTGCTTGCGACCTTGCATGCGCTACGCGCGCTCGGGGTCCGCATCTCGATGGATGATTTCGGCACCGGCTATTCCAGCTTGAGCTATCTGCGCAGCTTTCCGTTCGACAAGATCAAGATCGATCAGTCCTTCATCCGCGATCTTGCGGCCAACCGGGAAGCGCAGGCGATCGTTCGTTCCATCGTCAGCCTCGGCAGAGGTCTCGGCGTCATCATCACGGCGGAGGGCGTGGAAACCGAGGCTGAGTTGCGCTGCCTGCGCGGAGAGGGGTGCCACGAAGGGCAGGGTTATCTGTTCAGCCGGCCGCGGCCCAACGCCGAGATCGTTGCGTTGCTGAATGCGCAATGCGGTGCGGACGCCGCCGATCGTGGTGCGCGCGTGGCGTGACGGGATGATCAGTCAAAGCTGCGCCTTGCGCTTGGTGTGGTGATAGGTGAGCGCCAGGGCGATGCAGTTCCGCAGCGCCTGCTCCGGCAGATCGTCGGATGCATCGAGCACGATGCATCGCTTGCCGCCATAGGTCAGCTCCGGGTAGAGTTCGCGAAAGATCGCGATGAGATCGGTCTGGCAGTGGACATAGAGCGCGTAGCGGTCGGGCTCCGACTTGATCCGGTCGATCCGGATGGTGCTGCCGCTGCCGCTCTCGGCCGTCAGGTAGCTCGGTTGCCCCCATTTGAGGGTTTCTTCAAGCGCACCGACGCCGGGCGTCGTCCTCGCCGTATCGAGGATCAATCGCCGCAGTGCCTCAAGCCGCCGGCGCAGCGGCCGCGGATAGGTTGCGAAGATCGCTGCCACGGCAGGTGGTGCGGCCGAAAACGCGGGCGGTCGAGGCCGCCGAGTGCGATGAGCTGCTACCGCCATAGCCGCCTCCGAATGTCAGCGGTGGCAGATTAATGCAGGATCGTGACAGCGGCCAGGCTCGCGAGCCCACGCGAGCAGGGCAAATCGTGGCGGGCTTCACTATCAGCCATTCCCAAAACCTCAGGCTGCCTTCCGCAAGCCCTCCAGGAACGAATCGACGCTCTTGAACAAATCATTGGCGTGCCGGCCGAGATCGCGTGCGGCCAGCGCGACGCTTTCGGCGAGCTGCCGCGATTGCTGGGCAGCATTGCTGGCGCCAGTCACGTTCTGCGAGACCTCGTTGGTGCCCGCTGCGGCCTGCTGCACGCTGCGGGCGATCTCGCGGGTGGCGGAGCCTTGCTCCTCGACGGCGGACGCGATCGCGGCGGCGATACCGCTGATCTCCTGGATCGTGCCGCTGATGCCGCCGATCGCGGTGACGCAATCGGAGGTCGCCGCCTGGATCGAGGTGACCTGGCCCGCGATCTCCTCGGTGGCCTTGGCGGTCTGGCCGGCCAATTCCTTCACCTCGGCAGCGACCACCGCAAAGCCGCGCCCCGCTTCGCCGGCGCGCGCAGCCTCGATCGTCGCATTGAGCGCGAGCAGGTTGGTTTGGCTGGCGATCGCGTCGATCAGGCGCAGCACGTCGCCGATCTTCTCCGCGGCAGAGGCCAGGCTGCCGACCATCTCAGTGGTCTGCTTGGCTTTGACCACGGCAGAGCCGGCGACATTGCTCGAATGCGCCACCTGACGGCCGATCTCGGTCACCGAGGAGGCGAGCTCCTCGGAGGCCGCCGCCACGGTCGAGACGCCGCTGGAGGCCTCTTCTGACGCCGCCGCCGCCGCCGCTGCGCGCTGGGAGGTCCCGTTGACGCTGGCCGTGATCTCGCCGACCACGCGCTCCATCTCACCGGTCGCCTTGGCCACGGCGGCGACCACGCCCTTCACGTCGGCCTCGAATCGGTCGGCCATCTGGCGCTGCAGCGCCTGCTTCTCCTGCTCCGCCTTCACTTGCGCCGCTTCCTGGGCCTCGCGGAGCGATTGCGTCTCGATCATGTTGCGACGGAACACATCGACCGCCTGGGCCATGGTGCCGAGCTCGTCCTTGCGGTCACCGCCCGGGATAGCCACGCTGACATCGCCGCTCGAGAGCCGGTGCATGACGGCGGTGATCGACACCAGCGGACGCGAAATGCCGCGCGCGACAAACAGCGCGATCAGCACGGCGACCACCAGGATTGCCACCGCTCCCAGGATCAACTCGCGCTGCGCGCCTGCCGCGGCGGCCTCATAATCGGTGGTGTCCTTGATGACTTCGAGGACAGCAACCGGCTCGCCCACATAGTTCTTGATTTGGCCGACATAGACCGCGGCCGGCCGCCCGCCGAGCGTCGCGCTTCGCTGCAAAGCCGCGCCGTTGAAGACTGCGTTCAATTCATCCTGACTGGTCACGACTTCATCGCCGAAGGTCGAAGACAGCCGTTTGAACTGACCATTGTCGCGCCAATACACCGCGAGATCGATGCCGAAGCGCTGCTTGGCGCGGTCGACGAATTCCTTGCCGAAGGCGGCGCCGACATCGGCGGTGGCGATGATCTTGCCGTCTCGCATGATCGGCGTCATGCCGAAGATCCCGAGCGACAGCCGGCTCTGCTCGACACCGGCGATCTGCCGGCCGGTCTGGTTGGCTTGGACTACCGTGATGCGCCGCTTCGACGTGTCGTCGCCGAATATTTTCGGCTCGTGGACACGATAAAAATTGGTCGCCGGCGGCGACCACACATTGACGAGCGGCATGCCCAGCGCCTTCAGCGACGTCATGGCGCCGCCGAGCAATGTCCCCAAGGCGTCTCGGTCGCCCTTGACGAAGGCGTCCGCAACCGGCGGCAGTCCGGCGATGGTCGCGCTGACCGCAAGCGCGGCGCGGGCTTCATAATCGACGCCGGCGATCACGCTATCGAATTGCAGCTTGAGCTGCTGCTCGAGGGCGAGCCGCGTCAATGCGCGCTGCTGCAGGACCGAGAAGGTCCCGAGAATGGCGCAGGCGATGGCGACGGTGAGCGAAAGCGCGACAATGAGGCGAGCAGAAATCGACCGAAGTCTGAACATGGGACATTCCTTAGTGCGGTAGGAAGGTCCCAAACATTCATTAACGAACGGCTACCGTAAATTTACGGGAACCCGCTCTGCCACCTCCATTCCATTTGGCGCCCTTCGTCTGGAACCGGCGGTGCGCCGGCCGGCGCGACCTCTTAGTCTTGCTGCGTCACAACTGCCGTCATTCCGGGGCAGCCCGTCAGGGCTGAGCCCGGAATCTCGAGATTCTCAGGTGCGCAATTGCGCACCATAGTTCGATGCTATCGCATCGCCCCGGAATGACGGTGGAGGAGGCGACGTCTCGCGCTTGTGGCGCAGTAGGCTCAGGCAGCTTCGCGCAGCCTTGCCACGAAACTGTCCACGCTTCTGAACAGCTCGGTCGCATGCGTGCCGAGCTCTCCGGCGGCCGCCGATACGGTGTCTGCAAGCTTGCGCGATTGTTCGGCGGCCTGGCTTGCGCCGGTCACGTTCTGCGAAACCTCGCCGGTACCCGCGGCGGCCTGCTGGACGCTGCGCGCGATCTCGCGCGTCGCGGAATTCTGCTGCTCGACTGCGGCCGCGATCGTGGTCGCGACGGCCGAGATCTCGCGGATGGTCTGGCTGATGCCCTCGATCGCCTTGACGCAGTCGCCGGTCGCAGCCTGGATCGAGCTGACCTGGCCCGCGATCTCTTCAGTGGCCTTTGCGGTCTGCCCGGCCAGCTCCTTGACCTCCGCCGCCACCACCGCGAAGCCTCGCCCGGCCTCGCCGGCGCGCGCGGCCTCGATGGTGGCATTGAGCGCCAGGAGGTTGGTCTGGCTCGCGATCGCATCGATCAGGCGGAGCACGTCGTCGATCTTCTCCGCGGCGGCCGCGAGGCTGCCGACCAGCTCGGTGGTCTGCCGCGCCTTGAGCACGGCCGCATCTGCGACTTGCGACGAGTGGCTGACCTGGCGGCCGATCTCGGTCACCGAGGATGCAAGTTCTTCCGTAGCGGCAGCGACCGTTGAGACGCTGGCGGAAGCCTCCTCGGATGCCGCTGCAGCGGCCGCAGCCTGACCGGACGTGCCGCTGATGCTGGTCGCGATTTCGCCGGCCGCACGCTCCATGTCCTTGGTGGCCTTGGCGACGGCAGCAACCACGCCCTTCACCTCGGCCTCGAACCGATCGGCCATCTGCCGCTGCAGGGCCTGCTTCTCCTGCTCGGCCTTGTGCTGGGCTGCCTCCTGGGCGTCGCGCAGCGTCACCGTCTCGATCATATTGTGGCGGAACACGTCGACCGCCTGCGCCATGGTCCCGAGCTCGTCCTTGCGATCGCCGCCCGGAATGGTGACGCCGGTATCGCCGCTCGACAGCCGGTGCATGACCGCAGTGATCGCAATCAGGGGGCGGGAGATACCGCGGCCAATCAGGAACGCGATCACGACGGCGAGTGCGAGGATCACCACCGTGCCGAGCAGGAGAGCGCGTTGTGCGCTGCTCGCGGCCGCTTCGTACTCGGTCGTGTCCTTGATCAGTTCGAGCACGCCGACCGGTTCACCGGCATAGT
>NZ_CAFK01000097.1 GCF_000239815.1 Bradyrhizobium sp. STM 3843 | reverse complement strand
TCGGATCGGCCAGGTGTCGCCGAGCTCCCAGACATTTTTGCGTGTGAAAACCATGGTCGCAGCCTCCCGTCATTGGGCCACACCCCACAGAAAAAATCGCGTTCTCAAAATTCCATCGCACTGCGCTCGGAGCGCGATGACACCGCTACTCTAAGTTGAGGATGTGCCATAAATTTGGTGCGGACACGCCCGGAAAGGTTCAATCGCCGCGCTCTTTTCTCAAGCGGTCCCAGTATTCCAGCCGCTTCCTGATCTCGCGCTCGAAACCGCGCTCCGGCGGATCATAAAAGTGCTGGCGACCGAGGCTCTCGGGGAAATAGTCCTGGCCCGAAAAAGCGTCCGGCGCGTCGTGGTCGTACTGATAGCCGGAGCCATAGCCTTCGTTCTGCATCAGCCTGGTCGGCGCGTTGAGAATGTGCTTGGGCGGCAGCAGCGAACCGCCCTCTTTCGCCACCCGCTTGGCCGCACCGAACGCCTTGTAGGCCGCGTTCGATTTCGGCGCGGTCGCGACATAGATCACGGCCTGGGCGATCGCGAGCTCGCCCTCGGGAGAGCCTAAGAAGTCATAGGCATCCTTGGCGGCATTGGCGATGACCAGCGCCTGCGGATCGGCAAGGCCAATGTCTTCCACCGCCATGCGCACGATACGGCGCGCCAGGAACAGCGGGTCTTCGCCAGCATCGAGCATGCGCGCGAAGTAATACAGCGCCGCATCGGGATCGGAGCCGCGCACCGACTTATGCAGCGCCGAGATCAGATTGTAGTGACCGTCGGCCGATTTGTCGTAGATCGGCGCGCGGCGCTGCAGGATCTCCTGCAGCTGTGCCGCATTGAAGATCTCGTCCTTGCGCGCGGAGCGCCAGACCTCTTCGGCGAGCGTCAATGCGGCGCGGCCATCGCCATCGGCCATCCGGATCAGCACGGCGCGCGCTTCATCATCCAGTGGCAGCTTGCGGCCCTCGACCGCTTCCGCATTGGCATAGAGCTTCTCGATCGCGGCAGCATCGAGCGAATGGAACACCAGCACGCGGGCGCGCGACAAAAGCGCCGCGTTGAGCTCGAACGACGGATTCTCCGTGGTGGCGCCGACCAGCACCACCGTGCCGTCTTCCATCACGGGCAGAAAGGAATCCTGCTGCGCGCGGTTGAAGCGGTGCACCTCGTCGACGAACAGCAGCGTCCCCTTGCCGGTCTCGCGGCGCGCCCGCGCCGCATCGAACGCCTTCTTCAGATCGGCAACGCCGGAGAACACCGCCGAGATCTGCTCGAAATGCAGCTCGGTGGCATCGGCCAGGAGCCGTGCCACCGTGGTCTTGCCGGTGCCCGGCGGCCCCCAGAAGATCAGCGAGCCCAGCGTGCGCGTCTCCAGCATGCGCGTCAGCGCGCCGTCGGGGCCGAGGATGTGATCCTGGCCCACGACGTCGGACAGCTTGTGCGGCCGCAGCTTTTCGGGAAGCGGACGCGGCGCATCCTGCTCCAGCCCCGCCGCAGCGAAGAGACTTGGTCCTTGCTGGGGGCGCTTCGGACTCATCCGCCGAGCGTAACGTTGATCTGCTGGCCGGCACGCAGCAGCGTGATGCGCCAGACGCGGGCGGTGTCGCGCGAGGCCTTCTCCAGTTCCGAGGTCTTGCCGATGCGCTGGCTATTCACGGCCATGATGATGTCGCCCTTCTGGAAGCCGACATTGGCGGCCGGCGTGCCGTCGCCCGGCTCGACGATGACGACGCCTTCGGTATCGGCATCGAGATGCAGCTCGTCCGCCAGCGCGGGCGAGATGTTGGCGACGCGTGCGCCCTGGAACGGCGAACGGCCGCTGATCACGATCTCGTTGCGGCCGCCATCGGGGGCGGTCTCCAGCGGCATCGCGAGCTTGACCGGCTTACCGCCGCGCTGCACCTCGACTTCGGCGCTGCCGCCGAGCGGACGGGTGGCAAAGCGATAGTCGAACGCGTTGGGGTCCTCGATGGCCTGGCCGTCGATCGCGGTGATCAGATCCGATTCCTTCAATCCGGCGCGCGCTGCCGGGCTGTTCGGCACCACGCTTGCGACCAGCGCGCCGGTCGGCGAGCGCAGGCCGAGACTCTCGGCGATCTCAGGCGTCACTGCCTGCAGCTTGGCGCCGAGCCAGGGCCGCTTCACGGCCTTGCCGCCGCTCTTGGCCGAGGCGACCACGACCCGCACCATGTTGGCTGGAATCGCAAAGCCGATGCCCTGCGAACCGCCGGAGCGCGAATAGATCGCGGTGTTGATGCCGGCGAGCCGTCCGGTCATGTCCACCAGCGCGCCGCCGGAATTGCCGGGATTGATCGGCGCATCGGTCTGGATGAAGAACTGGTAGTCGGTGATGCCGACCTGGGTGCGCGCCAACGCCGAGATGATGCCATGCGTCACGGTCTGGCCGACGCCGAACGGATTGCCGATCGCGAGCACGACGTCGCCGACCATCAGCTCGTCCGAATTGGCGAAGTCGAGGGTCGCGAACTTCTCCTTCACGTTCTTCAACTTGAGCACCGCGAGATCGCTGCGGGTGTCCTTCAGCATGATCTCGGCTTCGAATTCGCGCTTGTCCGACAGCGAGACCTTCACCTCGTCGGCGCCCTCGATGACGTGCACGTTGGTAACGACCAGGCCGGAGGGATCGACCATCACGCCCGAACCGAGCGAACGCTGCATCTGCTCCTGCGGCCCGCCTTGCAGCCCGAAGAATTTGCGGAAGATCGGATCATCCAGGAACGGGTTGTGGTTCTGCACCATCTTGGCGGCATAGACGTTGACGACGGCGGGCTGCACGCGCTGCACGATCGGCGCATAGGAGAGCTTGATCTCGGCCGGCGAGGACGGCACGCGGCGCTCCTGCGCCAGCGCAGGAGCCGCAGCCAGCACCGAGAGCAGCAGTGCAGCGAAAGTTCTGATCAACGTCATTCGGAGAATCCTGGAATTGAATGCCTTCGATATAGGCGGAACAGGGAGGCCGGCCAAGCTTACGCCGCCGGATGAGGCGTTTTGACGATCTCGTCGTGAACGGGGGCGCAGGACAGCCGTTCCTGGTGGCTCTCGCCCCAGGCCTTGAGGATGTCGATCACCGGCCGCAGGGTCTCGCCGACCTCCGAAAGGCTGTATTCGACCCGCGGCGGCACCTCGGCATAGACCGTGCGGATGATCAACTTGTCCTCCTCCAGCGCGCGCAGCTGCTTGGTCAGCATCCGCTGGGTGATGCCGGGCATCCGCCGCCGCAGCTCGCCGAAGCGCTGGCAGCCCTCCTGCAGGTGGTAGAGAATCACCCCTTTCCACTTGCCGTCGATCAGATCGAGCGTGGCCTCCACCGCACAGCCGGGCCTGCGCCCGAAATCGCGCCGTTTCATCGAGATTCGTCCAATAGTATCCAAACGGGGACTAGTTCCCTGTTTTTACAGTACTTGTGCATTTGATGCCAACAGGACAGTTAGCGCGTTACGAGCCATTCGAAACGGAGGTTCACGATGAAGGCCGTCGGTTACAAGAAATCCCTGCCGATCGAGGATGCGAACGCCCTGATCGATGTCGAAGCCGCCAAGCCCGAGCCCAAGGGGCGCGATATCCGCGTCGCGGTGAAGGCGGTCTCGGTCAATCCGGTCGACACCAAGGTTCGCAAGCGCGCCGCCCCGCCCGAGGGCGAGGTCAAGATCCTCGGCTATGACGCGACCGGCGTGGTCGACGCGGTCGGCCCGGAGGTCACGCTGTTCAAGCCGGGCGACGAGGTGGCCTATGCCGGTTCGATCCTGCGCCAGGGGACCAATTCCGAATTCCACCTGGTCGACGAGCGGATCGTCGGCCGCAAGCCGAAGAGCCTCTCCTTTGCGGAAGCCGCCGCGCTTCCCCTCACCTCGATTACAGCCTGGGAACTGTTGTTCGATCGGCTCGGCGCCGTCCCCGGCAAGAGCCTCGATGCGCGGACGCTGCTGATCACGGGCGGCGCCGGCGGCGTAGGCTCGATCCTGATCCAGCTCGCGCGGCGTCTGACGGGGCTGACCGTGCTTGCCACCGCGACGCGAGCGGAATCGCGCGACTGGTGCCTTAAGCTCGGCGCACATGCAGTGATCGACCACAACCAGCCGATGAAGGGGCAGATCGAGGCCTTGAAGCTGCCGCCGGTCGAACTGGTTGCAAGCCTCACCCACACCGACCAGCACTACAAGCAGATCATCGAGTTCATGGCGCCGCAGGGCAAGTTCGGCCTGATCGATGATCCCACCGAGTTCGCCGCCACCGCCTTCAAGGGCAAGGCGATCTCGATCCACTGGGAATCGATGTTCACGCGCTCCTCCTTCACCACGCCCGACATCATCGCCCAGCACAATCTGCTCAACGACGTCGCCGACCTGATCGACAAGGGCGTGATCCGCACCACGCTCGGCGACAACTACGGCACCATCAACGCCGCCAATCTCAAGCGGGCCCACGCGCTGATCGAGAGCAACAAGGCCCGCGGCAAGATCGTGCTGGAGGGGTGGTAGGAGCGCTTCTCAAACAGCGCAGTCGCCAATTAGATGCGCTGTCATCACCCGCGAAGGCGGGTGATCCAGTATTCCAGCGGCCTCGGTGCCCGACCGACAAGCCGCGGCGTACTGGATCGTCCGCCTTCGCGGACGATGACGGCTGAGGAATACGAGATCATTTTCGCGGCGCATTTGCGCCGGAGTCTTGCTTATTAGTTCATCCCTGCTCTGCCTTGGCGACAAAGCCCTTGGCGAGGGCATGATAGAGCCCCTCCTCGCAGATCAGTCGCGAGGTGCCGTAGGCGATCAGCGACGCCATCATGACCGGCACCACCATCGCGTGATTGTCGGTCATCTCGGTGACGATGACGAAGGCGGTGATCGGCGCCTGCACGACGCCGGCGAAATAGGACACCATGCCGAGCAGCAGGATCGGCGCCAGTGGCGTATCGTGAAACAGCGACGCGACATTGGCGCCGAGCCCGGCGCCGACCGCGAGCGACGGCGCGAAGATGCCGCCGGGAATGCCGCTGATCGCGGCAAAGGTGGTCGCGAGGAATTTCAGGAGGCCAAAGTTTTGCGGCAGCGGCGTGCCGGTCTCCAGCGCCGCCTTCACCTGTGCATAGCCGGTGCCATAGATCGTATCACCCGAGATCAGGCCGCACAGCGCAACGGCAAAGCCGCACAACAGCGCGAAGACCAGCGGGTAGCGCTTGATGGCCTGGCCTGCCGGACCGGCAGAGCCCCGCGCCAGGGTGATCAGGATGCGGCTGAACAGCCCACCCATCGCCCCGCCGAGCACGCCACAGAGGGGGACTGCCAGCCAGTCGATCCCCCGGCCCAGCGCGATCGGCGTCGAGCCGAAATAGGTGTAGTTGCCCATCAGGGCCAGTGAGGTCAGGCCGGCGGCGATGACGGTCGCGATGATGAGGCTCGAGGTGCGGGTCTCGAAAGCGCGGCTCATCTCCTCGATCCCGAACACGATGCCGGCCAGCGGCGTATTGAACGCCGCAGCGACGCCGGCCGCCGCACCGGCCAGGATCAGTCCGGGCTGGCGCCGCGGCGAAAGCCGGCCGAGCGCGAACATGATGGAGGCGCCGACCTGCACGGTCGGGCCTTCGCGGCCGACGGACGCGCCACAAAGAAGGCCCAACAGCGTCAGCACGATCTTGCCGATCGCGATGCGGATCGAGACCAAGGCGTTGCGCGCGCGGGTGTCGGAGAGATGGCGCGCCGCAATCGCCTGCGGAATGCCGCTGCCTTGCGCATTCGGGAAGAAACGCCGGGTGAGATACACTGACAGCGCAAAGCCCGCCGGCGTCATCAGCAGCGCCGCATAGCGCGACTGCGACAACAGCCAGCTGAAGGCGAGTTGCGCTTCGTCGGCCAGCTTCGCCAGCGCCACCGCGGCCGCACCGACGACGAGACCGCCGGCCACGAACAGCACCCGCCGCTGCCAGCGCGCGGAGATCAGCTTGAGCCGCCGCTTCCGGCGGGGAGATATCAAGGTCATCAGCTTCGATTCGCTGGGTATCCCGGCACAATACCCTCGACGAAAATCGGACGGCGGTCCAGCGCGACCACGGGGATCGGACAGGCCGCCGCCCGGGTACGGGAGCTAAGCGATGGTATCGACCAGGCCGCCTTCGACGCGCAACGCGGCCCCATTGGTGAAGGAAGCCTCCTTCGAGGCGACATAGACGACCATGTTGGCGACCTCGTCGACGCTGGCGAAGCGCTGCAGCAGCGAGCCCGGACGGTGCTGCTTGACGAAATTCGCCGCCGCCTCCTGCTCCGACTGGCCGTTCTGGCGCGCGAGATCCTTGACGAAGGTCTCGACGCCCTCGGACAGCGTCGGCCCGGGAAGAACGGAATTGACGGTCACACCGGTGCCGCGCGTCAGCTTGGCGAGCCCGCGCGAGATCGCAAGCTGCGCGGTCTTGGTCATGCCGTACTGGATCATCTCGGTCGGGATGTTCAGCGCCGACTCCGAGGAGATGAAGACGATGCGACCCCAATTGCGCTTCAGCATGCCCTGCATGTAGGCGCGCGCCATCCGCACGCCCGACATCACGTTGATCTCGAAATACCGGCTCCACTCCTCGTCCGAGATCTCGAAGAAATCCTGCGCCCCGTAGATGCCGGTGTTGTTAATGAGGATGTCGACCTCGGGAAGCGCCGTGACCAGATCATTACAGCCCTCGATCGTGCCGACGTCGCCGGCAATGCCGCGGACCTTGGCGCCCGCATGCGCGGCCTTGATCTGAGCGACCGCCGCGTCGACGCGATCCCGGCTGCGGCCATTGACGATCACCTCGGCGCCGGAGGCGGCGAGCCCCTTGGCAATGGCAAGGCCGATGCCGGCGGTGGAACCGGTGACCAGGGCAGTCTTTCCTGAGAGGTCGATGTGCATGAGCAGCTCCCGTTGTGCAATCGAACGCATGTGGGATGGCGCAGCGCCGACACCCAACGCGCTGTGTGCAGAGCTGATCCTCAAAATAAAAGCGGCGCCCGAAGGCGCCGCTTTCAAAAACCCTGGACCGGAGCAAGCTTACGCCGCTTCCGAGGTCTCCTGGACCGGACCGGAATCCTGGCCCTTGGCATCGACGTCGCGATCGACGAACTCGATCACCGCCATGGCGGCGTTGTCGCCGTAGCGGAAGCCGGCCTTGATGATGCGGGTGTAGCCGCCGTTGCGGTCCTTGTAGCGGGCCGCCAGCACGTCGAACAGCTTCTTGGTCATCGCCTCGTCGCGCAGCTCCGACGCCGCCTGGCGGCGCAGCGAAAGGCCACCCTTCTTGCCGAGGGTGACCAGCTTCTCGACGATCGGCCGCAGCTCCTTGGCCTTCGGCAGCGTGGTGACGATCTGCTCGTGCTTGATCAGCGCGGCGCACATGTTGGCGAACATCGCCTTGCGGTGCTCGGCGGTGCGGTTGAGCTTCCGATGAACCTTGCCGTGACGCATTGTCTTAGTCCTTCATTTCAATCTGCCGCGACGGTTCGTCGGACATCTGCTCAGGTGGGCTGCCTGCGTTCGCCCGGGTCAGTCATTCCGGGGCACCTCGAAGAGGCGAGCCCCGAATCTCGAGATTCTCGGTGCGCAACTGCGCACCTGAGGGTTCGATGCTGCGCATCGCCCCGAAATGACGAAAATCAGTAGTGATCTTCGAAGCGCTTGGCGAGCTCGTCGATGTTCTCCGGCGGCCAACCCGGCACTTCCATGCCGAGATGCAGCCCCATCTGAGCCAGCACTTCCTTGATCTCGTTCAGCGACTTGCGGCCGAAGTTCGGGGTGCGCAGCATCTCCGCTTCCGACTTCTGCACGAGATCGCCGATATAGACAATGTTGTCGTTCTTCAGGCAGTTGGCCGAACGCACCGACAGCTCGAGCTCGTCCACCTTCTTGAGGAAGGCCGGGTTGAAGGCGAGATCGGGGATGATCTCCTGCGCGACTTCCTTGCGCGGCTCTTCGAAGTTGACGAAGACGTTGAGCTGGTCCTGCAGGATGCGCGCAGCATAGGCCACCGCGTCCTCCGGCGAGATCGCGCCGTTGGTCTCGATCGTCATGGTCAGCTTGTCGTAGTCGAGGATCTGGCCCTCGCGGGTGTTCTCGACCTTGTAGGAGACCTTGCGGACCGGCGAGAACAGGCTGTCGATCGGGATCAGGCCGATCGGCGCATCCTCAGGACGGTTGCGCTCGGCCGGCACATAGCCCTTGCCGGTGGTCACCGTGAACTCCATGCGGATCTCGGCGCCGTCATCCAGCGTGCAGATCTGCAGCTCCGGATTGAGCACAACGACGTCGCCGACGGTCTGGATGTCGCCGGCTGTGACGGCACCAGGACCCTGCTTCTTCACGACCATGCGCTTGGGGCCTTCGCCCTGCATCTTGATCGAGATGTCCTTGATGTTCAGCACGATGTCGGTGACGTCCTCGCGAACGCCTGCGATCGAGGAGAACTCATGCAGCACGCCGTCGATGTGCACCGACTGCACGGCGGCGCCCTGCAGCGACGACAGCAGGATGCGACGCAGCGCATTGCCCAGCGTCTGGCCGAAGCCGCGCTCCAGCGGCTCGGCAACCACGGTGGCGAAACGGGTCGCGTCGGAACCCGGCGTGACCTGGAGCTTGTTCGGCCGAATCAATTCTTGCCAATTCTTCTGGATCGTCACTGTTTCACCCATACGGGCCAGCCCTCGCGGTCTGAACGGCTGGCGTTGGAGACCCGCGCATCAGATCGCGCGGCAATCAAATCGCTCAAAAGCACAACGAGGCGGACCTGCGGCCCGCCTCCTTCACATCACACCCGCCGACGCTTGCGCGGACGGCAGCCATTATGCGGGATCGTCGTCACGTCGCGGATCGAGGTGACGGTGAAGCCCGCAGCCTGCAGCGCGCGCAGCGCCGACTCGCGGCCGGAACCCGGACCTGCGACCTCGACCTCGAGCGTGCGCATGCCATGTTCCTGGGCCTTCTTGGAGACGTCCTCCGCCGCAACTTGCGCGGCATAGGGGGTCGACTTGCGCGATCCCTTGAACCCCATCGTGCCCGCCGACGACCAGGCAATCGTGTTGCCCTGCGCGTCGGTGATGGTGATGGTGGTGTTGTTGAACGACGAGTTCACATGCGCGACGCCAGAGGCAATGTTCTTGCGCTCACGACGGCGAACGCGTCCGGCTTCCTTAGCCATATAGGTACCTTTCTCACGATCTCAACGCCGCCGTCATGCCAGCGGCTACACCGAAAAAGCGAATGGCGAGTGGCGAACAGCAAATAGGGTTTCTGCCCTATTCGCTGTCAGCCATTCGCTAGTCGCCAAATTACTTCTTCTTGCCGGCGATCGCCTTGGCCGGACCTTTGCGCGTGCGCGCATTGGTGTGGGTGCGCTGACCGCGCACCGGGAGGCCGCGGCGATGACGCAGGCCGCGATAGCAGCCGAGATCCATCAGCCGCTTGATGTTGATGCCGGTCTCGCGCCGCAGGTCGCCCTCGACGACATAGTCGCGGTCGATCACTTCGCGGATCTGCAGGACTTCCTGGTCGCTCAGCTGGTTGACGCGGCGATCCTCGGCAATCTTGACCTTTTCCACGATGTCGGCCGCGATCTTCGGGCCGATGCCATGGATGTACTG
Organism: Bradyrhizobium sp. STM 3843; assembly: GCF_000239815.1. Lineage (GTDB taxonomy): Bacteria > Pseudomonadota > Alphaproteobacteria > Rhizobiales > Xanthobacteraceae > Bradyrhizobium. Next base: position 30,907 of record NZ_CAFK01000097.1, on the reverse strand, counting down.
GAGCGCGATCAGCACGCGCTTATTGGTCGGGATGTTGACACCGGCAATACGGGCCACGGACTTCTCTCCTGTCACCGATCTCGCTTGCGGACCGGCCTTCCTTCTCGCTATCTCGGGCAGACGTCCGCAAACGCGAACAAGACGCCCACCCCTCGATTCGTGGGGCCCGGCATCTTTTTGAAAACTATCCGACTTGGATGCGGGCTTATTAAGGGATTCATACGGCTGTCGTCAACCGCTCCTAGGCTCTTGACTTCGCTTTTCGCTGCTTTTTTACAGCCTTTCCGGCCGTCTTCCGCGTCCCCTTGGAGGCCTTGCTGGCGGCCGCCGCCGCGCGCCTGGTCGCCTTCTTGGCGGTCTTTTTTACCGTTTTCCCGGCCTTTTTAGCCGCCTTCCCAGCTTTCTTGGCCACCTTTCGGCCCGTGCCGGACTTTGCCGCCGTCTTGCGGTCGGTTTTGGCCGCAGCCTTGTTGACGGCTTTTTTACCAGCCTTGGCCTTAGCGGTCTTGGCCTTGCCAGCCTTGGCCTTGCCAGCCTTGGCCTTAGCGTTTTTGGGGCTGCGCTTGGCGGAGGTCGCCTTCTTGGCGGCGCGGCTGGTGCCGCCGGCACCGACCGCTGTCAGAATCCGCTCGATCTCCTGGGTGACCTCCTCGATCGACATCATGCCGTCGACGGTGGCAAGCATGCGGTGGTCGGAATAATAGTGAATCAGCGGCTCGGTCTGGTCGCGATAGCTCGCCAGCCGTCTGGTCAGCACTTCCGGGGTGTCGTCCGGCCGCACGGCCTCGCCGCGGGCCCGCATCTCCGCCGCTCGGCGCTCCACGCGCTCCAGGAGCACGCTCTCGTTGACCTTGAGCTCGATCACGGCGTCCAGCGTCATCTGCTTGGTCTGGAGCAACTCGTCGAGCTCCTCGGCCTGCCGCACCGTGCGCGGAAAGCCGTCCAGGATGAAGCCGTTATGGGCATCCGGCTGCTCGATCCGGTCGGCGATGATGCCGACTACGACCTCGTCCGGTACCAAATGACCGGCGGCCATGATGTCCTTGGCTTTCAGCCCGATCGGGGTTTCCGCCGCCACCGCTGCCCGCAGCATGTCACCGGTCGACAATTGGACGATGCCGTAGCGCTGCACCAGACGCTGTGCCTGCGTACCCTTGCCCGATCCCGGCGGTCCCAGAAGAATAAGTCTCATTTCAATTCGCCCCCCGGCACACGGTGAGCGACCGTCCCGCGCACCTTGTTCTTGGCTTGTTGGTTTCCCGGGTTGACGCCGGACCCCTAGCCGCGGCGCCGCCCCCGCAATTTCGACTTCCTGATCAGGCCTTCATATTGATGGGCCAGCAGATAACCCTGAATCTGCGCCACGGTATCCATCGTCACGCTGACCACGATCAGAAGCGAGGTGCCGCCAAAGTAGAACGGCACGGAGGCGTAGGAAATCAGAATTTCCGGAATCAAACAAACGATTGCCAGATAGATGGCGCCGATCACCGTGATCCGAGACAGCACATAGTCGATATATTCCGCGGTGCGCTCGCCCGGCCGGATGCCCGGGATGAACCCGCCATGCTTCTTCAGGTTGTCCGCCGTCTCGGTCGGGTTGAACACGATCGCGGTATAGAAGAAGGCGAAGAACAGGATCAGGGCCAGATACAGGATCAGGAACAGCGGCCGGCCATGGCCGAGCTGGGTCGTGATCCACTGGAACCACTCCGGTCCCCGCCCCGCATTGAAATTGGCGACCGTGGTCGGCAGCAGCAGCAGCGACGAGGCGAAGATCGGCGGAATCACGCCGGAGGTATTGAGCTTCAGCGGCAGATGCGAGGATTGGCCCTCGAACATCTTATTGCCGACCTGGCGCTTCGGATACTGGATCAAGAGCCGGCGCTGGGCGCGCTCCATGAACACGATGAAGGCGATCACGGCGACCGCCATGATGATCACCAGCAGGATCACGCCGGTCGACATGGCGCCCTGGCGGCCGAGCTCGAGCATGTTGGCGAGCGCGGACGGCAGCTCCGCCACGATGCCGGACAGGATGATCAGCGAAATGCCGTTGCCGATGCCGCGCGAGGTGATCTGCTCGCCGAGCCACATCAGGAACATGGTGCCGCCGGTCAGGGTGATCGCGGTGGACAGGCGGAAGAACAGGCCGGGATCGCTGACGACGTTGCCGGCGCCTTCCAGCCCAACCGCGATGCCGTAGGACTGCACCGCGGCAAGAATCACCGTGAGGTAGCGCGTGTACTGATTCAGCGTCTTGCGGCCGGCCTCGCCTTCCTTTTTCAGAGCTTCCAGCTGCGGCGAGACGGTAGTCAGGAGCTGAATGATGATCGATGCCGAGATGTACGGCATGATGTTCAGCGCGAAGATCGCCATGCGGTGGATGCCGCCGCCGGCGAACATGTTGAACATGCCGAGAATGCCGCCGGCCTGGGTGCGGAACACCGAATCCCAGATCGCGGGATCGATGCCGGGCAGCGGAATGTAGGTCCCGAGGCGGTAGACGAGCAGCGCGCCGAGGGTGAACCAGATGCGCTTTTTCAGCTCTTCGTTCTTGGCAAAGTCGCCAAGGTTGATGTTTGCCGCCAGTTGTTCCGCTGCTGAGACCATCTTTGGCTTTCTCCCGGCCCTACCCGCCACTCCTCCCGCGAGGGCTCACGAGATCGGGCAAGCGCCGGATATTATTTGGTGCGCGGGTTCATTCTGTCTATCGCCCTGCCTGCGCTGCTCACGCTTAAGGCAGAGCGATGACGCAGATGTTACGCCGCTTCGCCGCCTTCGGCCGGCGCGGGCGCCAGGATCTTCACGGTGCCGCCGGCCTTCTCGACCGCAGCGATCGCCGACTTCGAAGCGCCATGCACCTCGATGTTGACCTTCGCCTTGAGTTCGCCACGGCCCAGCAGCCGGACACCGTCCTTAGCGCGACGCAGCGCACCGGACTTCACCAGCGCTTCGGCATTGATGACGCTGCCGGCATCGAGCTTCTTGGCGTCGATCGCCTGCTGGATGCGGTCGAGATTGATCTCGACGAAATCCAGCCGGAAGACGTTGTTGAAGCCGCGCTTCGGCAGACGGCGATGCATCGGCATCTGGCCGCCCTCGAAGCCCTTGATGCGCACGCCCGAGCGCGCGGTCTGGCCCTTGCCGCCGCGACCCGAGGTCTTGCCCTTGCCCGACCCGATGCCGCGGCCGACGCGCATGCGCTTCTTGCGCGCGCCCGAATTGTCGGCGATCTCGCTGAGCCTCATGGCCCTTCTCCTTCGAACTTACTTCCCGTCGACGACGCGGACGAGATGTTGAACCTTGGTGATCATGCCACGAACTTCCGGCGAATCCGGCAGCTCGGCGACCCGGCCAATCTTGTTGAGCTTCAACCCGATCAGGGTCGAACGCTGCGAGTGGTGGCGGCGGATCGGGCTACCGATCTGCTCGACCTTGATCGTCTTGGCGCTAGCCATCGTCTTCACTCCGAGATGCGCAGCATCCGCCGCGCGCTGTCGTTAGTCGGCCCAACCTTAATCGGCTGAAGCTTCGGCATCGCCGCCGACGCGACGAGCCTGCAGGGTCGACACCTTGATGTTGCGACGCGCCGCGACCGAGCGCGGTGAGTCCTGGTGCTTCAGCGCGTTGAAGGTCGCGCGCACCATGTTGTACGGGTTCGACGAGCCGATCGACTTCGCGACCACGTCCTGGATGCCGAGCGTCTCGAACACCGCGCGCATCGGACCGCCGGCGATGATGCCGGTACCGGCCGGAGCGGCACGCAGGTAGACGCGGCCGGCGCCATGGCGGCCGAAAATGTCGTGATGCAGGGTGCGGCCCTCGCGCAGCGCCACCCGGGTCAGGTTGCGCTTGGCGGAGTCGGTGGCCTTGCGGATCGCCTCCGGCACCTCGCGCGCCTTGCCGTGGCCGAAGCCGACCCGGCCCTTCTGGTCGCCGATCACGACGAGTGCGGCAAAGCCGAAGCGCTTACCGCCCTTCACGACCTTCGCGACACGATTGATGTGGACGAGCTTGTCGACGAACTCGCTGTCGCGCTCCTCGCGCTCCTTGCTCCGTTCGCGGCCGCCGCGTTCGCGTTCACCTGCCATGGTGCTATCCGATCTCTCAAAAGGGCGTAGAGCCCGTATCCGTTTTAAATCTTAGAAGCTCAGCCCGCTCTCGCGCGCCGCATCCGCCAATGCCTTGACACGGCCGTGATAGAGATAGCCGCCGCGATCGAACACGACTTCCTTGATGCCCGCCTTCACCGCGCGCTCGGCGAGCAGCTTGCCCACCGCCTTGGCGGCATCGATGTTGGCACCCGTGTTGCCGACCGTGCGCATCTCCTTCTCCATCGACGACGCAGAGGCGAGCGTCTCGCCCTTCAGGTCGTCGATGACCTGCGCATAGATGTGCTTCGACGAACGGAACACCGACAGGCGCGGACGGCCGCCTGCGGAGCGGCGCAGCGACAGCCTGACGCGCTGCTTGCGCCGGGCATTCGTAACCTTGGCTCTCGTCATGACCGGCTCCGTTACTTCTTCTTGCCTTCCTTGCGGAAGATGAATTCACCCGCGTACTTCACGCCCTTGCCCTTATAGGGCTCCGGCGGACGGTAAGCACGGATCTCGGCCGCAACCTGCCCGACCCGCTGCGAGTCGATGCCGGTGACGGTGATCTCGGTCGGCTTCGGCACGGTGATCGTGATGCCTTCCGGGATCGTGTAGACCACGTCGTGGCTGTAGCCGAGCGCGAGCTGCAGGTTCTTGCCCTGCATCGCGGCGCGGTAGCCGACGCCGGTGATCTCGAGCTTCTTCTCGAAGCCCTTGGTGACGCCCTCGACCAGGTTGGCGATCTGCGCCCGGGCGGTGCCGTAAAGCGAACGCGCCCGCTTGGTCTCGGCGCGCGGGGCGACCTTGACCTGACCGTTCTCGAACTTCACCTCGACATCGTCATGGACGATGAACTGAAGCTGGCCCTTCGGCCCCTTCATCTTGACGGTCTGGCCGTCGACGCTCGCCGTCACACCGGACGGCACCGCCACTGGCTTCTTGCCAATACGTGACATGGCCCAAATCCTTCTTAGAACACCGTGAAGAGAACTTCACCGCCGACATTCGCGTCACGCGCGTCATGATCGGCCATGATTCCCTTCGGCGTCGACAACACCGAAATTCCGAGCCCGTTGTTCACGCGCGGCAGGTTCTTCACCGAGGTGTAGACCCGCCGGCCAGGCTTCGAGACCCGCTCGATCTCGCGGATCACGGGCTCACCGTCGAAATATTTCAGCTCGATCTCGATCTCGCTGCGGCCCGACGGATGCTCCACCGTGGCATAGCCGCGGATGTAGCCTTCCGACTTCAAGACCTCGAGCACGCTGGCGCGCATCTTCGAGCCGGGGGTCGAGACCTTCGACTTCGAACGCATCTGCGCGTTGCGGATGCGGGTGATCAGATCGCTGATGGGATCGTGCGTTGACATGAGCGACCCTCCTTACCAGCTCGACTTCACGAGGCCCGGAACCAGGCCCTTCGAGCCCAGCTCGCGCAGCGCGATGCGGCTCAGCTTGTTCTTGCGATAGTTCGAGCGCGGACGCCCGGTCAGCTCGCAGCGATTGCGAATCCGGGTCGTCGACGAGTTGCGCGGCATTTCCGCCAGCTTCAGGGTCGCGGCGAAGCGCTCCTCCATCGGCTTACTCTTGTCGGCGATGATCGCCTTCAACCGCGCACGCTTCGGACCGGCGTTCTTCGCCATCCGCTTGCGCCGGTTGTTCTTCTCGACTGAACTCTTCTTTGCCATGCTTGGCTCCTAGGTATCCGCGTTTGAGCTGCTCGAACTTGAGCGTCTCACTGCCGGAACGGGAAATTGAATGCGGTCAGAAGGGCACGTGCCTCGTCGTCGGTGCGCGCGGTGGTGCACACCGTGATGTCCATGCCCCAGCTCTCCCCCGCCTTGTCGAAATCGATCTCGGGGAAGATGATGTGCTCCTTGATGCCGAGCGAGTAGTTGCCGCGGCCGTCGAAGCTCTTCGGGTTCAGGCCGCGGAAGTCGCGGACGCGCGGCAGCGCGACGTTGACCAGGCGGTCGATGAATTCGTACATGCGCGCCTTGCGCAGGGTCACCTTGCAGCCGATCGGCTGGTTCTCGCGCAGCTTGAAAGTCGCGATCGCGACCCGCGAATAGGTCACGACGGCCTTCTGGCCCGCGATCAGCGACAGGTCAGCCGCCGCCGTCTCCGCCTTCTTGCGGTCGTTGACGGCCTCGCCGATGCCCATGTTCAGCACGACCTTGTCGAGCCGCGGCACCTGCATGACGTTGTCATAGCCGAACTTCTCGGTCAGCTGGCTCTTGATCTTGCGATCATATTCCGCGCGCAGACGCGGCAGGTAAGCGGTCTCAGCCATCGATCTCTGCTCCCGAGCTCTTGGCGACGCGGACCTTCTTGCCGTCTGCCAGAACCTTGAATCCGACGCGCGTCGGCTTACCGTCCTTGCCGAGATACGCGATGTTGGACAGTTGGATCGGCGCCTCCTTGGAGATGATGCCGCCCTCCTGCTGCGCCGTCTGCTTCTGGTGGCGCTTCACCATGTTGACGCCGCGCACCAGCGCGGTGCCCGCGTCCGGGCGCACCTCGAACACCTCGCCGGTGCGACCCTTGTCGCGGCCGGTCAGCACGATGACCTTATCGCCCTTGCGGATCTTGGCAGCCATCACAGCACCTCCGGCGCGAGCGAAATGATCTTCATGTGGTTCTTGGCGCGCAGCTCGCGCGGCACCGGCCCGAAGATACGGGTGCCGACCGGCTCGGACTGATTGTTGATCAGAACGGCGGCGTTGCGGTCGAAGCGGATCACCGAACCGTCGGCGCGGCGGATGTCCTTGCGGACGCGCACCACGACGGCCTTCATGACGTCGCCCTTCTTCACCTTGCCGCGCGGAATCGCTTCCTTGATCGACACCACGATGATGTCGCCGACGGTGGCGTAGCGGCGCTTGGAGCCGCCAAGCACCTTGATACACATGACACGGCGTGCGCCGGAATTGTCGGCCACGTCGAGGTTGGTCTGCATCTGAATCATTGATGCACCTCGTCCTCTTTAAATGCTCGCGCGAGACAGTCGCGCCTTGACTTGCTCCCGAATACGAAACCGGCCGTTACGGGCCGGTCCGCCTCAGGCGGTTTTCTTGTGTTCGCCCCGGATCACGGTCCAGCGCTTCAACTTCGAGATCGGCCGGCTCTCCTCGATCCACACCGTGTCGCCCGGCTTGAACTCGTTGCTCTCGTCGTGGGCGTGGTAGTTCTTGGAGCGGCGGATGGTCTTCTTGTAGATCGGGTGGGTGAAGCGCCGGTCGACGCGCACCACCACGGTCTTGGCCTGCTTGTCGCTGACGACAACGCCCTGAAGGGTCCGTTTCGGCATGTGTCGAGCCTCTTACTTGGTCTTGGCGCGCTGCTGCGCGGCGATGGTCTTGATGCGGGCGATGTCGCGGCGCGCCTCCTTGAGGCGCGAGGTGTTCTCCAGCTGCCCGGTGGCGCGCTGGAAGCGCAGGTTGAAGCGCTCCTTCTTCAGATTGAGGATGGCGTCCTCCATCTGATCGGGGCTCATCGCGCGGATGTCGGAAACTTTCATCTCGGCCATGTCCGTTACTCCGCAATGCGCTCGACGAAGCGCGTCTTGATCGGCAGCTTGGCGGCCGCCAATAGCAGCGCCTCACGCGCGATCTGGTTGCTCACGCCGTCGATCTCGAACATCACCCGGCCCGGCTTGACCCGCGCCACCCACAATTCCGGCGAACCCTTGCCGGAGCCCATGCGGACTTCGGCCGGCTTCTTCGACACCGGAACGTCGGGGAACACGCGGATCCAGACGCGGCCGGCGCGCTTCATGTGACGGGTCAGCGCGCGGCGGGCGGCCTCGATCTGGCGCGCGGTGACGCGCTCCGGCTCCATGGCCTTCAGCCCGAACTGGCCGAAGGCCAGCGTCGCGCCCGAGGACGCAACGCCGCGGATACGGCCCTTATGCGCCTTTCGGAACTTGGTTTTCTTTGGTTGCATCATGGCTGTTAGCCCTCAAACCTATGTTCTCGCGGCGTCTATCAGGCCGCGTCGCGGCGGGAGCGCTGCGAACCGCCGCCACCGTCGCCCTCGGCCATCCGCTTGTCCTGCGCCATCGGATCGTGCTCGAGGATCTCGCCCTTGAAGATCCAGACCTTCACGCCGCAGGTGCCGAAGGTCGTGAATGCGGTCGCCGTGCCGTAGTCGATGTCGGCGCGCAGCGTGTGCAGCGGCACCCGCCCCTCGCGATACCACTCCATGCGGGCGATTTCCGCGCCACCCAGACGGCCCGAGCAGTTGATGCGGATGCCTTCGGCGCCCAGACGCATCGCCGACTGCACGGCGCGCTTCATGGCACGGCGGAAGGCGACGCGGCGCTCCAGCTGCTGCGCGATCGATTCCGCGACCAGGGTCGCATCGAGCTCCGGCTTGCGGATCTCGACGATGTTGATGACGACGTCCGACGAGGTGATGTCGGCGACCCGCTTGCGCAGCTTGTCGATGTCGGCGCCCTTCTTGCCGATCACCACACCCGGACGCGCCGAGTGGATGGTCACCCGGCACTTCTTGTGCGGACGCTCGATGACGATGCGCGCGACAGCTGCCTGCTTGAGCTCCTTGTGCAGGATCTCGCGGATCTTGACGTCTTCATGCAACAGCTTTCCGTACTCGGCCTTGCCGGCGAACCAGCGCGAATCCCAGGTCCGGTTGATGCCGAGACGCAAGCCGATCGGATTGATCTTTTGACCCATCGTATTCTCCCAGCGCTTACGCGCTCGCCTCGACCTGACGAACGACGATCGTCAGCTGCGAAAATGGTTTGAAAATGCGGCCCGAACGGCCACGGCCGCGCGGCGAGAAACGCTTCATGACGATGCCGTTGCCGACGAAGGCTTCCGACACGATGAGATCGTCGACCTCGAGATCGTGGTTGTTCTCGGCGTTGGCGATCGCCGATTCCAGGCACTTCTTGACGTCGACCGCGATCCGCTTGCGCGAGAACTGCAGGTCGGCGAGCGCAGAAGAGGCCTTCCGGCCGCGGATCATCTGGGCGACCAGGTTGAGCTTCTGCGGGCTCACCCGGAGCATCCGGGCGACCGCCTTGGCCTCGTTGTCCGGGAGGCTCCGTTCGCGCTTTGGTTTGCTCATCGCTTAAATCCCTAAGGCCTGTCTCTTTAGGCCTACCCTTTAGGCTTTCTTGGCTTTCTTATCGCCGGAGTGACCGTGGAAGGTCCGGGTCGGCGAGAACTCGCCGAACTTGTGCCCGACCATTTCCTCGTTGACCGCCACCGGCACGTGCTTCTGGCCGTTGTAGACGCCGAACGTCAGCCCGACGAACTGCGGCAGGATGGTCGAGCGGCGGCTCCAGATCTTGATCACGTCATGACGGCCGGACGCACGCGCCGCATCTGCCTTCTTCAGCAGCGACGCCTCGACGAACGGGCCTTTCCAGACTGAACGAACCATGTCCGGCGTTCCTTACTTCTTCCGCTTGTGGCGGCTGAGGAGAATGAATTTATCGGTCGACTTGTTGGTGCGGGTCTTCTTGCCCTTGGTAGGCTTGCCCCACGGAGTGACCGGGTGACGACCGCCGGAGGTACGGCCTTCGCCGCCGCCGTGCGGGTGGTCGATCGGGTTCATGGCGACGCCGCGGTTATGCGGGCGACGACCCAGCCAGCGCTTGCGCCCGGCCTTGCCGATCGAGATGTTCATGTGGTCCGGGTTCGACACCGCACCGATGGTGCCGCGGCAACGGCCGTGCACCAGGCGCTGCTCGCCCGAGTTCAAGCGCAGGATCACGTAGTCCTGGTCGCGACCGACGATCTGGGCGTAGGTGCCGGCCGAACGAGCCAGCTGGCCGCCCTTGCCGATCTTGACCTCGATGTTGTGCACGATCGTGCCGACCGGCATGTTGCCCAGCGGCATGACGTTGCCGGGCTTCACGTCGACATAGTTGCCGGCGACGATGGTGTCGCCGACTGCAAGCCGCTGCGGCGCCAGGATGTAGGCCAGCTCGCCGTCCTGATACTTGATCAGGGCGATAAAGCCGGTGCGGTTCGGATCATATTCCAGCCGCTCGACGGTGGCGGGAACGTCCACCTTCTCGCGCTTGAAATCGACGTTGCGGTAGGCCTGCTTGTGGCCGCCGCCGCGGAAACGCACGGTGATGCGGCCGGTGTTGTTGCGGCCGCCGCTTCCCAGCTTGCCCTCGGTCAGAGCCTTGACCGGCTTGCCCTTGTAGAGCGCGGAACGATCGACCATCACCAGCTGGCGCTGGCCCGGCGTCGTGGGGTTGAATGTCTTCAATGCCATGGCAGTGCAGCCTTATAGCCCGGTGGTCACGTCGATGCGGTGGCCCTCTTCAAGGGTCACGATCGCGCGCTTGGAGTCCGACTGCGACCCGAGATGGCCGCGGAACACCTTGGTCTTGCCCTTGCGGACGAGCGTGTTGACGCTCTTGACCTTCACGTCGAACAGCTTCTCGATCGCCTCTTTGATCTGCGGCTTGGTGGCCTTGGCGGCGACCTTGAACAGAACCTTGTTGTGCTCCGAGGCGTAGGTCGCCTTTTCGGTCACGACCGGCGAGAGGATGATGTCGTAATGGCGCGGATCGATGGTCTTCATTTGAAGCGCGCCTCCAGCGCATCGATCGCCGCCTTGGTCAGCACCAGCTTCTGACGGCGCAGGATGTCGTAGACGTTGATGCCCTGGATCGGCAGCACGTCCATGTTGGGGATGTTGCGGGCCGCGTTGGCGAAGCCGCCATGCAGCTCGGCGCCGTCGATGATCAGCGCGTTGGTGAGGCCGAGCCCGGAGAAATGCCCGACCAGCGCCTTGGTCTTGGCAGCTTCCAGCGTGGCGTTCTCCAGCACGATCAGGTCGCCGTCCTTGGCCTTGGCCGACAGCGCATGCTTGAGCGCCAGCGCGCGCACCTTCTTCGGCAGATCGGTGGCGTGCGAACGCACCACCGGACCGAAGGCGCGGCCACCGCCACGGAACTGCGGCACGCGGGCCGAGCCGTGACGGGCACCGCCGGTGCCCTTCTGCTTGTACATCTTCTTGCCGGTGCGCCAGATCTCGGCGCGGCCCTTGGCCTTGTGGGTGCCGGCCTGGCGCTTGTTCAGCTGCCACTGCACGCAGCGCGCGATGATGTCCTGGCGCGGATCGAGGCCGAAGATGGCGTCGGACAGCTGGACCGAGCCGGCTTCCTTGCCCTCGAGGGTCGTGACTTTCAGTTCCATGTTATGCGCCCTCCTGCTCGGCCGGCGCTTCAGCCTGCTCGGTCGCGACCTTGAACTTGCCGGGCTTCGGCGCTTCCTTCGGCAGAGGCTTCTTCACGGCGTCGCGCACCGAGATCCAGCCGCCCTTGGAGCCGGGCACCGCGCCTTCCACCAGGATCAGGCCGCGCTCGACATCCGTCTGCACCACCCGCAGGTTGAGCGTGGTGACGCGATCGACGCCCATGTGACCGGGCATCTTCTTGTTCTTCCAGGTCTTGCCGGGGTCCTGACGGCCACCGGTCGAACCGATCGAACGGTGCGAGATCGACACGCCGTGCGTGGCGCGCAGACCGCCGAAATTCCAGCGCTTCATACCGCCGGCGAAGCCCTTACCGACCGAGGTGCCGGTGACGTCGACGAACTGGCCGACGACGAAATGATCGGCCTGGATCTCGGCGCCGACCGGAATCAGCGCATCTTCGCTGACGCGGAATTCGGCGACCTTGCGCTTCGGCTCGACCTTGGCGACGGCGAACTGACCGCGCTCGGCCTTCGGCAAGTAGACCGTCTTGCGGCTGCCGCTGCCGAGCTGCAGCGCGACATAGCCGTTCTTTTCTTTGGTGCGGTGACCAACCACCTGGCAGTTGCCGAGCTTCAGCACGGTCACGGGGATATGTTCGCCGGCCTCTGTGAAGACCCGCGTCATCCCGACCTTTTGTGCGATCACTCCGGAGCGCATCGGCGTGCATCCTGTTCTTCTGTGTGTCCACAAATTGCGGACGTGAATCCAAAAACTTAGAGCTTGATCTCGACGTCGACGCCGGCGGCCAGATCGAGCTTCATGAGAGCATCGACCGTCTGCGGAGTCGGATCGACAATGTCGAGCAGGCGCTTGTGGGTGCGCATCTCGAACTGCTCACGGCTCTTCTTGTCGACGTGCGGCGAACGGTTGACGGTGAACTTCTCGATGCGGGTCGGCAGCGGAATGGGTCCGCGAACCTGGGCGCCGGTGCGTTTCGCCGTGTTCACGATCTCCCGCGTCGACGTATCGAGGATACGATGGTCGAACGCCTTGAGACGGATGCGAATGTTCTGGCCGTTCATTGCCGTATGCTTTCTCTAGTGAGTGGCGAGTAGCGAGTAGCGTATGGATCTGGTCCACCCGCCACTCGCCATTCCCTATCGCTTGTTACTCGATGATCGAGGCGACGACGCCGGCGCCGACGGTGCGGCCGCCTTCACGGATGGCGAAGCGCAGCTTCTCTTCCATCGCGATCGGCACGATCAGGTGCACTTCCATCGCGATGTTGTCGCCCGGCATCACCATCTCGGTGCCTTCCGGCAGATGCACGACACCGGTCACGTCGGTGGTGCGGAAATAGAACTGCGGGCGGTAGTTGGTGAAGAACGGCGTATGGCGGCCGCCCTCTTCCTTGGTGAGGATGTAAGCCTCGGCCTTGAACTTGGTGTGCGGCTTGACCGAACCCGGCTTGCACAGCACCTGGCCGCGCTCGACTTCCTCGCGCTTGGTGCCGCGGAGCAGCGCACCGATGTTGTCGCCAGCCTGACCCTGATCGAGCAGCTTGCGGAACATTTCGACGCCGGTCACGGTGGTCTTCTGGGTCGGACGGATGCCGACGATCTCGATTTCGTCGCCCACCTTCACGATGCCGCGCTCGACACGACCGGTCACCACGGTGCCGCGGCCCGAGATCGAGAACACGTCTTCCACCGGCATCAGGAACGGCTGGTCGATCGGACGCTCCGGCTGCGGAATGTACTCGTCGACATTGCGCATCAGCTCGAGGATGGCGTCATGGCCGAGCTTCTTGTCCGAATCTTCGAGAGCGGCCAGCGCCGAGCCCTTGATGATCGGGATCTTGTCGCCCGGGAATTCGTACTTCGAGAGCAGCTCGCGGACCTCGAGCTCGACGAGCTCCAGGAGCTCCGGATCGTCGACCATGTCGCACTTGTTGAGGAACACGACCAGCGCGGGCACGCCGACCTGGCGGGCGAGCAGGATGTGCTCACGGGTCTGCGGCATCGGGCCGTCAGCGGCCGACACGACCAGGATCGCACCGTCCATCTGGGCGGCGCCGGTGATCATGTTCTTCACGTAGTCGGCGTGGCCGGGGCAGTCGACGTGGGCGTAGTGGCGGTTCTTGGTCTCGTACTCGACGTGCGCGGTCGAGATGGTGATGCCGCGGGCCTTCTCTTCCGGCGCCTTGTCGATCTGGTCGTATGCCGTGAACGTCGCACCGCCGGTCTCGGCCAGGATCTTGGTGATCGCTGCCGTCAGCGAGGTCTTGCCATGGTCGACGTGACCGATCGTGCCGATGTTGCAGTGCGGTTTGTTACGTTCAAACTTTGCTTTGGCCATTTGACTCTCCGTTCAGTCGCTAACTTGAGCTAACGACAATCAGGCAAACTTCTTCTGGACTTCTGCCGACACGTTGGCCGGCGCTTCCGCGTAGTGGTCGAACTGCATCGTGAAGGTTGCGCGCCCCTGGCTCATCGAGCGCAGGTTATTCACGTAACCGAACATGTTCATGAGCGGCACCATCGCATTGATGACGTTGGCATTGCCGCGCATGTCCTGGCCCTGGATCTGGCCACGACGCGAGTTCAGATCGCCGATGACCGAACCGGTGTAGTCTTCCGGCGTCACCACCTCGACCTTCATGATCGGCTCGAGCAGAACCGACTTGCCCTTTTGCAGCGCCTCGCGGAAGGCCGCGCGCGATGCGATTTCGAAGGCCAGCGCCGAGGAGTCGACGTCGTGATACTTGCCGTCGACCAGCGCCACCTTGACGTCGACCACCGGGAAGCCGGCGACCACGCCCGAGCCGAGCACGCTCTCGATGCCCTTCTCGACGCCCGGGATGTATTCCTTCGGAACCGCACCGCCGACGATCTTGGACTCGAACACGTAGCCGCCACCCGGCTCGTTCGGCTCGACCACGAGGCTCACGGCCGCGAACTGGCCGGTGCCGCCGGTCTGCTTCTTGTGGGTGTAGTCCACATTGGCCGGCTTGGTGATGCGCTCACGGAACGCCACCTGCGGCGCACCGATGTTGGCGTCCACCTTGTAGGTCCGCTTCAGGATGTCGACCTTGATGTCGAGATGGAGTTCGCCCATGCCCTTGAGGATGGTCTGGCCGGACTCGTGATCGGTCGACACCCGGAACGACGGATCTTCCGCCGCGAGCTTCGCCAGCGCGATGCCGAGCTTCTCCTGGTCCGCCTTCGACTTCGGCTCGATCGCGATCTCGATCACCGGCTCCGGGAATTCCATCTTTTCCAGGATCACCTGATGGGTCGGATCGCACAGCGTGTCACCGGTGCGCGCTTCCTTGAGGCCCGCCAGCGCGACGATGTCGCCGGCATAGGCTTCCTTGATGTCTTCGCGGTTGTTCGCATGCATCAGAAGCATGCGGCCGATCCGCTCCTTCTTCTCGCGGGTCGAGTTCACGACGCCGGTGCCGCTCTGCAGGATGCCCGAATAGATGCGGCAGAAGGTGATGGTGCCGACGAACGGGTCGTCCATGATCTTGAACGCGAGCAGCGACAGCGGCTCCTTGTCGTCCGCCTTGCGCACGATCTCGTTGCCCTTGTCGTCGGTGCCCTTGATCGCGGGCACGTCGAGCGGCGACGGCAGATAGTCGACCACGGCGTCGAGCAAGGGCTGCACGCCCTTGTTCTTGAAGGCCGAGCCGCACAGCACCGGATAGAACGCGCCGGTCAGCACCGCCTTGCGCAGCAGCCTCTTCAGCGTCGCCTCGTCCGGCTCCTTGCCATCGAGATAGGCGGCCATGGCGTCGTCGTCGAGCTCGACGGCGGCTTCCACCAGCTTCTCGCGATATTCCTTGGCCTGGTCGACGAGGTCGGCCGGGATGTCGACATAGTCGAACTTCGCGCCGAGCGACTCGTCGTTCCAGACGATGCCCTGCATCTTCACGAGGTCGACGACGCCCTTGAAGTTGTTCTCGGCGCCGATCGGCAGCTGGATCGCAACCGGCTTCGCGCCCAGGCGGTCGACGATGTCGGCCAGGCACTTGAAGAAGTCGGCACCGGTCTTGTCCATCTTGTTGGCGAAGACGATGCGCGGCACCTTGTACTTGTCGCCCTGGCGCCAGACGGTCTCGGTCTGCGGCTCGACGCCCTGGTTGGAGTCGAGCACGCACACGGCGCCGTCGAGCACGCGCAGCGAACGCTCGACCTCAATCGTGAAGTCGACGTGGCCGGGGGTGTCGATGATGTTCAGACGCTTGCCGTTCCAGAACGCAGTGGTCGCGGCCGACGTGATCGTGATGCCGCGCTCCTGCTCCTGCTCCATCCAGTCCATCGTCGCGGCACCTTCGTGCACCTCGCCGATTTTGTGGCTCTTGCCAGTGTAATAGAGAATGCGTTCGGTGGTCGTGGTCTTACCGGCGTCGATATGCGCCATGATACCGAAGTTGCGGTAGTCCTCGATGGCATGTTGGCGGGGCATGGACCTGTTCCTAAATTTCCGTTCGGGTCGCCGTTACCAGCGATAATGCGAGAAGGCGCGGTTGGCTTCCGCCATGCGATGCACGTCTTCGCGCTTCTTGACGGCGTTCCCCCGGTTGTTCGAAGCGTCGAGCAACTCCGCCGAAAGCCGCTCGGTCATCGTCTTCTCGTTGCGATCGCGTGCCGCCGAGATCAGCCAGCGAATTCCCAGAGCCTGCCGACGCGTCGAACGCACTTCGACCGGCACCTGATAGGTCGCACCACCAACGCGGCGGGAGCGCACTTCGATGGTCGGCATCACGTTCTCGAGCGCCTGCTCGAACACCGTCAGCGGGCTCTGCTTGGTCTTGGCTTCGATGAGGCCGAACGCGCCGTAGACGATACCTTCGGCGACCGACTTCTTGCCGGCATACATGACCGAGTTCATGAACTTGGTCACGATGACGTTCCCGAACTTCGGATCCGGAAGAACTTCACGCTTTTCGGCTGAATGGCGACGCGACATTGTGTTCTGTTCCCGCTTATCTCGAACGTCTTACTTGGGACGCTTCGCGCCATACTTCGAACGGCGCTGCTTACGGTTCTTGACGCCCTGGGTATCCAGCACGCCGCGGAGAATGTGGTAGCGCACGCCCGGCAAGTCCTTGACGCGGCCACCGCGGATCATGACCACCGAGTGCTCCTGCAGGTTATGGCCCTCACCCGGGATGTAGCCGATCACCTCGAAGCCGTTGGTCAGGCGCACCTTGGCGACCTTGCGGAGCGCCGAGTTCGGCTTCTTCGGGGTCGTGGTGTAGACGCGCGTGCAAACGCCGCGCTTCTGCGGCGACTGCTGCAGCGCCGGCACCTTCTTGCGCGACTTCTGCACGACGCGCGGATTTGCGATCAGCTGGTTGATCGTCGGCATCTTGGCCTTCACCCTTCTCAACGTTCACACGGAAGCCGCCTCACGCGACGCCCGCAAATTCTGTCTGAGGTTCCCCGCCTCACCGGCCGCCCGGCGCGGAAAAATACCCGCGCAAAGCGAAAACACGCCAACCGCTCATTGCTGAACGGAAAGCGCTTGACGCCACAGAGGACCGCAGTCGGAGCCGGTCAGCGCGAGCTGTCCAGCCACTTACCGAGGTCATGCATCCGAGTTTGATCTCAAGAGAACATGCTCAAGAGAACTAAAATCGTCCTGGCATTGCCTAGCTATAATCGACAGCGTTTGAGCGGCATTCGTCGAGGGTGGTGCCCGTCCCTGCTCTTTTCAGAGCGGCCCATTAACTGAGCGGGATGGGTGGTCCGTACCGACGCTGGCGAAGCTCACCGCCTGTCGTTAAGTGGGCGCCTTTTATAAGCGGTAAATAACCAAGTCAAGCAAAACGATGCTGCAAGAGACCAGAAGAAAGGCCTCTGGCGCCTCAGCTTTCGGTCGGCGCCGGGCGCCGCCCTTCGCTCCCGCGGCCGGGCTTACGAGACAGCCCGCATCGGGTCTGGTTTCGACTGGGATTATCCCGATTTACCAAGGAGATAAGCCCTTCTTTGCATTCCGCAAGGCAACAGCGAACCAGTGATAAGGACATTCCGATCGCCGGCGGTCGCCTGCGACCCAATCGTCACTGCAATGCTGCATTGCGCCAAAGTTTCCGAGATCCCAGCCGATTCGCATCCCGCCTGCCCGCCGAATCTCGCACCGGGAAGCTTTGAGACGAGGCACAGGCCGATCGATTCCCTCGCGGCGGAGTGTCTGGCTCAGCCAATGGCCGACCACGCGCTCACGCCTCGTCGTCATCCTCGTCATCGTCCTCGCCGCCGTCCGCAACGGCCTGGGCGGCCATCTGCGGCATGTGGCCCTGGTCGTCCCAGAGCTTGCGATAGACGCCGTTCTTGGCGAGCAGCCCGGCATGGGTGCCACGCTCGATGGCGCGGCCGCCGGAGATGACGATGATCTCATCCATCTCGACCACCGATGTCAGCCGGTGGGTCGACCAGATCATGGTCCGGCCCTTGGCGACCTTCAGAAGCGTGCGGTTGATGGCAGCCTCGGTGGTCTGGTCGAGCGCCGACGTGGCCTCGTCCAACAGCAGCACCGACGGGTTGCGGATGATCGCCCGGGCAATGGCGATGCGCTGGCGCTGTCCGCCTGAGAGCGTGTCGCCGCGCTCGCCGACCAGGGTGTCGTATTTCTGCGGCAGGCTCATGATGTAGCGGTGGATCTCCGCCTTCTTGGCGGCCTCCTCGACCTCGGCGTCGGTCGCGCCCTCCTTGCCAAGCCGGATATTCTCCCGCAGCGACATGTTGAACAGCATGTTCTCCTGGAACACCACCGCCATGCTCCCCCGCAGCGAATCGCGGGTCACCTTGCGGATGTCGACACCGTCGATGGTCACGCGGCCCTCGTCCGGCACATAGAGCCGCAGGATCAGATTGAGCAGCGTGCTCTTGCCGGAGCCGCTCGGCCCCACGATCGCGATGCGCTTGCCGACGTCGAGCTTGAGGCTGAGATTGTCGAGCACCGGCGCCTCGCTGCCCTCGTATTGAAAGGTGACGCGCTCGAAGGTGATGTCGTGGCTGATGCGCGGCAGGTCCGGCGCGCCCGGGCGGTCGGCGCCCCGGGTCGGCTCGTCCAGGAGCTCCTGCATGTGCCGGATGGCCGCGGCGGACGAGATCGACACCGGGATGAAATGCATGACATGGGCGATGTTGTAGGACACCTCCCAGAAGGCGCTTTCGAAGGTGACGAAGGTTCCGATCGTGATCTGGCCCTTGGTGGCGAGATAGGCGCCGAGCGCCAGCACGACCAAATGGAGCAGCAAGACCGCGATGGTCACGGTGCGCTCGACCATGGTCGACAGGAAGATGGCGGAGGCCATCCGCTGCCGCGCCGCATCGTTGCGCAGCGTGAACCAGCCGAACACCCTGCGATGCAGGCTGAAGGCCTTGATCACAGCTTGCGCTGCGATGTTCTCCTGGATGACGCCGAGCAACGACGATTCGTTGACCTTCTGCTCGTAATTGGCCTGCACCGCCTTGGGCGTCAGGATCCGCGGGCCGATCAGCGTGATCGGAAACACCAGCAGCGCGACCGCCGCGAGCTGCCAGTTCAGGAACAGCATCAAGATGATGCCGGCGATCAGCTCGAAGAACGGCAGCGCCGCGCTGCTCGAGAAGCTCTTTACCGCGCCTTCGAACGCCGACATGTCGACCGAAAAGCGCGACAGGATCTCGCCGCGCTTGGTGCGCTGGAAAAAGGCCGCAGGGAGATTCTGGACGTGTTCGAACAGCCGCGTGCGCACGTCGGAGATGACGCAGGCGGCAAGCCGGGCGTCCCAGCGCTCGTAGAGGACCGCGACGATCGAGGTGAAGATGCCGGCGGCCGCGAGCACGCCGAGGATGCGATAGAGCGCCTCGAAATCCTCCTCGCCGAGCGCGTCGTCGATCAGGAATTTCAGGCTGAGCGGCATGATCACGTTGAACAGCGTCTCGACCAGGACGCCCAAGGTGACGAAAGCCAGGATCTTCTTGTATTTGGCGAGCAGTGGCGCGACGAATCCGTAGATCGTCGCTAACGCGCCGGCGGCCTCCCGGGCGGTAAAGACGACGAGATCCTCATCATCCTCGTCGTCGTCTTCGTCGAGGTCGAGATCGTCATCCTCGTCCTCGTCGCCCGCCTCGTCTTCCGCCTCGTCGTCGTCTTCATCATCGTCATCATCGGGCGGCGGTGCGGGCTTGCCCGCAGATGGCACCTTGGCCCCCTCGACCCGGGGGGCCCCCGTTTTGGCGATGGCGGTCTTGGCTGCGACGAGCTTGTCCGGATCCTCGGCGGGATCGCCTTTGGAAGCGGGTTGCCGACCGTCCGACACTGAACTTTTGGGCGCCATTGAACCAACCGATGCTGCACGGCCTGACCTGGGAAGACTCGCGCGTTCCGGCTTTAACACCTGCGTCCGGCCGCAGCTAGCGCTGCCGCGGCTTCGCGCCACATTGCGCGCGGTGGCGGCCGGTTGCTGTCACGCAATCGGCACAGTCGGGCGAGGGTTTCGCCCGGCTCCCATGATACGGAACAACGCCGTCGATGCGGCCGTTACGACGCTCGCCGCCGCCTCAGTCCCTCAGTCCTCGTCCTCGACCTTGTCGAAGAACGAATAGCGCAGGCTGTCCGCGTCGGCGTACCACTGGCCCGGCCCCTTGTTGGCGGCGAGCGTCGCCGTCCACAATTCATCGGCGCAGTCGCGGCGATGCATCGACAGGTCGAACCCGTTGCCGAAGAACAATTCCGACCATTCCCACCAGGTGCCGAGCTTCTTCACGCCGCGCAGGAGATCGTAGCGATCGATCAGCGCCGGCGCCATGTCCGAGGTGATCGAACCGAACACCAGCCCGGTCTTGATCACGCGGTTGAACTCGCGGATCGCGCGCGGCACCTGCTTTTCGCCCAGATGGCACAGGCTGGTCTCGAACACGAAGTCGAACTCGCCGTTCTTGAACGGCATGTCGGTGATCGAGCCAAGCTTGTTGAACTTCTTGAGCGCCTTCGGCGTCTTGCCGTGAATATAACGGTTGTTCTCGATGCCCCAGGCATCGATGCCGCGGTCGCGCAGCGCCCCCACCAGCTCGCCGCTCGCCGATCCCGCCACCAGGAGCTTGTAGCCGCGGGCCCGGTTCCAGACGATCTTGATCAGCTCGAGCAGATAGGCCGGGTCGGTGAACTGCCGCCATGCCTCGCTGTAAGCTCCCTGCCCGCGATAGTTCTCGAAATAATCGCGATCGATCTTGTCCGAGAGCGGCGTCTCCGCCTGGGCGCGAGCCCGACGCAGCCGCATCATCTCGGTCAGGATGATGTCGGTCGCCGCGTCCGAGGAGTCGAGCAGCCCGTTCAAGGTCGAATCGAACAGATAGTCACCAACCACCACGATGCCCGGATGGTCCTTCGGCTCGGGCCGGTGATTGGTCATGACGTCGCGCACCGGCAGGCCGCCGGGCAGCGCATTCACCGACGACAGCCAGCGATGGATCTTGCCTTCCATGAAATGCGCGCGGGCATCACCGAGAGCGGCCGGCAGCGACTTCAACGCGGCATCGATCAGATCCTGATCGGACAGGTTGGCGAAGGCGAGCGCATCGGAGCCGGCAATCAGCCAGTTCAAGACGCCGTGCCGGCCGACATCGTGACGCGAGCCCTCGTTATAGATGCAGCAGCCGCCGAACGCTTCCGACATGAACCAGGAGCCCGGGATCTTGTCGCCCCAGAACGGC
Source organism: Bradyrhizobium sp. STM 3843 (assembly GCF_000239815.1). Lineage (GTDB taxonomy): Bacteria > Pseudomonadota > Alphaproteobacteria > Rhizobiales > Xanthobacteraceae > Bradyrhizobium. The sequence continues at coordinate 9,913 of NZ_CAFK01000097.1, read as the reverse complement.
TCGTCGAACAGGATCGACACGCGCAGATAATGCGCGGGACGGTCGAAATAGGCGACGTGCTTGACCATCGACTTGCGCAGGCTCTCGCCTTCCCAGCCGAGCGTGGCGAGCCACGAATGCGGCAGGCAGACCAGCACGAGATCGAACTCGCGCGTCTCCGGCCCCTTGCCGTTCATCATGTTGATCCGGTAGCGGCCGGAATCGGTCTTGCCGACTTTCAGCACGCGGTGATTGAGCTGGATATCGGCATCGACCTCGGAGCGCAGGCACTCGATCAGCTGCTCATTGCCGTTCTGGATCGAATACAGGCCGATATAGCCGTCGATATCCATCACGAAGTTCTTCAGCGCGTTCAGCCCGTTGGTGTTGTGGGCCTCTGTCGCGATGTCGGACCGCGCCATCACCTTGAAGAAGCGCTTGGCCGTGGCATCCTCGACCTCCTTGTCGAGCAATTGCTCGCAGGTCATGTAGGCCCAGGGATGCTCGTTGTCGTGCGCGCCGACGCCCTCGTAATATTCGACGGGCGAGATCACCTCGGTGCAGCGCTTGCGGAAGTCCTCGACCGCGGCCGCAGTCTTCGGTCCGTATTTGCGGCGCAGGCCCGGAACGTCGTCGAGCAGATCGCCGTCGAGCTGCACCTGCATGGCATCCATCGGGATGGTCTGCAGGCCGAAATGCTGGATCAGCTCGCGCAACGGATCGGGGCCGGTCATCGAGTAGTCGTAGATCTCGGCGACGCCCGCCTCGTACATCGCCGGCGCAGTGTCGAATTTGCGCGAGACGATCTTGCCGCCCAGCCGGTCGGAGGCTTCGAAGATCGTGACCTTGCAGAGGTCGCCCAACTTCTTCCGGAGGTACCAGGCGCTCATGAGCCCGCCGGGGCCACCGCCTACAATTGCAAGGTCAAGCATCAGCGTTCCGCTATCTCCGGGCGTCCATAACGTCGCCGGTCGTCGATATCAGGGGGTCTTGCCACCCTCGGGGCTCGATCGGCCATAGCCCAACCTGTCCGCACAAGCTTTGCGCTCAAGCAAATCGGCGCGCGTCGTGGTGGTCGGAGGAAATCATCATGGCGGATCAGATGGTCCTCAGAAGCGCCTTTTTGCCTGAAGGGAAGATGAACAACAGGGATGCGCCTCTGCAACACGACAAGAAAATGTCAAGAAAAGGCCGGCGACAGCCGGCCTCTTCTCCGCTTGATGAATGACTTGCGGGGGGCGCCGAGGCGCACCCCGTAGATCTACGGCTATTCGGCCGGCGGCAGCGCTAAGGGCTGCGGCTGCGGCTCGGGCTGGGCCGGCACGATGGCCGCCTGCTTCTCGCGCTCGTCGAGAATCAGCTTGTCGCGCTTCACGGCGACCTCGCGGATTCGCGCCATGGAGGCGCCGGTGCCGGCCGGGATCAGGCGGCCGACGATGACGTTCTCCTTGAGACCCTCGAGCGGATCGATCTTGCCGTTGACCGCCGCTTCCGTGAGGACGCGGGTGGTCTCCTGGAACGATGCCGCCGAGAAGAACGACCGGGTCTGCAGGCTCGCCTTGGTGATGCCGAGCAGAACCGGGGTGCCGGTGGCGGGCTTCTTGCCCTCCTCCTTGGCCTTCTCGTTGGTCGCGTCGAACTCGATCTTGTCGACCTGTTCGCCCGCGATCATGTCGGTATCGCCCTGGTCGGTGACCTCGATCTTCTGCAGCATCTGACGGACAATCACCTCGATGTGCTTGTCGTTGATGAGCACGCCCTGCAGCCGGTAGACCTCCTGGATCTCGTTGACCAGATAGGCCGCGAGCTCCTCGATGCCCTTGATCGCCAGGATGTCGTGCGGCGCCGGATTGCCTTCGACGATGAAATCGCCCTTTTCGACGATGTCGCCGTCCTGCAGATGGATGTGCTTGCCCTTCGGGATCAGGTACTCGCGCGCCTCTTCGGTCTTGTCCATCGGCTCGATCGAGATGCGACGCTTGTTCTTGTAGTCGCGGCCAAACCGGATGGTGCCCGCGATTTCCGCGATGATCGCCGCATCCTTCGGCTTGCGCGCTTCGAACAGCTCCGCCACCCGCGGCAGACCGCCGGTGATGTCACGGGTCTTGGCGCTCTCGGTCGAGATACGGGCAAGGATATCGCCCGACTTGACCGTCGATCCGACGTCGACCGACAGAATGGCGTCGACCGGCAGCATATAGCGGGCATCGCCGCCACGGGCCAGCTTCAGCACCTTGCCGTCCTTGCCCTTGACTACGATGGCGGGACGCAGATCGGCGCCGCCACGCGTCGAGCGCCAGTCGATGACGACGCGCTTGGCGATACCGGTCGATTCGTCGAGCGTCTCGGAGATCGACTGCCCCTCGACCAGATCCTCGAAGTCGATGGTACCCTCAGCCTCCGACAGCACCGGGCGGGTGTAAGGATCCCACTCGGCGATGCGCTGGCCACGCTTGATCATGTCGCCGTCGTCGACATGCATGCGCGAACCGTACTGGATACGGTGCGTCGCACGCTCGCTGCCGTCGGGATCGACGATCGACACCACCATGTTGCGCACCATCGCGATCAGATGGCCTTCGCTGTTGCGGGCGATGGCCTTGTTCTTGATCACGACCTTGCCTTCGAAGTTCGATTCAACGAAGGACTGCTCGTTGAGCTGCGCCGCGCCGCCGATGTGGAACGTGCGCATGGTCAACTGGGTGCCGGGCTCACCGATCGATTGCGCGGCGATGACGCCGACGGCCTCACCGTGGTTGACCGGGGTGCCGCGGGCCAGATCGCGGCCGTAGCACATCATGCAGATGCCGTTGACGAGCTCGCAGGTCAGAGCCGAACGGATCTTCACCTCCTGGACGCCGGCCTGCTGGATGGCGTCGACATGGCTCTCCTCCATCAGCGTGCCGGCCTTCACCAGCACGGTGTTGCTCGAGGGATCACGCACGTCGTCGCAAGGGACGCGACCCAGGATGCGCGAGCCGAGCGAAGCCACCACGGTGCCGGCATCGACGATGGCGCGCATCTTGATGCCGAGCTTGGTGCCGCAATCGTCCTGCGTGATGATGCAATCCTGCGCCACGTCGACCAGACGGCGGGTCAGGTAGCCCGAGTTCGCGGTCTTCAACGCGGTGTCCGCGAGGCCCTTGCGGGCGCCGTGGGTCGAGTTGAAGTATTCGAGCACCGAGAGCCCCTCCTTGAAGTTGGAGATGATCGGCGTCTCGATGATCTCGCCTGACGGCTTGGCCATCAGGCCGCGCATGCCCGCGAGCTGACGCATCTGGGCCGGCGAACCGCGCGCACCGGAATGCGCCATCATGTAGATCGAGTTGATGTCGGCATCCGCGCCCGTCGCGGTCTTCTTGGTCGCCGAGATCTCCTTCATCATCGCCTTGGCGATTTCCTCGGTCGCCTTCGACCAGGCGTCGACGACCTTGTTGTACTTCTCGCCATGGGTGATCAGACCGTCATTGTACTGCTGCTCGAAATCCTTCGCCAGCGTACGGGTGGTATCGACGATCTTCCACTTGCCCTGCGGCACGACCATGTCGTCCTTGCCGAACGAGATGCCGGCCTTGAAGGCATTGTAGAAGCCGAGCGCCATGATGCGGTCGCAGAAGATCACGGTCTCCTTCTGGCCGCAGTGACGGTAGACCTGATCGATCACGCCGGAGATTTCGCGCTTGGTCATCAGCTTGTTGATGATTTCGTACGAAATCTTCGGATGCTTCGGCAGCACGTTGCCGAGCATCACGCGGCCCGCGGTGGTCTCGATCCAGCGCTTGGCCATCTTGCCGGTCTCGTCCATGCCATCCCAGCGATATTTGATCTTGCTGTGAAGGTGGATGACCTTGGCATGCAGCGCGTGCTCGAGCTCGGCCATGTCGCCGAACGACTTGCCCTCGCCGGGCATGCCCTCGCGCATGATCGAGAGATAGTAGAGACCGAGCACGATGTCCTGCGACGGCACGATGATCGGCTGACCGTTCGCCGGATGCAGGATGTTGTTGGTCGACATCATCAGGACGCGCGCTTCCAGCTGCGCTTCGAGCGACAGCGGAACGTGCACGGCCATCTGGTCGCCGTCGAAGTCGGCGTTGAACGCGGCGCAGACCAAGGGATGCAGCTGGATCGCCTTGCCCTCGATCAGGACCGGCTCGAACGCCTGAATGCCGAGGCGGTGCAGAGTCGGCGCGCGGTTCAACAGCACCGGATGCTCGCGGATCACCTCGTCCAGGATGTCCCAGACCTCGGGCCGCTCCTTCTCCACCAGCTTCTTCGCCTGCTTCACGGTCGTCGACAGGCCCTTGGCGTCGAGCCGCGAATAGATGAACGGCTTGAACAGCTCGAGCGCCATCTTCTTCGGCAGGCCGCACTGATGCAGGCGCAGCTCGGGACCGACCACGATCACGGAGCGGCCCGAATAGTCGACGCGCTTGCCGAGCAGGTTCTGGCGGAAGCGGCCCTGCTTGCCCTTCAGCATGTCGGCGAGCGACTTCAGCGGCCGCTTGTTGGCGCCGGTGATGACGCGGCCGCGGCGGCCGTTGTCGAACAGCGCGTCGACCGCCTCCTGCAGCATGCGCTTTTCGTTGCGGATGATGATGTCGGGGGCGCGCAGCTCCATCAGCCGCTTCAGGCGGTTGTTGCGGTTGATGACGCGGCGGTAGAGGTCGTTGAGGTCCGAGGTCGCGAAGCGGCCGCCGTCGAGCGGCACAAGCGGCCGCAGGTCCGGCGGGATCACCGGGACCACGGTCATGATCATCCATTCCGGCTTGTTGCCGGAGTGACGGAACGCCTCCACGATCTTCAGCCGCTTGGCGAGCTTCTTGTGCTTGATGTCGGAGTCGGTCTCCTGCATCTCCGCGCGCAAGGTCGCCTCGAGCTTCTCGAGCTCGAGCCCGCGCAGCAGCTCGCGGATCGCCTCGGCGCCGATCATGGCGGTGAAGCTGTCCTGGCCGTATTCGTCCTGCGCCTTCAGATACTCGTCTTCCGACAGCAGCTGACGGTCCTTGAGCGGGGTCGTGCCCGGCTCCAGCACCACGTAGTACTCGAAGTACAGGATCCGCTCGAGATCCTTCAGCGTCATATCGAGCAGGAGGCCGATGCGCGACGGCAGCGACTTCAGGAACCAGATGTGAGCGACCGGCGCTGCGAGCTCGATATGGCCCATGCGCTCGCGCCGGACGCGCGACAGCGTCACCTCGACCGAGCACTTCTCGCAGATGATGCCCTTGTACTTCATCCGCTTGTACTTGCCGCACAAGCACTCATAGTCCTTGATCGGCCCGAAGATGCGGGCGCAGAACAGGCCGTCGCGCTCGGGCTTGAAGGTGCGGTAGTTGATCGTTTCCGGCTTCTTGATCTCGCCGTAGGACCAGGACAGAATCTTCTCTGGCGACGCGATCGAAATCCGGATCTGGTCGAAGACCTGAGCCGGCGTCGTCGGATTGAAGAGATTCATGATTTCTTGGTTCATCGTCTTCTCCTCGCATGCCGATCGGGGGGCGGCAGCAAATTCGAAAATCTCTTAAAGACGGCGCCCTGCCCTGACCCGCGGACAAGAGCGCCGATGCCCGGCCGTCAAAGGCGGCCGGGCCTGATATCTTGAACTACTCGGCGGCTTCCGACGTGGGCGCCGGTCCCATCTTGGAATTGTGCAGGTCGACGTTGAGGCCGAGCGAGCGCATTTCCTTGACCAGCACGTTGAACGATTCCGGAATACCGGCCTCGAACGTGTCGTCGCCACGGACGATCGCCTCGTAGACCTTGGTACGGCCGGCGACGTCGTCCGACTTCACGGTCAGCATCTCCTGCAGCGTGTAGGCGGCACCGTAGGCTTCGAGCGCCCACACCTCCATTTCGCCAAAGCGCTGGCCGCCGAACTGGGCCTTGCCGCCCAGCGGCTGCTGGGTGACCAGCGAGTACGGACCGATCGAACGCGCGTGGATCTTGTCGTCGACGAGATGGTGCAGCTTCAGCATGTAGATGTAGCCCACCGTCACCTTGCGATCGAACGGATCGCCAGTGCGCCCGTCATAGACGGTCGACTGGCCGGAAGCGTCCATGCCGGCGAGCTTCAACATCTCCTCGATGTCGCTCTCCTTGGCACCGTCGAACACCGGCGTTGCAATCGGCACACCGCGGCTCAGATTGTGACCAAGCTCGATCAGCTCATTGTCGTTGAGCGTCCTGATGGTCTCGTCCTCGCCGTAGATCCGCTTCAACGTCTCCTTCAGCGGCTTGATGTCCTGCTTCGACAGATAGGCATCCACGGTCTGCGCGATGCGCCGGCCGAGGCCGGCACAGGCCCAGCCGAGATGGGTCTCGAGGATCTGGCCGACATTCATGCGCGAGGGCACGCCGAGCGGATTGAGCACGATGTCCGCGTGCGTACCGTCTTCCAGGAACGGCATGTCCTCGATCGGCACGATCTTGGACACGACGCCCTTGTTGCCGTGACGGCCGGCCATCTTGTCGCCGGGCTGGATCTTGCGCTTCACCGCGACGAAGACCTTGACCATCTTCATCACGCCAGGCGGCAATTCGTCACCGCGCTGCAGCTTCTCGACCTTGTCGAGGAAGCGCTGCTCGAGCCCCTTCTTCGACTCATCGTACTGCTTCCGCATCGCCTCGATTTCGGCCATCAGCTTGTCGTTCGGCGAAGCGAACAGCCACCATTGCGACTTCGGATACTCGTCGAGCACCGCGCGGGAGATCTTGGTGTCCTTCTTGAAGCCCTTCGGGCCTGCGATGCCCTGGCGGCCTTCCAGCATGTCGGCAAGACGGCTGTAGACGTTGCGGTCGAGGATCGCCTGCTCGTCGTCACGGTCCTTGGCGAGGCGCTCGATCTCCTCGCGCTCGATCGCCAGCGCACGCTCGTCCTTGTCGACGCCGTGGCGGTTGAACACGCGGACTTCCACGATCGTGCCCTGCACGCCCGGAGGCACGCGAAGCGACGTATCGCGGACGTCGGAGGCCTTTTCGCCGAAGATGGCGCGGAGCAGCTTCTCTTCCGGCGTCATCGGGCTCTCGCCCTTCGGCGTGATCTTGCCGACCAGGATGTCGCCGGCGCGGACCTCGGCACCGATATAGACGATGCCGGCTTCGTCGAGGTTCTTCAGCGCCTCTTCCGACACGTTCGGAATATCGCGGGTGATTTCCTCAGGGCCGAGCTTGGTGTCACGGGCCATCACCTCGAACTCCTCGATGTGGATCGAGGTGAAGACGTCTTCCTTCACGATCCGCTCGGAGAGCAGGATCGAGTCTTCGAAGTTGTAGCCGTTCCACGGCATGAACGCGACCAGCACGTTGCGGCCAAGCGCGAGTTCGCCGAGGTCGGTCGACGGACCGTCGGCGATGATGTCGCCCTTCTTGACGATATCGCCGACCTTCACCAGCGGACGCTGGTTGATGCAGGTCGACTGGTTGGAGCGCTGATACTTCATCAGCCGGTAGATATCGACGCCCGACTTGGTCGGATCGAGATCCTCGGTGGCGCGGATGACGACGCGGGTGGCGTCGATCTGGTCGATCACGCCCGAGCGGCGCGCCGCGATCGCGGCGCCGGAGTCACGGGCCACCACGCCTTCCATGCCGGTGCCGACGAACGGTGCCTCGGCGCGAACCAGCGGCACCGCCTGGCGCTGCATGTTCGAGCCCATCAGCGCGCGGTTGGCGTCGTCGTTCTCGAGGAACGGGATCAGCGCCGCGGCCACCGAAACCAGCTGCTTCGGCGACACGTCCATGTAGTCGACCTTGTCCGGCGTCATCGGCACGACTTCGCCGGCATGACGGCAGACCACGAGATCCTCGGTGAAGCGGCCCTTCGGGTCGAGCGGCACGTTGGCCTGCGCGACGCGATAGCGCCCCTCTTCCATCGCCGACAGATAGACCACCTCGTCGGTGACCCGGCTGTCCTTGACCTTGCGGTAGGGCGTCTCGACGAAGCCGTATTTGTTGACGCGCGCGAAGGTCGCGAGCGAGTTGATCAGGCCGATGTTCGGACCTTCCGGCGTCTCGATCGGGCAGATGCGGCCGTAATGCGTCGGGTGCACGTCGCGCACCTCGAAGCCGGCGCGCTCGCGGGTCAGACCGCCCGGGCCAAGCGCCGAGAGGCGCCGCTTGTGGGTGATCTCCGACAGCGGGTTGGTCTGGTCCATGAACTGCGACAGCTGCGAGGAGCCGAAGAACTCGCGCACCGCGGCGGCCGCCGGCTTCGCGTTGATCAGGTCCTGCGGCATCACGGTGTCGATGTCGACGCTCGACATGCGCTCCTTGATGGCACGCTCCATGCGGAGCAGACCGATACGGTACTGGTTCTCCATCAACTCGCCGACCGAGCGGACGCGGCGGTTGCCGAGATGGTCGATGTCGTCGATCTCGCCCTTGCCGTCACGCAGGTCGACCAGCGTCTTGATGACCGCCAGAATGTCTTCCTTGCGCAGCGTGCGCTGGGTATCGGGCGCATCGAGCTCGAGGCGCATGTTCATCTTGACGCGACCGACCGCGGACAGGTCGTAGCGCTCGGCGTCGAAGAACAGCGACTGGAACATCGCCTGCGCGGACTCCAGCGTCGGCGGCTCGCCCGGACGCATCACGCGGTAGATGTCGAACAGCGCGTCCTCGCGCGTCATGTTCTTGTCGGCATTGAGCGTGTTGCGGATGTAGGGGCCGACATTGACATGGTCGATGTCGAGCAGCGGCAGGTCCTTGTAGCCCTGCTCGTTCAACAGCTTCATCAGCTTGTCGGTGATCTCCTCGCCCGCTTCGGCATGGATCTCGCCGGTCTTCGGGTTAACGAGATCCTCGGCGATGTAGTTGCCGAGCACCTCCTCGTCGCCCATGCGCAAGGCCTTCAGCCCCTTCTCCTGGAGCTGGCGGGCGGCACGCACGGTGAGCTTCTTGCCGGCATCGAGCACGACCTTGCCGGTGTCGGCGTCGATCAGGTCGTTGCTGGTCGAGTAGCCGCGGAAGCGGTTGGCGTCGAACGGCACGCGCCAGCCATCCTTGGCGCGCTTGTAGATGATCTTCTTGTAGAAGGTCGACAGGATCTGCTCGCCGTCAAGGCCGAGCGCGAACATCAGCGACGTCACCGGCAGCTTGCGGCGACGGTCGATGCGCGCGAACACGATGTCCTTGGCGTCGAACTCGATGTCGAGCCAGGAGCCGCGATAGGGAATGACGCGGGCGGCGAACAGGAGCTTGCCCGACGAATGGGTCTTGCCCTTGTCATGGTCGAAGAACACGCCCGGCGAACGGTGCATCTGCGAAACGATGACGCGCTCGGTGCCGTTGACGATGAAGGTGCCGTTCATGGTCATGAGCGGGATGTCGCCCATGTACACGTCCTGCTCCTTGATGTCCTTCACCGACTTGGCGCCGGTCTCCTCGTCGATATCGAACACGATGAGGCGCAAGGTCACCTTGAGCGGCGCAGCAAAGGTCATGCCGCGCTGACGGCACTCGTCGACGTCATATTTCGGGGGCTCGAATTCATAGCGGACGAATTCCAGCATCGAGGTGCCCGAGAAGTCGGAGATCGGGAACACCGAGCGGAACACCGCCTGCAGGCCCTCGTCCGCCCGCCCGCCGGTGGGCTCGTCCACCATCAGGAACTGGTCATAAGACGCCTTCTGAACCTCGATGAGGTTCGGCATCTCCGCGACTTCCTTGATGTGTCCAAAAAACTTGCGAACGCGTTTGCGACCGGTGAATGTCTGCTGCGCCATCGTGGCCTCTCATTTCGTCGCCCGGAGGGGCGGACCTTCCGAAACGGCGGCTGCCACCGCCTTTCGGGTTGAATTTCGATCCATTTCGAAGGTCGGAAGCGCGAGGTTCGGAACCAAAACGTCCCAACTTCGTTCTTCAGACCACCAAAACGCAAAACGACGCGCGAGGCGCAAACGCGCACCCGCTCGTCAGAACCATCTCGTCACGG
>NZ_CAFK01000098.1 GCF_000239815.1 Bradyrhizobium sp. STM 3843 | reverse complement strand
ATTGCCGTCTTCAGGGCCTCCGGGCTGAGCGGCGTCTGTCCCCACCGCACCATCTGGGCATAGAGCCAGGCGGCTTGCACCGGATCAGGCCGTCCGGCGCCCTCCCGCCCCACCAGGAGATAGCGCGGGTGTTCGCGCAAGGCTCCATCCGGCGCGACCTTCAACCGGCCATCGAGCGTGCGCTGGATGACATCAGCATCGACGCCGATCCGTTCCGGCTGGGCCAGGATTTGCGCCGCCTCGGCGTGGTCCTGCTCGATAAAATCGGCGCCCCGCGAGCAGGCGCGGATCAAAGCCGCAACCACATCGGGATTCCTCTCGGCCCAGTTCTGCCGCAGCGCCAGCACCTTCTCCACGCCACGCACCAGGATGTCGGACACGAAGTGCAGGATGTGGCCGATGCCCAGATCGACCGCGATCGAATTCCAGGGTGCGCCGACGCAGAAGCCGTCGACATGACCGTTCTTGATGCTGTCGACCATGTAAGGCGGCGGCAGCACCACGAGCCGCACGTCCTCGTCCGGATCGACGCCGCCGGCCGCCATCCAGAAGCGGAGCTGGTAATTGTGAGTCGAGAACGGAAAGGTCATGCCGAAGGTCAGGGGCTCCGCGCCATCGCTGCGGCGCTTGGCCACCACGCGGGCGAGCGCCAGCGCGGTTGCCATCGGATCGAAGCGGTCGCCGTCGAGATGGGCCATCAGATCGGCGTGCAGTGCCGATGTGACCGTGATCGCGTTACCGTTCACCCCGAGATTGAACGGGGCGACGATCGGAACCCTGACATGGCCGATGCCGAGACTGGAGGCGATCGCCACCGGCGCCAGCAGGTGCGCCGCATCGAACAGACCGATATTGAGCTTGTCGCGGACATTCGACCAGGAGACCTCACGCACCAGCGTGACGTCGAGCCCCTCGGCCGCGGCAAATCCCTTATCGACCGCCACGATCAGCGCGGCCGCGTCCACCAGGGGAATGAAACCGATCCGAAGCGGCGCACTCATTTCAACATCTCCGATGCGGTCAGGATCGACTGGGCGATCTCGCCGATCTTCTTCTTCTCGCGCATCGCGGTGGAGCGCAAAAGGACATAGGCCTCCTCCTCGGTGAAGCCTTTCATTTTCATCAGGATTCCCTTTGCGCGGTCGATCACCTTGCGGTCTTCCAGCGCCGATTTGGTCCGCTCCAGCTCGTCCTGCAGCTTGGAGAAGGCGTTGAAGCGGGAGATGCAGAGGTCGAGGATCGGCTTGATCCGCTCCTTCTTGAGGCCGTCGACGATGTAGGCCGACACGCCGGCCTCGACGGACGCCTGGATCGAGGCCGCGTCGCTCTGGTCGACGAACATTGCAATCGGCCGGCGCACCGCGCGGCTGACCTGGAACATCTGCTCCAGCACGTCGCGGCTTGGGTTCTCCAGATCGATGACGATGACGTCGGGATCCAGCGCGTAAATGCGCGCGAGCAGCCCCTGCATCTCGCTGATATGGACCACGCCGGTGAAGCCGGCCTCGCGCAGGCCCTCCTGCAGGATGGCGGCGCGAATCGGGCTTTCATCGACAATGACGATTTTGGGCGATTGCTCGGCAGTCATCGCTTGACGGGTCTCCGGGCTGCCATCCATAGCATGGTCTTCGCTGGCTTAAAGCCTTGTCTTTATGAGGAATTAGGACTAGCTGGACGCCTATTCACCAGGCAGTTCAGGTATGTCGCAGGCCACAGCGCCGAAAATCAGCTTTGTCTCGCTCGGATGTCCCAAGGCTTTGGTCGATTCCGAGCGCATCATCACGCGGCTGCGTGCCGAGGGCTACGAGCTGGCCCGCAAGCATGACGGGGCCGACGTCGTGATCGTCAATACCTGCGGCTTCCTCGACAGCGCCAAGCAGGAATCGCTGTCGGCGATCGGCGCCGCCATGGCCGAAAATGGCAAGGTCATCGTGACCGGCTGCATGGGCGCGGAACCCGAAGCGATTGAGCAGGCCTATCCGGGGGTGCTGTCGATCACCGGCCCGCAGGCCTATGAGAGCGTGGTGGAGGCCGTGCACCGCGCGCTGCCGTCGGCGCACGATCCCCTGCTCGACCTGGTTCCGCCGCAGGGCATCAAGCTGACCCCGCGGCACTACGCGTATTTGAAGATCTCTGAAGGCTGCAACAACCGCTGCAGCTTCTGCATCATCCCCAAGCTGCGCGGCGATCTGGTGTCGCGCCCGGCCGCGGACGTGCTGCGCGAGGCCGAGCGGCTGGTCGCTGCCGGGGTCAAGGAGCTGCTGGTCATCTCCCAGGACACCTCGGCCTATGGTCTCGACCTGAAATATGCCGAAAGCCCATGGAAGGATCGCTCCGTCCGCGCCAAATTTATCGACTTGGCAAAGGAGCTCGGCGAACTCGGCGCCTGGGTGCGGCTGCACTACGTCTACCCCTATCCCCATGTGGATGAGGTCATCGGGCTGATGGCCGATGGCAAGGTGCTGCCGTATCTGGATATTCCTTTCCAGCACGCCAGCCCGAACGTGCTGAAGGCGATGCGGCGTCCTGCTGCGCAAGACAAGACGCTCGACCGCATCAAAGCGTGGCGGACGCAGTGTCCGGATCTGGCGCTGCGCTCGACGTTCATCGTCGGTTTTCCCGGCGAGACGGAGGCGGATTTCAACTATCTGCTCGATTGGCTGGATGAGGCCGAGATCGATCGCCTTGGCTGCTTCAAATACGAGCCTGTAGCGGGCGCGACCTCGAACGCACTGCCGGATCAGATCCCCGACGAGATCAAGCAGGAGCGCTGGAATGCGCTGATGGCGCGTCAGCAGAAGATCTCGTCACGCAAGCTCAAGCGCAAAGTCGGCACGCGCCAGCAGATCATTATCGACGAGGTCGGCCCGACCGTGGCCAAGGGCCGCTCGAAGGCGGATGCGCCGGAGATCGACGGGACGGTCTATCTGTCCAGCCGCCGTCCGCTGCGCGTCGGCGAGATCGTCACGGCCAAGATCGAGCGCGCCGACGAATATGACTTGCACGGCACCGTCGCCGGCTTCTGATTGATGCAGCGTGCTTCTCGTTTTTAGTGCTTCTTGGGCGGCGCAATCGTTCGTACGGCCCAAAGCTTCAAGAGACGATGCGCCTCCTCGGCCGTCAGCGCGGTATATTTTGCTCTGAGCTTGTCGAGCTCGCCGGGATTGGTGGCGCCCGATATGAAGCGGCTATCGAGAACCGCGCACACGGTGTCCCATTGCAAATTTGCCGCCTTGCAGGGGACCAGGATGCCGTCGCTGCGCAGGCTCTGCATCAGAGGCCGCACGACTTCGATGCTCGACTTCGAAAGCTCGGCGAGCGCAGCGATGGTGTCCTCGTAGCGGCGCTGGGTGGCAAGCTCATGCAACGTGGTCTCGTTGAGGTTGCCCTGTTTCTTCAACCGCTCCGCCGCCAGCTTGGCGCCCGCGAAATCGCGGCCTCGCGACATGTCCCTGGCCGCCCCCGCCGCGGCCACGGCGATCGCGCTGCGAATTTCCTCGTAGAGATGCGGCGGTGCTGACGACAGCAACCGCGCCCTCACCGCCTCCGCTGCATCCCGCAACAGCTGGAGGCGCAAGCCCGCCGGCAAATCGGCGCGGATACCGGTGATGACGGCCAATTCCGGATCTGCAACAGCCTGCGCGACAACCACCGCGAAACCTGCGGCCGAAATCCGCGCGCCTGGATTCTTCATCAGCCGGCGACTGACACTCGGGTAACGGCGGGCGAGCAGCGCGTCGGTGACGATCTCTTGCAGCCACCAGCGGCCGGCGATCGCCAGCAGGTGCTTTTCGCTTTTCGTTTGCGCGATCTCGATCAGGTCGGGTGCCGCCAGCCGCGGCGATTCCGACAGCACCGGACCGGCGACCGCAATGTCTTCGTGACGGGCCAGCCGGCGGATGACCGGCGCCGGGGCCTGAGACACCGGCGCCAATTGCGCGCTCAGCTCGGCGAGCGCGATGCGCGCGCTCGCATCGGCCAGTGCACGCAGCTCGATGGTGTTGACCAGCCGCTCGAAAATGTCGGCGAAAAGGGCATGCTGCTCGATATCCAGATGCCCGGCCGAGGCGGCAAACAGCGAGCCGACGCGTCCGGCCATTTCGCAGCAGCGATCCGTCGAGCCCGCGGCTATCGCGGCCTCTACCTCATCAGCGATCGTTCGGTTCGGATCGACATCGCTCATCCCGAGCGCCTGCATTCCCATGATCGCAACCATGGTAAATGTGTTGCCTAAATGTTTCGTAAAATTGCCTTCTGACGGCGAGAGGCCCCCTTTTCTGCCGCTTGCGCCCTCGGTCAGCGGCGGATCGTACCTTGACACCACCCGACCTCCGCCTGTATGGCGACGGCATGATCATCATTCGGACCAACCGCCGCGCCGCCGCTTGCCGTCGTCACCGCCGTGACGATGCCGGGGCGCGCCATGTCCGAGAACGATGCTGATCAGCTAGCTGCACATCAGCTTCAGGTTTCGAGAAGGCCGCTCCCGCAAGGAAGCGGCCTTCTCGCTTTTGGCCCCCGTTCATTCTCATCCCTCGTCCCAGCCCAGGAGTGTCCGCAATGCTGACTGCCCCTTACCCCTATGACGCGCTGATGGAGATCACCGCGCGCCCGAAAACCGTGTTCGTCCAGGGCAAGGGCTCGCGCCTCTGGGACGATGGCGGCAAGCGCTATCTCGACTTCATCCAGGGCTGGGCCGTGAACGCGCTCGGTCACGCCCCACCTGCTGTGGCCAAGGCCCTGGCGGACCAGGCAACACGGCTGATCACGCCAAGCCCGGCCTATTTCAACGACACCAGCCTGAGGCTTGCGAAAGCACTGGTCGATCAGTCCTGCTTCGACCAGGTCTTCTTCGCCAATTCCGGCGCGGAGGCGAATGAAGGAGCGATCAAGCTCGCACGCAAATATGGCGCGCGGCACAAAGGCGGCGCCTATGAGATCATCACTTTTGCCGGTGGCTTCCACGGCCGAACGCTTGCCACCATGGCGGCCTCCGGCAAGAAGGCGTTCGAGCCGCTGTTCGAGCCGAAAGTGCCCGGGTTTCCCAAGGCGCGCCTGAACGACATCGCCTCGGTTGAAGCGCTGATCTCGGACCGGACCGTCGCGGTCATGCTCGAGCCGATCCAGGGCGAAGCCGGCGTCTGGCCGGCAACGGACGCATTCCTGCGCGAGCTGCGCACCTTGACCCGGCAACACGACCTGCTCCTGATCGTGGACGAGATCCAGACCGGCATCGGACGAACCGGAAAGCTATTCGCCTATGAGCATGCGGAGATCACGCCCGATATCATGACGCTCGGCAAGGGTTTGGGTGGTGGCGTGCCGTTGGCTGCGCTGCTTGCGACCGAGCAGGCCTCCTGCTTCGAGCATGGTGATCAGGGTGGCACCTTCAACGGCAATCCGCTGATGTGTGCGGCGGGGCTTGCGGTGATCGAGGAGATCGGCCAGCAGGCTTTCCTGAAATCAGTCGCCGAGACCGGCCTTTATCTCGAGGCCGAGTTGCAGCGGCTGTCGGCGCGGCACGGGCTTGGCGAGGTCCGCGGCCGCGGGCTGCTGCTTGCGCTCGATCTGAAGCTGCCGATCGCCATGGCGATTGTAAGCCAGGCCTTCGAAGCCGGCCTTCTCCTGAATGCACCGCAGGCGGACACGCTGCGCTTCATGCCGGCGCTGAACGTCACGCGGGAGGAGATCGTCGAGATGATAGGTCTGCTCGATGCAATCCTGACCAAGGTGGGCGCCGCCCGGCGCGTTGCCTGAGCCTCCCGCTTCGAAATGCAACAGGCTCGCGTCGTTTATCGACGCGAGCCTGTGATTTGATCCAGGTCAAAGACAGCGCGAGCGGTTCGCGCGGATGCTTCACGCGCCGAAAGCCCGCGGACGGTTCGCCAATCGTTATATCACATTGGATATAACGATTGCACGGAAAATGTCCAGGCTGCCGGGGAAAGAGGCATTGCCGGGAGCAAGCTGCTCATCATGGGCCGACAACGAGGTCGGCCAGAAAAGGAGATAATGAATGGCGAGAGACAATCTGGCGCGAGCGTTGCCGGTCGGCGATGCCGTTGCGCCGAGCCCGGCAATGGAGGACGTGTTGATCCACGTCCGCTTCTTCCCCAGCTCCGAGATCAATTCGATCGGTGAGAGGCCTGCCCATCTGACGGCCGACGCGTGGTACAAGCTGCTGCTCGAGAGGGCGCGCCCGCACTACCAGACCTTCGCCGGCGGCCGAGGCTTCTTCCGGATTCCGCGTCCGCGCTTCGAGGCGATCCTGAAGGACGTGGCCGCTTGATCCTTCCAGCGGCGGTGAGCGCCCTCACCGCCTGTTGGTCGACCGCAGCGTGCCGGGCGCCGCGGTCGACGCGCATGTGAGCTGTACGCCGGAGAGCGCCCGTGATTAGTGCCGCATCTGCTCGGCTGGAAACAATGTTCGGCGCGATCCTGGCCACGCGATCAGCTTCAGGCCAGCTCATCGAAGCATTGGCCGACCGGGCTTTCGATCTGTTCGAAGCCAACATCGAAGCTCAGACGGCCCATCTGCCGCCGCTTGCCTGCCAAAAAGGTTGCCCGTCCTGCTGCGCGCTCCGGGTGAGCGCGACCGCGCCGGAAATTTTCCTGATCAACCGTTACGTCCGCAAGATCGACGCGGGTCCCGCGGGTTCGACCATCGGCCTGTCGCGCCGGATCGCCCATGCCAACCGCGCGACGCGGGGGCTGAGCGAGACGGAACGCATGACGCGCCGCGAACCATGCCCGTTCATCGTCCGCGGCGCTTGTATCATCCACCCCGTTCGACCACTGGCCTGTCGCGGCCATGCCTCGTTCGATCGCCGTGCCTGTGCGCAGGCCATGGCTGGACGTGACGTCGATGTCCCGCTCTCAGCGCCGCACCGCGCGCTGCGCGGCCTCATTCAGGATGCCCTCAGCTCCGCCTTGAGCCGCGCCGGATTGCCGTCCGGCCTTTATGAGCTGAATCACGGCCTTGCCCTCGCGCTCGCCGATGAAGCACGCGAACGCGACTGGATGCTCGGGACGGACAGCCTGGCACCCGCCCGGATCGCGACAGACGCTACGGCGTGATTGGAGTTCGACAGCCGAACGCTACAGCACGGGCCCCGATCCGGCGCGAGCCTCGCTACGGTTTCAGGATCGACGCGCCGGTGGTGGCGCGGCTTTCGAGATCACTGTGCGCCTTCGCGGCATCCTTCAGCGCATAGGCATGATTGATCGGAACATGCAGCTTGCCGCTGATGACCGCCGCAAACAGCGTATCAGCGCCTTCGAGCAGCTCGGAGCGCTTGCCGATGTAGTCATTGAGCTTAGGACGGGTCGCAAACAGCGAGCCGTGGGCGTTGAGCTCGGCAATGGAAAACGGCGGCACCGGACCCGACGCATTGCCGAAGCTGACGAACAGCCCGCGCGGCTTCAGGCAGGACAGTGAGCCGGGAAAGGTGGCCTTGCCGACGCCGTCATAGACGACATCGCAAAGCTCATTGCGACTGATCTGCTTGACGCGGGCGACGAAGTCCTCCTCGTTATAGAGGATGACGTGGTCACAGCCATTGGCGAGGGCAAGTTCAGCCTTTGCCGCCGATCCGACCGTGCCGATCACATGCGCGCCCATGGCGCGCGCCCATTGGCAGGCGAGCAGACCGATCCCGCCTGCCGCCGCATGGATCAGCACGCGGTGATGTGGCTCGACCTTGAAGGTCTTGTGCAGGAGGTACCAGACCGTCAGCCCTTTGAGCATCAGCACGGCGCCCTGCTCATAGGTGATGTGATCCGGCAGCTTGACCAGCCGCTCCCAGGGAATGTTGCGTTCGGTCGCGTAGGCGCCGAGGTTATGGTAATAGGCGACGCGATCGCCTGGATGGAAATGGGTAACGCCTGGGCCGACCGCGACGACCTCGCCGGCGGCCTCATTGCCCAGGATGAAAGGCAGCCCGGGCGCCTTGTAGAGGCCGGTGCGGTAATAGACATCGATGAAGTTCAGGCCAACCGCGTGCTGGCGGATGCGAACCTCTCCCGGGCCGGGGACCGCAATGTCGACGGGCTCGTAGACGAGGGCGTCCGGACCTCCCACCTTGTGCACGCACACCGCCTTGACCATTGCGTCTGCTCCTCCAGCCCTGTGGCCGTGTCCTCCGGTCCGGCCGAAACTATTACAACAAATACCTGATTCTCATCGGACATCAGGCCCGGCCGATCGCAAGCCGCGTGTCCGGAAGGACGAGGCCCCATGGCCGATTTCGTCCAGCGAATGCGATCACGCGCGCCTTGTCAACTTGGGCCGGGTCAAACTGGCTGCCGGCTAGCTACCGCGCTTCCTGCGGTTGCGCCCTGCCAGCACATTGAAGAACTCGACCGCAACCGCAAAGAGGATCGCGAAATAGATATACCCGCGTGGGATGTGGAACTTGAATCCGTCCGCAACCAGCGCGACACCGATCAGCACCAGGAAGGCCAGCGCCAGCATCTTGGTGGTCGGGTGCGCTGCGACGAAACGCGCAACTGGGCCGGACGAAAGATACATGATCACCACCGCGATCACGACCGCAGCGATCATGATCTCGAGCTCCTGGGCCATGCCGATCGCGGTGATGATCGAGTCCAGCGAGAACACGAGATCGATGATGATGATCTGCAGGATCACCAGCAGGAAGCCGCTGGCTCCCCCGCCCTTCTGATCCGACTCCCGCGCCTCGACTTCGGCGTGAATTTCGTGCGTCGCCTTGGCGATCAGAAACAGCCCGCCCCCGATCAGGATCAGATCGCGCCAGGACAGATCGAGACCGTGCACCGAGACTACAGGCGCGGTCAGTCCGATCAGCCAGACCAGGACGCTGAGCAGCAGGATGCGGAAGATCAATGCCAGCGCAAGCCCGATCTGCCGCGCCCGCGTCGCCTGCGGCTGCGGAATGCGCGAGACGATCACCGACAGGAAGATGACATTGTCGATGCCGAGAACGATTTCGAGTGCGGTCAGCGTGAGCAGTGCGGCCCATGCTTCAGGATTGGTCAGAAGTTCGATCATGCTTTCAGGGATCTCAGGAGCCGGATCGCGGAATCGCTCGCGACGACGTAGAGGCCAATCGCACTGAGGAGCACGGTGATCGGCGCGCCGACATCGAAGTCCCGCGCCAGGACGTCGATCGCGAGCAGCGCCCAGACCACCATCAGCGACAAGGTCAGCCGGCGCAGCCGGACCACGCGAACGGGATGGATGACATGGAACGGCACGAACGTCAGCGCGATCAGCGCCGCCACTGCCAGACTTGCCAGGACAGGCTGCGGATGCAGCAGGAAGAGATAGAAGGCGGCGATATTCCAAAGGCCGGGAAAGCCGCGAAAATGATTGTCGTCGCTTTTCATGCGGCGGTCGGCGAAGTAGAGCGCGCCGGTCACTGCTATCCCAACTCCGAGCAGCGGCGCAGCCAGCGGCAGCAGCATGCCGCTGGCCGTGATCGCATAGGCCGGCACAAATACATAGGTCGCAAAATCCACGACCAGATCGAGCACGTCGCCGGACCAGTGCGGCTGCACCGTCATGACGTCCAGGCGTCGCGCCATCGGACCGTCGAGACCATCGATCACGAGGGCCACACCCAACCACCAGAACATCGCGGTCCAGTGCTCGCGAACAGCCTCCAGCATCGCCAGCAGCGCCACGCCGGCACCGAGCGCGGTGAAGACGTGCACTGAAAACGCCGCCGCACGATGCGCCGGCGTCGCCAATGCGTCGCCCTCTGGTTTCAAGCTGTCCATGACGCCGGCAGTGCTAGCAGGAATCGGAACGATTTGCACATCGGTGGCTGCGCTCTATCGCCGCGTGTTTGCTACATAGCGCGTTATCCTTACGCGGGCTTGAAAAAGCCCGCTAGAAGGTCGATGTTCCCCTACATGACTGATACACCCGCCTCTTTCGATGTCGCCGTGGTCGGTGGCGGTCCCGCGGGGCTCGCGGCCGCAATCGCACTGGCGCAAACCGGTGCCGCAACCGCTCTGGTGGCCCGCCGCGCCCCCTATGCTGACAACCGTACCACCGCCCTGCTCGGCGGCTCGGTCGACTTCCTCGCCGAGCTCGGGGTCTGGCAGCTCTGCAAAGATCGGGCTGCGGGATTGAAAGCCATGCGGCTGGTCGACGATACCGGTCGCCTGATCCGCGCGCCTGAGGTCCGCTTTGTCGCCGAAGAGATCGGGCGCGATGTGTTCGGCTACAACATCGCAAACAGTGTGCTGGTCGAGGCGCTGGAGCGGCGCGCAGCCGAGCTTCCGGGATTGGTGCGGATCGAGCAGGAGGCCGAACGCGTCCTCGTGCAGGAGGACACGGTCACCATCACAACTGCGTCGGGCCTCACCCTCTCCGCTCCGCTCGTTGTAGGCGCCGACGGGCGGCATTCACTGTGCCGCGAGGCGGCCGGCATCGGTGTCTCCACGCGGGCGCTGAACCAGACCGCGCTGACCTTCAACATCACCCATGCGCGGCCGCATCACAACGTCTCCACCGAGTTCCACACACCCCATGGGCCATGCGTGTTCGTGCCGCTCCCCGGCGACCGCTGCAGCATCGTCTGGGTTGCCGCGCCCAAAGAGGCGGATCGGCTGTTCGCGCTGGATGACGACGCCCTGTCGGCCGCGACCGAACGCCAGTCGCATGCCATTTTCGGCCGCGTCCAAGTCGAACCCGGCCGTCACCTGTTCCCGCTCGCGATCGAGCGGCCACATCAATACGCGCGGCAGCGTATTGCGCTGGTCGGCGAGGCTGCCCATGTGGTGCCGCCGATCGGTGCGCAAGGGCTCAATCTCGGTTTGCGCGATGCCATGGACATCGCATCGGTCGTGAGCAAGGCCCGAGCCGCCGGTGAGGATCTCGGTTCGGCTGCCGTGCTCGCGCGCTATGGGGCGGCGCGGGGCGCCGACATTCTCAGCCGCACCTTCGTGATCGACGTGGCCAATCGCTCGTTGCTCAGCGATCTCCTGCCGATGCAGTCGCTGCGCGCCGCCGGACTACATCTGATCGGCTCGATCGGACCGCTCCGTCGGCTTGCCATGCGCGAGGGACTGGCGCCCTCCTGGCGGCCTAGCGCTCCGGGGACAAGCCGTCGCGCCGGTTAGTTCAGGGGAACACCAGCCGGCCGCTCTGGATCAGCCACATCGCGCTGGTCAGCGTGACCACGGATGCGAAGGTGCCGATCAGCACCGTGACCGACGCCGGCTCGATCCAGGTCTCGTTCTGGCGCGCGATCACGAACACGTTGAGCGCCGGCGGCAACGATGCCATCAACACGGCCGTCGCCGCCCAAGGCTGAGCAAACGGCCCGAACGCAAGCATCAAGCCGAACGACAGCAGCGGGTGGATGAGAAGCTTCACCGCGATCACGGCGGGCACCTCCCACGGCACGCGCTTGAACGGCCGGAGCGCCACGGTCACGCCCAGCACGAACAACGCGGTGGGCGCGGCCGCATTCTGCAGGAACTGCAAGGTCCGATCGAACGCAACCGGCGGCTGAAAATGGACCGCCGCGGCGAGTGCGCCGGCACAGGTCGACATGATCAGCGGGTTGAGCAGGATCTGACGCAGCACGACGCGCAATGCATGCAACAGCGACGGATGGTCCCGGTCGGTCAATTCGATCAGCAGCGGCACGATCGAGAACAAGAAGATGCTGTCGCAACAGAAGATGAGCGCAGTCGGTGCCGCAGCCTTGTTGCCGAGCACGGCGAGTGCCAGGCCCGGTCCCATATAGCCGATATTGCCGTACCCTCCGGCGAGGCCGGCCATGGTTGCCTCACGAAACGGCAACCGCCCGACGATGCAGCCGATCACGAGCGCCAACGCGAAGGCAACCATGGTCGACAGCGTCGTCGCAACCAGGAATGGCGGGTTGTTCAACTCCGAGAACGGTGTTCGCGCCATGATGCCAAACAGCAGCGCCGGCAACGACACGTAGAGCAGGAAGAAGTTCATCCAGGCGAGGCCTGCGTCGGGCAGCCGTTTCAATTTACCGCAGGCGAAGCCAATGAAAACCACGCCGAAATACGGCAACGCCAGGTTCAGGATGTCGATCATGGAAAAGGTTTGGGGTGGGTATTTGCGATGCGGGATTGCGACAGCTCTAGATTAAATCGGCCGCCCGGGCACTAGCGTCGGCCGCAATCCTGGTCTATTCGGAACGGATGATCAAAGCGCGAACCGCCAAGTTCCAGATCGGCCAGATCGTGAAGCACCGGATCTTCTCGTTCCGGGGCGTGATCTTCGATATCGATCCGGAATTCAACAACACCGAGGAGTGGTGGCTGTCGATCCCCGAGGAGGTGCGCCCTCACAAGGACCAGCCGTTCTACCATCTGCTCGCGGAGAATGCGGACTCCGAATATGTCGCCTATGTCTCGGAGCAGAACCTGTTGCCCGACAATTCCGGCGAGCCGATCCGCCACTCCCAGGTCGCCGAGATCTTCATCAAGGACAAGTCGGGCGGCTATCGTCCGCGCAATCCATCATTGAATTGAGCCGCCTGCGCGCGGTGTGCTGCCTGCTGCCCGCGGCCTGACAGACGTCGCACATAAACGACCTTGCAGACAAAAAAGGCGCTCGTTCGAGCGCCTTTTTGCTGTCGCCACTTGTTGACGTCGTCACTTGCCAGCTTGTGGCTGCGGCTGCGTCGATTCGAGCTTCTTGCGCTGCTCTTCTGCGCGCTTCTGCAGCTCTTCCTGCAACTTCTTCTGGTTCTCTTCGAACTGCTTCGGGTCGGTCGGCGGACCATCATAGGCCTTGCCGAAGCTGCCGCCCGTATCCTTCTCCTGCAGCGGCAGCGGCAACGTCAGCGCCGCACCGTTGGAGTTGATCGCCTGCACGTAGAGATTCTGCCCCTTCTTCATGGCCGCGATGAAGTCGGGCGTCGCCTCGTAGTCCGACATGCAGCCGTTCTGGAAACAGATCACATAGGGGTTCTGCATCGGCTGGTTGTTGTCGACGACGATCCGGGTGCCTGGCTGAAGCTGCATGCCGAGCGGCAGGGTGACGCGCAGGATCTTCTTGGGCTCACCTTCCGGCTCGATGATGACGGCCGCAACCACGGGCTGGCCGGACTCGATACGACCGTCCTTGCCGATGAAGCAGACCTGCTTGGCGTTGGCGTCCTGCCCCTTGAGACAGAACTTGGTCCACGGCGCGTAGATCAGCTGGATCTGCTGCTCAGGCGGCTGCTGGCCCTGGGCCTGCGCGCCAGCAGCTGGAGGGACGCCGCCAGGCGCCTGGGCCTGGGGAACAGGAGCGGGAGCTGGTGCTCTGGGCGCAGCCGGAGCCTTCGCTTTCGGCGCGCCAGGCGCCGGGGCCTGGGCTTGCGCGCTCGATGCGAAGGAAACAGCCAGCGCGGTGGCCGCCAGCAAGGCGACGAGCCGCCCACGCGGCCCAACCGACGAGGCCAAGTCACGGAAATTCATTGCGGAAAACCCTTTCTGAACGGCAGCGCCCGAGACCGCCAAAGGCGCCACACCAAGCCGTTTCGCGCGGCTGTCTCCTCAGGAAATGAGGCGGTTAAGTGACAGGCGTTGCCACCTTGCCCAATTCGCCCGCCTTCTTAACGTGGCGTGCGGAAAGATCAATGCCGCGGCACCCTGTGCGGGCGCGGTCTATGCCTTCACAGCCTGTGCTAAAAGGTGGTTGTGAGCGGTTCCGAATCAAATGCTTGCGTTCCGATGTTAATGCTCTGGCGCATGCGGCTCGCCGCGGGCCTGCTCTGTGCTGTTCTGGCCGCGCTGTTGCAGCCGATCTACACCCCGCGCGCAATCGCAACCGAGAGCCATGCCATTGCCATGCACGGGCTCCCTGCGCTGCCTGCCGATTTCGACCACCTGCCTTACGTTGATCCTGCCGCGCCGAAAGGCGGTCGCCTGACCTGGGGATTGCTCGGAACCTTCGACAGCCTCAACCCCTTCATCGTGAAGGGTGTCGCGGTGCAGCAGATACGAACCTATGTGGTCGAGAGTCTGCTCGCCCGCGGCAATGACGAGGCGTTCACGCTCTACGGCCTCCTGGCCAAGAGCCTCGAGACCGACGACGCAAGAACCTTCGTCACGTTCCGACTGGATCCCCGCGCCCGCTTCTCCGATGGTCAACCGGTGCGTGCGGAGGATGTTCTGTTCTCCTGGGCTCTGCTGCGCGACCACGGCCGGCCCAATCATCGGCAGTATTACAGCAAGGTCGCGAAGGCCGAAGCGCTGGGCCCGCTCGCGGTTCGGTTCGATTTCGGCGGCGTCGAGGATCGCGAGCTGCCGCTGATCCTCGGATTGATGCCGATCCTGCCGCAGCACGCGACTGAGGTTTCTACCTTCGAGGAAACCACCATGACGGCGCCGATCGGCTCCGGCCCCTACCGTGTCACGGCGGTGAGGCCCGGGTCGAGCGTCATTCTTGCGCGCAACCCCGACTATTGGGGACGCGATCTGCCGATCAATCGCGGCTTGTGGAATTTCGACGAGATCCGGCTGGACTTCTATCGCGAGGCGAATGGCGCGTTCGAGGCGTTCAAGCGCGGTCTCTACGACTTCCGGATCGAGGACGAGCCGCTGCGCTGGCACGAGGGCTATGACTTCCCGGCTGTGAAAGCCGGCGAGGTCGTCCGCGACACGGTCATCTCAGGCATGCCGCAGCCCTCGCAATTTCTCGTCTTCAACACCCGCCGGCCGGTCTTTTCCGACATCCGCGTACGCCGCGCATTGACGCTGCTGTTCGATTTCGAATGGATCAACCGCAACTATTTCTTCGGCCTGTACCGGCGCAGCGGCGGCTACTTTGCGGGCTCGGACTTGTCGGCCTATGGACGTGCTGCCGACACGGCCGAGCGGGAGCTGCTCAAGCCGTTTGCCGGCGAAATCCCTTCCGACATCCTCGACGGCAGCTATCGCCTGCCGGTCACCGACGGCTCAGGTCGCGACCGTACGACGCTCCGAGCCGCATTGAACCTGCTGTCCGAGGCAGGATATCAGCTCGATGGCGCCGTGCTGCGGCAACGCGCGACCCATGCGCCGCTCGCTTTCGAGATCCTGGTGACGACACGGGATCAGGAGCGCATCGCGCTGGCCTATTCCGACAGCCTCAAGCGTGCCGGAATTGCAGCCGCTGTGCGCGTGGTGGACCCCGTGCAATTCGATCAGCGCCGGATCGGCTTTGAATTCGACATGATCCAAAATCGCTGGGACCAGTCGCTGTCGCCCGGCAACGAGCAGGCCTTCTACTGGGGCAGCGAGGCCGCGGACCGGCCTGGCAGCCGCAATTACATGGGGGCGAAGGACCCCGCCATCGATGCCATGATCGCCGCGCTGTTGCGCGCGCGCGACAGGCCGGATTTCGTTGCAGCCGTCCGGGCTCTGGACCGCGCCCTGATGGCTGGCTTCTACGCGATTCCGGTGCTTAATGCGGCGGAAGAATGGATTGCACGCTGGAATCGGATAGAACGGCCAAAGCGGACAGCTCTGACGGGATCGCTCCCCGAGAGCTGGTGGCAGCGGCCGGACTCGGCACCGAAATGATCGACTGCGGGCGGGGCTATTTTTCGGGGACCCGGATGTCAGGCACCGGGGAAGCACGGGGCAGCAAGTGAATCAGGTCACGACATCGCCGACGCTTGATGCATTGTTCCAACGCATCCTGGCGCGCAAGCCGGACACGGTCGCGCTGATCGATCCCGTCAACAAGCCGCGGGTCACCGGCCAGCCGCCGCGCATCCTCACCTACGCCGAGGCCGACCGGATCATTTCGGCGATTGCCGCGCATTTCATCGACTCCGGGCTTCCGGCAAATTCGGTGATCGCGGTGCAGCTGCCGAATACTGTGGAGTTCATGCTGACCGTGCTCGCCGCCCATCGGGCTGGGCTGGTAGTGGCGGTGTTCCCGTTGTTGTGGCGGCAGGCGGAGCTGGTGGCCGCGCTGAACCGCGTCAGTGCGCGCGCGATCGTCACCACCACCAAGGTCGACGGCGTGATCCATGCTGACCTCGCGATGAATGCCGCGGCGGAGGCGTTCTCGATCCGCCACGTCTGTGGTTTCGGTCCCGATCTGCCGGAAGGCATGTTTTCGCTCGACCAGGCGATTGCAAAGCCTTCACGCTCGGCCCGCAACGTCCTGCAGGACGGCCGCAAGGCGGCGATCATCTCGTTCGACGTCACCGGCGAGGGCTTCCGGGCCGTGCCGCGCACCCATTTGAGCCTGATCGCAGGCGGGCTGGCGATCTCGCTGGAAAGCGACCTGCCGCAGGGCGCCAACATGATGTCGGCCTTTGTGCCGTCGTCCTTTGCCGGCCTTGCCGCCTCGATCGTGACCTGGTTGCTGTCGGGCGGCAGTCTTGCGCTGCATCATCCGTTCGATTCCGAGGCGCTTGAGCAGCAGATGAATGAGCTTGGCTGCGACACCCTGATCGCGCCGGCACAATTGGCGTTGCGGCTCGACGAATGTGATCTCGCAGCCCGCCTGCCGACCTTGCGCCACGTGATCGGCATGTGGCGCGCGCCGGAGCAGGTGAGCTCGAGCCCGACCTGGAGCGCTCAACAGGTCGAAATGACCGACGTCTATTTGTTCGGCGAGGCCGGGTTGTTCGCCGTGCGCCGCACCACGCCGGACGGCGCGCCAGGCCCGGTCAAACCCGGACTGCAGGGCGCGCCGCGCGACCAGCCCGGCTCTTCCATTGCCGGCGAAGTGCTGGTGACCCCGAAGGGCACGCTCGGATTGCGCGGGCCCATGGTCGTGATCGCAGCCTATACTCCGCCGCCACCGCCGAGCGACTCGATGATGCCGCCGCAGCCGCGCGATTATGTCGATACCGAATACGCCGTGCGTCTCGACCGCACCCGCGACGTGATTTCGATCACTGCGCCCCCTTCCGGGGTGATGGCTGTCGGAGGCTATCGTTTCCTGGCGCAGGACCTGCACGAATGGTCGCGGCGGCTGGGCCAGGGGGCGCTACTGACCGCCCTGCCCGACCGGCTCAGCGGCCACCGGCTCGCCGGGCGTGCCATGGACAATGCGCGCGCCCGCGAGGCGCTCGCGGAGCTCGGCCTCAATCCGCTGATGGTGGAGGCATTCCGGGACCGGAGCAACTCCCCCGCCTAGCTCGCCAGCAGCGTGTATTGCTAACGGCGCGTTAACGCAGGCGACCTAGGATCACAGGCCTGTTCGCTTGTGCCCTTGAGTTCCCAGTATGTCGCAGCAAGGCCCGCTCCTCGTCGTCTCGAATTCCGCGCGGTCTTCCCTTGTCGCCGCCCTTTCGGCAGCGAAGATCTTTCCTTCGATCGAAGCCAATTGGAGCGAAGCGCCACGCGCCATGTCGGACTCGCGACCGGCGGCGGTCGTTGCGGTGCTCGATGGCGCGAGCGAAGCCGACGTCGCGGTCGTTGCGCGAGAGGCTGCCGCGCGAAAGCCCTATATTCCCGTGATCGCGCTCGGGCACCACGGGACGCTTCCCGACAATGCCGTGCCCTTCCGGAGCGAGAACGACACCGATCGGCTGGTGGCGCGTCTGCGCGCCGCGCTCCGGCTTCGCAGCCTCCATGCGACCGTGTTGCGCCGGCTCGATGAGGCCAGGGCTGAACCTGTCGGCCTGCCCGACACCGATCCGCTGAACGACGCCACGGTGCTGCTGCTCGGCCGCGGCGCATCCTATCCGGCGCTCTCGGTCGCGTTCGGCGAGCGCATGGTGGTGGTCGGCGCGCTCAGCATCGAGGCGGCGGCGAAACATCTCGCGAGCCGAGACATCGACGGCGTCGTGCTGGGAGACGGCTTCACGCCGCGCGTCATCGACGCCTTCCTGACCGTACTCGCCGAGGATACGCGCTTCCGCAACCTGGCCGTCGTGGCCACCTCCAGCTTGCAAGCGCCGCCGACTGAGCTCGCCAATCTCGAGATCGTCACTGGCGACCCTGCGCACATTGCCGCCAGTGCCCTGCCGTTGATCCGCCAGCATGCCTTCGAGACGCGGTTGAGCCGCGCCTTAAGGAGCATCGAAGCTGGCGGACTGCTCGATCCGCAAACCGGCCTTTTGACCAAGCCCGCTTTTGCCCGTGACTTCGCGACCGCCGTGACCCAGGCCCAGAAGCAACGCAGCGGCCTCGCGGTGGCACGATTTGCCTTCGATCCAACACATCCCCGCGCCCAGTTCGACGGCGCCCGGATCATCAGCCGACTGATGCGCCGGATCGATTTCGGCACGCGCGAAGACAACGGCTCGGTGATCGTCGTCTTCGCGGAAACCGACCTGCGCGCCGCCCACGGCATCACGCGCAGGCTCTTGAGCGTGATGCGCCACACCTCGCACGGCAAGCGCGACACCCGCGCCGAGCCGTCCATCACGGTCGCCGCGCTGGAAGTCGGCGATACCGCACGCACTCTGCTTGCGCGGCTCCATGGCGAGACGCGGCGCGCGGCGTCTTGATGCCGTCGCTTCCGGCTTCCGAGCGTCGGGACCGTCCAGCCTGAGGCTGCGAGCCTCCCTCGCCATTTGCAGCGATCAAGCGGGGACACACGCTGTCGTCGCGGCTTTGCCCTACTTGTCTCGCAAAAACGAGACTGGAAGCGAAGCGCGTGGGAAACCGGCGGATGCAAAACGGAAGATCTCGCGATCAGACCGACTGGATCGGTGTCATCGGAATCATCCTGGTTTTCCTGATCGCGACCATGGCGATGCGGTTCGGCTGGCTGCTCTGGTGACGCGCCGCGAACTTGGGACGATAACAGGGACGGAGTCGGTCCAACCGCCGGCGGCGCAGCCTTAATGACCTGACGAGAGGCCATCAACTTTCGATTGAGTTCATACCAAATTACACATAGCCTGATGGTGTTGATGCGGCAGCAGCACCCCGCGTCCAGGGAGGGGCCCCATGGAAACGATCATTCTGGTGCCTGGTATCGAAGGATCGTGTCTCAGTCTCGGCCAGACGCCGGTATGGCCGCCGACGCTCGACGAGATCGCCTGGGAGGGCTACCACCGGATCAGTGAGTTGCTCGACCCCGCCGTGGTGGCGACGGCGATCTGGGCCGAGCTCCCGGTCTGGGAGGGCTACTCATATCCTGTCTACCGCCCCATCATGACCAAGCTGGATCAGATCGCGGGCCGGCTCGGCGCCAGCCGCGTCGACTTCTACTATGATTGGCGCGTCGACCTCTGGCAGACCGCGCCTGCCTTCACCGCCTCCTCCGAGATGCTGGCGCAGCGGCTTGCCAAAGCGGTCAGCGACGGCGCGACATCGATCACGCTCGTGTGCCATTCCATGGGCAATCTGGTGGCGCGGCTGGTGCTGGAGAGCCGGAAATATCGGAATGCGAATTGGTTCGCGAGGATCGGCCGTCTCATCTGCATTTGCGGACCGCATCTGGGCGCAGCGGCCGCGCTCGGGCACGCGCTGGGCTGCGAGGACGGCGCGCTCGGACTGAGCAGCGACGACTACCGCCAGATCGCAAACAACCCGCTATATCCGGCCGGCTTTCAATGTTTCCCGAAACCGGGCACGGAAGTGCTGCTCGACACCAGCCTCGGGCAACGCCAGCAGAATCAGGATGTCTACGATACTGCCGTGGACGAGAAGTATCAGCTTATGCCGTCCAACGCCCGCGCCGCGGCGACGTCGTGGCACGAACTGGACTTTAAGAACCGTCCCGACCACGTCACCTATTATCTGATCGCCGGGACCGGTTATCAGACCTCGAACGCCTATCTCTATCGCGGTACGACGTTTGTGCAGACCATCACCGTCGACGGCGATGGAACAGTCCCGGTGTTCAGCGCCTTGGCGGGAAGCTACTCCGGCAAATATACGATGCCCGGCGACCACGTCGGAATCCTCGGCACCGTGCAGCTTGCGGACGCTTTGGACGAGATCTTTGGGCTATCGCAGATGAGAACCTTCGTGATGGCCAAGGCGGGCATCACCATCAATCTCAACAAGCGCACCTTTGCGCCGGACGAGATTATGCAGTTACTGATCATCCCGGATACGCCGACGACGGCGATCCGTGGCCGGCTGACCGTGAGCGCCGTGCCACGCGCCGGCGCGCATAGCGGCGCGGCTGCGCTCGACCTGGTGCCCTATGGCGGGGGATTGCCGCTCGAATACCAGGGACCGGAAATCGCGCAGATCTCGGCGCGATGGACCGCGCCACGTCTCCCGGGCGCCTATGTCATGCGCTTCGAGGGCGACTCGCACCAGTCGAGCGAGCAATCCAGCGTCGTGTTCTTCGTCAATGCACGGTCCAAATCGCCATTGCTGCGGCGGACTCCTGACGGGCGCAGCACGCCCGCCAATTGACCGCGCGCAGCTCACGCCGCCTTCTTCTTCTCGGCGAGTTCGGCAAGGTCCTTCAGGATATCGGTCGCCCCGGCGAGCCGCTCTTCCGGCGTCTCCCAATCCTGCAGGAACACGACCTTCATGTCGGGCCGCACCCTGGCGGCCTGGCCATGGCGCTTGATGAAGGCGACGAGGCGGTCGGGATGGGCAAAGCTGTTGTCGCGGAACGAGATGACGGCGCCCTTCGGCCCTGCATCGACCTTCTCGACATTGGCCTTGCGGCAGTAGTTCTTGATCGCAGCGACTTTGAACAGATAGCGCGTCTCGTCCGGCAGCTTGCCGAACCGGTCGCGCAATTCGGCCGCGAAATTCTCGATCTCCTCGTCGGTCTCGAGATCGGCCAGCCGGCGATACAGCGACAGCCGCACCGAGAGATCGGAGACATAATCCTCCGGGATCAGCACGGGCATGCCGATCGTGATCTGCGGCGACCAGCGGTCGACGGTGGGCTCGGTGACGCCAGCCTTGAGGTTGACGATCGCCTCCTCGAGCATCGACTGATAGAGCTCGAAGCCGACCTCCTTGACGTGGCCGGACTGCTCCTCGCCCAAGAGATTGCCGGCGCCGCGGATATCGAGGTCATGGGAGGCAAGCTGAAAGCCGGCGCCGAGCGTCTCCAGCGACTGCAGCACGGTGAGCCGCTTCTCGGCCTGCGCGCTGATCTTGTGCGTCGATGGCAGGGTGAACAGCGCATAGGCCCTGAGCTTCGAACGGCCGACGCGGCCGCGCAGCTGATAGAGCTGGGCGAGGCCGAACATGTCGGCGCGATGCACGATCAGCGTGTTGGCGCGGGGAATGTCGAGACCGGATTCGACGATCGTGGTCGACAAGAGGATGTCGAACTTGCCGTCGTAGAAGGCCGAGATGATGTCCTCGATCACGGTCGGCGCCATCTGACCATGCGCGACCGCGACCTTCATCTCCGGCACGGTCTTGTCGAGGAACTCCTTGACCTCGGCGAGATCGTCAATGCGCGGCACGACGTAGAACGCCTGGCCGCCGCGATAGCGCTCGCGCAGCAGCGCCTCGCGGATCATGACGGGATCATGCGGCGCAACGAAGGTGCGAACGGCAAGCCGGTCGACCGGCGGCGACGCGATGATCGACAGCTCGCGCACGCCGGTGAGCGCAAGCTGCAAGGTGCGCGGAATCGGCGTGGCCGACAGCGTCAGCACATGCACCTCGGCGCGCAGCTGCTTCAGCCGCTCCTTGTGGCTGACGCCGAAATGCTGCTCCTCGTCGACGATCAGAAGACCGAGATCACGGAACTTGATCGACTTGCCGAGCAGAGCATGGGTGCCGACGACGATGTCGACCGAGCCGTCGGTCAGTCCCTTCTTGACCTGGTTGAGCTCCTTGGTCGAGACGAGGCGCGAGGCCTGCGCGACATTGACCGGAAAGCCGCGGAAGCGCTCGCTGAAAGTTTTTGCGTGCTGGCGCGCCAGCAGCGTCGTGGGCACGACCACGGCGACCTGCTTGCCGTCGAGCGCCACGGCGAAGGCGGCGCGCAACGCCACCTCGGTCTTGCCGAAACCGACGTCGCCGCAGATCAGCCGGTCCATCGGGCGGCCGCTTTCCAGATCCTTCAGCGTTGCCTGGATCGCGGTTTCCTGGTCCTCGGTCTCGTCATAGGGGAAGCGGGCACAGAACTCGTCATAGACGCCGGCCTGCACCGGCAACTTCGGCGCCTCGTGCAGCATTCGCTCGGCAGCAATCTTGATCAGCTCGCCCGCGATCTCGCGGATGCGGTTCTTCAGCTTCGCTTTCCGGGTCTGCCAGCCGCTGCCGCCGAGCTTGTCGAGCTCGACATTGGTCTGGTCGGAGCCATAACGCGACAACAGCTCGATGTTCTCGACCGGCAGATACAGCTTGGTCTCGCCGGCATAGCGCAGCTCGAGGCAGTCATGCGGCGCGCCGGCCACCTCCAAGGTCTGCAGGCCGACGAAGCGGCCGATACCATGGTCGACGTGGACGACGATGTCGCCGACGGCAAGGCTCGTGACCTCCGAGATGAAATTGTCGAGCTTGCGGCTCGCCCGCCGCGGCCGCACCAGACGATCGCCCAGGATATCCTGTTCGGAGATGACGGCGATCTGGTCAGTCTCGAAGCCGGTCTCCAGCCCCAGCACCGCCAGCATGGTCTCATTGCGCGGCGTCGCCTGCACCATGCGCCAGGTGTTGACGCTGGTGACCAGCGCCAGCTTGTGATCCCTGAGCATGCTGGTCATGCGGTCGCGCGAGCCTTCGCTCCACAGCGCGATCACGACCTTCTTGCGCTGGGCCTGCAGCGCCTGCACATGCGCCACCACCGCCGCGAACACGTTGACGGCGGCATCATTGCGCTCGGGCGCGAAATTGCGGCCCTGGCGTGCGCCGATGTCGACCACGCCGCTCGCCTCGGGCACCGCAAAGGGCGTCAGCCGCGCCAGCGGCGCCGCGTCCAGCCGTGCGGTCCATTCGGATTCGCTGAAATAGAGCCGATCGGCCGGGAGGGGCTTGTAGATCGCGCCGCCGCCGGGATGCTCCATCGCTTCCCGCCGCGCGTCGTAATAATCGGCGATCTGCTTGAAGCGCTCGCGCGCCGCGTCTTCGCCCTGCGGCTCGATCACGACGGGCGTGCCCGACAGATAATCGAACAGTGTCTCCATCCTGTCGTGAAACAGCGGCAGCCAGTGCTCCATGCCGGGATAGCGGCGACCCTCGCTGACGGCCTCATAGAGCGCGTCGTCGCGCTCAGGCGCACCGAACTCGGCGACATAGCCCATGCGGAAGCGGCGGATGGTCTCGGTGACGAGCTGGAATTCGGAGACCGGCACCAGGTCGAGCGAGCGCATGTCCAAGAGCGTGCGCTGGGTCTCGGCATCGAAGGAGCGGATCGACTCCAGGCTGTCGCCGAAGAAGTCGAAGCGGACCGGCTGGTCGAGCCCGGCCGGAAACAGATCGAGGATGCCGCCACGCACGGCATATTCACCGCTCTCGCGCACCGTGGAGGAGCGCGTATAGCCATTGTGCTCGAGCCAGGCGACCACCGAGTCCATCGGCACGACATGACCGGGCGCCACCGACAGCGCCTGTCCTGCCATCGTGTCGCGCGCGGGCACGCGCTGAACCGCGGCGTTCACCGTGGTCAGCACGATCAGCGGCTTGTCGCTGCCGGCAAGCCGCGACAGTCGCGCCAAAGTGGTGACGCGCTGGGCCAGGATGCCGCCATGCGGCGAAACGCGGTCATAAGGCTGGCAGTCCCAGGCCGGGAATTGCATCACCGGCAGGTCAGGCGCGAAGAAGTCCAACGCACGGGCCAGCTGCTGCATCCGCGCGCCATCGCGGCAGATCACGGCCAGGCTGACCGTCGGCGGCTTTGGCCGTGCGGCCACGGCCCGGGCGAGGTCGGCGGCAACGAGACCTTCGGCCCCCTCGGCGACATTGGCGAGCGTCAGCGTGCGTCCGGGCGCGAGCAGCTCGGCGGGAGATTTGACAGGGCTTTTCATCAATCCACATCCACGGCGCGGAACGCCTTGATGCGCGCAAACAGCGGGCCGCCCGCCTCAGGCGGCAGCGGCAGGCTCCCGGTCAGCGCGGCGTAGAAGTCCGGATCCGGAATCTCGAGCAAGCGCTCGAGCTCGGCCAGTTCCTCGTCGTTCAGCGTCGCGATCTCCGCGTTGGCGAAACGACCGAGGATCAGGTCCATCTCCCGCGTGCCGCGGTGCCAGCAGCGGAACAGCAGCCGCTTGCGGTGGTCATCAAGGCCTTGGCTCGATCGGGTGGTCCCAGTCATCGCGATATCCTGAAGTGCAACGCCAAAAGCCCGGACGAGCCGGGCGCGCTTCATATAGCGACCGCCCTTGGCCCTGTCAGCCCTGTCCGCCGCAGAACCGATATGTTCGGCCGCGTGGCCCGCGAAAAAACAGGTGGATGTCGGCGGAAGGGCGGGTATGCCGGCCCACAAACGGTCTTAAGTGTCGCCCATGCGCCCTGCTCTGCTCAATCCGCTGTTCGCGCCGGTCACCAGCCTCACCGGCGTCGGGCCGAAACAGGACCAGCTTCTGCGCTACCTGCTCAGCGCGGACGATACGCCGCGTCTGGTCGACCTGCTCTTGCACCTGCCGTCGAGCGTGATCGACCGCCGGAACAGGCCGAAAATTCGCGATGCCGAGGTCGGGACCGTGGTCACGCTCGAGGTGACGGTGGAGCGACACCGGCCGTCGCGCAATGCCCGCGCGCCTTACCTGGTCTATGCCAGCGACGACACCGGCGACGTGGTGCTGACCTTCTTCCGCGCCAAGGGCGACTATATCGAGAAGCAGCTGCCGGTCGGCGCCAAGCGCTATGTCTCTGGCACCATGCAGCGCTATGACGGCATGCCCCAGATCGTCCATCCCGACCGCATCCTCGATGAGGCGGCGTTTGCGAAGCTCTCCGGCATCGATCCGGTCTATCCGCTCACCGAAGGTCTCGCGCTCGGATCGCTCCGCCGCGCCATCGGCCAGGCGCTGACAAAGCTGCCAGCCTTGCCGGAATGGATCAGCCCGGAGGTGATGAGCCGCTGCAACTTCCCACCTTTGAAGGACACGTTGACCCGCGTTCACGTCCCGCAGGAGATGACGGACATCCTGCCCGACGGTCCATTCTGGTCACGGCTCGCCTTCGACGAGCTGCTCGCGGGACAGCTGGCACTGGCGCTGGTGCGCGCGCAGCTGCGGCGGCCGGCCGGCAACCGCCATGCCGGCGATGGCCATTTGCGCCGCAAGATCATCGACGCCCTGCCCTATGCGCTGACCACCTCGCAACAGCAGGCGATGGCAGCGATCGCGGAGGATCTCTCCAAGCCGGTGCGCATGCTGCGGCTGCTGCAAGGCGATGTCGGTTCGGGCAAAACGGTGGTTGCGCTGCTCGCCGCGGCGGCCGTTGCCGAGGCCGGCAAGCAGGCGGCGCTGATGGCGCCGACCGAGATCCTGGCGCGCCAGCATGCCAAGACCATCGCGCCGTTGGCCGAGCGCGCCGGCATGAACGTTGCGATCCTGACCGGCCGTGAGAAAGGCAAGGAGCGGCGCGACATTCTCGCACGCCTCGAGGCCGGCGAGATCGATCTCCTGGTCGGCACCCACGCGCTGATCCAGGCCGATGTCGTGTTCAAGGCGCTTGCGCTCGCCATCGTCGACGAGCAGCACCGCTTCGGGGTGCGCGAGCGGTTGGCGCTGACCTCGAAGGGTGACGCCGTCGATGTGCTGGTGCTGTCGGCAACGCCGATTCCGCGGACGCTGGTGCTGACCTATTTCGGCGACATGGACATTTCCGAGCTGCGCGAGAAGCCGGCCGGGCGGCAGCCGATCGACACCCGCGCCGTACCTGATACGCGGCTCGGCGACGTGATGGATGCGATCGGCCGCGCCCTCGACGCCGGCAAGCTGGCCTATTGGATCTGCCCGCTGGTGGAGGAATCCGAGGCCGAGGGCACCGATCACCTCACCAACGCGACCAAGCGGTTCGAGGGCCTCTCGAAGCGCTTCGGCGACAAGGTCGGTCTCGTCCATGGCCAGATGAAGGGCACCGAGAAGGACCGCGTCATGGGCCAGTTCGCGGCGCATGAGATCAGGCTTTTGGTCGCCACCACGGTCGTCGAGGTCGGCGTCGACGTGCCGGCCGCCACGATCATGGTGATCGAGAATGCCGAGCGTTTCGGACTGG
Source organism: Bradyrhizobium sp. STM 3843 (assembly GCF_000239815.1). Lineage (GTDB taxonomy): Bacteria > Pseudomonadota > Alphaproteobacteria > Rhizobiales > Xanthobacteraceae > Bradyrhizobium. The sequence continues at coordinate 17,822 of NZ_CAFK01000098.1, read as the reverse complement.
CGCAGCTGCACCAACTGCGTGGCCGCATCGGCCGCGGGTCGGAAGCCTCGACCTGCATCCTGCTCTATCGCGAGCCGCTGGGGCAGATGTCGAAGGCGCGGCTTGCCGTGATCCGCGAGACCACCGACGGCTTCCGCATCGCCGAGGAAGATCTCAAGCTGCGCGGCGAAGGCGACGTGCTCGGCATCCGCCAGAGCGGCCTGCCCGGCTATCGCATCGCGCGCCCTGAGGTGCATGCGCAGCTGATCACGCAGGCGCGCGACGAGGCATTGCGGGTGTTGAAGGAGAACCCGAAGCTGCAGGGCCCGCGCGGCGAGGCGCTGCGCTGCCTGCTCTATCTCTATGAGCGCGACGAGGCGATCCCGCTGCTGACGGCGGGGTAGATCGCGCCGTCATCGCGCATCATAGGGTGGGCAAAGGCGCCTTCGATGACGCTCCCCTCCATAGAGGCGAAAGAGCGCCGTGCCCACCATTATGACCCAGGTACGCGGTGAGCCAGGTGCGTCGTTTGCAAGGGTGGGCACGCTTCGCTTGCCCGCCCTGCGCTTCTCAACTCACGCCGGCTTCGTCGCCTTGCAGCTTTCTGCAAAATCCACCAGCTTTGCACCTTCCGTCCCCTCGCCTTGCGCATCGGCGGCGATGTGCTCGAACAGCCGTGCAAAGCCCTCATAGATCAACGCGGCCGGATGGTCGTCGCCGAGAAAGCCCGCGATCTCGCGCATCTCGGCCACCCAGCGATAGGCTTTCGGCAGCATGTCCGGCAGCGAATTGGCCAGTCGCGCCTGCACCGCGGGCGCGCTCAGCGCAAGTTCGTCGCGCAGCGCGTCGGCCGCGCCGGCCTCCGTCGCGGCAAGCACCATCGCCGCGCCGACCCCGGTCAGCCCCTTGTTGATCCCGGCGTAGGACATCTTCAGCGCCGACGCGGCGCCGACTGGGCCATCGACGATGCGTAAGTCGAGACCAAGTTCACGCAGCGCCACGACGTCCTTGGCGTCCTCGCCGCTGAGATAGAGCGCGGGCCCCTTGGTGCCGGGCTTCGGCGGCAGACCGATGATGGCAGCATCGACGAAGCGCGCGCCTGAGGACAGCACGATCTCCTCGACCTTGCGGACCGTCTCGACATTGACCGCGTTGCAGTCGACGATGACGGGCTTGTTCGCACTCCTGGTGATCAGTGTCGCCAACTGCTCGGCGAGCGCCAAAGCCTCGCCCGGCGGCACGATCGAGAGGATGATGTCGGCGTTCGCGATCTCGGCCGGAGCCGCCGCAATCATGCCGGCTGCGACCGCGCGCGCTTTGGTGGCATCGCTGCGGCCGTCAAGCGAGGTCAGGATCTTGGCGCCGTGCTCAGCGAGGCGCGCAGCGACCGCGCTGCCCATGGCGCCGGGCGCGAGAATAGCAATGCTGGGAATCATAGATCGCTCCGATAGCGGGTACAGCGGTACTCTAACCGTGTTCCATGGATTGGCTGAAGTCACGAAAGGTGAAGGCAGCATTTCAAAATCGGAGCAGGAAGCACGGATATGGGGAGGCGCCCCACCCTGATCGCCGCGCTCTCACGCTGCTGACACGTTCTGACAGCACGATCCGTTATCTCTTCCCCCGCGGCGCCTGTCGCGCCAGTCAAGGAGAGAGCCGTCATGCCCGACTTCAGTTTCCTGATCCTTTATGTGGACAATCCACCGGCGAGCGCGACGTTCTATTCCGGCCTGCTCGAGCGGCCGATCATCGAGCAAGCGCCTACCTTCGCGATGCTGCCGCTGCGTGACGGCATCATGCTCGGCTTATGGTCACGCCAGGCCGTCGAGCCGGCGGCAAACGGAGCTGCCGGTGCGGGCGAAATCGCCTTTGTGGTCACCGACACGGGCGAGGTTGATCGGCTGCATGCCGACTGGGCCTCGCGCGGACTTACGATCGCACAGCCACCGACACGCATGGACTTCGGCTACACCTTCACCGCGCTCGATCCCGACGGACATCGGCTGCGCGTCTTCAGGCCGGCGGCCGAATGAGCCGAACAGGCTCCCCTGGCACCGCGCCGGAGAACACGCGCCTATTCGACCTTTGCCGGCTCGGGCTGCAAGTCTGAGGACGTCTCGGAGCCGGCGTGGGCGATCCGCGCCGCCTGGGCCATGTTGGCCAGCGCGGCGACCTTCTTCTGTGGGTCGGAGCCCGGCTGCACCACGCCAGCTGACATGATCAGCGTCGCGGCGTCCTCCGCACTCATGTCGATCTCGATGATCTTGCTCTTCGGCACGTAGAAGAAGAAGCCGGTCGTCGGGTTCGGCGCGCATGGCAGAAACACCGAGATATGGTCTTCCTGTCCCGGCAGGCTGTTCGCAATGTCGGTGCTGGGCGGCTGTGAGATCAGCACGATCGACCACATGCCGGGCGACGGAAACTCGACGAGGCCGACCCGGCGCAGGCTCGAGCCCTTGCCGGAAAACAGCGTCTCGAACACCTGCTTCAGGCCGCGATAGATGGCGCGCACCGCCGGGATGCGGCCAAGGATGCGCTCGCCGAGGTCGACCAGCGTGCGACCGATCAGGTTGGCGGTGAGAAAGCCGAGCAAGGTCAGGCCGACCACGGCGACGATCAGGCCCGAGCCGGGAATGCCGAACGGAAGATAGGTCTCCGGGCGATAGGCCGAGGGCACGAACGGCCGCACCAAGCCATCGACCCAGGTGACGAACCACCAGGTGATGTAAAGCGTGATCGCCACCGGTCCGGCCACCACCAGGCCGGTCAGAAAATAGTTGCGGAACCGAAACATCAACCCGTGGTGGGTTGTTTCGGCAGGCGGATCGGCCGGAGGCTCAGGCTGGGGCGGCAGGTCGTCGCGGGAACTCATGCAGACTTCCAGATCGGATCAAATCTCAGCTAAGGCTCTTAGCAGATTTTTGAAGGGGGTGGCCCCCTTTCCGCCACCAACCGTCCCAAACCGTCTATTTGCCGCGCTGCCGCTCGGGGGCCGCAGGAAAAGCGACCTGCCGCGACGAATTGTCCTGCAGCGACAAGCGCAGGAGCCGCCGACCGTGGCTATTCCACGGTCACTGATTTCGCGAGATTTCTGGGCTGGTCGACGTCCGTGCCCATCACGACAGCGGTATGGTAGGCCAGAAGCTGCACCGGAACGGCGTAGACCATCGGCGTGAAGGTCGGCGCCATGTCAGGCAGGGTGATGGTCACCAGCGAATCAACCGTCGCCTCTGCCGCGCCCTTGGCATCGGTCATCAGAATGATGTTGCCGCCGCGGGCGGCCACCTCCTGCATGTTGGACACGGTCTTCTCGAACACACGATCGTGCGGCGCGATCACCACCACCGGCATGTTCTCGTCGATCAGCGCGATCGGCCCGTGCTTGAGTTCACCGGCGGCGTAGCCTTCGGCGTGGATGTAGGAGATTTCCTTCAGTTTCAGCGCGCCTTCGAGTGCCAGCGGGAACGAGGTGCCACGGCCGAGATAGAGCACATCCTTGGATTTCGCGATGTCGCGGGCGAGCCTTTCGATCTGCGGCTCGATCGACAGCGCCGCCGTCATCAGCCGCGGAATCTCGACCAGCCCGTGCACGAGCGTGGCCTCGTCCTCCTCCGACAATTCACCGCGAGCGCGGCCGGCGGCCACCGCGAGCGACGCCAGCACCATCAGCTGGCAGGTAAACGCCTTGGTCGAGGCCACGCCGATTTCGGGGCCTGCGAGCGTCGGCATCACGATCTCGCTTTCGCGCGCGATGGTCGAGGTCGGCACGTTGACCACCGACAGCGTATGCACGCCCTGCGCCTTGGCGTAGCGCAGCGCGGCCAAGGTGTCGGCGGTCTCGCCCGATTGCGAGATGAAGATCGCAAGGTCGCCCTTGCGCAACGGCGCTTCCCGATAGCGAAACTCCGAGGCGACATCGAGTTCGACCGGCAGCCTCGCAAAGCGCTCGAACCAGTATTTGGCGACATAGCCGGCATAGCTCGCCGTGCCGCAGGCGGTGATCGAAATCCGCTGAATGTCCTTGAAGTCGAACGGCAGGGTCGCCGGCAGCGCGATCCGCTCGCTCGCCATGTCGATATAGCGCGCCAAGGTGTGGCCGACGACTTCCGGTTGCTCGTGGATCTCCTTGGCCATGAAGTGGCGGAAGTTGGCCTTGTCGACCAGGGAGGTCGCCGGACTATGCTTGACGATCTCGCGACTGACCACCGCATTGTTGCGGTCGTAGATGATGGCGCCCTGATGCGTCAGCACCACCCAATCGCCGTCCTCCAGATAGCTGATAGTGTCCGTGAACGGCCCGAGCGCGATCGCATCCGAACCCAGATACATCTCGCCCTTGCCGTAGCCGACCGCCAGCGGCGGACCGTTGCGGGCGCCGATCATCAGATCGTCCTGGCCGGCAAAGATGAAGCCGAGGGCGAACGCGCCCTTCAGTTTGCCCAGCGTCTCCTTCACCGCATCGACCGGCGCCATGCCCTGGCTGAGCAACTCGTCCACGAGATGCACGACGATCTCGGTGTCGGTCTCGGTCGCGAATACCGTGCCCTTCTTCTGCAGCGCTTCGCGCAGCTCATGGAAGTTTTCGATGATGCCGTTGTGGACGACGGCGACGCGATCGGTCGCATGCGGATGCGCGTTGTTCTCGGTCGGCTTGCCATGCGTCGCCCAGCGCGTGTGCCCGATCCCGGTGAAGCCCTTGAGCGGTTCGGCGCGCAGCCGCGCTTCCAGATTCTTCAGCTTGCCTTCGGCGCGCCGGCGCTCCAGCTGCCCGCCCTCGAGCGTCGCGACACCGGCAGAGTCATAACCGCGATATTCGAGGCGCTTGAGCGAATCAACCAGTTGCTCGGCGACCGGCCCGCGTCCCAAAATGCCGACAATCCCGCACATTCCGCGCCTTCCCCAATCGTCGAAAAGATTCAAAAGCGTCGGATTCTCTTAACGAAACCCGATCAGCTTCAGGATTCAATAATTATTGCGGATTGCGACAGCGTTAAGTGGCAAGCTCAACCCTGGCGAACCGCACGGCTCACGAACCCTCCCGTGCTGCGGGCGCAGCCTTAACGTTCGGTCAAGGCTTTGGGCAGACAATGCGGCACGGAGGCATGTCCACATGACCGATCGCAAATGGCCTGACCCCAAGGGCACGAGCCCGCTGCATGCGAATGAGACAGGCGGCAGCCATCTTGCCCATTGGCCGCCGCCGACTGTCGGCCGCGAGCTGAGGCCGATGCCGATCAAGCACAAGAGCAGCGACCCGATCAAGCGTGCGACGAAGCGCGGCTGGCGTCTGACGCGTGCGATGTTCGCCGAGTTTCAGGACGATGAGGGCTAGGTCCAAGTGTCCAAGCCGCTTCCTCATGACTTCGGCTTCTTGTTCCTGGTCTTGATTTCCCGATAACGCGCAGCACCGCCTTCGCGGATGGTCTGCTGGGTGCGCTCGAGCGCCATCGCATCGTCGGGCACGTCGCGGGTGATCACCGAACCCGAGCCGATATAGGCGCCCGCGCCGATCCTGATCGGCGCGACCAGCGAGGAATTGGTACCGATAAAGGCACCCTGCCCGATCGTGGTCTTGTGCTTGCCGAAGCCATCATAGTTGCAGGTGATGGTGCCGGCGCCGATATTGGTTTTGGCGCCGACTTGGGCGTCACCAATGTAGGAGAGGTGATTGACCTTCACGCCCTCCTCCAGGATTGCCGCTTTGGTCTCGACGAAATTGCCGATCTTTGCGCCGTCGCCAAGCGAAGTGCCCGGCCGCATCCGCGCATAGGGCCCGACGGAGGTGTTCCGGCCGATCGTCGACTGCACGATATGCGAGAAGGAATGGATCACGGCGCCGTCGCCGATCGAGACGCCGGGGCCGATCACGACAAACGGCTCGATCGTCACGTCCGTGCCGAACCTGGTGTCGGCGGCGAGATACACCGTCTCCGGCGCGATCAAGGTGACGCCGGCATCCATCGCGGCGCGGCGCAGCCGGGTCTGCATCACGCCTTCCGCTTCCGCCAGCTGCGCCTTGGTGTTGACGCCGCGCACTTCATCTTCGGAGGTTTCGATCACGACTGCCTCGAGCCCCATCTCGTGTGCGATCGCAACGGCATCGACCAGATAATATTCATTCTTCTTGTTGGCATTGCCGATCCGATCGAGGATCGCGAGCGCACGTGCGCCGTCGAATGCCATCACACCGGCATTGCACAGCGTGATCCGGCGCTCTCCCTCGCTGGCATCGGCATGCTCGCGGATGGCGACCAGCCGATCACCCTCCAGCAGCAGACGTCCATAGCCGGTCGGATCGGCGGCGCGAAAGCCGAGCACTGCAAGCATCGCACCTTGCGCCAGCGGCGCGCGCAGCCGCGCAAACGTTTCGGCCGAGATCAGCGGCGTATCGCCAAACGCAACCAGAAGATCATCGGCACCGCGCGTGATTGCCTCGCGCGCCGCAAGCACGGCATGCGCCGTGCCGAGCCGCTCGCGCTGAACGAAAATATCAGCATCCGGGCGCAAGCGCTTGACCTCATGCGCCACAGCGTCATGCGCGGGACCGATCACTACCGCCAGCCGTGCGCTCGCATCGTGCGGCGTGGCCGAGAGCACATGCGCCAGCAGTGACTCGCCTGCTATCGGATGCAGCACTTTCGGCAAGGATGTTCGCATCCGGGTCCCCTCGCCTGCCGCGAGCACAATTGTGAGGCTGGATCGAGTGTTCATGACATACCTGGTGCGGGGGATACCGGACATGGCGCCGTCATAAAGCGGATTTCTGTTCGCCGCAAACCGTGCCGGGTGAGGCCACCGGTGCATTTCCTGTTAATGTTCCCAGCATGATTCGGCAGGGCTTCAGGTGAATGGCAAAGGACTTCAATAAAACAGCCGGCGCCCTCGGGGCTGAGAAGACCGGTGGCAAGCTGTCCGGGCTGCTCGCCGAGGAGAATGAATTCGACCGTCGCACCTTGTGGCGGATCGGCTGGTGGGCTGCAGCGGCGCTGTGCGCTGTCGTGATTGCGGTGCTCGCCAACCAAGCGGCGCTGGGCTGGCGGCGCGATCATGTCTCCGCAGCGGATCTGGCGCGCCAGGCACAGCTCCTTCAGTCGCTCGCCCGCGAAACCCAAAGCGAGCAGCGGCAGCTGGCGTCTGCCATCGAGACCCTGAACAATGATCGGGATCGGCTCTATGCCCGCGTGACCGTGCTGGAACAGGGCTGGGACTCCATGACCGGTGCGCTGGCCAAGCCGGGTTCGGGGCAAGGTTCCGGCTCCGGTGCCAACGCGGCCCAGGCCGCCGCTAAGCAACCGCAGGCGTCAGCCGCGTCGGTCGAATCGCAGCCCTCGGGATCCGCGAGTTCCGTGCAAGCTCCGGCAAGCTCGAACGGCGGCAGCGCGGTCGGACAGAGCGCGACTGCGACCTCCCCTACCAGCCCGCCGGCCGGCGCGCTGATGGTGGCGCCGGTCGCCACCACCGCATCTGCCCTTCCAGCATGGCCTCAGGCCGATAGCGCCAAGCCGGGCGCCGGTCTGGCCCAATCCTCCCCAGCCGGCCAGGTGCAGGGACCCGCGAGCCCGTCGCAGGGACCGAGCCAGCTTGCTTCGAACGGCCCGATGCCGTCATCGGCGGCGTCGCTCGTCGCGTCCAAGTCGGCCATGGGCGCCCCTGATCCCGCGGCCGGCAAGCTGGTCGAACCGGACAAGCTGGCCGCGGCCGACCCGGACGCAGCAGCCGACGGCGGTAGCGTAAAACCGGCCGATTCCGCCGAAGCCGGCGCCGTACCCGCGCGGAAGACCGAATTCGCGGTCGATCTCGGCGGCGCCAATTCACTGAACGGGCTGCGCGCATTGTGGCGCGGCCTCTCCAGGACCAACAAGGAGCTGGCGACGCTCCGTCCGATCATCATCGTCAAGGAAGGCAATACCGGTCTCGGCATGCAGTTGCGGCTCGGCGCCGGACCGCTCGCGGATGCGGCGGCGGCCGCCAAGATCTGCGCCAACCTCGCGGAAAGCCAGCGTGCCTGCGAAACGACGGTCTATGACGGCCAGCGGCTGGCCATTCGCGGCGACGAAGCCGATCAATCCGATGCCGCCAAGGCGGCGGTCCCACCCATGCTCACGAAGCCGACCTATCAGCAGCGGCGCCGGGCCGCGCCGCCCGGTCAGCAGCAGCAGCGCCATGGAGCGGTCCGCGAGGAGCCGCCAGCAGCGGCGGCCCCTCCGCCACCGGCCGCGGCACCCCCACCGGCGGAATCATCGACGCTATCGTCCTTCTTCCGGCGCTCCTGACCACGAATCGTGTCGGCTGTTGACGGGAGTCAAGCCGGGCTGCGGATGCAGTCCGGCTCCGTCCGGCCCTTGTCCGCATCGCCTTTCCGCAGCATAGTCCGCCCCATGAAGAAGACCCCGTTCCGCCTCACCCCGTATCAGGTGCAATGGCTCCTGATCGTCGGTTTCGTCACCATCGGCTATGCGCTCTATCTGCGTTACCTCGCGATCGAGTTCTCCACCGTGGCGCTGGCCTGCGATGCCGGCTTGCAGACCACGATCTGCAAGGCCCGGCTGGTCGCGACCGGCCTGTTCAAGAATTCGGTGTTCGGAGGCACGGCGCTGGTGATCGCGATCCTGCACGTGATGCGGCCGTCGATCGTCCTCCTGACCGGCGGGCTGATTGCGGCCGGCCTTGGGATCGTGCTCTATAATATCGTATTGTCGGGGCTCGCGATCGGCCTGCTCATTCTGGGCTTTGCGCGGCCCGCGCCCGCCACAGCGTGAAGGCGAGCACGAGATAGGCCGTGCAGGTCCACAGCGCCTGCCAATTCTCCCGACCCTCGTTGAAGAGGATATAGACCGCGGACCCCGCCAGCAGCCCTGCAAAGGTTGCCTCCGCGATCGGCCGCTTGCCCTGCGCGGGACGGTTGCCGAGCAGCAGCGCAAACGGCACGACCGCCATGGTCAGGCTGGCAAAGGGAAAGTCGCGGTAGCGCGGGTCAAACACGAAGCCGAGCGCGGTCTCGGCGCCGATCAGCACGGTGACGATCAGCATGAGGCCAAGCAGATAGGTCGCAGGGGTGTGCTTGCGGCCGTCGGCCGGCCCGAGCAGATCGAGGAAGGTTGGCAGCGGCCGGCCGGCCATCGCGGCACTGGCGCCGAACAGCGGCGCCAGCACACCGGCGGCAAGCAGCGCGCCCCATTGCAGCCAACCGCCGACACCAAGGCTCTCGTAGAACATCTTGTCCGCCGCAATGCCGAACAGGATGCCGGTCGACGTTGCCGAGATCGCCACGCCCAGCCAGGACGACCAATGCGGCGCCCAGGGCCGGCGCCGGACAGTGAGCCAACCGGTCAAGAACACGGCAAAGCTCAGGATCATCCCGCCACCCATCTGCAGCTTCCAGAGCGGATAATTGCTGACGGGCTCCCCGGGCGGATATTTCAGTGCACGATTTGCGGCGTCGAACAGGCCCCAATAGCCGCCAACGGTGCCCTCGAGCCGGCGCTTCCAGGGCTGGTCATAGGCCTCGATGAGGTTGACGCGGAAATTCTCGCGCTTGGCGAGATCGAGGATCTCCGAGACGATGCGGGCCTGGTTGGTCCGCGACGGCAGCGCGCCTTCGCGCATCCGCCCCGCGCTCGGCCAGCCGGTCTCGCCGATCAGGATCTCCTTGTTCGGAAAGGCAACCGCGACCTGCTGCCGGATCGCGTCCACATGGCCGGCCGCCAGCTTGGCGCGGACCGGGAAATCCTCCCAATAGGGCAGAATGTGAACCGTCACGAAATCCACGAGGTCGTACAGTTCGCGGTTGCGCAGCCAGTACTCCCAGACGTCGGCATAGGTGACGGGAACCGTGACCTGCGCCTTGACGCTGCGGATGATCGCAGCGAGATCGGCGGTGGTCATCTCGCCCCGCAGCAGCACCTCATTGCCGACCACAACCGAGGTGATGACCTGCGGATAATGCTTCACCAGCCCGACCACGACCGAGATCTGCTGCTGGTTTTTCAGCTTGTTGCTGCCGAGCCAGATGCCCTGGATGACCTTGATGCCGACCTTGGCCGCGATCGCCGGCACCTGATCGAGACCGTTCTCGATCGAATAGGTGCGCACGCATTCGGAAATCTTGGCGAGCTGTGTCAGATCCTGCTCGATCTGATCAGCGTCGATATGGGTAGTCGGATCCAGCGGGGTCTGCGCGCCACGGAACGGCGCATAGGAGACGCATTGCAGCTTGGCGTCGGGTTCAATGGGGGCGCGCACAAGCTTGATGGGCGTGGCCAGCCACCACCACATGGCAGCAATTGCCCCCAACGAGACGAGCAGAAGCGCCAGCGGTGTACGAAGAGATTTCAGTTCCATGCTCCAGCCAGGGCCCGGTGCTTAGCCGGTTGCTGACCGTCTGCCAAGACCCCGTGCCAAGACCTGCGGCCAATCGCTTCCACCTGCGACGTTCCGTCCCGCGGTTTCCGGCCCGGCTTTACGATGCAGCGACAATGACCCGATAAAGTTGTGGCTTTGCTGGACAAAATCGCAGATTCCGGTCATGGGATTCGGCCAGCGGTGCGCTGTCGCAACGCCGTCGTTAGGAACGACGGGCGGCGGTCGGAATCGACCAGCCGCCGCATTCGGGACCTATTTGATCGGCATCAACACTGCGTCCGCAGCGGGACGGCATAAGGGCAACAATCGGGGAATTTATGGGTCGACGCGTGCTTCAGTTTAAGGTTTCTCTTTTGCGCCATCTCGCTGTTTCCCTGCTCGCTGTGATGCTTGGCACTGCCGGTGCCCTGGCCCAGAGCGGCAATGACGCGCACGGCCAGGATCAGAGCAAGCAGCAAGGCAACCCGGCCGACGCATCCAAGGAAAATCAGCGCAAGGCCGACGAGTTCACCGAAGCGACCCAGGCGCTCAACGGCGGCCCGGCCGGCAATCCCGAATGCATCTGGCTTGGCCGCCGCGTCGTGCAGCTGATGTATCGGGATGACCTCGATACCGCGTTCCGCCACCTCGACCTGTACGACCGCTTCGGCTGCCCCGGCGGCCATGTCCAGGCGGCCTTCCGCTGCCTGACCCGCTTCATCGCGCAGATCGACGACAAGGTGCCGAACTCGCTGAACAATCACGTTCACGCCTGCTGGATCAATCCGGATGCGCGACCCCAGGCCGCAGCCGCCGCGGCGCCTGCCCCAAGCCCGGTGGCAGCTGCGCCGCAGGGATCGGCCCCGGCGCAGCAGCCGGCTCCGCAGGCTTCCGCCCCCCCGCGCAGCCCGCCAAATAGCGGAGCGGAGGCGCGGACCGCCGAAGGAATTGGCCAAGCCGCGAAGGCTCGAAGCCCGCAATGGCGTCATACCAGTTGCGACATGGTCCAGTTCGATATGGCGTGGCAGTATGACGCTTGAAATCGCGGCCGCACCGATCGAATCTCGTGTGCCGGTTCAGGTCCTGTTCAGCGTCGTCGCGATAGCGGTTTCAGGCTCCTGAGTTTCTAAGTAACAGAGCGTGCGTGAACCGACCCGCACGGAGATGAGTAGGTTTCTGGTGTCCTTTCTCAATCCACGTTCGCTGACGCGTTGGCCAAGCGATCGGGCGGGCCTCGGGGCGGGACAACAGCGGACTGCTTCGCTTGGTCCTGTCGTCTAATCCCGGAATGGTTGCCTCATCGATGCGCGCGATCGTCGCCGTCCTGCTGTTCGTCACCGCGGCCCACGCCGCGCTTTGGGGGCTCCTGCAGCAGAAGGAGCAGGCGCCGGACTTCAATGGCCTGCTGCCGAGCGTCTCCTACGATCCGCACGAAGGCATCGCGCATCCCGATGTCGACAGCGTCGCGCCGGTCGAGCGCATCCGCGCCGACATGAAGAAGCTCGCGACGGTGACCCGCGCGATCCGGCTCTATTCCTCGACCGGCGGCGTAGAGCTGGTACCGCCGATCGCCGCCGAATTCGGGCTGAAGGTGATGCTTGGAGCCTGGATCGACAAGGATCCCGACCGCAGCGAGCGCGAGATCCAGTCAGCGATCCAGCTCGCGCGCCGCAACAGCAACGTGATCGGCATCGTGGTCGGCAACGAGACCATTCTGACCGGCACCCAGAAGGTCGATGAGCTGATCGACAAGATCAAGCTGGTCAAGAAATCCGTCAATGTTCCGGTGACAACGGGCGACGTCTGGAACACTTGGCGCGACAACCCGGAGCTCGCCTCCAACGTCGACTTCATCGCCGCTCACATCCTGCCCTATTGGGAAAACTTCTCCGACACCCAGGCCGTCGACCAGGCGATGTATCTGTACGGGCTGTTGCGGGAGAAATTCCCCGGCAAGCGGATCATGATCGCCGAGTTCGGTTGGCCGAGCGCCGGCTACAACCGGCTGAACGCCGTGCCGGGACCATTCCAACAGGCGCGCGTGCTGCGCAATTTCGTCACCCGCGCCGAGGCCATCGGCATGGAATACAACATCGTCGAGGGCATCGATCAGCCCTGGAAATTCTTCGAGGGCGGCGTCGGTCCCTATTGGGGCATCCTCAACGCCGACCGCGAGCCGAAGTTTTCCTGGACCGGTCCGATCGTCAATCCGGATTACTGGAAGCTTGCGGCGATCGCGCTGCTCATTGGCGTGCTGGTCTCGCTGCCGATCCTGCGTATTGCCGAGCCGACGGTACTGCAGGCACTGGTGCTGGCGATCTCGGCGCACGGGGTCGGCGGCTGGCTCTCCAATGTTTTCGCCTATTGGAACGGGCATTATTTCGTCTGGGGCTCGGCCTTCGCGCTGACCCTCGGCCTGATCCTGCTGGTACCGTTGATCCTGATCGCGATGGCGCGCATCGAGGAGATCGCGGCGGTCGCTTTCGGCCATCAGCCGCGTCGGCTGCTGACCAAGGACAAGGTCGAGAAGGACGCCGAGGCCGCACCAGAGGGTTACTTCCCGAAAGTGTCGATCCACGTGCCCGCGTATTTCGAGCCGCCGGAGATGCTCAAGCAGACGCTCGACGCGCTGGCGCAGCTCGATTATCCGAACTACGAATGCGTCATCATCATCAACAACACGCCTGACCCGGCGTTCTGGCAGCCGATCCAGGATCATTGCCGCCTGCTCGGCGAGCGCTTCGTGTTCATCAATGCCGAGAAGGTCAAGGGCTTCAAGGCCGGCGCGCTGCGGATCGCCATGGACCGTACGGCTGTCGACGCCGAGATCATCGGCATCATCGATGCCGACTACGTCGTCGACAAGAACTGGCTGAAGGACCTGGTGCCGGCGTTTGCCGACCCGACTGTCGGCCTGGTGCAGGCGCCACAGGACCATCGCGACGAGGACCTGTCGCTGATGCACTACATCATGAACGGCGAATATGCCGGGTTCTTCGACATCGGCATGGTCCAGCGCAACGAGGAGAACGCGATCATCGTGCACGGCACGATGTGCCTGATCCGCCGCGCGGCGATGGACGTGGCCGGCGGCTGGTCGAGCGACACGATCTGCGAGGACACCGATCTCGGTCTGGCTATCCAGGAACTCGGCTGGACCACCCATTACACCAACACCCGCTATGGAAGCGGCGTGCTGCCCGATACCTATGAGGCCTTCAAGAAGCAACGCCATCGCTGGGCCTATGGCGGCTTCCAGATCGTCAAGAAGCATTGGCGGCGTTTCCTGCCCGGCAAGAGCCGGCTCTCTCGCGACCAGAAACGCGAGTTCCTGCTCGGCTGGCTGAACTGGCTCGGCGCCGAAAGCCTGGGGGTCGTGGTCGCGATCCTGAACCTGATCTGGGTGCCGATCGTGGCCTTTGCCGGCATCGCCATTCCCGACAAGATCCTGACCATCCCGATCACCGCCGCCTTTGTGGTCTCCCTCGCCCACTTCCTTGTCCTGTACCGACTGCGGGTCAGGGTCGGGCCGTGGCAGATGCTGGGGGCCATGGTGGCGGCAATGAGCGTACAATGGACGGTCTCCCGCGCGGTGGCGCAGGGCCTGATCACCGAGCACATCGCCTTCGCCCGCACCTCCAAGGGCGGGCTATCGCGGATGTCGATCGAGTTCCAGGCGTTCTGGGAGGCGGTGATCGCCACCCTGCTCCTGATCGGCGCCGGCATCCTGATCGGCACCAACACCTACCAGATCACCGAGCTCTATATCTTCGCCGCCGTGCTGATCCTGGAGAGCCTGCCGTTCGTGTCGGCCGTGGCGATCGCGGTTCTCGAAATGTCGCGGATCAATTCCTTCGAGTTCTGGCGCTACAGCGCGGTGCGCACGGCCGAATTGATCGGCTTGCGCCCGGTCTATGTCCCGGAACTGGCCGCACTGATCTCGCAGAAGCCGGCCACCAAGGTCGCAGAGAAGGTTTAAGGGCCGGCGACACGGAGGGCGAGGTGCTTGGTGAGAAATAACCGGTCGCCGGTCCAAGACCTCAGGATTCTGTGCCAATCGCCTTTGAACGTGCGATAAACCGTTCATAGCCCCTCCTTGTGGGTTGGCTTGGCGGCGCTATTGACCGAACAGGCCGCACCCCCTACACAGCGCGGGCGAACGGCCGTTCGGCTTTGGGCGCGGCTGTGGCCTTTCCCCCAAGCTGGTGAACCGCCGGGCGACCGCCGACGTTTCAGATCGCGGAAAGACACACGACCGGGCCCGACGGTCCCCCGTCGGTCAAGCCCTTGGGAGCGAGCGCGTAGCTCAGCCGGTAGAGCACGTGACTTTTAATCACGGGGTCCTGGGTTCGAGCCCCAGCGCGCTCACCAAGCCAATCAATTATTGACTGCATGCCGCTCGCCACGATGCGAGCGACAAAATGATCCTTGCACACCCGCGCAGCCGGGATAGCTGCCGTTCCGTACACCTGATCATCGCTGCCACACTGGGACGCTCGGCTTCCGGTTTAAATGGTTGCAACGAGGGTATTCCAAAGCTTCAAATTGTTAATCATCCCGAACGGTATCGGAATAAAATGCAGCTTTAAATTGCTTTTCTGGACTGCGCTGGGGTATCCAGAAACCGACGGGACACAATCTGAAATCAACTGAAACGGAGCAGACCTCCATGGCGGAGCCTGCCATAGGCACCCTATTGCCAAATCTGCTTCGCAACCTTCCGGGCCTGCCTGCAGAGCGAGGGCTGCTCGAGGCGCGCCATGGCGAGGATGGCGTGCTGGCCTGGTCCTTGTTCCGGCTGAACTGGCTCGTACTGACCGTTCTCCTTGCGGTTTTCGATCTGAGCCTGATGCTCACGGATTTCCGCGTCCAACCGCTTGGCTATCTGTTGGCGCTGGGGATTGCAGCCCTTTACGGCGTTTCAGGATACTTGAATGCTCAGTCTGCGCATCGCGCGCACCCGCGTCTGTTCTCATTGCTGATTGGGCTTGCTCAGGCAATTCTAGGGATGAGCATCCTCACGTCTTTGACTTATGTGGCGACGGCCGCCAATCTGCCGCTACAAGACGCGAACCTGCTGGCGATCGATCGCACTTTGGGTTTCGATTTTCGGCAGTACCTGCAGTTCGCGAACAGTCATGAGTGGTTCATCGTCATCCTCGCCTTTGGCTATCGCTCAATTTTCTGGCAGGTCTTCCTCATCGTCATCGGCCTTCCTCTTGCCGGCTACTGCCGCAAGACCGCCGAATTCATTCTCGCACTCATGCTTGCTCTCGTCTTGACATGCTGTATCACGACGATAGTGCCCGCAATTGGTGTTTATCACGCGTTGGGGCTGCTCCCGTCGGACTATCCAAACATCGTCCCGGACTGCTATTACGATACGGCCCGCGAGATGCCACTCATTCGGGATGGGACGTTACGCTTGCTTGATCTCAGCCGTCTCGTTGGGGTCATTACGTTCCCCAGCTTTCATGCGGCAAGTGCGATCTTGTATGCGTGGGCCTTGTGGCCCTGGCGCTGGTTTCGTCCGTTCAACATCACCATTAATGGAACCATGTTGATCGCGACACCGATCGGCGGCGGACATTTCCTCGTCGATGTGCTTGCGGGAATTATCGTCGCTATCTTGGCAATCTGCTTGGCGCGAATTGCGGCTTCCACGCTTTCGTTTCGGACAAAAAGCTGCGAGCCCAGCGAAGTTTCGCCTGGCACGGCCCGGAGCCTGGAGGAGCCACGCGGATCTGCGTGGGTGCAGCGGGCAACGATCGGCGTGGCTGGTTCGGGTTGATGAGCAGCCAATTGATCGTCTGTGGTGAATGCGGCGACAAAGACCACGGTTCTCTGGGCATTTGAACGACGACTCTGAACCCCGACGAGATCGCCAGCACGTGACGATCAGACAGCGGTGGAAGCCACCAAACTTTACAGCTGCACACACACGATCACACTTCCACCGGCTATGCTCCGTCGATCATGAGCGTTGGTCGGCACAGCACTTTTTGGCAGCGGCTCCGGCCAGGCGCGCCCGCATCGCCGGCGCGCATCGTCGCGGACTGCTCGACAATCCGGTTGGAGATCCAGACAGATGCCCTGCGGCAGCTGGCGCTTACTGAGCCAACTGCTGCCGCCCTGCTCGAGGCGTTTGCTCCAACCAACCACGGCGACTGGGGCGGCCCGGACTATCCGGCAGTTTCACTCGATGTCGAGCAATTGCGACGACTGCTTGGATGGTTGACTGTTGCCACACGAACCTGAAACCTCAGCCATCAGATTGCACATGCGAGCCATGGCTGCATTCCGGCCCAGCAATGATTCCGACAGCCTGTAATCAACGTTCAATTGTCTCGTCCGGCCCAAGATCGGGGTCCATACGGCGAATAGCTGAGGCCGGCTTGCAAGCCCTGTGCTATCGTCCAAGGGCCTTCCGCGCTGACCGCACCCTCCTCTGTTGGACCCTCCGAAGCCAGAACACAGCATGCCCATTTCTGATTATCTCAAGGCGATTCGCGCGAAGGTTGGGCATGACCTGGTCACCCTGACCGCGGCCTCGATCTCGATCTTTGACGTTGATGGCCGCGTCCTGCTTGGCAGAAGCAGCGAGACCGGAATATGGGGGCTTCCCGGCGGAGCAATTGACCCGAATGAACACCCGGCGGATGCCGCCGTCCGGGAATGTTTCGAGGAGACCGGCCTGCTCGTCGAGCCAACTGCGCTCATCGGCGTGTTCGGAGGGGATGAGTTTCTGGTCCATTATCCAAATGGCGATCTCACCTACTACACCGTCATCGCCTTCCGCGCGGAGGTGATCGGCGGCAGTCATCGGCCCGAAGATGGCGAGATGTCAGAACTTCGCTACTTCAGTCAGCTTGAATGCACCCGCCTGGACGATATCGATGCCGCCAGCAAGGTCATCTCGCAACAGGCGTTCGCAACGTCCGCGAGCTCCTATTTTCGTGCCGCGACCTGGCGGCCGCAGCGCAGCTGAGCTTGCCATCATCCTGAGCCAAGTTGGTTGCGTGCGGCTACTCAGCGTAGCGAGGGACAATTGTTGAAGGCGTCGCGCCCCGGCTACGCCGTTGTCTGAACCAAACAGCCAGCGCCATCACTCCAAGCACGGACGCGAACAGCCAGCTACTGTTAGGAAGCGGCGTCACCATTTCAGCGGAAAGGCCGGCTGGCAGTCCGATATTCAAGTTGTAGGCGAGCGTGATGATGTCACTTGCCGGGAGATTATCGACCGCCCCGATTGCGGAGAGGTTTGCTGCAAGCACAACCGAAATGTCTCGCTGAGCGTCAGAGATGGAGTAGCCATTCCCCGAAATGGGATGGAATGGTCCACAGTTGAGGCAATTGCCGACACTTGCACCCGCCGAGCTGCCGTTTACGCTAGCGGAGGCGACACCGAGGATAAAAGGCGTGATGTCCGTGGTCGTGGCAGTGGTCAGTGGCGCTCCTATCAGGTCGACCGAGAGCGTGTAGCCGAACGTCGCCGGAGCGGG
>NZ_CAFK01000099.1 GCF_000239815.1 Bradyrhizobium sp. STM 3843 | reverse complement strand
CGGCCGCAAGGATCGACAGACCGACGGTCATGGTGCCGCCGACGTGGAACAGCGGAAATCCGTTCAAGGCGGTGTCCTGCTCGTCCAGCCCGTGAACCCGGGCAAAACTCCAGGCGGCATGGATCTGATTTCCATGCGTCAGGCGAACCAGCTTCGGACGTCCAGTCGTCCCTCCCGTATGAAACAGCGCGCACACCGACTGGCGGTCGTGCGACGGCTCGAAATCGAGTGTGTCGCGCTGGCCTGCATTCGCCTGATCAAAGTCCACCAGTCGGCCCGTGAGACCGCCGCTCTCGCCGACGACCAGGATCTGCCGCAGCGCAGCGACTCGTGCGGCCACCTTGCTCGCCTTGCCCCAGATCGCCGGATCGGCGGACTCTGACGGGATCATGAGCACGGAGGCATTCTGCGCTTCGAGCAGGTCGACGATCGTGTCTTCGTTCAGCAGATAGTTGATCGAGCTCGCGACGCCGGCGAGCTGGGCGCCGAGCAGCGCGGGAAATATCTGCGGCAGGATAGGGCAGAGCACCGCAACCGTCGGCCCGTCAGGTGTGATGCCGTAGGATCTGAATAAGTTCGCCGCGCGGGATATTTCGGCGAGCAGTTGACGATGTGTGAGGCCGACCTCAGGAGATTCGGGAGGAGTCACAACCGTCAGTGCGGGCCTGTCGGGGTGCAGTCGCGCCGTGGCTCGGAAGAGGTCATGGAGATTGCGTGCCGGGACGAGGGAATCGTAAGACAGACCCTCCAACGCCTCGATATCGGCAATGGACCTCACAGGTCTCGTGAACCTTGTCGTGATCGTTGAAGCCTGGCCGAAAACCATCGCTGCTATCCTTGGAGCAGCCGTTCGCGCAGTCCGGTGCCGACCCCGGCGCGTACAAACGCATCCCTCCC
>NZ_CAFK01000100.1 GCF_000239815.1 Bradyrhizobium sp. STM 3843 | reverse complement strand
TGCGGCGCGAGGCCGACGAGGAACAGAAGCCCTTCGACCATCACCTGAGCCATCTCACCGTGCACGGCTTCCTGCATTTGATCGGCTACGACCACGAGACCGATGACGAGGCCGATGAGATGGAGACGCTCGAGCGGGAGATCCTGGCGCATCTGGGGATTCCCGATCCCTATGCGGATCGGGAGCGGATGAATTGACGATGACAGATTCCGAGCCGATCCACGACAATCCGCGCAATACACGCAATCTGCCGGCCGTGGTGCCGCCGGGCGAGGCCGGGCGCGCACCGAGCGAGAATTGGCTGCTGCGCGCGTTCCGCAGCCTGTTCGGCTGGAAGGCCGGCAACTCGGTCCGCGACGATCTTCAGGTCGTGCTCGACGCCTCCACGCCCGACGATATCGGCTTCTCCGCCGTCGAGCGCACGCTGCTGCGCAACATCCTCGATCTCCACGAACGGCGGATCGCCGACGTGATGGTGCACCGCGCGGATATCGTGGCCGTGAAGCGGGACATCCCGCTCGGCGAACTAATGAGTTTGTTCGAGAGCGCTGCGCATTCGCGCCTCGTCGTCTACAACGATACGCTCGACGACCCCGAAGGCATGGTGCACATCCGCGACCTGCTCGCCTTGATGACCGCGCAGGCGCGCGTGCCCGACGCCGTCAAGGCCAAGCGCAAGAAGCCGCTGCCGGCCGGGCTCGACCTCAAAACGGTCGATCTCGCCATGCCGCTTGCCGACGCGAATATCATCCGCAAGCTGCTCTACGTGCCGCCTTCGATGCGCGCGATCGACCTGCTCGCGCAGATGCAGGCGTCGCGCATTCACCTTGCGCTGGTCGTCGATGAATATGGCGGCACCGACGGGCTGGTTTCGATCGAGGACATCGTCGAGCAGATCGTCGGCGAGATCGATGACGAGCACGACAGCGACGAGCCTCCGGCCATCGTCCGCCAGCCGGACAACTCCTTCATTGCCGATGCGCGCGCCAGCCTCGACGACGTCCGCTCCGTGATCGGCGAAGACTTTGTCACCGGGGAAGCCGGTGAAGGGGTCGAGACGCTCGGCGGCTATCTCGTAAATCATGTCGGCCGGCTGCCGGTGCGCGGCGAGTTGATCTCCGGCCCGGGCAATTTCGAGGTCGAGGTGCTGGATGCCGATCCGCGGCGCGTCAAGCGCCTGCGCATTGCACCGCGCAAGGAGCGGCCCGCGCCGCGCGGCCAGCGCGAAAGCCGGCGCCGCGAGCCGACCGCGGGAGCAGAGACGCCCACCGAGCCAGCCCAACCGCCCGATGCCGGGCAGGCGGCAAGCAACGAGGACCGCAGTTCTCAGGCCGGCGACGGAGCGGGCTCGCAGTGACCATGGCATCGAGGCTTCGCGGGCTCGCGCTCGCTGTCATTCTGTCCTGGGGATGGAAGCGGGCCGGCATCGCGCTCGCCGCCGGCGCCCTGTCAGCGCTTGCGATGGCACCATTCAATGCCTGGCCGGTGCTGTTCATCACCTTCCCGGTCGTGGTCTGGCTGATCGATGGCGCGAGCGCTGGGCGGCTCAAGGGCGTTCCGGCCGCAGCCCTGACCGGATTCTGGTTCGGCCTCGGCTATTTCGTGCCCGGCCTCTACTGGATCGGCTATGCGTTTCTGGTCGACGCGCAGACCTTCGCGTGGCTGATGCCCTTCGCCGTGCTCGGGCTTCCCGCTTACCTCGCACTGTTTCCGGCACTGGGCTTTGCGGCGGCGCGTCTGATCTGGAGCCGGGATTCCACCCGCATTCTGGCGCTGGCGGTCGGCCTGACCGCAAGTGAATGGCTGCGTGGCCATGTGCTGACCGGCTTTCCCTGGAACGCGTTCGGCTACGCGCTGGCCGAGCCGCTCGCCTTGGCCCAGACCGCCGCGCTGGTCGGGCTCTGGGGCATGACGCTGCTTGCAATCGCGATCTTCGCGAGCCCCGCGGTCCTGATCGACCGGACCCGGAGCAAGCGAACGCCATGGCAAGTTCCTGTTGCCGCGCTTGCTGTCCTGGCAACGATGGGAACCTTTGGCGCCATCCGCCTGTCCTGGCATCCCACGGCTTTGGTGAGCGGGGTCAAGCTCAGGATCATGCAGCCGAATCTGCAACAGGATATCAAGTTCAACTACTCGGCCAAAGCGGAGGTGATGCGGCAATATCTGACGCTGTCGGATCGCGCCTCCGGGCCGCACGCAATGGGAGTGCGCGACACCAACATCCTGATCTGGCCGGAATCCGCTTTCCCATTCTTCCTGACGCGCGAGCCGGATGCGATGGCACAGATCGCTGATCTGCTGCCACCGGGCGCAGCACTGATCACAGGTTCAGTACGTGCACCAGAACTGCCACCAAATGCACGAATTACACGCGCTTATAATTCGATCTACGTGATCGATCATGAGGGCAGCGTGCTGTCGCTCTACGACAAACTGCACCTGGTGCCATTCGGCGAGTATCTACCGTTTCAGGACGCGATGGAAAAGCTGGGCCTCGAACAACTCACGCGAGTGCAGGGCGGCTTCATCCCGGGAACGATCCGGCGGAATCTGGACGTGCCGCACGCGCCGCGCGCGCTGCCCCTCATCTGCTATGAAGCAATCTTTCCTAATGAAATCGCTGGTGAATCGGGTGATCGTGCCGGATGGATGGTCAACCTGACCAACGACGGCTGGTTCGGATTTTCGACCGGTCCCTATCAACACCTGCAGCAGGCGAGATGGCGCGCGATCGAGCAAGGCTTGCCATTGGTTCGCGCCGCCAATACGGGAATTTCAGCTGTAATCGATCCGGTCGGCCGCATCATCGCGCGGTTGGACCTCGGCATCGAAGGTGTGCTCGATGCGCCGCTGCCAGCGGCAATCGCGCCAACGCCTTACGCGCGGAGCGGCGATCTCGCCTTTGTGATCCTGTTCGCGCTCGCTTTGATCGTCGTAATCCGCCGGGGCGTTGCACAAAAGCTCCGGTGAGAACTTCGTTGCGTCGTTTCTTTTCATCATCGTAAGATTTTTTTTGACAAGCAAAACTCCAAGTGTTGACAGATTGCCGCTGCAATTCGCATTCTCGCGCGGCAGTACGATCCCGTTCAATTCGCTGCTCACCCGTCATCGTGATTAGGACTCTGAGCAGAGTTTGACGGCATTAGCGCCTGAGGCATACTGCGGTCGCCTCATTCCCCAGGCCTCATTCAAGGAGTTGAGAGATGTCGACGAAAGCGCCCAACCCTGTTGACAAACATGTCGGCAGCCGGGTGCGGATGCGCCGTATCATGCTGGGCATGAGCCAAGAAAAGCTCGGTGAGGCTCTCGGCCTCACGTTCCAGCAGATACAGAAATACGAAAAAGGCACCAATCGCGTTGGTGCGAGCCGAATTCAGCAGATTTCCGAGGTTCTGCAGGTCCCGGTGTCTTTCTTGTTCGAAGGAGTTCCAACCGGCGGGACTAATGGAGAGAGCTTCGGTGAAGGTGCTTCACCAGCCTACGTGTCCGACTTTCTCGCGACCTCCGAAGGCCTCGCTCTGACCCGTGCGTTCACTCGGATCAACGATTCCAAGCTCCGCCGCAGCATTGTCGATCTGGTCGAACAGATCGCCGATCGCGAAGCACCAGAAGATCGGTAGGCTATCTGTTAGCTGGACTCTGTTTGCAGAGCCTGGCGTTCGCCGGACTATCGTCCAGCGAATGGACGAATAGACAAACCGTTCGGAAACCAATAGAGCGCGATAGCTTCCTTCGGGACTAGCCATCGCGCTCTTTTTTCGTCCCACAAGCCACGAGCTCTGCACCCGTCGCGAGATGCGCCCAGACGGGGTTCAAGCGAAGAACCCTTGCTCGCGCGGCGAATTTGACGTTTGACCCTCCCTGCCGCAACACAGCAACTCCGGCGTCAAAATCCAAAGCGGCACTGGAAACAATCATCTAGCTGGTGTTTCTTTGGCACCAATCATCGCTGAGGCGGCTCCCAAAAGGCACGCGAATGTTGGCACGCGAACATTAGTGGGCAAATAAGTGGGCAAGCCGTGTGGGCAATTGATCAAGAGGATAACGAAGCAACAACCATGAGCGCGACGACAGATCCCTTCGACAGCAGCGTCATCCTCGACGGCATCCGCCGCTGGGTCGAGATCGAAACCCCGACCGATGCGCCCGACCAGGTCAATCGCCTAGCCACGCTCGTCGCCGATGGTTATCGCGATCTTCCCGCGACGGTCGCGCGGATTGCCGGCCGCGACGGCTGCGGCGACCATCTGCTGGCGCGCTCCTCCTGGGGCCAGGATGCGCCGGGCATCCTGGTGCTCAGCCATCTCGACACCGTCCATCCGCTCGGCTTCATCGAAAGGCTGCCTTTCAGGATCGAGGGAGATTGTGCATACGGTCCCGGCATCTACGACATGAAAGGCGGAGCCTATCTCGCCTACTACGCGTTCCGTCAGCTCTGCTTGAGCGGCGAACAGTCCCCACTCGGCATCACGCATCTCTTTGTCTCGGATGAGGAGATCGGCAGCCCGACCTCGCGCGCGCTGATCGAGGAGGAAGGACGCCGGGCGAAATACGTGCTGGTGACGGAACCCGCCCGCGACGGTGGAAAGGTCGTGACCGGACGAAAAGGCGTGGCGCGCTTCGACGTTTCGATCACCGGCGTGCCGTCCCATGCCGGCACGCGGCCGCAGGACGGCCGCAGCGCCATCCGAGAGCTTGCCAATGTGATCCAGGCGCTGGAGGCGCTGAACGATCCCACGCGAGGGGTCTCGGTCAATGTCGGGCTCGTGCGCGGCGGCACGCGCCCCAATGTGATTCCGGAGACGGCCTATGCCGAAGTGGATGCACGCCTCCCCACCTTTGCCGACGCTGACGAAATCGTAACCAAGATTCTGAACTTGAAGTCGCGCAGCGAAGGCGTCACCGTCGACGTGACGGGCGCACTGAATCGTCCGCCTTACGAAAAGAGCAATGCCGGCGCCGCGCTGTTCGAACATGCGCGAACGCTCGCCGACGAGGTCGGCTTCGACCTGGTCGGCACCTCGACCGGGGGCGGCTCGGACGGCAATTTCACGGCTCCCTTCACCGCGACGCTCGACGGTCTCGGTGTTGACGGCAAGGGTGCGCATACACATTACGAACAGATGTACGTCTCCTCGATCAAGCCGCGGACGCGATTGTTGCACCGGCTGTACCAGACCCTGCAATGAGTGCGGCGACCCCCATATCGGACGATGAGGGCGCGGGCGGAGATGCGGGCTCGCACCGCCAAGGGTCGTTCTTTGGCCGCCGCAAAGGCCACAAGCTCCGCGCCCATCAGGCGGATCTCATCGCGCACCTGCTGCCCCACCTCGCGCTTGATCCGGCCACGCCGGCAGCAGCGGTCGCCGATCTTTTTGACCCGCCGGCCCAGGAACTGAGGCTCGAGATCGGCTTTGGCGGCGGCGAGCACCTCGTTGCCGAAGCGCTGACCCATCCGGCAACTGGCTTCATCGGCTGCGAGCCTTACGTCAACGGCATGGCCAAGATCCTGGCGCAGATCGAGAGCCACAATATCAGCAATGTCCGCCTGTTCGCCGGCGATGCGGCCGAGCTCCTCGCCTGGCTGCCGCCGGGATCGCTGGCACGGATCGATCTGATCCACCCCGATCCCTGGCCGAAACGGCGGCACTGGAAGCGCCGCTTCGTGCAGGACGCGACCATCGCGGCGATGGCCCGGGCAATCCGGCCCGGCGGCGAATTCCGCTTCGTCAGCGATATCGCCGACTACTGCGCCTGGACGCTATGGCATCTGTTACGCTCGCCGGAATTCGACTGGACCGCCGAGCGCGCCGACGACTGGCGCCTGCCCTGGCCCGGCTACACCATGACCCGCTACGGCCAGAAGGCCGCGCGCGAGGGCCGGGTCGCGAACTATCTGCGGTTTCGCAGGAAGTAGCCGCGGCGCGGAGACGCGTGACGAGCTCATGAGCCGGCCTCAGTGCCGCGTCTTCCAGAACGTCACGACGCGCTCGGCAGTCGACGGCATCAGTCGCGCATAGTTGACGCGCGCGGCTTCGATGTCGGCCTGCGCCGGAATCCGCTTCGGCCCCAGCCTGAGCAGGATCAGCGCATGCACCGTCGCCCATTCGAGCCCGATGGTGCGGCCGATGATCAAAAGCGGGTCGTGACGATCGCCCGAAATCAACCGGTCGAGCGTTGCGATGTTCAGGCCGGACATCGCCGCCAGCGCAGCAACCGTCTCCTCATACTCGTAGCTGCGCGCAAAGCTGAGCAGCGCGCTTTCGTTGAGACCGCCGGCTTCATAGAGCGCCAGAATGGTACGCTGGGCCGGGACGAAGTTGCGGTTGCTCGCGACCGGGCCCGGCGCGCCGCTAAGCTCCGCAACCACCTGCCCGATCTTGGCCTGACGCTCCGGCTTCACCACATCGAACAGCCGTCGCCTCACCACCTCGAGCGAGCCTGCAATCAGCGTCTTCAGGTGCGCGTCCGGCAGATCGTCGCGTTTACCGACCGTCAATGTCAGCACGCCGTCGAAGCTCGCGCGACTGATCAACTCGGAATAGCCGAGTTCGGAAAACTGCGCCCCGATATTGCCGGCGGCGCGCCTGACGACGTCACGATCGCCGCGCCGGACCAGGATGTCCGTCACGCCGCTCGAAAGCGTCGGCCGCTCCGACATCGCCAACAGATGGTCTTGCCCGCGGTCGCGCGCGACGGCGATCAGATAAGATTCGTCGAGCACGGGCGAACGCCGCAGCAGCGGCCCAGCCACCATGATCTCGTCCTCGCCCGCAAGCTGTCGAACCAGAATCCGCGGTGCGCGCTCGAGCCGCGACAGCCGCTCGGCGAGGTCGATCCGCACATGGACGTCGGTCTGCGGCACCAGCTCGATCAAAAGCCCGTCAAACAGGTTGATGTGCTCGGGGCGAAGCCTGGCTACATCTTCGAAGAACAGGTCCGCAATACGGCGGGCGGCCTCGGTGCGGCGCTCGGGATCGCCCTGCCTGACGATTTGATCAAGCCCCGGGATCAGCAAGGTGGCGGCACTCATGGCAATTGACTCGATACGCAACGCAACAGCGTCCCGCGGAAGGGGCACCCGCCGGACAATCCGGAATTCCTGAACAGTTTAAGCGATCTTGATGAATGAAGGGTTAGGTATCCGGCGGATCTGTCCCACCGGATCCCACCCTGAAAGGGGCCCAAAATTGCGCGTCTCGGGCTTTCTGGCTCTTGCCGGACCGCACCAGAACCGCTATATCAGCTGCAACTTACAGTATCTCATATACGATCGCGTAGTGAGAGTGGGGCCTCCGGGACCCGCTCTTTTTTATTACCTGAACCACCCGTGCCCAACGGACGGACCGGATCAGGGGACGCGATCGGACGGGCAAACGCCCGGTGAGCCAGAACTGCATCTACCCCGCACCTTCAAAGACTGCATCTGACCGACGCTTGAGAATGACCGAACCCACGTTCGACCCTGTCGACGCCGACCTCTTGACCGAGCCCCGTCTCGTCGTCGAGCCGGGTGTGGCCGCTCGGGTCGCCGCGGTCGCCGAGCCGGTGCTGCAGGGGATGGGCTACCGGCTGGTGCGAATCCGCATCTCCGGTGAAGCCGGCTGCACGGTGCAGGTCATGGCGGAACGGCCGGACGGCACGATGCAGATCGAGGACTGCGAAGCCGTGTCGCGGGCGCTGTCGCCGGTGCTCGACATTGCCGACCCGATCGACCGCGCCTACCGGCTCGAAATATCGTCTCCCGGTATCGACCGGCCGCTGGTGCGTCGCTCGGATTTTGTCCGTTACAGCGGTCATCTCGTGAAGATCGAGGTGGCGGTCGCGCATCAGAACCGGAAGCGGTTCCGCGGCGTTCTGAACGGTGTCGAGGGCGACGCCGTGCGGGTCACCCGTGACGACGTGCCGAAGGATCAGGAGCCGGACGTGCTGCTGCCGATGGCTGATATCGGCGAGGCCAAGCTGGTGCTCACAGACGAGCTGATCGCGGAATCCATGCGGCGCGGCAAGGCCGCCGAGCGGGAACTGAAGCGGGACATGGGTCTGGCGCCACCTTTGGCGCCGCATGCCAAGCCGGCTAGCCAAGCCAAGGGCCCGGTCAAGAATACGGACAAGCGTCCTGAGAAGAAAGCGGTAAAGAAACCTTTGCCTCAAAACACCAAGCAACATCGCCTCGCCGCGCAACGCGCGCGCAGGGGCGAGATCGATCCTGATTAGAGGAGACTGAACCATGGCTGTCAGCGCCAACAGGTTGGAACTGCTGCAGATCGCCGACGCCGTCGCGCGCGAAAAGTCGATCGACCGTGGCATTGTGATCGCGGCGATGGAAGACGCCATCGCCAAGGCCGCCCGCGCCCGTTACGGCAGCGAAACCGACGTGCATGCCGAGATCGACCCGAGGAAGGGCGAGCTGCGGCTGTCGCGCCATATGCTGGTGGTCGACAAGGTCGAGAATGCGTCGAACCAGATCTCGCTGGACGACGCCCGCCGTGCCAATCCAGGCGCGCAGATCGGCGACACCATCGCCGACACGCTGCCGCCGCTCGAATATGGCCGCATTGCCGCGCAGTCGGCCAAGCAGGTCATCGTGCAGAAGGTGCGCGAGGCCGAGCGCGACCGGCAATATCAGGAGTTCAAGGACCGCATCGGAGACATCGTCAACGGTACGGTCAAACGCGTCGAATATGGCAGCGTGATCGTCGATCTCGGACGCGGTGAGGCCATCATCCGTCGCGACGAAATGCTGCCGCGCGAGGTGTTCCGCAACGGCGATCGCGTCCGCGCCTACATCTTCGATGTGCGCCGCGAAACGCGCGGCCCGCAGATCTTCCTGTCGCGCACCCATCCGCAGTTCATGGCCAAGCTGTTCGCGCAGGAGGTGCCGGAGATCTATGACGGCATCGTCGAGATCAAGGCGGTGGCCCGTGATCCGGGCTCGCGCGCCAAGATCGGTGTGGTGTCGCGCGATTCCTCAGTCGATCCGGTCGGCGCCTGCGTCGGCATGCGCGGCTCGCGCGTGCAGGCCGTGGTGAACGAGCTGCAAGGCGAGAAGATCGACATCATTCCGTGGTCTCCGGATATCGCGACCTTCGTGGTCAACGCGCTGGCGCCCGCCGAAGTCACCAAGGTGGTGATCGACGAGGATCGCGAGCGCATCGAGGTCGTGGTTCCCGACACCAACAATCAGCTGTCGCTGGCGATCGGCCGCCGCGGCCAGAACGTTCGTCTGGCTTCCCAGCTGACCGGATGGGACATCGACATCCTGACCGAGCAGGAGGAATCGGAGCGCCGCCAAGCCGACTTCGAGAACTCCACCCGCGTCTTCATGGAATCGCTCAATGTCGACGAGGTGGTCGGACAGCTGTTGGCCTCCGAAGGCTTCACCTCGGTGGAGGAACTTGCGCTGGTCGATCTGAAGGATCTGGCCGGCATCGAAGGCTTCGACGAAGAGACGGCCACCGAGCTGCAGACCCGGGCGCGCGAATTCCTGGAGCAGCAGGAGGCCGAGCTCGAGGCCAAGCGCAAGGAGCTGGGCGTCGAGGATGCCTTGAAGACTGTTCCCGGCGTCACGTCCAAGATGCTGGTCAAGTTCGGCGAGAACGACGTCAAGACAGTCGACGACCTCGCCGGTTGCGCCACTGACGATCTGGTTGGCTGGACCGAGCGCAAGGACGGCGGCGAACAGACCAAGCATGCCGGCATTCTCGACGGCCTGGATGTCTCCCGCGACGATGCCGAGGCGATGGTCATGCAGGCCCGCGTCAAGGCCGGCTGGATCAGCGAGGCTGATATCGCCAAGAAGACCGAAGAGGATGAGGTCCCTGAAGGACAGCCTGCCTGACCTATGACGACAGCGATGATGCCCGCCATGACGCCGTTCGCATAAAATGAGGAGCCGCCCGACCGCATGCTCGCTTTGGCCGACCCTGAGCTCGACAATGGACCGCGGACTGAGAAGTCCGCGACCATGCGGACGTGCGCGGTCAGCCGCGAGGTGCGGCCGACCGGCGAACTGATCCGCTTCGTCGTCGCCCCGTCGGGCGAGGTCATACCCGACATCAAGCGCAGGCTTCCCGGCCGCGGCCTTTGGGTTTCGGCAACGCGACAGGCCGTTGCGGAAGCGGTCCGTCGTCACCATTTCAGCCGAGGTTTCAAGCGCGACGTCCGCGTCAGCCCGGCGCTGTCGCAGCGGCCGTCACGGGTAGCGATTGCCGCGCTGATCCACGCCGCGGATGGCGCTCCCGACGGAATCCGTAAGCTCGACGCGCTGACGCGGCCAAATGCCGGGGACCCCGGTGCCGGGGACCAGGGGCAAGCCCCGCCATTTCCAATCATCGGCTGCCTCACATCGGCAGAATTGGATTTGGCACTGGGGCGGTCAAATGTGATACATGCTGCGCTGCTCGCGGGCCCGGCGAGCAGGACATTCCTGTCGCGCAGCCAGACACTGGTCCGATACCGGTCAGCCGACGCGGACAAGACTGCCGGAACCGCGGCCAGGACTTCGAAGATATAGCGACGATTGCACGAATGGGACGGTGCGGCTTGCCGCACGAAGGTAACAGGATTAGGACGACTGAATGGCCGACAACAACACTCCGGGCGACAAGAAACTGAGTGTCCCGAGCAAGACCTTGACGCTGAAGCCGCGCGTCGAGACTGGCACGGTGCGCCAGAGCTTCCCACACGGCCGGAGCAAACAGGTGGTGGTCGAGAAGCGCGGCACAAAGCGCCGGGTGGGCGATGGCGGGCCTGAGGCGCCGCATGCGCCCGAGCCGATCGTTGCCAAGGCGCCGCCCGCCCCTGCCCCACGGCCTTCGGGACCGCGGCCATCGGGTCCGGCGCAGCGCGGCGGATCGGGCGTGGTGCTGCGTACGCTGACCGAGGAC
>NZ_CAFK01000101.1 GCF_000239815.1 Bradyrhizobium sp. STM 3843 | reverse complement strand
TTGCTTACCGGTGCTGTCTCCGGGTGTCGCGCGATCTCCGGCCAGTCGGCGTCGAGCTGCACCACGACCGCGTCATGCGCCGGCAAACGGTCGACCAGCCGTTGCTGCGTCAGCAGCACCGGCGCCCTGGCATCATCCAGCATGTAGACCAGTCGCTCGGCCGGATAGCCGGGGTCGAGCGGCAGGTAGGTGCCGCCCGCCTTGAGGATGCCGAACAGCGCCACCACCATCTCGAGCGAACGCTCGGCCAAAACACCGATCACGACATCGGGGCCGACGCCCAGCTGCTGCAGCCGATGCGCCAGCTGGTTGGCACGGCGGTCCAGCTCGCCATAGCTGAGCGTTGCATCCTCGAAGCGCAGCGCGATCCGCTCCGGCGTCCGTGCCGCCTGGGCTGCGAACGGCTCATACAAAAGGCCTTGCGGGTACTTCACCGCGGTGGCGTTGAAGGCGGTCACCACCTGATGCCGCTCGTCCTCGCCAAGCGGTGACAGCGCCGACAGCGGCCGCGCCGGATCGGCGACGATCTCGCCCAGCAGCCGCGCAAAATGACCGGCAAGGCGCGCGATCGCGTCGCGATCAAAGCGGCCGGCGTCGTACATGATCTTCATCGTCGGCGCTTCGCCGATGGCGACCTGCAGCGCGAGTGGATAGTTGATGCGATTAACCGCGCGGATCATGTCCATGCGGATAGCCCGCTCTCCACCTCCTGCCGACATCTCGTCCGGGTAGTTCTCGAACACCACGATGCTCTCGAACAGCGGCGTTCCAGCTGGCACCTCGCTCCAGCGCTGCACCTCCGCAAGCGGGCTGTACTGATAGTCCGTCAGCTCAGTCTGCCGCGCCTGGATGCCACGCAACCAGTCTTCCGACCGCTCATTCGGTAGCGCGACACGCAATGGCAGCGTGTTGATGAAAAGCCCAACCGTGCGCTCCACCTCAGGCAGATCAGCCGGACGCCCCGATACCGTGACCCCGAACACGACATCACTGCTGTCGCTGTAACGACCGAGCAGCAGCGCCCACGCCCCCTGCACCACCGTGTTGATGGTCAGCCGATGACGGCGCGCGAAACTCTCCAATGCGTCGATGCCGACCGGCAGCTTCTTGTCATGCTCGGCGTATCGATCCTGGTCGGACGCCACGTGCGACACATGACCGAACCCCAGAGCTGTGGGTGCCTCAAAACCGGCGAGCCGGCGGTGCCAATAGGCTTCGGCTGCCTGCATATCCTGCCGCTGCAGCCAGGAGATGTAGTCACGGAATGGACGCACCGGCGTCAGCTGCGGCTGCTCACCCCGAGACAGCGCAGCATAGGCGGCGAAGACATCATTCAGAAGGATGGGGATCGACCAGCCATCGAAGAGAATGTGATGACAGCACCACAGCAGACGGTGATCTCGATTCCCAACCCGGACGACGGACAGGCGCATCAGCGGGGGACGCGCAAAATCGAAACTCCTGGTGTCTTCGATCTCCAGAGCCGCGAGCTGCGCCTCCTGCTCGACCGCAGAAAGGCTGTGCCAATCATGATAGGCGAACGGCAGCACCGCCGCGCGCAACACCACCTGCAGCGGTACAGCCAGATCCTGGCCGACAAAGGCTGAGCGCAGCACCGCGTGGCGCGCGATGACGGCTTCCCACGCGCTGCGGAATGCGTCTACATCAAGCTCGCCGACAAGACGGCAGCTCAGCGTCGTGACATAGGTCCGCGACTCCGGCTCATAGAGACTGTGGAACAGCATGCCTTGCTGCGTCGGCGTCAGCGGATAGACGTCTTCAACCAGCGTGTCTTCGCCGGCGGCGCGACGCACGCGCTCCAGATCGGCATTGGAGATGTCGCCGATCCGGAAGCCCGACCGGAGGTCAGCAGCTTCGCGCTGCGACGCCACTGCAACCTTATCGGGCGCAGCTGCAGGGTCCGGCGGCGCGGCCGCGGCGGCAAGCGCCGCAATGGTTTGGTGCTCGAAAATCTGTCGCGAAGTCAGCTTCAGTCCCGCGCGGTTGGCGCGAGCCACGACCTGGATGGATTGGATGGAGTCGCCGCCGAGCTCGAAGAAGTTGTCGTCCACGCCCACCTGATCGAGTTTCAGGATGTCGCACCAGATCGACGCCAGGATCTGCTCGCTCGGCGTGCGCGGCTCGACGAGCCAACCGATCTCGGGTCGACCTTCCGGCGCCGGCAGCGCGATGCGATCGATCTTGCCGGCCGGTGTGAGCGGCATGGCCTCGAGCGTCACGATCGCAGCCGGCACCATGTGATCCGGCAATCGGCGCTGCAGCGCGTGGCGCAGGCGCTGACCGAGCCGGTGAGGCAGCGCTGCCGCGCCGGGATCATTGGCGTAAGCGCGATCGGGGCGGCGCAGCGGCTGCGGCAGCTGGACCGGCACTGCGCTCCGGCTGCGGTCGACGAAGACAACATCGAAGCAACCATCCGGCGAAGCCGATGTCCAGCTCACACGCACATCATAGCCGTGCTGTTCACCGAGTGCCCAGAAGGCTTCGGGATCCTCACCAACCAGCATACGATCCGCCTCGACAGCCGATAGCGTGGCAAGCCTGGAACCAGGTTCGCGGGATTGCAGCCACTGCAGCTGGGCCAGGTGCTGCGCCAGACGCCGGTTCGGCACCCGCAGCAACGCGATGCTCGCGGGTCGTGGCCCGCCAAGCATGGCGGCAAGCTCGGCGAGCGAACTCGTCGTCCAGTCCATCGATTGCGCGGGCGGCTGCGGCATCTCGCCCCCGATATGCAGGATGACGTCGTAGCGATAACGGGTGAGCTCGTTATCGAATTGTCCGCGCTTGAGCAGGACCTCGACCGCCGAGATCCTCGGAATGTCATCTTGCAGCGCCAAGAAGAACGCCGGCTCGATCGCGAGCTCTGTCTCCCGCTTTGCCGCGTTCGCGACACGAGTCATGATCTCCTCGGCGCGGGAGCTTGCGCTCGCACGCGCGATCTGGATCGAGGCATGAAAAGCGGTCAATAGACCGAAATGTCTGATATCCCCGACGAAGATCCGGCCACCGCCGGTGACTAGGGACGAAGCACCGGCGAGCACCTCGCGCAGATAGTCCGCATCCGGAAAATATTGCGCGACCGAATTGATGATGACGGTGTCGACCGACGCCGGCACCATGTCCGACAGCGCGGTCGCCTCGCGCTGGGCCAGTTCGACATGAGCGAGCTCGGTCCGCTGTTTGGCCCACGCTCGCAAACTGCCGATTGCCGCAGCGGAAATATCGGTGCCGCGATAGACGCGACTGATCGGCGCCAGGTGCTGCAGCAGAAGGCCAACGCCGCAGCCGATTTCGAGGACGCAATCAGGCTGCAATGCTGCGATACGCTGCACAGTGGCCGTGAGCCACTCAGTCATCTCCGGCTCGGGAATCGGCGCACTGGTGTAGCTGTTGTTCCAGCCGACGAAGCTAGGCGCCTTTGCCTCTGGCGTTACGCCATAGGTCTCGTCGAACAACGTCTGCCACTGCGCGACGCTGTCGTTGCCGTCTGCCGTGTCCTGGTGCCGTCGCTCGGCTTTGAGCCGCTGAAGGTCGGGCACCACATAGGCGACGAGCCGCTTGTTGCCTGGCGCGTCCTCGCGCGCAATCACCGCGGCCTGCTTGACACAGGGCTCCGAGTGCAGGGCGGCTTCGATCTCGCCAAGCTCGATGCGGAAACCGCGCAGCTTGACCTGGTGATCGAGGCGTCCAAGAAAATCCAACTCGCCATCGGCGCGCCAACGCACGAGATCGCCCGTCCGGTACAAGCGTTCACCGGGAGAAGAAAATGGGTTCGGCACAAAGCGCTCGGCGGTCAGACCAGGCCGGAACAGATAGCCGCGCGCCAATCCAGCCCCGCCGATATAGAGCTCACCGGGCACGCCAACTGGAACTGGCTCGAGATGCGGGTCGAGCACATAAACGCGAGCGTTCGCCAGCGGACAGCCGATCGGCGGCGTCCGCTGGTCGCCCACACAGGGGAACACCGTGGTACAGACGCTCGCCTCTGTCGGTCCGTAAGCATTGAGTACGACGCGCTCGCCAAGCCAGGGCGCGATCAGTTCGCCGGTGCAGGCTTCACCGCCCACGAGCAGCGTCTTCAAATGCGGCAAGGCTTCCCGCTTCAGCGCTGCCAGCGCGGAAGGCGGAAGCAGAACGGTGCCGATCCGTTGCTGCCGCAGAAGCGCGGCCAATGGTTCGCCCGGCAGCATCTCGTGACGATCCGCGATCACCAGCGCGCCGCCGGTTCGCCAGGTCATCAGCAATTCCCAGACGGCTGCGTCGAAGCTGAGGGATGCAAACTGCAGGACCCGGCTTCCTGGTGCGATCTGCAACGGGGCAAGCTGCGCCTCGGCCAGATTCGCCGCGCCGGCATGCGGAATCATGACGCCCTTCGGCTGTCCGGTGGAACCCGAGGTATAGATCACATAGGCCAGATCGGCAGGGTCGACGACGACGGCCGGCGCATCGGTCGGCAGCCGCACAATATCGGGCCAGCTCTCGTCGAGACGCATGAGCTTGGCATGATCGGGCCGAATCCGATCGACCAGCGCGCTCTGCGTAAGCACCAGCGGTACCTGCGCATCGGCAATCATGTATGCAAGCCGCTCGGAGGGATAGTTGGGATCCAGCGGCAAATAGGCCGCGCCCGCTTTCAGGATGCCGAGCACCCCGATCACCACATCGAACGACCGTTCGAGGCAGAGTCCGACGATGCTGTTGGCGGCGACGCCAAGCTTGCGGAGATGGTGGGCCAGCTGATTGGTCCGGCGGTCGAGCTCGGCATAGCTCAACTCCTCGCCGCGGCAGATCAGCGCAGGCGCGTTCGGCGTCCGCCTCGCCTGGGCAGCGAACAGCTCGTGCAAAGTCGGGTAAACCGGCTGCGTCGCGGTCGTCGAATTCCAATCGACCAGAACCACTTGGCGTTCCGCGTCCGACAGCAACCGTAATTGCGATAGCCGTGCCTGCGGGTCGGCGACAGCACCCTTGAGCAACTGCATCAAGTGGGATGCGAACCGCCCCGCTGTCGAGGCATCAAACAGATCGGTCGCATAGACGAGCGACCCGACCAGCCGACCGTCCACCTCCGTCATCGCAAGCTCGATGTCGAACCTCGCCGCTATCTCCTCATCATCGAAGCGTTCGACCTCGAGGCCGGGAAGCGTCATCTGTTCGAGCGAGACGTCCTGCAATACGAAGACGGTCTGGAAGATCGGCTGCCGGCTGAGGTCACGCACCGGCTGCAGCGCGTCGACGACCTGCTCAAATGGAAGATCCTGATGGGCGTAGGCGCCGAGCGCGGTCTGCTTGACACGTTGCACCAGGGCTCGAAACGATGGATCATCCGCGAGATCGCTCCGCAGAGCCAACATGTTCACGAAGAATCCGATCAGCTGCTCGGTCTCGACGCCTGCACGTCCAGCGATCGGACTTCCTACAACGATGTCGTTTTGGCCGCTCCACCGCGCCAATAGCGCCTTGAAGCCCGCGAGCAGCAGCATGAACAGTGTCGCGCCTTCGCGCCGCGCCAATGCGGTCAGCGCGCTGGTGAGCTCGCGATCGATCACAAACCGATGCTTCGCGCCGCGGAAGCTTTGCGCGGCGGGGCGCGGCCGGTCGGTCGGCATGTCCAAGCCCGCCGGAGCGTCCGCGAGCCGCGTGCGCCAATAAGCGAGTTGCGGCTGCTGCGCGCGCGTCGCCACCCATTGTCGGTGCCAGACGGCATAGTCCGCGTAGTTAATCGGCAGCTCAGCCAGAGGCGAGCCATGGCCTGACGAATATGCGCCGTAAAGTGCTGCGAGCTCGCGGAACAGCACACCGACGGACCAGCCGTCAGAGATGATGTGGTGCATCGACAGCGCCAGGACGTGATCCTGCGCGTCGAGGCTCAACAGTGCGACGCGCAGAAGACGATCACGGGTGAGATCGAATGGCTCCTCCATCAGGCCGCGTGTTCGTTGCTTAGCTTGAGCATGCGCAACCGGCTCGGCAACAAGATCAATGCGCCAAGGCGGATCGATCTGCTGGCTGGCCGTACCGTCTCGCATCACGATGCGGGTACGGATGGCTTCGTGCCGCCGCACGATCTCGGTCAGGGCCGCCGATAGCGCAATGGGATCCAACGCACCCGTCAGACGGACCGTCAGACCGATGTGATAGGCCGGCCCTAGCCGGCCCAGGCGGTCCAGGAACCAGAGCCGCTCCTGCGCAAAGGAAAGAGGCAGCTGCAGCTCGCGCGAAACCGTCGGAATGCGGTTCGACAGATGCTCCAGACTATGCCTCACCTTTCGTCGCAACAACTCCTTTCTTCTATCTTTAGTTGTATTTGTTGACGTAGTCTCGGGAGAGATCTCGTGCGTCGACAAGTCCATTGGTCGTCTGCTCCTAAGCTCGGATACTCGACCTGACGCGCCGTCCGCGCGGCAACGGCTCAAGCATCGGCTGTCATATGAGCGATCACGATCTCAGATCATCATCGCCGGCGGTGGTCTTGCGCTCCTGCCCCTCGGCGCAGTCGTTCTCGTCGTTCGATATAACGCCGAGAAATCGAGTGCACCGGTCAATCAGACCGCATGTGAGCCTAGCTCGCGCGCGACATCTTCGTCGCCCATCCGAGCTACCTCGTCGGCGAGGCGCTGCACGGCATCCGCGTTGGCCCAAAGCGGAGAACCACGCAGCCGCACGCGCAGTGCTTCCGCCAGATCGGCGCAGCTGCAGTCCTGCCACAGCATTCCAGGATCGATTTCGATCATGAAATCGCTCTCGAGTCTGCTCTTGATTTTCATGAGTCCGAGCGAGGTTACGCCCAACGACATAAGCGTTTCCCGGCGATCAAGATCATCAATATTGACTCCGATCAGATCCCCGAGGACTTGAGCCAAGTAATTCTTGATCGATCGGATCTGATTCGCTTGTCCCTGCTCCCTCAGCTCGAGCAACAGTTCGATCGCGTCGATTTGATCGCCCTTCATCGATGCGAGTTCATCGTCACTGCGCCACTCCGCACGGATCGGCAACGATCCGTCGAGCAGCATCTCGCGTGTCCTGGACCTTTGGATCTTGCCGCTCGATGTTTTCGGAAGTGCGCGGTGACGCGTCAACACGATGCGGTCGAGGTCAATTCCGCTGCTGGCCGAAATGGCCGCCCGCACATTCTCCAGAAGAGATTCAGCGTCGCCCACCGCCCGCTTCGGCTCCTCGATCACCAGCACGGCGCGCTCGGTCACCTGATCTGATAAAGTAAAAGCAGCGGCTTCCGCAATTTCGGAGGCGATATCGCGGGCCTTCGTTTCGAGATCCTGCGGATAAAGATTTTGGCCGCGAATGATCATGACGTCCTTGATGCGGCCACTCACATAGAGCACCCCGTCGCGCATGAAGCCGAGGTCACCCGTTCGCAAGAACGGCCCCTCTCCGGTCGCGAGCCGGGCTTCGAACACGCGCGCAGTCTCCTCCGGGTTACGCCAATAACCGGGTCCCGTCGTGGAGCCGTCGATCCAGATTTCACCGACATTGTCAGGCGCGCAGCGCTGCCTCGTCTCCGGATCAACGATCAGAATGCGGTGTTCGGGCGACGGTACGCCGCAGGAGGGAACGCTATATGCATCGTGCTGATCCCGGGCCGGCTTCAAGCTATGATGCCGAATAGCCGATGACGAAACAACGGTGGTAGTCTGCCCTATTCCGACCGGGCCGCCGGACACCAGCAGCGTCGCTTCTGCGAGACCGTAGAACGGGCACATCGATTGAGCCTTCAATCCATAACGACCGAAGCGGTCCGCAAAGCCGTTCATGGTCTGCAGCTTGATCGGCTCGGCACCGCAGCCTGCAACAGTCCAACGACGCAAATCGAGACCGGCGCACTCCTCTTCCGAAATCTGACGAAGACACAGATCATAGGCGAAGTTTGGCGCGATACTGACGGTCCCGCCATACTGCGAGATCGCCTCGAGCCATCGCACCGGACGGGCTACGAACGCCGCCGGAGGCATCAGGACCGACGTGATGCCGTTATAGATGGGCGTGCAGAGTCCGCCGAACAGGCCGAGATCATGGAAATGCGGGACCCAGCTGACCCAGACCGACTGATTATCCAGCGCAGTTTGCCTGCCGAGCAAGAAAGCGTTCCGTGCAGCGTTCCCATGCGTCACCGTGACACCGCGAGGAATTCCGGTCGAGCCTGAGGTGTATTGCAGGACGCAGACCTCGTCCGGCGACGGCATGACCACGTCGTCGCTGTGAACCTCGTCGGCCGGAAGGAGATCGGTTACAAGCATCTCGACCGCACAATTCAGCTCGGACAGGATGCTGCCGATCCGTGGCTCCAAATGCGATGACGTCAGGATCGTGGTCGGCTCGGCATTATCGATCAGCGCTGCTATGATCTGACTGCTTCCCGACCTTCGAGGCGGACTCAACGGCACTGCAATCGCCCCGGCGTAAAGCGTAGCGAAGAATGCAATTACGAAGTCGAGACCAGGCGGGTAGATCATCAACACGCGATCACCGCGACCAATGCCTCTCGCTCTCAAACTGCTCGCCATTCGGACAGCAGCGAGATCGAGCTCAGCAAAACTGAGATCGATCCGTGCCGACGACACAGGAAGGAAGCGTAGGGCAAGCCGTTCTGGCGCATGGCGCGCGTTCGATCGTAGTGCCTCGACTATCGTGACCGCATTGCTCGAAACCATCATCGGCATGTACTCCCGGCCGAAATCCTCGATGATGCCTGCCACCCTCTGATGGCAGGCACGATTCATCGCCTCGATCACCGCCGGAGACGGCGATCGACAAACGTCGTGATTTGACAGAGCGCGCTGAGATTGGCCGCGACCAAAAGTGCACCAGCGCAGATGTCGGCTTTACGCAGCCTACGCAGCAACCCCGCCCTCGGGACTTCCGATTCGGAACGGGACCGAGCCCTTTACGCCGGAAACTCTTCTCGAGGATCCGACGGAACGGGTCGCAACACGATTAGGAGGATATGTCACCGCGTGCCTGCTCCCACATTTGGGACACCACCAGCCGTACTCATGATTAATCCTCCATCTTGACGGCACTATTACGCACGAGGCGCATCACCATTTCAGGTTTGCGCAAAGTGCGTAAAAATCACATTTTACTACTCGACTCTTGATTGCATCTCTTGCGACCGGATGTCACATCCCGCGCTCTACACCCTCTGCCATACGCTTGCGCAAGCTCAACGGCCTCATGTCAGTCCAGACATCTTCAATATATTGCAGGCATTCCGCCTTAGGGCCGCGCTTGCCGACTTCCCGCCAGCCGGCCGGAACCGCCTTCTCCGCGGACCAGATCGAATATTGTTCTTCGCCGTTGATGACAACGAGATAGATCTCTTCGCTTGACTCGCTCTGCATGGGCATTCGGAACATCTCACTCTTATTGCCGACCTA
The DNA here is from genome assembly GCF_000239815.1 of Bradyrhizobium sp. STM 3843. Lineage (GTDB taxonomy): Bacteria > Pseudomonadota > Alphaproteobacteria > Rhizobiales > Xanthobacteraceae > Bradyrhizobium. The sequence continues at coordinate 64,593 of NZ_CAFK01000101.1, read as the reverse complement.
AAGCGTTGATCGAAAGATTCGCGCTGCCAAGAACCAGCGGCGCGATTAGTTAACACCACGCGGTGACATTGACCCTAACAAATGTACAAATTGGTGGCACGTGCGATCATATCGCCGTGTTTTGATGATCTAAGTACAATTCTAACGATACAGCTGCAGGTTGCCTGCGTGTACTTCGTAATAGGAAGCAGTTGGATCATGCAAATTGATCTGCAAGCAATCTTACTATCGATGCGACAACTCAATGACGACGGAACAAATGTCGGCCGTGAGATGATGTGGACAAGAGCAGAAACGAAGCATTGGAGAACTCATGCCGGCGTTTGATGCAGAGTCTTCGAGACGAACAACGTCAATGCACATTCGCCTCTATTGTTTCCCGCATGCAGGCGGAACCGGAAAATTATTCCGCAGCTGGCAAGATCAGTTGCAGCCTGGCATCGAAGTTTGCGCCGTCGAATATTCCGGACACGGAACCCGGATCAACGAACCGTTGCTCGACACCGTCGAACAAATCGCCGAATCAATCATCGAGGAGATCCGTCACTGCCGGAGCGGATCATTCGCGCTGCTCGGTCACAGCATGGGAAGCCTCGTTGCGTTCGAGACATGTCATCTGCTTGCAGAGCAACGTCTGCCGATGCCTTCGCTTCTCATTGTGTGCGGCCATCGTGCACCAAGAGTTCCGCGCTCGTCCGCAGCGGTGCATGACGCGCCCGACGCCGAATTCCTCACGCACCTTCGTGAACTCGGGGCCACGCCTCCTGAGGTGTTTGGTACGCCAGATCTGCTCGAATTGATGCTGCCGATCTTGCGCAGCGACTTCCGCGTCTGTGAGACCTATCAGCCTCCGAATCGTCCACCCCTGTCGGTTCCGATCGCGGCCTATGGCGGATTGAGGGACACCGACACAAGCAAAGAGGCGCTGCTCGCCTGGGGCGAGGAGACGACGGGCCGGTGCACGGTACGCATGTTTCCAGGTGATCACTTCTTTATTGGTGACAGCGCAGGGAATGTCGTCCTGCCCTTGAAGCGAGATCTGCTGGAAGCTGTTGCAGCCGAGCAGCACAGCCACTGACGCCAGGCGCGGGCCGAACGCACACTGTGCCATTGTTGAACCCGATCGGGCGCATGTCGTTATCGACATTGTGTTGCTTTAAACCCGAGATCGGACCTCGACATCGATGAGCAGAAGCCGGCGACCGCCACACGACAGCCAAGCGGCTCGCCTGTGGCCCCTGCTCGCCGTCAACTTCTTCATGGCCGACATGCAGTCGGGCATCGGTCCCTTCCTCGGCGTATTTCTGATCGAGCGCGGCTGGACCAGCGGCTTGATTGGAACCGCGATGAGCATCGGCAATGTCGCCGGCATGCTGATCACCACGCCGATCGGCGGCTTCATCGACGCCTCCCGCCACAAGCGCGCCTGGGTGATCGTGCCGGGAATGGCCGTGGTGCTGGCCTCCTCCGTGATTCTGCTGTCGCAGAACTTCTGGGCCGTCGCCGCCTCTCAAGTCGCAACCTCGCTCGCCGGCGCGGCGATCGTGCCGGCCGTGACTGGCATTACGCTCGGCATGGTCGGACAGAAGGGCTTCAATCGGCAGAACGGCCGTAACCAGGCCTTCAACCACTCCGGCAATATGATCGGCGCGGCGGCGTCCGGGCTGCTCGGGTGGCAATTCGGCTATTTCTGGGTGTTTGCGCTGTCGGCGCTGTTCGGCGCCATCACGGTCGCATGCGTGCTTTTGATCCGGCCGAGTTCCATCAACGATCGTGCGGCGCGCGGTAGCAAGGAAGACGACCCGGAGAGCCAGCCGAGCGGGCTCACGGTGCTGCTTCGGCATAAGCCACTTCTGGTGCTCGGACTTGCACTGGCGGTTTTCCATCTCGGCAACGCCGCGATCATGCCGTTCTTCGGCATCTCGGCCGTTTCGGACGGCAAGGCGAATGGTCCGGGCTTCGTCGCCACGACGATCGTGATCGCGCAAGGCGTCATGGTCGTCGCGTCGATCGTCGCAATGCGCGTGGCGGAGAAGCGCAATTATTGGCTGATCATGCTGGTGTCGTTCCTTGTGCTGCCGCTGCGCGGCGTCCTCGCCTATCTGCTCAATGGCTGGTGGGGCGTGGTGCCCGTCGAAATCCTCGACGGCGTCGGCACCGGCCTGCAAAGCGTCGCGGTGCCCGGCATGGTGACGCGCTCGCTGTATGGAACAGGCCGGGTGAATCTCGCGCAAGGCGCGGTCATCACCGTTCAAGGCATCGGCGCCGCGTTCAGCCCGGCACTCGGCGGCTGGGTGGCACATTGGATCGGATATTCGTCGACATTCCTGGTGCTCGGCGCCCTCGGTCTGCTGGCGACGCTCGTGTGGGTCGTGCTGGGCGCCGCGGTCAAGCAGTATTAGCCACGAAGCCAGTGGTGTGCTCATTCAACTGTGAGCACGATCTTGCCCTGGATGTGCCCCTTGGCGGCTCGCTCATGCGCCTTGCGGGCATCAGCGAGCGGGAATGTGCTGTCGATGGCGACGCGGATGGTGCCGTCATCGAGCACGCGAGCTATTTCCGCAAGCTGCGCGCCGCTCGAGCGCACCTGCGTGGCCGAAACCGTGATGCCCAGTTTTGCCGCCTCCTCGGCGCCGGAGAAGCCGAGTGGGAAGATCGGAAACAATGCGCCGCCGCGCTTGAGCGTGCGCAGGAAGCGACCTGTTGTCGGGCCGCCAACGGCGTCGATGACGAGATCGACGTGACGGACAACATCCTCAGGATTGGTCCTCGTGTAGTCGATGAATTCGTCCGCACCGAGGTCACGCAGGAACGCTTCGTTCTTGCCTGATGCCGTCGCGATCACGCGCGCGCCCTTCCATCTGGCGATCTGCACGGCGAAATGCCCTACGCCGCCCGCAGCCCCGTTGACCAGCACAATCCTATCCTTGAGCGGCACCGGCTCATGCCTGCTCGGCTGCAGCGGGTTCGGCTCATCGTGCCCGAGCGCGATCATGAACTGCCACGCCGTGAGCAACGACATCGGCACGGCCGCCGCGTGGACATGATCGATGCCCGCAGGCTTCCGCGCCACCTCCGACGCCGGCACGGTGACGTACTCGGCATACGCTCGGCTGTCCCCGGCAAGGCCGCTGGGAAAACGGACCATGGCGTAGACCGCGTCTCCGACGGAGAAGTCCTTCACGTCATCGCCAACCGCCTCGACGACGCCCGACATGTCGGTCCCCAGAATGACGGGAAACTGCACCGGCGGCCGCCACTCCGGCGGAAGCATCTTGTAGCCGTCGCGCAAGTACCAATCGGGTGGATTGAGGCCGACCGCGTGAACGCGAACGCGGACCTCGCCGGCCTTCACGTCGGGGATCGGCGCATCCTCATAGCGCAGCACGTCGGGGCCGCCGAATTCATGCTGACGGATGGCCTTCATCATGCGTGCCGGCATCGCTTTGTCCTTCCTCGAAACTGTGATACTCCGAACGGAGCACTGCTCCATATAAACGGAGCACTGATCCGATTGTCAAGAGCACCCATGAGAGCCGACGCGAAAAAGAACTATGACCAGTTGCTCGCCGTCGCGCGCGAGGTCGTGGCCGAGCAAGGCGCGGACGCATCGCTGCGCGACGTGGCGCGGCGAGCCGGCGTCGGGCTCGGCACGCTGTATCGTCACTTTCCGACGCGGGAGGCGCTGCTCGAGGCCCTGCTGCGCACCAATTTCGACGCGCTGGCTCAGCGAGCGAACGAGCTTGAACGGTCTGATGATTCCGGGAGCGCGCTGGTGACGTGGCTGCGCGAGGCTGTCGCGACGACGCACAATTGCAGCGGCGCGATCGCCCTGATGGTGGCTGCGATTTCCGACGAAGGCTCCGCGCTTCATGCCTCCTGCGTCAGCCTGCGCGCGGCCGGCACGCGGCTTCTTGTCCGTGCGCAAACCAAGGGCGCGGCGCGATCCGACATGGACGGCAACGACCTGTTCGCGCTGATCAGTGCCCTGGCGTGGCTCGCCGACCAGCCCCCGCTGGTGCCGCGCGCGGATCATCTGTTCGAGATTATTTCGAGCGCGATCCTGGTGAAGACCTGAGCCCTTGCGAAATCGAGCGCCGGGAACGATGCTTCGCGCAGCTCGATCAGCAAAAGGGATTCGTTCATGTCCGTCGACACCAAGGCCGCCACTGACCGCCTCATGCGCTTTCTCGCTGTCGAAGGCGTGAGCGGACGGGAGGCCGCGATCGGACGCGAACTCACCGCGGCTCTGAAGGAAGCCGGCGTGCCGGGCAAAGCGATCCGGCTTGACGACGCCAACAGCCGCATTCCCCTGCCGACCGAGACCGGCAACCTGATCGTCGACCTGCCCGGCCGCGGCACCATGCACAACCAGCCGCGGATCATGTTCATGACCCACATGGATACGGTCCCGCTGTGCGCCGGCGCCAAGCCGAAGATCACCGGCCGCAAGATCGTCAATGAAGCCAAGACCGCGCTCGGCGGCGACAACCGCTGCGGCTGCGGAATTCTCGTCACCCTGGCGGCGGAGCTGATCCGCGGGAGGCTCGATCATCCGCCGATCACGCTGTTGTTCTGCGTGCGCGAGGAGACCGGGCTGTGGGGCGCACGCCACGTCAAGACCGACGACCTCGGCTCGCCGGTCATGGCCTTCAACTTCGACGGCAGCTCCGCCTCCGGCGTCACCATCGGCGCCGTCGGCGCGGATCGCTGGTCGGTCGAGATCTTCGGCCGCGCCTCCCATGCCGGCGTCGCGCCGGAGCGCGGCATCAGCGCGACCATGATCATGGCGCTCGCGCTCGCCGAGGTGAAGGCCGGCGGCTGGTTCGGCAAGGTGGTGAAAGGCAAGGGTCAAAGCGCCAGGATGGGCACCAGCAATGTCGGCCCGGTCACCGGCGGCGAGGGTCGCCCCGCCGGCGACGCCACCAATGTCGTCACCGACTACGTGCATGTGCGCGGCGAATGCCGCAGCCACGATGCGAAATTCTTCAAGGAGATCACCAAGGCCTACAAGACGGCGTTCGAGAACGCCGCCAAGCGGGTCACGAACAGCGATGGCAAATCGGGCCGCGTCAAGTTCAAGGCCGAGACCGACTACTATCCGTTCCGCATGAAGGAGAGCCTGCCCGTCGTCAAGCGCGCCATGGCGGCGGTGTCCGATGTCGGCGGCACCCCGACCATCCGCGCCGGCAATGGCGGGCTGGATGCGAACTGGATGGTCCGCCACGGCGTCCCGACCGTGACCTTCGGCACCGGGCAGAACGAACCGCACACGATCGACGAATGGATCAATCGCGATGAATATGAGCGGGCCTGTGCGCTGGCGCTGCGGCTGGCAACGATGGGATAATACAGCGCGAACGTGGTGAGATGGCGCAAGACCATCGTGGGAGTCCGTCACGACGATTGCGAGCCCCTCTCCCAACGCGTCAAACAGCAAACATGGCTCAGCGAGCTCGCGACGGCTTGCGCCCGAGTTTTGCGATGAGTTGACCCCTCCTTTGAAGAAGAGGCGCAGGGAAGACCGGGTATCGGCTGATACCCGCGGTCCGCGTGCAACAAGAAAGCACGCGGCAGAACCACAGGTCAGCCCAACAACCGGCCTTCCCTGCGCAATGGTTTGAACGGGTTATACGCGCTCTCCCCGGGGACCGGCTTGGTTGCCCCCGTCGCCTTGCGGATCATCTGCCGCTCAGCTTGGTCTCAGCACCGGGAGACCAGGACCACACGATTTCGCCGTCGCATCGATCTGTTCGTCTGCCCGGCTGTGACACCAGGCTGCAGAGCAATGCGCCCATCGCATCACCGGCTCGACGTTCGTGACGATCGCGAAGCGCCCCTCTTGCGAGCCGAGACGCGGGAGAATGTGAACTTGATTTGCCCGACGGTGCAAGCCGAACAGCGTGCGACAAACTGGCTCGACGGGCAATTGGCGCATGCGCGCCATGCAGGGATTGCCCGTCGTGCTGTCGAGCACCGCGGGCGCGGCATCAGATGCCGTCGCAGCGTCCGCGTACCGCGTCCGCCAGCACCAGCTCTGCATCGGCGACGACGTAACGGACGTAGCGGTAGTCGCGGATGAAGCTGATCCTGCCGTCGCGCCAAGTGAGCCACATGATGTAGTTGGGCTTCGCATCGCCTCGGTTTTCAAAGACGGCAATGACTTCTCTGTCCTCGAGCCATGCGGGCGTCAGCCAGACGCCGTCCATCCTGGCGTAGATGCTGAAGAACAACCCGACATCGGCCGAGCCGACGCGTATTGGATGCTTGGACTGGTGCAGCCTGACATCGTCCGCCAGCAGCGCACGCAGGCCATCCCAATCACGCTGGTTGAACAGGCTCACGTAGCGTGCCACCACCTCGGACGTTGGTCTCGTCGCCGGCTGCACTTCCGCTGTCGCATTGATCTCCGCGAGACGTGCGCGCCCGCGAGCGAGATGCGCCTTGACCGAATCCACCGTGAGATCGAGCAGAGCCGCAATGTCGGCGAGCGGCTCATCCAGAACGTCCTTCAGGATGATGATGCTGCGTTGAAGGATCGGAAGCTCCGTGAAGCGCGACACCGCCGTCCTGATCGCCTCGTCGCGCATCATCATCTCCACTGCATCGGGCGCGCTGTCGTCGGCGACGTTCTCAGCCGCATCCATTGGTTCGGCTGCCCGGGTCGCACGGCTGCGCAGCATGTCCAGCGCCCGGTTATGCGCGACCCGGAACAGCCAGGCGCGCAGCATCGTGATATCCTGCATCTCGTCCACGGCTATGAGCGCCCTCGTCAGCGCGTCCTGCACGATATCCTCGCCATCGATGACCGAGCCCATCAGGCGCGCGCAATAGCGATGGAGCTCGGGCCGCAGCTGCTCCGCCACGGCCATGAGTTCAGTCCTGCGCGCGCCGTCCGCAGCATCTCGGCCGTCACTCAAGCTGTCGCTCCTTCCATGATCGTCACACCGGCATCGCCGTTGAGACCGAACACGACACCATCGGCAAATTGAGGATCCTCCAGCACCGAGACCACACGGTCGCCGAACGCCCGGGGCGGCATCGGCGCGCCGAAGCGGGTCACGAACGCTTCCGGCGTGATGCCCATGGCCCCCGCGTAAGCGCCCGCGGCCGTGTCCCCAATTCCCGTGCCAAGGATCATCATGCGCGGCACGATGGCCTGGAAGCGGATGTCGAGGTTCTTCTCCTGCGACACGCCGTTCGCATATTTCGCCATGAACCAGAGCATGCGCTTGGCGCCGCCGTAGCCACCCGACATCTGCGAGCCGGTCACCGCCGCGCCGCTCGATCCGACCAGCACGCGGCTTCCCGGCTTGAGCGGGAGATTGAGCGCCGCCTGGATCCAGTACAGGCCCGCCTTGACGTCCGTCTCCCAAGCCACCGAAAAATCCGTCCAGCTCAGCTGATCCAGCCGGCCCATGTGCGGCGTCGTGCCGGCGTTCAGAACCAGGATGTCGGGGCTGATGTCGCGAACGATGCGATACGCGGCGGCTTCGTCCGTGACATCGGCTGCGATCGTGGCCACGCCGAGACGGGTGGCCACGGTTTTCAGCGCCTCGGTTCCGCGTGCAACCACGGTCACCCTTGCAGCGTGATCCACGAGGGCCTCTACGAGTCCCAGGCCGAGACCGCGGCTTCCGCCGGTGACGACGACAGTCTTGTCTTTCAGGCTCATGACCATGCTCCATTGTCCAGATGAAGGTAAGACGATTGGAGCATGGGAAAAGAGTCAGAGCCGCTTGGTCCGACCGCGCCGGTCGATCGGGCCCTCTCAAAAGCGGCCTCCCGGGATGCGCAGACCCCCCTTGGGTTTCGGCGAGCGCTCGCTCGCGCTACGCGCCGATGACAGCTAAAAGTGCCAGTGCGGAACGTCATCTGCGCTGGCGGACGGCACCCCGAAGCTTCACGTTCAACGCCCGCGCAAAGCTACGGAGTAACGTCGTCGCGATAACGCTTGCGCGTTGCGCTGACCTCAACGCCCCTTCCGGCGGCGAGGACCCGCCGGGGACGCCGCCAATGTCGCTACGACTAGGTGCTTGTGCGTTTCCTGCCCACGAGCGCCGTCGCTCTAGCTCGCCGCGACATGCGGAGTGGAGGCGCGCGCGGCAATCCGGCAGGCCTTGGGCGAACGGCCGGTCACGCGCTTGAAGGCATTGCTGAAGGCGCTCTCGGACGTGTAGCCGAGCGACCGGGCGAGAACCGCCACAGGCGTGGTCTCGTCTCGCAAGGCACGTTCGGCAAGGCGCATGCGCCATTCAGTGAGATAGGTCAGCGGTGCTGCACCGGCGACGCTCCTGAAATGGAACGCGAAGGTCGTTCGCGACATCGCGCATGCTTTGGCGAGCTCGTCGAGATGCCAGGAGCGAGCGGGATCACCATGCATCAGTCGAAGGGCGGGAGCGATGCGAGGATCTGCCAGCGCCCGCAGCCATCCGGCCGGCATGGCGCCGGAGGTCTTCAGGTGGGCCCGCAAAATCTGGATGAAGAGGAGCTGAGCCAGCTGCGCCGATGCGAGTTGCGCGCCGGGCAGCACGGCCGCCCGCTCTTCAACAAGCTGGTCGAGAAGCCATCGGAAGGCGGTCGCCTGCGGTGATGCTGCGGCGACGTGAATCCACGGCGGCAGGACACCAGCCAGCAGTTGCCCGCTCGCCGGATCGAGCAGAACATGGCCGCCGATCTGGGCGAAGTCGTCACCATCGCCCACTTGTGCCGTGGTCCTGTCGGCGCCGGAAAACAGCTCCATCGCGTCAACCGGAGTGACAGACGGATCGCTCGCCAGGACGAATGACCGCTTCGCCGTCAGCAGGCCGACATCGCCGGTCTCGAAATGAATCGGCTCGGCCTCGCCTCCGATGCTGACCCAGCAACTGCCCTTCACGACCGCGAAGAACTTGATCTTGTCCGGCGCCGGAAAGCGGATGGCCCATGCGCCTCCGGCCGAGAAACCTCCGGTCAGCAGCGATGCGGCATTCGTGAATTTGAGGATGTCTGAGAAGGGGTCAGCGCTCACTCTCGCACTCTCGCGCAAGTCATGCGGACTTTCAAGCATTCACAATCCGGCCACGCGGCCCTAGCTACGCAACGCTTCGTCCTTGGGAGATCGACATGAACGACAATCTGATCCTGGTCACCGGCGGCACCGGATTCATTGCGCAGCACTGCATTCTGGCGCTGCTGGGTGCGGGTTACCGGGTGCGGACCACGGTCCGTTCACCGGCGCGTGAAACGGAGGTGCGCGGGAATCTGCGCACTAGCGGCGCCGAGCCGGGCGATCGTCTGTCGTTTGTCGCCGCCGATCTCACCGCCGACCGAGGTTGGGCGGAAGCCGTCGCCGGATGTGCCTATGTGCTGCACGGCGCCTCGCCGACCCCATCGGGCGATCAGGTCCGCGAGGACGATTGGATCAAGCCCGCGGTCGACGGCAATCTGCGGGTGCTGCGCGCCGCGCGCGATGCCGGCGTCGGGCGCGTGGTGCTGACCTCCGCCTTCGGCGCGGTCGGGATCGGACATCAGCCAAGTCATCGGCGGCCGTTCGACGAGAGTGACTGGAGCGATCTGACGAGCAATGTCGCGCCTTACCAGAAATCCAAGACCCTCTCCGAACGTGCCGCCTGGGACTTCATCGCGCGCGAAGGACGTGAGCTCGAACTGTCCGCCATCAATCCGGTCGCGGTGCTCGGCCCTGCGCTGGGTGCGGACTACTCCCACTCCATCAGGTTGATCAAGACTCTGATGGATGGCCAGCCAGGATGCTCGAAGATCAATTCCGGCTTTGTCGACGTGCGGGACGTGGCGGACCTGCACCTGCGCGCGATGACGCATCCTGCCGCGAGAGGTGAGCGCTTTCTTGCGATCTCCGGCGAGAGCATGTGGCTGGTCGATGTCGCAAAGGTGCTGCGACGTCGCATGGGAGCTGCTGCCGGCAGGGTGTCGACACGGGTGTTGCCCAACTGGGTGGTGCGCCTCGCTGCGCGCAGCGATCCGATGATGAAAGGGATCCTGCCGACGCTCGGCGTGAACATGAACGCCACCAGCGAGAAAGCCATGCGTTTGCTCGGCTGGACTCCGCGTTCCCCGGAGGACGCCATCGTCGCGACCGCCGAGAGCCTGGTCCGGCTCGGCCTGCTGCGCAGTTCGAAACAGGCCGCCTAGTCGATCAGCGAAACCGCGTTGCGGACCCGCGACGCGTCCAGGCCGAGACACGACGACACGATTGAGAGCATGAGAGAGACCATGGAAGCCGGTATCACGACCACATTCGAGCAGACGGATTTCGCAGGGATCAGCACCAGGATCATCAATCCGGAGACAAGCCCGTTCACGATCCTGGACATGACGATCAAGCCGGGCTTCGGCGCACCGGCGCATATCTCGGCGAGCGAGGACAAGCTGTTCATCGTGCTGGAGGGGACGCTGAAATACCTGATCGGCGACCGCACGGAACTGGTCGAGCCCGGCGCGCGCGTGCAGGTCCCCAAAGGGGTCGTGCACGGCTTCACCAATGTCGGAGCTGCCGATGCCCGCCATATCCTGGTCTCGACGCCGCGACGGCATGAGGAGTTTTTCCGCGATCTCCGCGACATTCCCGAGCCGCGCGACCAGAATATGCACCTGTTGCCTGCCATCGCCGCACGCCACGACCAGCGGATCGTCGGGTCTCTGCCATAAGATGACCCACGACTCGCATCGACTGGTCACGTAACAAACAACATTGAACGCGTAGGCCTGCGCGCTGCGCTCAGTCCCTCCGCCGGCGGCATGATCGGCGCGGTCTCGTTGGGCCACGCAGCCAGAACGACACTCCGGCTGACGACCTAGCCATGCCGCGCCTTCAGGCGAAAGTCGCGAGGGCCAATCTTGCGCCCGTCCTGAGCAGTGAGCGTTAGCCTTGCCAGTGGCTTCCCGGTCGCGCGGTCCACCATGCGATGGTCGAGTTCGCCGGTCTCGAAACAATGGTCCTCGCCCCATTGCCAGAGCGCGACGAGGATCACGCAGAGCTCCTCGCCCTTGCGGGTCAGCACATAAAGATGGCTGAGCGCGGAGTTCGGGTCGGGTTCGACGGTGAAGATGCCGGCGTCGACGAGCTTCTTGAGGCGGCTGGACAGAATGTTCTTCGCAAGCCCCAGATTCCTTTGAAACTCCGTGAACCGCTGCCTGCCTTGGAATGCGTCGCGCACGATCAGGAGCGACCACCAGTCGCCGATCACCTGTAAAGACCGCGCGATGCCGCAGGCGGAGTTTCCGAGATCCGTTCGCTTGCCTTTCACGTGCTCTCCAGCGCCGCTTTCGATATAGGTTGCAAAGTTAAACTAAATATGCATGCTTGTCGAGAGGTTGCAAAATTAAACTATAGCCGGTGTATCCGCGCCAGTTGGAGATGAACAATGAGCGATCTGTTGGATCTGGCTATCGCGGCCCATGGCGGCTGGGCGCGTTGGCAGCAGGTGAGCAAACTGGATGCGCACATCAGCGCCGCGGGCGCGCTATGGCATGTCAAGGGTTGGCCCGATGCCTATTCTGACGTTCGTTGCACGGTGCTCGCACATCGACAGCATACGGAATATTCGCCCTTCCTGAAGGCAGGCCAGCACTGTGTCTACGAGCCGGCGAGGACGACGATCGTCGCGGATGATGGGGCAATCCTCAACGAGCGCGAGTCACCACGCTCTTTCTTCGAGGGCCACACGATCCCGACACCGTGGGATCAGCAGCATTTGGTCTACTTCACCGGCTACGCGATGTGGACCTACCTGACCACGCCATTCCTGTTCAAACTGCCCGGCTTCGAGACCGAAGAAGTCGCCCCCTGGGATGAGAATGGCGAGACATGGCGCCGCCTGAAAGTAACCTTCCCCGCGGATGTGCATAGCCATTCGACCGAGCAGATATTCTATTTCGATACGGCGGGATTGCTGCGCCGGCATGATTACAGCGTCGAAATCATGGGAGGCACGACGAGCGCGAACTACGCGAGTGATCACCGCGAATTTGGCGGACTCGTTTTCCCGACGAAACGGCGCGTCTATACCGCCGGGGCAGACAACCGGCCCATCCTCGATCGCGTCGCAATCTCGATCGATATCCACAATATCGATGTCATTTGAGGGCCGATCCGCCCGCGCTCCGCGACGGTGTCGGAGAGCCGACGCAAGGCGCGCCTTGACATCCTACCTACTCAAAGGTAGAAAAACGCATGAGCAATCTCTCGTCCACCGCCGAGGACATCCTCCGCTGTGCACGCTCGCTGATATCAGCGGGTGGCTATAACGGCTTCAGCTATGCCGACATTTCCAAGGTGGTCGGGATCCGCAACGCCAGCATTCACCACCACTTCCCCAGCAAGTCCGATTTGGTGCGCACGCTGGTCGCCCAGTATCGTGAAGAGGCCCATGCGGGCATTGCCGCCTTGGAGCGGGCCGTCTCCGATCCCCGCGAGCAACTCCGGGCCTATATTGCCTATTGGGACGCCTGCATCACGGATGCGACCGCTCCCATTTGCGTATGCGCCCTCCTTGCCGGCGAGATTCCCGTGCTACCCGAAGAGGTCGCGCTCGAAGTGCGTGCGCATTTTCGCGCGCTGTCGGCGTGGCTGACCTCGGTTCTGGAAAGAGGTGCCAAACAGGGCGGCCTGCAACTGGCCGGGCCCGCCAAAAGCGAGGCCGAAGCACTGATGGCCACCGTCCACGGCGCGATGCTCTCCGCCCGCGCCTATGGTGACGCCAAGATGTTCGGTGTCATCCTCCGTCCGGTGCTGGAGCGCCTCATCGTCCAATGAAGCCAAGTGAAACCCAATCCCTGAGGTCAAAGCCGCGCCGTAACCTACCTATTAGTAGATAGCAATATCGCCCTCTCCTCCCGTCTCTCCCAGTCCACCACTCGCCCCCTCAATGAAAGGCTCAGGACATGTTTGGAATCTCTCCGCTCGGCTGGGTGCATACGCTCGGCAGCTTGCCCGCCATCCCTGCGGCCGCGTACATGCTCGCCGGTCGTGGCCGGATCGTGCCGCGGTCGGGAGCGGGCCTCGTCTACTTTTTCTCGATGCTGGTCGGCGCCGTGACCGTCTTCCTCGTCGCGCACCAGCCGGTGAGCTATGTCATCGGCATTGCCACGCTCCTGCTGCTGCTCGCGGGCTATGGCGTCGGGAGCCTCCCGGGGCCTGGACGCGCGGCCAGCTATGTCGAAACGATCTGCCTGAGCCTCACCGTCTTCCTGCTGATGGTGCCGACCGTGACCGAGACGCTGCGGCGCGTACCGGACGGACATCCGCTGGTGACCGATCCGAAGTCGCCGCTGCTGCTAGGTGCGCAGGCCGCGCTTCTCGTCGTGCTCATCGTCGGACTGACGGCGCAGCTCGTCGACTTGCGCAAGCGGACCAAGGCGGCGGCAAATAAGATGCAGCCCTTCCGTGGCCGCTTGCCTGCCGATTTCAAATTTGACAGGGACGAGAGCAACAGCCGTTAGCCGCCAGTCCGTCCCGGCGGCAGGCGTCGCCGGCGACCTGCCGCGTGTCAGTCGCGCGATACGGACAGCCCCGCGAGAAGCGGAGCGTACGCCGTGAGCCTGCGGGATACGAACTCAGTGAAGAACCTTACACGCTTCGTCTTGCGTGTCTCCCCCTGGGTGAGAAGCCAGAGCGTTCCGTACAGGTGGAGGTCGGTGCCGGGCACCCTCACCAGGAGGGGATCGGCATCGCCAACGAAGCACGGCAGTGTCGTCATCCCGATCCCTTGCCGTACCGCGACGAGCTGCGCCTCGGCGTCCGTGGTCCTGAACGGAACCCCGGTGGCGCGAACCTCACCCTCGCGGACCCAGTCCGGAATTCCATGAATGCTTATGACGATCCACCGGATGGGATCAGGCGCGCCCGCACGCCACGCGGCCAGTCGATCGCGGGACATGTAGATGCCGCCGAACAGCTCCGGCCCCTTCAGGCCGTGAAGATTGAGCGGCAGGGTTTTGCGGTCGTAGACGACGCGGATCGCGACGTCGGCCTCTCGGTTGGTCAGATTTGCCAGCTCGCCGGACGACAAGATTTCCATCTCGATGTCCGGATGCAGACGCGCGAAATCGGCGAAATCCGGCATGAGCAGGTGTGTCGCGAGGGGCGGTGCCAGCGTCACCCGCAGAAGCCCGCGCACGCTCTGGTCGCGCCCGAAGACGCGCGTCTCCAACTGGTGCGACGACGCTTCCATCTGGTCCGCGAACTCGAGGACCTCCTCGCCCGCAGCCGTCAGGCGGTAGCCCGAAGGCAGCTTCTCGAACATATGCGCCCCGAGGCGTTCCTCGAGCTGGGCGATGCGTCGCAGCACGGTCGAGTGGTTCACACCGAGGCGCTCGGCGGCAGCCCGCACCGAGCCTCCGCGCGCGACGGCAAGAAAGTAGCGGACGTCATCCCAGTCAATCATGATGCAATTTGGCACCGCGCGGTGCCCCTTCCAAAGCTCGTATCCAACACATCGACCAGCATCTCGTCTGTGGGTGGCACGGGCGGTGATCATAGCCAATGCCGACAAGCGCGGCTCAATTCCGAACGACGGATGCCGATCGTCGCCGCTGATGTCAGTCGTCCAGCCGGATCGATTTAGCACCACCGGTGTGCGCGCTTCTGCACTCAACACCTGACGCCGGCAGATCTACGTCGAGGTTCTCGGGGGCCTCCCCGAAAGAGCAAAGGCGGAGCCTGAAGGAAAGTCATGGGAAAGCTTGAAGGTAAGGTTGCAGTCATCACGGGCGGATCGAGCGGCATGGCGCTCGCGAGCGCCAAGCGGTTCGTTGAAGAAGGCGCCTATGTCTTCATCACGGGCCGGAGACAGGAGGCGCTCGACGAAGCCGTCAGGCTGATTGGCCGCAACGTGACCGGCGTGCGTGGCGACGCGGCCAATCTCGACGACCTCGACCGCCTGTTCGACACAGTCAAACGGGAAAAGGGCAAGATCGACGTTCTGTACGCGAGCGCCGGCACGGGCGAAGCCGTCCCACTGGGCGAGATTACCGAGCAGCATTTCGATGCGACCTTCAACCTGAATGCGCGCGGCACGCTGTTCACGGTTCAGAAGGCCTTACCGCTGTTCAACGATGGCGGATCGATCTTCATGACCGGATCAGTTGCTTCGGTGAAAGGTTTTCCTGGTTACAGCGTGTATGCGGCGAGCAAGGCGGCGTTGCACGCATTCGCACGCGGGTGGCTCAACGAACTGAAGGGCAGGAATATCCGGGTGAACGTGCTGCACCCGGGGCCGATCGCCACACCGATGCAGGACCAGGTTCTCACCGAGGAGGCGAAGCGGATGTTTGAATCGCTGATCCCGCGGGGAAAGATGGGTCGTCCTGAGGAAATTGCGGCGGTCGCGGTGTTTCTTGCGTCCGACGATGCCAGCTTCGTGAATGGGGTGGAGCTGTCTGTCGACGGCGGCTTCTCGGCCATCTGACATCGCGCCTGATCGCGGGACGTGGCTGACCGTCCGGCCGCGCGGAAGTCGTTCACGGCAGGACGCCTGCGCGTCAATTCAGGAATTCGAAGCGATGCCGCGCATCGCTTCGGGTGGCGGTCAGAAGATCTCGCGAAGGTCACCATGCAGCGAAACGGATAACCCAGCGCCATTGAAGGCCAGGGGATCGATATCAACACGGATTGGAGACGTATCATGAGCTATGCGATTGTGGGATTTGGTGCGGTAGGCCAGGCCCTCGCCCGGGCCTTCGCCCGCAAGAACATCGAGGTGGCCGTCGCGAGCCGCCGGCCGTCCGAGGCGTTGGCGCCGCAGGCTCGGGCGATTGGACCCACGGTCGTCGCCAAGTCGCTGCGGGATGCGCTCGAGGCCGACACGATCATCCTGGCGGTCCCGTTCGGGGAACATCGCGAGGTTGCGAAGGCCCTGCCGAACTGGAAAGGCAAGACGGTCATCGACGCGATGAATACGTTTGGAGTCTTCCCTGAGGAGCTGGACGGTCTCCCGTCCTCTGCCTTCGTCGCGAAGGCGTTCACGGGCGCCAAGTTGGTGAAAGGCTTCAATCACCTGATTGCGGCCACCCTGGCTGCCGATCCGATCGTCGAAGGCGGCCACCGCGTCGTCCTTCTATCTAGTGACGACGACGATGCGATCGCACCCGTGGCGGCCTTGGCCAAACAACTCGGGTTCGCACCCGTCAAGCTGGGAAAGCTCAACGAGGGCGGCGCGCTGGTCCACGCACGTGGCCGCACTTGGGGTCAGCTCATCTTCCAGGATTTGTTCAAGAAGGAGCAGTGATCGAAGGCGTATAGGCGCCGTTGAAGAGCGGCGAGATGCCCGACGGAGCGGCAGGTCTGCCGGGCGCTTAGCTCGTAGGATGGGTTGAGCGTCAGCGAAACCCATCGAGACCAATCATTCAGCTGATGGGTTTCGCCTTCGGCTCAACCCATCCTACGTCCTGTTCAAGAAGGCGTCGTAAACGATGTATGATCATGTAATCTGGCCCGCGCAATACGACCCCAAGATCTCGGCTATCTACGCCCTCAATGATATCGACGTGAAAGCTCCGCCCGAAGTGGTGTGGAAGCTGCTCATCGATGCGGAGCATTGGTCGCGCTACTTCCCCGCCGAAAATCAGGTGCGCATCCTGTCCGGAGAATCGGAACTGGCGCTCGGCACGCGCTACCACCGCGTGACGGTCGGCTATCCGATGAGCCTGACCGTCACCGAATGCATTCCCAATCGCCGGCTCGCATGGGCGACGACGGTGGATGGCGATGAGACCGGCTCCACCGCTTATCACGGCTGGGTCATCACACCGACCAACGCAGGCTGCCACCTACTGACCGAGGAAACCCAGCAAGGTGAATTCTTCCTCGACGTGATCGGGCGCCGGCATCCTGGTGCGTTGTATTGCTATCACCAGGACTGGGTCGAACGTCTCGCGCTCGCGGCGGAAGCCGAAGCGGCGAAACAGGCAGTCTGAACCACTCCATCGAGGGAGCAACTATCGTGTCGAACCATAGCGAACAAATCATTCTGGTGATGGGCGTCACCGGCAGGCAGGGCGGCGCTGTATGCCGGCACTTGCAAAAGAAAGGATTCAGGGTGCGTGTGCTGGTACGAGATCCCCATGGCGACGCAGCCCGTCGCTTGGCCGGGCTTGGCGCGGAAGTCCTGCAGGGAAGCCTCGACGACGCCGGCAGCCTGATGCGCGCGATGGCTGGCGTGTACGGCGTATTCTCCGTTCAACCTTACTCGGCCAACGAGGTCCGGCAGGGCGCGGCGGTCATCGAAGCAGCGAAGCGGCAGAGCGTCGTCCATGTCGTTTACAGCTCGGTCGGCTCGGCTGACGAGAAGACCGGCCTTCCTCACTTCGAAAGCAAAATCGAAGTGGAGGCCCATCTGCGATCGAGCGGCTTGCAGTACACGATCCTGCGACCCGTCTTCTTCATGGAAAACTGGCATAGAGGATTCGGCGATTCGATCCGGAGCGGGCAACTGCAGCAGCCGTTGAACCCGACGGTAACCCTGCAGATGGTGGCGGTAGACGACATCGGCGCATTTTCCTCGCTCGCGTTCGAGCATCCCGACGAATGGAAGAACAGAACGTTTTCGCTGGCGGGCGATGAATTGTCGATGCAGCAGATTGCGGACGCATTCAGCCGTGCAACGATGCGAGACGTGAACTATGTTCAGGTGTCCTGGGATCAGTTCGAGAAGAACATGGGGCGGGAGCTGACGATGATGTATCGCTGGTTCGAGGAAAAGGGCTTTCACTTCGACATCGCGCAAGTGCGGCGCGCCTATCCCCAGACTCACACGTTCGATCAATGGTTGAACGCGTACTGGGACATCACTTCCTCGACGTAACCGAACGCCCCGATATCCCGGCTACCCATCTGCTATCTGGAGACGAATCACATGCACATCGAACTCAAGGGCCGCAAGGCGATTGTTACGGGCTCAACGGCAGGCATCGGCCGTGCCACCGCCGAGGGACTGGCGCGTGCCGGCGCATCGGTCGTGATCAACGGCCGTGGAAGCGCCCGTGTCGACGAGGCGGTGCGGCAGATGCGGCAGGCCCTTCCCGATAGCGACATCACCGGCATCGCCGCCGATCTCTCAACGGCGGCGGGCGCCGAGACCGTCTTCGCGCAGGCACCCGACGCCGACATCCTCGTGAACAACGTCGGGACAGCATACATCCGCGAGTACAACGGCATCGACGACATCGCGAAAATCCCCGACGAGGACTGGCTCGGCCTGTTTCAGTTAAACGTGATGAGCGGCGTCCGCATGGCGCGCCAATACCTGCCGCGCATGGTGGCGGAAGGCTGGGGTCGTGTCGTGTTCGTCAGCAGCGAATCCGCGGTCAACATTCCCAAGGAGATGCTCGATTACGGTATGACCAAGACCGCGCAGCTCGCGGTCTCGCGTGGGCTTGCCGAGGCGGTTGCGGGTACGGGCGTCACCGTCAACGCCGTTCTACCGGGACCGACCCGGTCCGAAATCCTGGGCGACTTCATGGCGAAGCAGGCCGAGGCGAACGGAATAACGCAGGAGGAAGCCGAGCAGGGCTTCCTAGCGGCGATGCGCCCAACCACGCTCATCAAACGATTCGCGACGACCGACGAGGTCGCCAGCATGATCGTCTACGCCTGCTCGGAGCAGGCCTCCGCGACGACTGGCGCGGCGCTGCGCGTGGACGGCGGCGTGGTCCGCTTCGTCGCTTAGCTCCTAGGATGGGTTGAGCGTCAGCAAAACCCATCGAGACTAATCATTTAGCTGATGGGTTTCGCCTTCGGCTCAACCCATCCTACATACTCAACGTCATCACTTTGTAGGCCGCTAATTGCGGCCTTCGTCCCAACAGAATGAAATCGTGGATTCCTATCGGCTGAGAACGATGTGGGTCGCGTGCTCGGTCGCCTGATGTTCGGTGACGCGGTAGCCAAGCGCCGGCAGATCGATCCCAGCAAACATCGCTTCGCCTTGCCCAAGCACGACCGGGGACAATGCGAAATGCAGTTCGTCAATTAGTCCGGCGAGAAGATATTGGCGCACCGTCTCGACGCCACCGCCGATCTTCACGTCGCGACCATTGGCGGCAAGCTTCGCCTGCTCCAAGGCCTCCGCAATCCCGTTGGTCACGAAGAAGAAGGTGGTCCCGCCTTCCATCTCGATCGGATCCCGCGGATAGTGCGTCAGCACGAAAGTCGGTGCATGGTAGGGTGGGTTGTCGCCCCACCAGCCCTTCCAACTGTTGTCCGGCCAAGGACCGCGGATCGGCCCGAACATATTGCGGCCGAGGATGAAGGCGCCGAACCCATCCATTGAACGGTGTGCGTAAGCCTGATCAATGCCATCCGAGCCTCCGCTTTCGCCGATCATTGCCCGGAACATGCGTGTGCCGAATATCCACTGATGCAACTCCCGCCCACGCTTGCCGAGCGGATTTTCAAGGCTTTGCTCCGGCCCCGCTCCGAAGCCGTCGAGCGAGATCGAAAAGCCTGCGACGCGCACCCTCGTCATAATTTCCTCACTGATTGTTATTCACAACCAGTTGCTGGATACCAAGACTGCTCCTATATCGCAAGCAGTTTTTCTGGAGTCCGCCATGCTTGCCCACCGCTCGGGGTGTCCCATCAATCTGACGTTGGAAACGCTGGGCGACCGGTGGAGCCTGATCGTCATTCGTGACTTGATGTTTGGAAATCGCCGCCACTTCCGCGCGTTGCTCACGCAATCAGAGGAAGGGATCGCCTCGAATGTCCTTGCCGACAGGCTAAGACGTCTTGAGAACGCGCGCCTCATCTCTCGCCGCGACGACCCAACCCATAAGCAGAAAGCGATCTACAGCCTGACAGAACCCGCCATTCAACTTGTCCCTTTGCTCGCCCAAATGGGCGCCTGGGGTCGGCGCCACACACCGGTCTCAAAGGAACTCTCCGTGCGCGCGCAGATCCTCGAAGAAGGCGGCCCGAAGCTTTGGTCGAAGTTCATGGAGGAGCTACGGCACCTCCATCTGAGTGCGCCGCGACCTAAGGTTTCGGTATTGGCTCAGCTGCAGTCCGCCTATGAAGCTGCGATGGCGGAAGCGCGATCACATCGCTGATGCGCTGTGCGCGAAGTAGAATTGAGGCGATCGACGACTACCGCTGAGATAGCGCCGCCTTTCACACGCTGCGCTATCCGATTTTGCTTCGCAGTACTCCCCCTCACTCCCACTCGATTGTTTTGAGCCATAATATCGCGTTGATTTATCGGCGCAAACTTCTTCCGCACACGACAGAGAACCGTCTGGCCGATCCGTCAGAGATTTCCGCTCTTGACTTCAAAGACGAATTCCGTCGATTTCGAATCTGCTCGGTTTCAGGGACTATCGGCATCGATCGGTCGATTCTCGCGCGCTCTGCAAGAATGGCTGGCCAGACCCGATCGGCAAAAAGACCGTCAGCCCTGGCAACGACGATCAACTGGATTAAGATCCCGCCTTCGACTATCTGACCGTATGTCTTTGTCCATTGCCATCGACCAACAGCCGGAGACTGACCTCGGGTTCCGCTGCACAAGCGTTCCCGGGGACCTTCACGCATTGCGGCGAGCGCACCGACAATATGCGGGTGCCGCGTTTGCCGGAGAAAGGAACAGCTCGCATGGCAATTCGAGACCGCTTCTGTTTGAGCGCGGCGTTGAGCCTGAGCGCCCTGTTGGCGGTCGCGCATCCCGGATCTGTCCGCGCCGAGAACACAGATCAATCGGTGTGGCCGACGAGCGAATGGCTGACATCCACGCCGGAAGAGCAAGGCATGGATTCGGCGGCGCTCGCGAAGCTGGTCGCCTATGGGGAAAGTCACGACTTCGATAGCCTCCTCGTCGTGCGCCACGGACGGATCGTCACCGAAGCATATTACGCGCCCTACACGGGGAACCTTCAGCACGAAATCTTCTCTTCGACAAAAGCGGTCATCGGCACGCTGGTCGGGATCATGTACAAGGACGGTGTGCTCGACCGTCTCGATCACCCGATGCTGGATTTCTTCTCCGATCGCCGCGTTGCGAATGTCGATGACAGAAAACAGGCGATCACGGTCCAAGATCTCTTGGACATGACGTCTGGGCTCGATTGGACGCAGGGATTCCAGGGCGAAGAGGAGATAACGCTGCACGAAATGTACCGAAGCTCCAATTGGACCCAGTTCATTCTTGATCGCGCGATGGCTCGCGTGCCTGGAGAAATTTTCAACTACTCCAACGGCGACCCCAATCTCGTTTCCGCGATCATCACCCGCCTGACCGGCAAGCTTGCCGAAGATTACGCGCGGGAAAAGCTCTTTGAGCCATTGGGCATCACCAATTGGCACTGGGAGCGTGAACCTGAAGGCCTCTCGATCGGGGACGGGTTTCTGACCCTGCTACCCCGCGACATGGCGAAGATCGGCTATTTGTATTTGCGCCACGGGCAGTGGGAGGGGAAGCAGCTCCTTCCACCCGGTTGGGCAGATGTCCTGAGCCACACGCTCCTGAACACGCATGCGTCGGATGATCCGAATCTGAGCTACTCAAATTTCATTTGGGTATTCCCCGACAAGCACGTTTTCATGGCGAGCGGCCTCAATGGCCAGGACATCTTTGTGTTTCCCGACCTGGATGTCGTGGCGGTGACTACCGCCCGGGAGTATGTCCGGTTCAGAACCCTGATCGGTGGCGTTGCCGCGACGGTCAAGTCCGAGGCGGCACTCCCGCCTAACCCGGACGGCGCTGACCTGCTGGCGAATACGATCAAGGATGCTGCTGTCGAAAAGCCGAGCGCCGTCAGTCCGACGCCCGAGCTTGCTTCCATGATTTCGGGCAAGACTTACAAATTCCCGGATAACGATCTCGGACTGAAGTCACTGACCCTGTTTTTGACTGGCCCGAATCCGCATCTTGAATACGCGTCATCCTCAAAATACCCACTTGAATACGCGTCATCCTTAAAATACCCACCCAATGCCTCGGTCACCTATCGCGCACCGATCGGGCTCAATGGGCTTTTTCGCCAAGGCGCGCCGGCGCTCAATGGCCTCAACCCCGGTCATATTCCGGCCCTCAAGGGAACGTGGCTGAACAGGCAGACCTTCGAGATCGACTCGGAAGGTCTGGGGCAGGGCCGAAAGACCAGATATCGGTTCTCATTTGACGGCGCCAAACTCCATTTTCATTTCGCTCCAGAGCACGAACCCGAAGTATCGGTCGATGGCGAACAGAGTGACCCGCGTTGACATCACTATCGCCATAGCGACGGCGCCCGTTCGATCCTGTTTCGACTTATGTCCGCCCCTGGCACCAAGCCAACCTATCGGAGCGTAGCGCGAATATCCGGTGCCGATCGGAAATCGGACGGTGCGGCTGGTTCGAGTAGGATCGTTCGACCTCTATTGATGCCTTTTGGCCGCGTGCAATTCGCTCCGGTGTCCCGGACTGTCCCGTCCTACGCCACAGTATCCCCCTCACTCCCACTCAATCGTCCCTGGCGGCTTTGACGTCACGTCATACACCACCCTGTTGACGCCCTTCACCTCGTTGATGATGCGCGTGGCGGTCGCGCCCAGAAACTTCATATCGAACGGATAGAAGTCCGCGGTCATGCCGTCGGTCGAGGTCACCGCGCGCAGGCCTACGACGTAGTCGTAGGTGCGGCCGTCGCCCATGACGCCGACGGTCTTGACCGGCAAGAGCACCGCGAAGGCCTGCCAGATGGTGTCGTAGAGGCCGGCTTTGCGGATCTCGTCGATATAGACCGCGTCGGCCTGGCGCAGGATGTCGAGCTTCTCTTTCGTGATGTCGCCGGGGCAGCGGATGGCGAGGCCCGGGCCCGGGAATGGATGGCGGCCGACGAAGATTTCGGGGAGGCCGAGCTCGCGGCCAAGCGCGCGCACCTCGTCCTTGAACAGTTCGCGCAAGGGCTCGACGAGCTTCATGTGCATGCGCTCAGGAAGACCGCCGACATTGTGGTGCGACTTGATGGTCACCGATGGGCCGCCGGTGAAGGAGACGCTCTCGATCACGTCAGGGTAGAGCGTGCCTTGAGCTAAGAAGTCGGCGCCGCCGATCTTCTTGGCTTCGGCATCGAACACGTCGATGAAGAGCTTGCCGATGGTCTTGCGCTTCTGTTCGGGATCGGTGACGCCGGCGAGCTCGCCGAGGAAAAGCTTCGAGGCATCAACATGCACCAGTGGGATGTTGTAGTGATGCCGGAACAGGTCGACGACGGTCTCGGCCTCGTTCAGCCTGAGCAGGCCGTGATCGACGAACACGCAGGTGAGCTGGTCGCCGATCGCCTCATGGATCAGCACAGCGGCGACGGCAGAATCGACGCCGCCGGAGAGGCCGCAGATCACCCTGCCCTTGCCGACCTGGGCGCGGATCTTCTCGATCGCCTCCTCGCGGAAGGCACGCATGGTCCAGTCGCCGGAGAGGCCGGCGACCTTGCGGACGAAATTGCGGATCAGCCTGGCGCCATCAGGCGTGTGCACCACCTCGGGGTGGAATTGCATCGCGTAGAACTTGCGCGCATCATCGGCGATCACCGAGATCGGGGAGCCCTGCGCCTTCGCCACGCCGCGAAAGCCGTCCGGCAGCTTGGTGACGCGGTCGCCGTGGCTCATCCAGACCTCGTAGCGGCCGCCCTTCTCCCACACTCCCTCGAACAGCGCGCAATCGTCGGTGACCTCGATGGTGGCGCGGCCGAACTCGCGATGATGCCCGCCCTCGACGGTGCCGCCGAGCTGCTGCGCCATGGTCTGCTCGCCATAGCAGATGCCGAGCACGGGGACGCCGGCGTTGAGGATCGGCAACGGCACCGAGGGAGCGTTGTCGTCGAGCACCGAGGCCGGGCCGCCGGAGAGGATCACGGCCTTCGGCTTCATCTCGGAAAAGGCGGCCTCCGCCTTCTGGAACGGCACGATCTCGCAATAGACGCCGTCTTCGCGCACCCGGCGGGCGATCAGCTGGGTGACCTGGCTGCCGAAATCGACGATCAGAATCTTGTCATGCGCCGAGGCCACGTGGAGCGTCGGATCGCTGGAATCTTGTGGGGCTGTCATGACAAGGAGGTACGCGACGACAGGCCGCCCCGCAACCCTCTCCGCCGCAGTTGCCGCGCCGTCCCCGCATTTCGGGCGCAACGGGCGATCCGAGCGGCCCGCCCGATCGCGTCGGGTGCTATTGCAGAGCGTTAAACCATAGAGGTATAAAAATACCAAATAGGATGTAGAGGGACAGCACCGCAGCGGCCAGCTTGATCGCCAGATTGATCCAGAACGACACCGGATCGCTGTCGCGATAGCGCCAGACCGGATCGCCCTCGTCCGTGTTCGGCATACGGACCCGTCCGGTCGCAAGCGCGCGGACGATGGCGGCCAGGGACCAATAGACGGCTCCGACGAAGATCAGCGTGACCCCGATCGCGAGCAGCGCCAGCAGGACATGACCTCGCTCATCTATCACGCGCATTGCTCCAGAGGTCCGCCATCGAATTGCGGCCACGGACCCTACCCCATCCGCGGTCTTGCAGGGTGGGCAAAGCGCAAGCGTGCCCACCCATGGAGCTATTGCGGTCCGCCAGGACCGAACCCGGACTCCCGAGCTTGAAGGGCAAGACAATGTCGAGATTCCGGGCTCGCGCGTTCCGCGCGCCCCGGAATGACGGTGTGAGAGGATGAGTGCGCGACGGGACGACTGACCCTCGAAGCCGTCATACCCCGCGGAGGCGGGGTATTCAGTACGCCGCAGCCTCTCGGTCAATCACAAATAGCGGTGGAATACTGGGTCCCCGCCTGCGCGGCGGGGGACGACAGCGAGGGTGGATTACGGCCGCCTCTTCAGCACCGCCACGAAGAACCCATCCGTGCCGGTGCGGCGCGGGGTCATCAGCCAGCCCTCGGGCGAGGCCAGCGCGGCTTGTGCGAAATCCTCCGCCTTGTCCCACAACACGCTGGCGGTCTGCTCCGGCGGCAGACACGCGAACTCAGGATGCCGCGCGACGAAGGCACGGATCTGCTCGCCGTTCTCAGGGTTCAGCACCGAGCAGGTGATGTAGGCGATGCGGCCACCCGGCTTCACCATGGCGGACGCGCGATTCAGCACTTCGGCCTGATCCTTCAAGCGGATTTCGAGCGCGCCCGGGCGCATGCGCCATTTGGCGTCCGGGTTGCGGCGCCAGGTGCCGGTGCCCGTGCAGGGCGCGTCGATCACGACCAGATCGGCGGAGGCCTTGATGTCGGCGAGCGGCTCCTCCTCGCCTTTCGGGGAGCGGACCTCGGCATTGTGGACGCCGGCGCGCGACAGCCGCTCATGGATCGGCGCCAGCTGCCGCTTGTCCTGGTCGGTCGCGATCAGCCGGCCCTTGCCCTGCATCATCGCGGCCAGCGCCAGCGTCTTGCCGCCGGCGCCGGCGCAGAGATCGATCACCTGCTCGCCGGGTTTCGCCGCCGTGAACAGCGCCGCGAGCTGCGAGCCCTCGTCCTGCACCTCGATGTTGCCCTTGATGAAGTCCTCCTCGGCGTGAACGCCGGGATTGCGGGCGTCGGCGCCGAGCTCGATGCGCAGGCCGATCGGCGACCACGGCGTCGGTCGGGCCTTGAGATGAGCAAGAGACTTCAGCACCTTCTCGCGCCCCGCCTTCAGCGTGTTGACGCGCAGATCCAGCGGCGCCCGGCTGGCCATGGCCGCGGCCTCCGCGGCGCGGTCCTCGCCGAACACGGCGGCGAGATAGGGATCGAGCCATTCGGGATAGTCGCCCGCGACAGGCGACGGCGCGCTCTCAGGCGTGCGCGAAGCCAGCGCGTCGCGCTCCGCGTCGGTCAGCGGCGCCGGTGCAAAACGGCCGCCGTCGCACAGGGCCTCGATGGTCGGCACGTCGAGCCCGCGCTCGACCTTGAGCATGCCGAGCACGCGCGCGCGGGGACTGTCGTCCTCCATCACGTAGGCGCTGGAGGCGCGCCGGCGCAGCACGTCCCACACCAGGCCTGCGATGGCGGCCCGGTCGCCGGAGCCGGCGAAGCGGTGGCTGGTGCCCCAATCCTTCAGAGCCTTGGCCGCAGGCGCGCGCTGGGCCTCGATGGTGTCGATCAATTCGATGGCGGCGGAGAGCCGGGCTGCAGGCGTCATTCAAGGTCGTCCAGTGCTAGATCAGAAGAAGAATCTTGAGGGCGAAATACAGCCACATCGCCAGCAACACCAGGGCCGACGCAACCCAGGCCAGCGACCGCTGGCGGCCGCCGTCCTTGGTGCCGCTGACCAGCCCGGCATGGACGAAGCGGGTCACCACGAACACCCAGGACAACAGCACGATCACGAGATCGGCATGGCGCAGCGGCAGCGCCAACGCGATCAGGGCGTAGAACAGCGTCGGCAGGCCGAACTCGTCGCCGGCGTCCGCGGGCCTGGTGCGGCCCCGGGTCCAGAACAGAAGCGCGAAGGTAAGTCCGACCTCGACGAAGACGGGCAGCAGAACCATGGTGAGTGACATTGCAAATCCCCTGGGAAGGTGTGTGGCCCGGCATGCCGGGCCACCCGTGTTTGAACCGGTTCCCAAGCGACTCCCGACAAGCCTCCGCGGTTCCCGTGCTTTTTGCCTCGCGCTGAACTTTCACATCAAGTGTGGCTCAGGCCTTATCCGGCCCGACCCGGACCAGCTGCTTGCCGAAATTGGCGCCCTTCAACAGGCCCATGAAGGCGTCCGGCGCATTTTCGAGGCCTTCCGTCACGAACTCCTTATACTTGACCTTGCCGTCGCGCACCCAGCCGGACATGTCGCGCAGGAAATCGCCGTGGCGTGCGGCGAAGTCGGAGACGATGAAGCCGCGGATGGTGAGGCGCTTGGTCAGCACATTGCGCATCAAGGCGCCGGCCCATTTCGGCGCCACCGACTGGGTGTCGTTGTACTGTGCAATCAGACCGCAGACCGGAATCCGCGCGAAGGCATTGAGCAGCGGAAACACGGCGT
Source organism: Bradyrhizobium sp. STM 3843 (assembly GCF_000239815.1). GTDB lineage: Bacteria > Pseudomonadota > Alphaproteobacteria > Rhizobiales > Xanthobacteraceae > Bradyrhizobium. The sequence goes on along the minus strand of NZ_CAFK01000101.1, from coordinate 37,650 downwards.
CGAACACCGCGCCGCCGACATTTTCGAAATAGACGTCGATGCCATCCGGGCAGGCGTCCTTCAATTTCGCTGCGAGATCGGGATTGCGGTGATCGATGCAGTCATCGAAGCCGAACTCGTTTTTCACGTAGTCGCATTTGTCCTTGCCGCCGGCGATGCCGATGGCGCGTGCGCCCTTGATCTTGGCGATCTGGCCGACTGCCGAGCCGACCGCGCCGGAGGCGGCCGCGACGACCACGGTCTCGCCCGGCTTGGGCTGGCCGATGTCGAGCAGGCCGGTATAGGCCGTCATGCCGGGCATGCCGAGCACACCGACGGCGGTCGAGATCGGCGCGAGTGCGGGATCGATCTTGCGCAGGCCGGTGCCATCCGACAGCGCATGCGTCTGCCAGCCGGCGCGCGACAGCACGATGTCGCCGTGTGCGAAGTTCGGATTGTTGGAGGCGATGACCTCGCTCACGGTGCCGGCTTCCATGACGCCGCCGACCGGCACCGGCTTGGCATAGGACGCGGCATCGCTCATGCGCCCGCGCATATAGGGATCGAGCGACAGCCAGATCGTGCGCAAGAGCACCTCGCCCGCACCCGGCTCGGGCACCGCGCAGTCTTCAAGACGGAAGTCGCTGGGCTTGGGTTCGCCGACCGGACGCGATGCGAGAATGATGCGCTTGGCTTGGGCCATTGTTGTTTCCTCCGCTGGGGTTTCGTGGCGGTCACGGTAGCGAAGCGGATCCTTATTAGGAAGCCGTCATTCCGGGCGATGCGAAGCATCGAACCCGGAATCTCGAGATTCCGGGTTCACGCTTCGCGTGCCGCGGAATGACGGAGTAAATGGCGCCCCGTTCCTTACGCCCCGCCCGGATAGTTCGGGCTCTCGCGGGTGATGGTCACGTCGTGGACGTGGCTTTCGCGCAGGCCCGCGCCGGTGATGCGGACGAACTCGGCCTTCTCGTGAAACTCGTTGAGATCCTTGGCGCCGACATAGCCCATGGCGGCGCGTAAGCCCCCGGCGAGCTGATGCATCACATTGCCGACCGGGCCCTTATACGGCACCTGGCCCTCGATGCCCTCAGGCACCAGCTTCAGCGTGTCCTTGATATCCTGCTGGAAATAGCGGTCGGCCGAGCCGCGCGCCATCGCACCGACCGAGCCCATGCCGCGATAGGCCTTGTAGGAGCGGCCCTGCCACAGGAACACTTCGCCCGGCGTCTCGTCGGTGCCGGCGAGCAGCGAGCCGACCATGGCGACATCGGCACCGGCGGCGAGCGCCTTGGCGAGATCGCCGGAATATTTGATGCCGCCATCGGCGATGACCGACACGCCAGCCTTCTTCGCCGCCTCCACCGATTCCATGATCGCGGTGAGCTGCGGCACGCCGACACCGGCCACGATGCGGGTGGTGCAGATCGAGCCCGGGCCGATGCCGACCTTGACCGCGTCCGCGCCGGCATCGATCAATGCCTGCGCGCCATCGCGGGTCGCGATGTTGCCTGCGATCACCTGCACCTCGTTGGACAGCCGCTTGATGCGGTTGACCGCCTCCAGCACTCGCGAGGAGTGGCCATGGGCGGTGTCGACCACCACCAGATCGACACCGGCATCGATCAGCCGCTCGGTGCGCTCGAAACCGCCCTCGCCGACCGTCGTGGCCGCGGCCACGCGCAGGCGGCCTTGCGAATCCTTGCAGGCCAGCGGATGCGCCACCGCCTTCTCCATGTCCTTCACGGTGATCAGACCGACGCAGCGATACTGTTCGTCGACCACCAGCAACTTCTCGATGCGATGCTTGTGTAGGATCTTCTTGGCCTCGTCCTGGCCGACGCCCTCGCGCACCGTGACCAGGTTCTCATGCGTCATCAGCTCGGAGATCTTCTGGCGAGGATCGGTGGCGAAACGGACGTCGCGATTGGTGAGGATGCCGACCAGCTTGCCGGGGATGCCCTTGCCGCCGCCGACCACCACGGGAATGCCGGAGAAGCCGTGGTCGTTCATCAGCGCCATCGCATCGGCGAGGGTCGCGTCCGGGCCGATGGTGAGCGGGTTCACCACCATGCCGGATTCGAACTTCTTGACCTGCCGCACCTGCGCAGCCTGGCCTTCGGGATCGAAATTGCGGTGGATGACGCCGACACCGCCGGCCTGCGCCATCGCGATCGCCATCTTGGCCTCGGTCACGGTATCCATGGCGGAGGCCATGATCGGAATGTTCAAAGGGATCGCCCGCGTCACGTGCGAGCGGATATCGACCTCGGAGGGAAGCACGTCCGACAGGCCCGGCTTGAGCAGCACGTCATCGAACGTAAACGCTTCGCGAAGTCCCTGGACGGTCGCCATCGTCAACTCCTTGTCTGCGGCTGATGCCGCCTGCGAATTCGGATGAGCGCCGCTACCGGCGAACCCTGCGGCCCGCCGTCGAATCGATGCCCATCAATGGGGTTGACGCGGGTCGATAGCATGGGCCTGTGACGAATCAAAGGGCCGTGCCGCCGGAATCCAGCAAATGCGGGCCGGAGACGCCGCTCGCGCCCGGCGCACTGAAATCCAGGCGTGCAGTGGAACAAAATATCACGGGACGCTTGATTCCGAGGCGGAAGTTTCAGGTCAGCCAAGGCCCGCCGCTGCTTCGCCCGCGCGAGGCCATGCCGACAGCGCAATGGTGCCCACCGCGGCACGGTGATAAGCCCGCCCTGCCCGCCGCCCCTCGTCCCCGTCAAGCCCGACCTTTGATGAATAAGCAACGCGTCATCCCGCTGATCGTCGCCGCCGCCCTGTTCATGGAAAACATGGACTCCACTGTGATCGCGACGTCGCTGCCGGCGATCGCGGCCGATATCGGCACCAGCCCGCTGACGCTCAAGCTCGCCATCACCTCCTATCTGCTCTCGCTTGCCGTCTTCATCCCGGCGAGCGGCTGGACCGCCGACCGGTTCGGCGCGCGCAAGGTCTTCAGTCTCGCGGTGGTCGTCTTCATCCTCGGCTCGATCGGCTGCGCGCTGTCGCAGTCGGTGTCGAATTTCGTGTTCGCCCGCATCCTGCAAGGCATCGGCGGGGCGATGATGACCCCGGTCGGGCGTCTTGTCCTCTTGCGTTCCGTGGACAAGAGCGCGCTGGTCGGCGCCATGGCCTGGGTCACGGTCCCCGCGCTGATCGGCCCCGTCATCGGACCGCCGCTCGGCGGCTTCATCACCACCTATTTCTCCTGGCACTGGATTTTCTTGATCAACATCCCGATCGGGCTTGCCGGCATTGCACTGGCGCTGCGCGTGATCGCCCCGATCAAGAGCGACAATCCCGAACCATTCGATCTCTACGGCATGGTGTTGGCGGGCATCGGGCTTGCCGGCATTGCATTCGGGCTCTCGGTGGCAGGCCTTAACCTGCTGCCCTGGTCGGTGGTCGCAGCCCTGATCGCAGTCGGCGCCATCTCGATGACGCTCTACGTGATGCATTCGCGCCGCACCAATTCGCCGGTGCTGGACTTCTCGATGCTGCGCCTGCCGACCCTGCGTGCCAGCCTGATCGGCGGCTTCATGTTTCGCCTCGGCATCGGCGCACTGCCGTTCCTGCTGCCGCTCCTGATGCAGATCGGCTTCGGCCTGTCTCCGTTCCAGTCGGGCCTCGTCACCTTCGGCTCGTCGGCGGGCGCAATGGGAATGAAGGCCCTGGCGGCGCGCATCATCAAGGCTTTCGGTTTCCGCCATCTGATGACGATCAATGCATTGACCTCCTCGGTTTTCCTTGCAGCCTGTGCGTTGTTCACACCGCACACACCCCTGCTCTTGATCCTGATCATCCTGGTGGTCGGCGGCTTCTTCCGTTCGCTGCAGTTCACCGCGATCAACACCGTGGCCTATGCCGAGGTCGAGACCGTACAGATGAGCCGCGCGACCACGCTGACCGCCGTCGGCCAGCAGCTCGCGCTATCGGCAGGTGTCGCGGTCGGCGCATTTTCGGTCGAAACGACGATGTGGCTGCACGACGCGAGCGAACTCAGCGCCTCGTCCTTTGCGCCGGCCTTTGTCGTGGTCGCAATCATTTCCGCGCTGTCGTCCATCCTATTCTGGCAGATGCCCGACGACGCCGGCAGCGAGATCTCGGGCCGCAAGGTCGCGGCCATCGCAAGCCGCAAGGGTGCCGAGAAGGGCGTGGAGAAAGCCGCCACCAAGTCGGCGTCCGAGACCACGCAGGATGCGCGGGATCAAAGGCTGGGATGAGGCGGACGATGGCTGCCCTGCCGTCGCCCGACAATCGATGACGCGCAACCCGCCCCGAATTGGTCTCGCGCGATTGCACTCGTTAGAAGCTGCGCCAGTTCATTCCGCGCATCGTTACTCTTCGTTCAGTTCTCCAGGTTAGAGGTATCGTGGTCGGCACAGGAAATCCGAACTCCAAATGCCGCGCGTGAAGTCCGCGAGATCAAAGCAAACTAGCGACAATCTTCGCCAAATTATTCAGGCTTCGTTGATGCTACGCGTTCGCCAGGCGCGGCCCAAATCCCGGGTCGGGCCTGTTCGCGTTATGCCAGTAAGCATCGCTTAACGGGTGATCCCCATAGTCTAAACCCTGCCGAGAACGACCGGCGGAGGGGGATAGATGACTGCCTTCTTCGATCCGCGATTTCGGGAAATGCAGAGAAACGTGTCTCCCGCAGGAACGGCAAAGAGGGTGAAGATCATGCTACGCGGCTTGCTGCTGCGCTTCGCAAGACATCGTGAGGCCAACGTCGCCATCATGTTCGCGCTCATGATGGTGCCGACCATCTATCTGTTGGGCATGGCGCTCGACTACACCCAGGCTGTGCGCAAGCAGGAGCAGCTGGACGCGGCCGCGGATGCGGCAGCAATCGCCGCCGTTCGACCGGCGATGCTGACCCAGACCAACGCCTCTGTCGTCCAGGACACAGCAGCAGCCGTGTTTGCGGCGAAGGCCAATATTCCGGGTCTGGTCTCGGTTCCGGTGCCCACGGTCACGGTCGCGGATAGCGGCCTGCAGCGCAAGATCACAATTTCCTATAACGCGCAATCCATCAATAATTTTCCGTCGTTTCTCGGCGCTCAGGCATGGGCGCTCAAAGGCTCGGCAGTGGCCATGGCCTCGAGCGCGCCCAACATGAACTTCTATTTGCTGTTGGATGTCTCGCCGTCGATGGCGATCGCAGCGACCCAGACCGATATCAACAACCTCATCACCGCAACCGCAAGTCAGCCATCTGGCTCAAAGAGTTGCGGCTTCGCCTGTCATGAGGTGCATCCGAATTCCGACAACCCCCCAGCGACCGTCGACAACCTCAGCATCGCGCGCTCGAACAACATCACGCTGCGCATCGACCTGGTGTCGAGCGCCGTCAAGCAATTGCTAGTCGGGCCGTGGTCGTGCCCCCAGACGAGTGTCACCGGTGGCGTCATGCAGTGCATGTCGGCGCTCAACAATACGACATACAAGGCGGCCATCTATACTTTCGACTACAAATTGAACACGATTCAAACGCTTACGACGCCGACGACGGCCGGCACCCAAATCTCGAACATTCAGCTTCTGACGGTCGACCACCAGAACTGCGTTATCCTCGGCAGTTGCAACACCGACTATGGAACGGACATTTCCGGCGCGCTCTCAGGCGTGAACACCATCATGCCAAACCCGGGGACCGGCACCAATCAGTCCGGCGATACGCCGCAAGAAGTGGTTTTCCTCGTCACCGACGGCGTTGAGGACAAGCTCGTCACCGGCAGTTCGAACTGCGACCCAGCTGCCACCTATCCCCTCCCGGCCGCGGGCTCGAAGTATAGATGTCAGCAGCCACTCAATACCGCGATATGCGACACCATCAAGAACAAGGGCATTCGAATCGCGATTCTCTACACTGAGTATCTCCAACTGACGGGCCAGAATTGGTACGACACCAAGATAGCGCAGTTCAACAACCCGTCTTCCTCGAAGGGCACGATCGCACAACGGTTGCAATCGTGCGCCTCGCCCGGCCTGTTCGCGGATGTTCAGACCGGCGGCGACATCTCGACCGCCCTGACCAATCTCTTCCTCAAGGTCGCGTCGAGCACGGCCAGCCTCGTGCAGTAGGATCAGCCCATGACTGAACCGGACCTCGTATCAAAGAACGGAGGCGGAAACAGCTGCGCCGCGTTCCTCAGGGACAGCAAGGGCGCCACCGCCGTCGAATTCGCCCTGGTTGCCGCGCCATTTCTGGCACTCATCATCGCGCTGTTTCAGACGTTCCTGGTCTTCTTCGCTCAGGAGCTGCTGGAGGAGGTCGTGATTCAATCCGCGCGCCTTGTCAAAACCGGACAGGTGCAGACGCAGAACATGTCTCAGACCGTATTCCAGCAGCAGGTCTGCACTAAGATCCGCATCTTCTTCAACTGCAGCGGCTTGATGGTCGACTTGCGCGTTGCCAATGCGTGGTCGACAGCTGACACCTCATTGCTCACGCCGAGCTATGACGCCCAAGGAAACGTCAACAATATGCAATTCAATCCCGGCACGGCCGGCGATATCGTCGTTCTCCGGGTGATGTACATCTGGCCGGTCATGCTGGGACCGCTCGGTTTCAACCTCTCGAACATCTCCAGCGGCAACCGGCTGATCATGGCTTCCGCCGCCTTCCAGAATGAGCCGTCCTCTTAAGGAGTTTACTATGCTCGCCGGCCTGTCATTCCGTGTGCGGGACCTGTGGACCGACGTCAGAGCGGTGGCGGCGACCGAGTTCGCGATCGTGCTGCCTTTCATGCTGTTGCTTCTCCTCGGCGGCGTCGAACTCGGGAACGGGTTGGCCGTCAACGTCAAGGTCAGCGAAACGTCGCACAGCGTCGCCGACATGATTGCCCAGAACACGCAGGTCTCCGGGACCCGGATGCAAGCCATTCTAGGAGCTGCCACGGCAATCATGGCGCCCTATCCGATTACGGACAGCAATGGCTCGCTGATTACGGTCACGGTGTCCGAAGTCTCGACCGACAGCAATGGCAATGCGACCGTGCAATGGAGCGAGTCAACCAGTTCGACGGGCGCGAGGCCTGTCAATCAGCAGATGACGCTATCGGCGTTCACCTCAGACACCACGCCGGTCAACGCCAACATCTCGCTGATCCTGGCCGAGGTCTTCTATAGCTACAAGCCCAATCTCGGTTCCGGGGTCGTGGGCAACGTGAGGCTGTCAGACAGCTATTATCTGTTTCCGCGCTGCTCGACCAACAGTCCCAGCACGTCGAGCTTTCCCTATTACGACGTCAAATACAGCAGGACGTCGACGACCACTTGCACTTGTATCCAGCATATACAGCAGAAGAGCTGCTAGCGCTACCGGTTACTGCGCCAGCCGGAATCTCCCACCTTCGACCTTGATCAGGAAGGCGGAGCGCTCGTCGTAGCCGTTGTGATCGGTCGGGCTCATGTTCGAGAGCCCGTTGTTGAGATAAACGTCCTTGCTGCGTTCGAGCGCGTCGCGCAGCGCCGCGCGAAACTCCGCGGTCCCGGGAGATGCAGCCTTGAGCGAGACGGGGATGGCCCGCTTCAACAGCGCCACAGTATCCCACAGATGCGCGGCGAAGATGTTCGGCTTACTGCCGTTCACAGCCTGGTAGGCCGAGACGAAATCTTCGGTGGCGCGCCGGAACGGGCTGTCGGCGGGAAGATCATCCGCAATCGAGAAGGCCTCGCCGGCGAACACCGCGCCCTCCACGTTGTCCTTGCCGAGGTTGATGAACTCCTGGGTGGCGACACCGTGGGTCTGGAATATCCTGCCCGCGTAGTTGCGCTCACGCAGCGCCTGCTGTGGCAGCACCGCCGGCGTGCCTGCGGACGCGATGAAGACCGCCTCCGGATTGGTCGAGATCACCTTCAGCGCCTGGCCGGTTACGCTGGTGTCGGCGCGCGCATAGACTTCATGCGTGGTGATCGTCAGTCCCAGCTCAGGCGCCAGCCGGCTGATCTCCTGGTAGTAGCCTTCGCCATAGCCGTCGGAGACGCCGATATAGCCGAGCGTCTTGATGCCGGATCGGACGATGTGCTTGAGAATGGCCTTGGCCATGAGGTCGTCGTTCGGAACCACCTTGAAGGCCCATTTGCGCTTGTCGTCCATCGGCTGCACGATCGCGGTCGATGCCGCCATCGACAACAGCGGCGTTTTGCTTTCGAGCGCGACGTCCAGCATCGGCATGGTGACGGGGGTCAGCGACGAGCCGATGAGAACGTCGACGCGGTCCTGGATGACGAGGCGCCGCGCGTTCTGAAGCCCTTTCACGCTGTCCGACTCGTCGTCGAGCACGATGTAGGTGATGGTCTCCCCTGCGATCTCCTTTGGCAGCGCAGCAACAGTCTTGAGCTGCGGCTGGCCGAGCGCCGATCCGGGCCCGGTCGCAGACACGACAATACCGACCTTGATCTCGGCTCGGGCACAGGACGCGCCAAGCGCGATTGCTGCGAGCATGCATAGTCCAGCCAGACCGAGCCTCATGGCGGTTCCTCCCCGTTCGCCTGCCGCTGTCGGCGCGTTGATGTGGCCAGCGCTTGCAAGCGGCCCAGGCTAACCGGTCCGGGCTGCTCGCGTCTGTCCCCGTGGATGGTGACATCCCGGGCTGGCCCGCGCTTCCAAGCGGCCATCGTTGCTGCTAGCCTTCGCTCAAACGATCCATTCGGGAGGAAGAGGCATGGAAGCTCGAGGAGCTTTCATCGATGCGGCCGGCGCGGTCAGCCCGGTCGTTCTCGCCATTGGGCAGAGCTCGTTTCCGCAAGTCCTGATCGAGGCGCTCGGTGCCGTGGCCAACGTCGGCCACTGCATGGTGTTCGCGTTCGACGACGAGCGCTCGGCGCGCTGGGCCCTGAGCGTCGGCAATATCGGCATCGGCCCCGACCTCGGGGCCGCCTATTCCGAGCATTTCCACGTCGCCGACCCGAACCGGGATGCGATCTTCGCCGCCAGGTCGGGCTGCCGGCACATCATGCTGCCGAGCTTCGCGCGCCGCATGTACGCGAGAGCCTATCGGAAGCTGTTCTTCGAAAGCTCCGAGATCGTCGACAAAGTGGCTTGCGCGATCTGGGCAGGGAGCGCCTGCTACTACGTCAATTTCTACCGGACCGCCCCACAAGGTTGCTTCCGCGCCGACGAGCGGCAGCGCCTCGGAACGGTTGCTCCCCTGGTCAGCGCAGCCGTGGCGCGGCATTTTCAGGCCGATGCTCCGGCGGCAGATCCGGCCCAGAAGCTGGCGGCGCTGTTTGCGGCGCATGAGCCGCTCGCCAGTCTGACTTCGCGCGAGAAGGCGGTCTGCCTGCGCATCCTGTCCGGCTACAGCTCCGAAGCCATCGCGGCCGATCTCGGCATCAGCCTGAACTCGACCTTCACCTATCGCAAGCGCGCCTATCAGAAGCTCAACATCGCCTCACAGAACGAACTGTTCGGGATCGCTCTGCGGCTGATGGCGAGCCCTCCTCCGCTCAATTGAGACATGCTGTCCCCAATCACGGGGACAGACGACGTAAGCATTGCGGCTTACCGTCACCCGGGTCAGACCGGAGGCCCGCCCGTGAGCACAGCTCCCCAGATCGATATCGACGTCGCCGCGTTCTGGGCCGACCCCTACCCTGCGCTGGCGCGGATGCGGCGGGAGGCGCCGATCGCCTTCGTGCCGCAGCTCGGCAGCACCCTGCTCTGCAGCCGCGACGACATCTTCGTCTCGGAGAAGCAGATCGACGTGTTCAGCTCGCATCAGCCGGGCGGGCTGATGAACCGGCTGATGGGCCACAACATGATGCGCAAGGACGGCGAGGCGCACATGGCCGAGCGCAAGGCGATCGCGCCGGCGGTCTCGCCCAAAGCCGTCAGGCTGCACTGGCTGCAGCAGTTCCAGGCGCACGCCGATCGCCTGATCGACGCGATGGATCCGTCTGAAGACGTCGATCTGGTGCGGGATTTCGCGATGCCGTTCTCGGCCGAGTGCCTCAAGCTGATCACCGGCCTGACCAACATGCGATTTCAGGACATGAATGCGTGGTCGCAGGCCATGATCGACGGCATTGCCAACTACACCGGCGACGGCGCGGTCGAAGCGCGCTGCCACGCCGCCACTGCCGGCATCGATGCCGCGATCGACGAGATGCTGCCGGTGCTGACCAAGACGCCGGACGCGAGCCTGCTGGGCGTCATGCTCGCCTCCGGCATGCCGATCGAGAGCGTCCGCGCCAACATCAAGCTTGCGATCAGCGGCGGCCAGAACGAGCCGCGCGATGCCATCGCAGGCACCGTCTGGGCGCTTCTCACCCACCCCGATCAGCTGGCACTGGCGCGCGAGGGGTATGTGCCCTGGATCCAGGCCTTCGAGGAATATGCCCGTTGGATCTCGCCGATCGGGATGTCGCCGCGCCGGATCGCAAAGCCCTGGATCATCCGGGATGTCGCCTTCGCGCCGGAGGAGCGCGTATTCCTGATGTTCGGCTCGGCCAACCGCGACGAGACCCACTTTGCCGATCCCGACAGGTTCGATATCCGCCGCGACACCTCCAAGAGCATCGCCTTCGGTGCCGGTCCGCACTTCTGCGCCGGCGCCTGGGCGTCACGGGCGATGATTGCTGACGTCGCGCTGCCGACCCTTTTTGCGCGGTTGAAGAACCTGCGCATCAGCGAGACCGAGCCGGTCCGCATCGGCGGCTGGGCTTTCCGCGGACTGCTGAACCTGCCGGTGACGTGGGACGCAAGCCGGAATTGAGCGGGGTTGGCACGTCACGGCGCTCGCGTTCCGTGTCCGCAAATCCCTTGCAGCTTGCGCTCGCTATGTAGACATCGGAACGTCTGGTCCAGTCACGCTGCTGCCGCACGACTCCGCTATCCAGTGCCCAAGACCAAGGTCTTCAACGGACGTTGATGCCGGCGATCGCCAATCCTGCGGCTGATCTCCTTGGGGGCGCGCACTGTCCGTTATGTTGCGTGTGGGGACGACGTGAATCATAGTAAGATCAGTTACTACGCCGAGCTGTTCATCTACCCGATCATCGTCGCCGGCCTTCTGCTCTACGATGTCGAGAGCAGCGGCTTTGCATTGCACCCGCGTTGGCTCTTCGCCGCCTTGTGTGGAGCGATGCTCTGGACGCTTGCCGAATATCTGGTGCACCGGTTCGTCTACCATGAAGTCCCTGTCCTGAAGGAGCTCCACGGCATGCACCATGCGCGGCCCTGCGACCTCGTCGGGGCGCCGATCTGGGTCAGCGTGGTTGTTTTCTTGTCATTCTTTGCCGTGGTCGCGCGCTTCGCGGACCTCGAGATTGCAGGCGGGAGCACAAGCGGCCTGATCGTCGGTTACATCTCGTATCTGCTGGTTCACGATGCCGTTCATCGCTGGCAGCTTTCGGAACATTCCTGGCTGCGGAGCTGCCGGCTCCGCCATCTCCGTCACCATCGCGACCCCATTCCCGGCAATTTCGGCGTCGTAACCGGGTTCTGGGATCACGTCTTTGGCACTGTCCTGGCGTCGGGACGCGCGCGGCCGCGCGATGCATAGGGCCGCCGCGCTTCTGACGACCTTCGCTCACCGAATTCCGTTTCGGCGCGTCCAGCGCTCGGGAGACGGGGCCAGACGCTCTCGAGCCTGATCCCCTTCTCGGGCCCTTGAGATTCGGCCTTCAGGCGCAAACGACTATATTTGCTCTCAATACCTCGCGACCAGCGGACCGCCGAACGTGTAGTTCACGCGGACGGTCCCCATGTCGACGTCCTGCTTGATGCTCTGGGTCCGATCGAACCTTCCGGATGTGTTGTAGAGGTTCGAACTGCTGCTACCCATGAAGAGATGATCGTATTCGATCGCAACCGACCAACCCGGCGCAAAGCCGAATTCAGCACCGGTCCCGACCGCACCGCCCCAACGGGTCTCGGTGGCCTGATCGAACGCAAACCCAGCCGGGAAAGCTCCGACAGGTGTTTGCACCACGCCATTGTACTTGGCGTGGGTGACGGCAGCGCCGCCCTTGAAGTACCAGAGCACATTGTTCCAGGCGTAGCCGACCTGGCCGGTGAACAGGCCGAGCGCGTCGATCTTGGTCTGGTTGGCGAACGGGAAGCCGCCAAAGGTCCCGATCGTACTCGTGTTGGAGCCTTTCAGGTTGGCCCAATCCCCTTGGGCTTCCAGGCCCAACACCCAATTGGTGATCTGCCAGCGATAGCCGATCTGGCCGCCGGCCACAGCACCTGTGGCGTCGTGGCAGCCCACGCTCGGCGCGCTGGGAATCGGGGTGCCCAGCGAATTGGTGAGATTCCAGCAGTTGCGACTGGAGGCACCGCCGCCATTGAGGCCGATATAGAAGCCGCCCCAGTTGTAGATTGGCGCGGCCACCGGCGCCTTGGTGTAGACCTTGGCAGGCAAATCAGCGGCGAACGCCGCGTTGGCAAGACCCACAACCGCGGTCATGCCAAACCCAATCACTACAACCCGGCGCATTCCTAGCTCCACCAACGTGAATAAGATAGCAACAAGCGGTAACACGTTGTGACAGAGACTTATGACGCGCGCCATACCAACGCGTGGTCAAGTTCCAATTCTGGAACATGTGTTGCTGAACTCCAACACGCTGGGATGTCGTCCGTCCCCAAACGGGCGACGACTTTGAACCCTGCAGTCAGGCCTTGCGCAATGAAAGCTCCTGCCAATCTCGCCGAAAAGCTCACGACGTTCACCGAACGCTTCTCCCCGCGCACGGTGGCCATCTACAACGACAACGACATCATGGTCGCCAAGCTCGAGGGGCCATACCACTGGCACAAGCATGACGACACCGATGATTTCTTCCTGGTGCTGAAGGGCACGCTCCACATCGAGTTGCGAGATCGCACCGTCACGCTCAACCCTGGCGAGGTGTTCGTCGTGCCCAAGGGCGTCGAGCACCGGCCCGTCGCGCATGAGGAGGTACACATCCTGCTGATTGAGCCAACGGGAACGCCGAACAGCGGCGACAAGGCCACAGCCGCACCGCGCATCCTGGCGTGATGGACAGGCGCCGAACTGCCTGAGTGCACGAAGCTCTCCGACGTTTGAGTTGCGCCCTATTCGTCCGTAGTGGAAAATGGGTGCAGCAAAACGCCGGGGGCTTTCGCAAGTCCGTCCTATCAGCGACGGGAGGAATGATCCCGATGCAATGGCTCGGAACCTGGAAAAATCAGTACGGGTCGATACTGCGGATTACGCGTGACGAGGCCAGCCAGATTGCCGGTACGTTCGAGACGGCCCTGCGCGACAGCAGCTTTTTCGGTGACGTACGGCCGGTCATCGGCGTTCACAGTGGCAATTGCATCGGCTTTGCGTTCTGCACCTCTGACGCGGCGGACGGCGCGATCGCGACTTTCAGCGGCCGGCTGGTCGAAGGGCAGCTGCAGACCGTATGGCATGTCGTGGCAAACAAGCCGAGCTGGCCGCACGCCGTCATGACCAATGCGGACACGTTCGAACGCGCGTGAGGTCCCACCGATGGAGAAACGGGGCGTGGATGGCCCGGATATCAAGCACGAACGCGTTGCGCGCTTTTGCCCTGCTACAGCGCAACGATGTCGCCGCTCATCTAGTCGCGGTAGCGACAAAATTCGTCGCCGTTCTCGTATTCGTAGCAAATCTTGACGCGGCGATAGGGTCGATCTTCATCAAAGTACCGCGAGCGGCGATCCGTATCTTCGTCGCCGCGTTGCATTCGCCAGTTCTGACCGGTGGTGCGACGATCCATATCCTGATCCATCATACGGCCCATGCGGTGCTGGCGCATGCGATCCATGCCCATGCGATCCTCATCACGCTGTTGCGTCGTCCAGTCTCGGTTGACCCGCGTGTCTTCGGCACTTTGACGGTCTCGCTCGCGCGCTTGATCTGACTGCTGGGGTGTGCGTTCCGGTTGGACGGGAGTGGTTTGGGCTTGGCTTGTCCCCGGCGTTGTCTGCGCCTGCTGGGCGAACGCCGCCCCGGAGACAAGACCAGAGGACAGGAACAGGACGGTTGCCGCTGTTGAAACGCGCATGGTTCATCCCTCCACGAGAATGCGGTTCAACCGTGCGGCTCAGGGTTGGTTTCGATGGAGGTCGCCTGTTTTCGATGTTGCGCCGCAAAGCCAATACGGCCGCAGGCCGGAGGGTCGCACGTACTGGAACTGCGAAGGGGCGCCCGCAGGCGCCCCTTGCATCAGGTCCGCCGGGCGCCTCGCACGTCACTCCAGCTCGATGGCCTGGTAGGTGCCGGTCTCGTCGAGCGCGGTGCCCCAGATCTTGTGCGACGCCTGGTGCTCAGCGCGTCCGAATGACAGCGCGCTGCCGAGGCCGAGATCGATGCTGCGCATCGCTTCCAGCGTGTCGACCAGCCGCTCGGTTTCGAGCGGGGTGGTCTGCTTCAGCGCCTGGATCAGGATGCTCGCGGAGATGAAACCCTCGAGTGAGGTGTAGTCCGGCGCTTCGCCGGGGAAGTATTTTGCCAGCGCAGTCTTATAGTCGAGCACGAGGCTCGAATAGCCGGCGACCGATGGAACGCCCTGCGTGACGATGACTCCATCGGTGTATTTCGGGCCGAGCAGCGTCAGCTCGGCGGCGAGCGACGAGGACCCGACGGCCGAGATGTTGGCATAGATCAATCCCGGAACCGCGTCGTGGGTCTTTTCGATGAATTTCGCGGCCGCGCGGTCGGTCGCGATCATGATCACGGCCTTGATCGGCGGCTTGGTCTGCGCCTTCAGCTTGCTGACGGCTTCGTCGACCTCCAGCGTGCCGCGGGGAAAGCCGTAGCGGATGATCGGATCATTGATGCCAAGCGAGCGGAACGCCTTGGCGACGCCGTTGGCGCCGTCGTCGCCGTAAGCATCGTTCTGCGCGAACACAGCGATCTGCTTGGCCGGAATGCGCCGGACTTTCATCAGGTAGTGCACGATTGCCGCGGTCTCTTCGGCGTAGCTCGCGCGATAGTTGAAGACGTAACGGTCGGGCGGATCGTGGCGAACGACGGCCGAGCCGCTATAGGGCGCGAAGAACAGCGCGCGGCGCTCCAGCGCATAGGGGATCGCGACCGCGTTGTTGGCCGTGCCCATGTTGCCGATGAAGCCGAACACCTGATCCTTTTCGTAGAGCTGCGTCATCGCGGCAAGCGTTCGACTGGGATCGTAGGCATCGTCGGCGGCAATCAGCCTCAGCTTGCGGCCGTTGATTCCGCCGGCGTCATTGGCGCGGTTGAACGCCGTCTCGATGCCGAGCTTCATCTGGCGCGCGGGCTCCTTGCGGACACCGGAAAAGGGGATGACGGTGCCGAAACGGATCTCGGTGTCGCTGACGCCGTGCGGAAGGGGTGGCGGCAGTTTGGCGGTGGGCTGCGTCGAGGCCGCCGCGGTTGAGGGTGCCAGCGTGAAGGGGATGACGGGAGCCGCCGACTGCTGCTGACTGAGCGACCGCTCGAGCTCCGCCAATTGCTGTTCCGCCATCTGACAGTTCACCTGCGAGGCAGCCACTCGGCTGCGGCCGTCGGCGATGTATCCGTTGAAGCTGCGGACAAGCAGATCGCGCTCGCCGTTGCTCGACGAGGCCTGGCGGATGACCTCGCCGAACTGGTCAACGATGGTCTGGACGCGTCCCTGCGCAATGTTCTGGCAGGTCGAGGCCTGACCGACGATCGGACCGACGCGAGAGGCGAGATCGCGAACAACATCGGCGGGAGCGGCAAGAGCGGAGCCCATAGGCACCACGAAGCAAGTTCCGAGAAGGAGCACAGACCAGCGAACCGTCATTTGAGCTTTCCGTTTTCTTCTGATTGGTTGGCTATGTTCACTACATCATTCAGATGGCCTGCATATTAAGAACAGGCACATTACCGAAAGCAATCCATTGCGCCGTTGCCGCGGGCTGAACAGGATCGTTACAAATTTGTTGGTCGCAACGTTGCCGGCCGTTTGAGCTCCGTCTTTCAAGACGCCGAACTAACAATGAGCTTGATCGATTGTTACTCAGAATCAGCGGTTTGCCCCGCTGCTTGGCAGTCAGCCTCGCGCGAGGTTCGATAAAATGCGTGCGATAATCAGAAGCGTCCGGTGCTGCTCGCACGCGATCCGAACAAGGGGATTAAGTTCTTCCAGTCTTAACCACCGCTGACGCAGGAAGATACAACGTGCAAGGACGCTTTAAAGGCTGGGTCACCTTGCACTGGTGAGACGCGCCGACCATCGCGGGCCGTCCCAACTGCCTGATGTCGTCGACATTCATACCACTGTCGCTTCGGCATCTTAGGCTCTCCGAAAGGGATTTGGTTAGGACGCTGGCATGACTCGCATCATCGTCCTGTCGGACATCCACCTGTCGCCGACACATGGCTTCTTCTGGGAGAACTGGTGCGTCGCGCGCGACTTCGCCAACGCGGCGGAGCCCGATGCGGTGATCGTCAACGGTGATCTGGCGATCAATGGACCCGAGAGCGACGCCGAGATTGCCTTCGCCGCGACAGCGCTGACAAAGCTGCGCGGGCGTGTCATGGCCCTGCCCGGCAACCATGACGTCGGCGACGAGCCGCCCGGTCAGGACCCCGACCAGATCATCGATGATAACAGGCTCGCGCGCTGGGACCGCTGCTTTGGCGGGGATCGCTGGGCGCTCGATGTCGGAGGCTGGCGCCTGATCGGCGTCGACGCGCAACTGTTCGGCTCGGGGCTCGCACGGGAAGCTGTGCAGGATCACTGGCTCGACCAGCAGTTGAGCACCGCCGGACGGCCGACCGCGTTGTTCCTGCACAAGCCCCTCTTTCTCGACGATCCGACCGAGGATGCCGAAAGCCCCTCATGCATGGGGCCGCGGGCTCGGGCCCGGCTGCTGGACAGGCTCGATCGCTCCGACGTTCGCCTGATCGTCAGCGGTCACCTGCATCAACATCGCGACCGCATGGTCGGCAACCAGCGGCACCTCTGGGTGCCGGCTGTCGCCTTCGCCGCCCCGCAGGCGCATGGCGGTGACGACCGTTGCGGGCTCACCGTGCTCGATTTCTCGGAAGCCGCCGTCGAGGTCACCATCGAACGGCCCGTCGGCCTCGTCTCGCACGATCTCGCCGCGATCAAGGGCCACGGCCGCTATCCGTTCCTGCGCGACATGCCGCCGTCGCCCCCACCAGACGCAGACTGACCGGCGTTCCGGCGCCTAGCCCTTGTTCGGCAGGTTGGTCCGGATGTGCAGCTCGCGGAGCTGCTTGGTCGTTGCCTCCGACGGCGCGCCCATCAGCAAATCGACGGCCTGCTGGTTCATCGGGAACAGCGAGATCTCGCGCAGGTTCGTGGTGCCACACAGCAGCATCACGATGCGGTCGACACCGGCCGCCATGCCGCCATGAGGCGGCGCGCCGTACTGGAAGGCGCGGTACATGCCGCCGAAGCGCTCGACCACATCCTGCTCGCCATAGCCAGCGATCTCGAACGCCTTCACCATCGCTTCCGGCTTGTGGTTGCGGATGCCGCCGGAGGCGATCTCATAGCCGTTGCAGGCGATGTCGTACTGGAACGCCTTGATCGTCAGCGGGTCCTGGGTCTGCAGCGCGTCCAGGCCGCCCTGCGGCATCGAGAACGGGTTGTGCGAGAAGTCGACCTTCTTGTCGTCCTCGTTGTACTCGTACATCGGGAAATCGAC
Organism: Bradyrhizobium sp. STM 3843; assembly: GCF_000239815.1. GTDB lineage: Bacteria > Pseudomonadota > Alphaproteobacteria > Rhizobiales > Xanthobacteraceae > Bradyrhizobium. The sequence goes on along the minus strand of NZ_CAFK01000101.1, from coordinate 20,030 downwards.
GATCCAGGCGAGCGCGAAGCGCTCCTTGTCGGCGAGGTTCAGCTCGTCCGACACCTTGTTGCGGGCGAGGCCTGCGAACTTCCAGAACTTGTCGGGATCACCGGCGACGAAGAAGGCCGCATCGCCCTCCTTGGTACCGAGCTGAGTGCGGATCGCAGCGGTGCGCTCCGGGCCGATGTTGTTGGCCAAGGGACCAGCGCCCTCGCCGCCCTCGCGCCACATGATGTAGCCGAGACCCGGCTGACCCTCGCCTTGCGCCCAGGAGTTCATGCGGTCGCAGAAGGCGCGTGAGCCGCCCGTCGGCGCCGGGATTGCCCAGACCTGGTTCTTCGGGTCCTCCAGCATCCGCGCGAACACCTTGAAGCCGGAGCCGCGGAAGTGCTCGGAGACGTCGGCCATCTCGATCGGGTTGCGCAGGTCAGGCTTGTCGGAGCCATATTTGCGGATCGCTTCCGCGAACGGAATGCGCGGGAACACCTCCGTCACCGGCTTGCCGTCGGCGAATTCCGCGAACACGCCACGGATCACCGGCTCCATCGCCGCGAACACGTCCTCCTGCGTGACGAAGCTCATTTCGACGTCGAGCTGATAGAACTCGCCCGGCAGGCGGTCGGCGCGCGGGTCCTCGTCGCGGAAACACGGCGCGATCTGGAAGTAGCGGTCGAAGCCGCTCATCATGAGCAGCTGCTTGTACTGCTGCGGCGCCTGCGGCAGCGCGTAGAACTTGCCGGGATGGATGCGCGAGGGCACCAGGAAGTCGCGCGCGCCTTCCGGCGAGGACGCAGTCAGGATCGGGGTCTGGAATTCGAAGAAGCCCTGCTCCTTCATGCGCCGGCGCATGGAGTCGATGATCGCCATGCGGCGCATGATGTTGGCGTGCAGCTTCTCGCGGCGCAGGTCGAGGAAGCGGTACTTCAGCCGGATGTCCTCGGGATATTCCTGCTCGCCGAATACCGGCAGCGGCAGCTCGTCCGCGGGTCCGAGCACCTCGATGTCGGACACGTAGAGCTCGATCTTGCCAGTCGGCAGCTCGTCATTGTCGGTGCTCTTGTTATCCGCGCCGGTGGGCCGGCGACGCACCTTGCCCTCCATGCGGACCACCCATTCCGAGCGCAGCTTCTCGGCAAGAGCGAACGCCGGCGAATCCGGGTCCACCACGCATTGGGTGATGCCGTAATGGTCGCGCAGGTCGACGAACAGCACGCCGCCATGGTCGCGGATGCGATGGCACCAGCCGGACAGCCGCACCGTCTCTCCGATGTTGCTCTCGCGGAGCGCGCCGCAGGTATGGGTCCGGTAGCGATGCATGGTCGTCCTGAAAAGGCTGTCGGGGCAAGGAATCGGCGCAGCCCCTCAGGGGCGCAGCCGGCGCGCGCCGGTTTAGCCGAGCCGGTCCGTTGCGGCAACCGTGCTGCGAAAATGAGCTGGCGCGAGAAAGCCCAGTTGAACGCCCTTTGGGCTCGAAAAGCAGGCGCAGCGCGCCTATCTTTACCGTCATGACCGTGCATTTCCCGTTCCAGAACTCCTATGCGGCGCTGCCGGACAATTTCTTCGCCCGCGTCGCGCCGACGCCCGTGGCCGCCCCGCGGCTGATCAAGCTCAACCGGATGCTGGCCGAGGAGCTGCAGCTCGATCCGAAAGAGCTCGAGACGCCTGAGGGCGCCGAGATCCTGGCCGGCAAGAGCGTGCCCGAAGGCGCCGAGCCGATCGCGATGGCCTATGCCGGACACCAGTTCGGGCACTTTGTTCCGCAGCTCGGCGACGGCCGTGCCATCCTGCTCGGCGAGGTCGTCGACAAAAACGGCATCCGCCGCGACATCCAGCTCAAGGGCTCCGGTCCCACGCCATTCTCCCGCCGCGGCGACGGCCGGGCGGCCCTCGGCCCGGTGCTGCGCGAATACATCGTCAGCGAGGCGATGTACGCGATGGGAATCCCGACCACGCGGTCGCTCGCCGCGGTCATGACTGGCGAGGCGGTGTATCGCGAAGGCGCCCTGCCGGGCGCGGTGCTGACGCGGGTGGCTTCCAGCCATATCCGGGTCGGCACGTTCCAGTACTTTGCCGCCCGTCGCGACACCGAAGCGGTGCGCCAGCTCGCCGATCATGTCATCGCCCGGCATTATCCCGAAATCGGGTCCGCCGAGCGGCCCTACCATGCCTTGCTGGACGCCGTGATCACACGCCAGGCCAGGCTGATCGCGCAGTGGCTCCTGGTCGGCTTCATCCATGGGGTCATGAACACCGACAATACCTCGGTCGCAGGCGAGACCATCGACTACGGTCCCTGCGCCTTCATGGACGCCTATGATCCGAAGCAGGTGTTCTCTTCGATCGACGAGTTCGGCCGCTATGCCTTTGCCAACCAGCCCCGGATCGGGCTCTGGAACCTGACCCGGTTCGCGGAGTGCTTGCTGCCGCTGCTCGACGACGACAAGGATACGGCAATCAAGCAGGCCGAGGCCGCGCTCGACGGCTTTGCCGAGCAGTTCACGGCGGCACATCAGGCCGGCCTGCGGCGCAAGCTCGGCCTGTCGACCGAACGCGAGGGCGACCAGCAGCTGGCGCAGGCCCTGTTCGATGCGATGACTGCGGGCCAGGCGGATTTCACCCTCACCTTCCGCCGACTCAGCGACGCCGCGGGTGACGGGGACGACAGCAAGGTGCGGGCCTTGTTCCAGGATCCCGCCGGATTCGACGAATGGGCGCCGCGCTGGCGGCAACGTCTCGCCGAAGAGCACCAGGCGCCGGCCGAGCGGCAGGCCGCGATGCGCGGCGTCAATCCGGCCTTCATCCCGCGCAACCACCGGATCGAGGCGGTCATCGCCGCCGCGGTGCGGGACAACGATTTTACGCCGTTCGAGGAGCTGATCGCCGTGCTCGCCAAGCCCTACGAGGACCAGCCGACCTACGCGGCCTATGCCGAGCCACCACAGCCGGAGGAGCGGGTGCTGCAGACCTTCTGCGGCACTTAAGGACCCGTTAACCGCGCCTCCACCATCGCGATACGCGCGCGCAAGCATTTAAGAAACGGTCAACGCCGCCCCGACAATCCTCATGATCTGTCGGGAGAATTGCCGTGGACGCTCTGGTCTTCGAATTCATGGGTTTGGCGATGATCGCGCTCTGCGTCATCGTGCTGGCCGTGCCCTGCGGCCGCCGGTCATCGGGCCGCGTTCGCCACCATTAGCCGTTCCATCTCCGCGATCTTCAACCTGAGCGCGCACGCAACAAGCGCTTTCCGGAGCGCTGGCTGCTGATCCGACTGAAATGCAAGCCCCGAATTCGCGCCAAGGCGCTTGACATATCAGCGCTTTCGGACGACGGCGTAACATAGCCCGTCATGGATCGTTCATGGATTTGATCACCACCACTGCGGACCTTGCAGCCGCCTGTACCCGCCTTGCCCGGCATCCCGTCATCACCGTGGATACCGAGTTTCTGCGGGAAACCACCTATTACCCCCTGCTCTGCGTCGTCCAGTTGGCGAGCGCTGACGAGGCAATCGTGATCGATGCGCTCGCCGAAGGGCTCGATCTGAAGCCGTTCTTCGCGCTGATGGCGGACGAGAACGTGCTGAAGGTGTTCCACGCCGCGCGCCAGGACATCGAGATCATCTGGCACCGCGCCAGCATCGTGCCCCACCCCATCTTCGACACCCAGGTAGCCGCGATGGTGCTCGGTTACGGCGACAGCATCGCCTACGACCAGCTCGTCGAGCGGATCACCGGCCATCGCCCGGACAAGACGCACCGCTTTACCGATTGGTCGCGCCGCCCCCTCACCAAGGAGCAGATCCATTACGCCGAGGCCGACGTCACGCATCTGCGCGACGTCTTCGCAGCGCTCGACGCCGACCTGAAGCGACGGAAACGAAGCGACTGGGTCAGCGAGGAGATGGAGGTGCTGACCTCGCCCCGGACCTACGACTTCCACCCCGAACGCGCCTGGGAGCGGCTCAAGACGCGGGTGCGCAAGCCGAAGGAATTGGCGGTGCTCATGGAGGTTGCCGCCTGGCGGGAGCAGGAGGCGCAGAGCCGCGACGTGCCGCGCAGCCGGGTCCTCAAGGACGATGCGGTCGGCGACATCGCCATCCACGCGCCCACAAGCGTGGAGAAGCTCGGCGGCCTGCGCTCGCTGCCGAAGGGTTTTGAGCGCTCGAAATGGGGCGCGGACATTGTGGCCGCCGTGCAGCGCGGGGTTGCGCGTGATCCCGCCACGCTGCCCAAGCTCGAGAAGCCGCGCAACAATTCCAATGGCGCCGCCATCGTCGAGCTCTTGAAGGTGTTGCTGCGGATGACGTCGGAGCGTCACGCCGTCGCCAGCAAAGTGATTGCAACGGTCGACGATCTCGAGCAGATCGCGCTGGACGACAATGCCGATGTTGCAGCGCTACACGGCTGGCGTCGCGAATTGTTCGGCGAGGCCGCACTCGCGCTGAAGCACGGCCAGCTTGCGCTCGCGATCGAGAAGGGCCGTGTGGTCCGGGTCGACCGCGGCAGCTGAGCGCTGCTGCATGTGCTCGGCCTGCGTGCCTTCAAAGCCGGCGCAACTTTACCCAGTTTATTGCAAACCGTTTCTGCCCAATACAGAGCTCAACAAGGCCTATTCCGGCCTGTTTTCTGTCCCACGCTCGGCTGCGAGCGCCTGCGAAACTTCGACAAGGGCCATTGACAGAATATAGGCGCTGGTAGGTAAGTTGAGCTCACGCGCTTTTTCGGTGGCCGCCCGGAGAGTTCGGGCCAAGTCCTTGAGCTCATCCTCTCGGGTCGCCATGACCTTCTCGTTTCTGGAGCTTATGCGTGAGCACAGACGATTGCGAACAGCCGCGAGAGAAGCTGCTGCGCCTGCTGCAGGAAAATCATGCCGATCTGAACGTTGTCGAAGGTCTGCGGCTGATCATCGCCTTCAACAGGATCAAGGAAGCTTCGGACCGGCGCGTTCTGATCGAACTCGCCGAACGGCTTTCGAAGTGAGCACGCCATCCTCAGGTCCACTTACACCGCGATCTGGCCGCTGGCGCCGGTCAGATCGGCGCCTTTCACCACGCCGGCGAAATTGCCGATCACCTTGGTGACGACAATCTTGTAGGACGCGACGTCGTCGATACCCGGCCTCCGGCAGGCCACGGCATCGCCGACCACCTGATAACGATGGCTGCGATGGAAGCCGTCGACGACGGTCGACAGGATGGTTTCGTCGAGCGAAAAGCCGAGCACGACACAGCGGATGCTGCGCATATTGGCCATGTATTCGGCATAGCGTGCGGAGCTATAGGCCGACGGCAGCGGATGCTCGAAGGCGAGCTCTCCCGGCTGCGGCTTCAATTCCGCGATCCAATTGGTCAGGTTGGAAGCCGGGTTGAACCAGGCCGCCTGCGCGATCCGCTTCAGATGGATCACCGGCCAGAGATTGTCGCGCCACAGCGTCATCAGTTCGAGGCAACGCGGCATCACCATGTCGCCATCGGCGATCCGATGCTTTCGCCCCTCGGCAAGATATTCGCATTGCAGATCGGCACAGATCAGCACCGGCGGATCGTCTTCGATTCCGCCCGGCAGGTCACGGGGATGGGTCATGGTCGCGCCACCGCCGCAACGCCGCGCAACGGAGATGATGGCGGCCGGCTCGCCGACAGGTCGAGCACGCCGGGCCGGTCCCAATCACCTTCGGGACGGATGATCACATAAGGATCGCTGTCGAGCGTGATCGCGTCATCGCTCGGCTCGAGCTCGAGCACCATCTCGGTGTAGGAAAAGTCGGAGAAGGTCAGCTTGCGATTTTGTCCGAGCGGCTTTGCGCCGAAATGGGCCCAGAAGTCGACGAGGCGATCCTGCGCCTGGCCATAGATCCTGCGGAAGCCCTTGCGCCGAACATAGTCGACGCTTGCCTGCACCAGCTTGAACGAGAGCCGCGAGCGACGATATTGGTGACGCACCGCGAGCCGTTCGACTTTTGCGAACTCGCCGAAGAAGCGCACCCGCAGGCATCCCGCCGGCTCCTTGCCGACAAAGCCGATGAAATGCGCGGCAACCAGATCATTGCCGTCGAACTCCTCTTCCATCGGACAATCCTGCTCGGCCAAATAGACCGCCGAACGGATGGCGGTCACTAACATCAGGTCGTTGGGATCACGCGCGATGCGGACCGATATTGCACGCGGGTGTGGTTCAGGCTGGAGAGAGCTTCTAACGCCGTGCATCTGCGCAACTCCTGATTGGTAACTTCGAGACCGCGACGGACATTGGGATGCGATTCCAGGCCCGCTCGTAGCACCAGAGATCGGGCTGGAAACTCTGTATCGGCTTGAAACATGTTGCGACGAGCCAGTCGCGTCCGGCCTTGGTCGACGGCTGGGCAAAGACGTCAGCGTTGACGTAGCGCGGCTTTCTCAAGTGCTCCGCAACCTTGCCGTAGCCTGAAATGCCACGCCCGGTGATCGCGCAGGCCCAGATGTAGATAGCCGACACCTCCTCCTTTCCGGCAGCCAGAAACTCAATTTCTGGCTGCGTCAGGCGGATCTCGTCGAGCAGCAACGCGTCATGTCCACGGTCGTTGAGGTAGAGGAAGGCGATCGCACCAAGCAGCTTCCCCTGCCGGCTAAACGTCAGGATGCTCTCAGGATCGAACGCGAAGTAATTGCTGAGGACGTCCGCGGTCATATCGACCCCCGGCACCAGACGATGAGCCATGTCGGCCAGGCCCGGCAGCTCAGCGTACCGCGCGCATCTCACCTCGACATCTGCGTCGATTGGCAGCGAGTCGAAATCATGTCTACCAACCCAAGAGGCTCTTTCCTTAACCGGATCGCGCATCTATCGTCACTCACTCTCTTTGGGTCATACGATAATCGGCAAGGATTTCCTGTATGCAGCAACTATTGCACCGGGGTGCTGCAACGGTGCAGCACCGAACTGATGAGGTTCTGGATGCCTCCTGGGACGATCTGAAGTCGTTTCTGGCCTGCGCCAGATCCAAGAGTTTCCGGAACGCCGCCGAGGATCTGCAGGTCACGAGCACCACGCTCATGCGCAGGATCGACCGACTAGAAGAAAAGATTGGCTGCAAATTGTTCTTGCGTGATCAGAGCGGATTAACCTTGAGCGACGAAGGCGCCGCGATGATGGGTGACGTGGTGGAGATGGAACGCCACGCCTTCAACATCTTCCGCCGCGCCGCCAAGTCTGCGACCGATGTCGCCGGGACCGTGCGCGTTGCCGTCACCGAAGGCCCCGGCAATTTCTGGATTCTTCCGAGACTGATCGATTTTCAGAAGACCTATCGGAAGATCACCGTGGATCTGCGCTGCGCGATGGAGCAGGCCGACGTCGCGCGACTGGAATCCGATATCGCAATTCAGCTTGAACCGCCGACCAACCCCGATCTCATCGTCGCTAAACTCGGGAGATTACACATCTACCCGTTCGTCTCCGAAGCGTATCAAAAGCTGTACGGAACTCCTTCCTCCATTTCGGAAATCGGAAACCACAGGATCATCAAGCAGAACGCCCCTCAGGTGGACGACAGCGCCTATGCCCGCATCCTCGGGCTGCCGTCGCTCCAGGGCGTGGTCGGGATCAAGACAAACTCCAGCATCGGGGTTCTCTACGCGGTCGAAAGAGGCGCGGGGATCGGCTTCCTGCCCACATCGTCAATCGCCTTGGGAGCGCCCCTCGTCGCCGTAGATATGGACGGCTTCAAGCATCATGCGGATCTCTGGCTGACCTACCACAAGGAGTTTCGAAACTCCGACCGACACAAGATTGTCATCGATTGGCTCAGGAAGATTTTCGATCCGAAGATCTATCCGTGCTTTCGGGACGAGTTCATCCACCCGAATGACCTGGTGCCTTTGATGAGCAGTTCGCGAAACAGCTTTGGAATGGCCGGCTACGCCGCCGCCGGATCGATGTAGCCGAATACACGGAAATTTTGTCGGGCTACCAGCTCACCTCGACGCCGAAGGTGCCCTGGTGCGACTGCAAGGCGGCGCGGAATTTCGCATCGTAGTTCAGATAGAGTCTGGCCGTGTTGCTCAGCGACAGCGATGCGGCAGCACCGGCGTCGGCGCCGTAGCGCCCCTCCCCGATCCCCTGCAGCGCGATGCTTTGCGTGCCCAGGCTGACGGTGAGCAGGCCGAGATTTTGCGAAAAATTGTCGACGAATTTGCCATAGGCCGAAAGGTCGAGGAGCCTGCCGTCGACCACGACGTAGTGCCCGATCTCGGCCCCGACGAGAACGCGGGCGCGCTCCAGCGATGTCCGGCTCGCCGCGAGCGGGTCGAGACCGCCGGTTTCCTGGAAAGCACTGCTCGTTGCCCGCGCATATTCGAACGCGACTTTCGGAACGATCCGGCTCTGCGCGAAGGTCCAGTAGTAGTCGAGCTCGGTGAGGACGCCGGTGAGATGAGCGCCATAGCCGGCAGTCGCCGCGCCCAGGCTGGTATCCCGGCGTGAATTGATATCACCGACGCCATGCACCAGGGCCATGGCCCAGGTCCATGGACCCCGGTCGATCGAGGCGTTGAAGCCGATCTGCGTGAGGTCGAGACTCGCCGATTGCAACGCCAAGGGCACATCGACACTGGTCCGGCTTTGGTCGACCGAGATCCCGACATTGACGCCCAGCCCCAGCCGCGCACCGATCCCGGCAACTCCGCCCGCCGTGGTCCGGGTATCGCCAACGAAGCTCCCCTGAGCACTGGTTCTGGCCCAGATGCCGTACGCCTCACCCCAGGTGCGAAACTGCGACGCCTCGACCGCCTCGGAGGCGCCGCCCCCGCCCGGATTGGTCCGCAAGCCCCTGCCCGCGCCGTTTGTGGCCTGGTTGCCGAGGCGCGCGAGAAAGCCTGAGCCCAGGTCCAACACCGTCTGGCCGGTCGCAAGCGTGGCATTGCCGGCGGTCGGGCTGGGGACCGGGACGGGGGATGGCGACGGGCTCGGGCTGGGGGTCGGAGTGGGCGATGCCGAGACCTCCGCGGCCAAGCCGGAACCGCAGGCCACTATCGCAGCGCAACCAACGGCGGCCGCGGCCAGCCAGCGGGTGCCGGTGCCGATCATCTGAGCCGCTGAGGGCTGCAATCCGCCGCGCATCGGTGCTCGTCCGGGCGCAATATCGAAATCTGACAGTTGCGATCGACCGATTTGCCCGCAGTTCCGCTGGGGGGTCAATTGCTCTCGCCGCCCGGCGGCGGCATTCGCAGCCAATGTGGTTCCCTGGTCACAACCCTCGAAATTGAGCGGTCCGTTGCCCGTCGTCCTCACCTGCGCCCAAATCTTGCTATCGGGCGAAATTCGTGTTGCAATCTCCAGTACAATCGGATCTGGCCGTTCGACTGTGCGTTTCGCGACTTCGGAAATTGAGCAGACTTCGGGAAGCCCGTTTGTGGCGTGGCACGCAACGCGCGTGACCGCGTCTTTTTTTCGTCTAGACGAGGAGACAACGATGCCGATGTACAAAGGCACCGTCAAATGGTTCAACCCAACCAAGGGATATGGGTTCATCAAACCGGCAGGTGGCGACAAGGACGTCTTCGTCCATATCTCCGCCGTGGAGCGCGCGGGCTTGACCACGCTCAATGAAAACCAGGCTGTCGAATACGATCTTGTGGACAGCCGCGGCAAGACGTCGGCCGAGAATCTGAAGGTGTCCTGAGCCGAACTCAGCACGCCATTCGCTTGCACTATCACTTGTGCACGATCACCCGGACGGACCGCGGCGCTCGTCGCGTTCCGAAAGATACTTCATCACCGGATCTGCCGATGCTTCGCATCTGGCCGATCGGTCAAACTTCGTGCGGCCTGCATGCGCCGCCCTGAGCCCTCCCCCGGCTTCGCCCGGGGGATTTTTGTTTAGCCGGCGCGCTCGCCGCCGGACGCCGGCCAGATCAGCGCCTGGCCTTGCGGACCGGCTGTTGCGGTCCTGCAGAGATCCCCCTCCATGCGCACCTGCCCCATCGCCAGCAGCCGCAGCGCTTCGGGATAGATGCGGTGCTCAACCTCCAGTATCCGGGCAGAAAGCATCTCCGCCGTGTCGTCATCACCGACCGGGACCGCGCCCTGCATCACGATCGGTCCGGCGTCCGTCTCGGGAATGACGAAATGCACGGTAGCACCTGAGATCTTCACGCCGGCGCGCAGCGCCTGGCCGTGCGGGTCGAGCCCTGGAAACGACGGCAGCAGCGACGGATGGATGTTGAGCATCCTGCCATGCCAGCGCTGCACGAACTCCGCCGTGAACAGGCGCATGAACCCGGCCAGGCAGATCAGCTCGATGCCGCGCTGATCGAGCGCCTGCTGCAGCACGGCCTCGAAACCGGCGCGGTCCTTGCCGAACGGCTTGCTCTCGATCACCAGCGTCGGGACCTTCTGCTCCGCTGCCCATTGCAGGCCCGCCGCATCGGCGCGGTTCGAGATCACCACCGCGACCTCAGCGGGAAAATCGCTCACGGCCGCCGCGCGGACCAGCGCCGCCATGTTCGACCCGCGGCCAGAAATCAGAATCGCGACACGCCGCTTCATGGCTTCACCGCGACAGGTCCAGCTGACCGCTATAGACGACGCGCTGCTCGCCCTCAGCCGGGATCACTTCACCCAGCAGCGTGACGCTCTCGCCATTGGCTGTGAGAACCTCGCTGACCGCCTTCACCGCGTCCGCCCGCACGATCGCGATCATGCCGATGCCGCAGTTGAAGGTGCGCAGCAATTCCAGCTCGGCAATGCCGCCCTGCTCCGCGAGCCATTTGAACACCGGCAGCACCGGCAGGCGGTTCAGGTCGATCGACACGCCGAGCTGCTTCGGCAGCACGCGCGGAATGTTGTCGGTGAAGCCGCCGCCGGTGATATGGGCCAGGCCCTTCACCGCACCGGTCTCGCGGATCGCCCGCAGGCACGATTTGACGTAAAGCCGCGTCGGCGCCAGCAGCGCGCCGCCCAGCGTCATTACCGGCGCAAACGGCGCCTGCGCATCGAAGCCCAGGCCGGATTGCGCGACAATCTTGCGCACCAGCGAGAAGCCATTGGAGTGCACGCCGGACGAGGCGAGCCCAATGACGGCATCGCCTGCGCTGATATCAGCTGATGGTAACAACGTGCCGCGTTCGGCCGCACCGACCGCAAAGCCGCCGAGATCGTAATCGCCATCCTTGTAGAGGCCGGGCATCTCCGCGGTCTCGCCGCCGATCAGCGCGCAACCGGACTCCCGGCAGCCTTCCGCGATGCTCGCCACGATGGAGGCCGTGGTTTCGGGATCGAGCTTGCCGCAGGCGAAGTAATCCAGGAAGAACAGGGGTTCGGCGCCCTGCACCACGAGGTCGTTGACCGACATGGCGACGAGATCGATGCCGATGCCGGCGTGCAGCCCGGTCTCGATCGCGATCTTCACCTTGGTGCCGACGCCATCGGTCGCCGCGACCAGGACGGGATCCTTGAAGCCGGCGGCCTTCAGGTCGAACAGCCCGCCAAAGCCGCCGATTTCGGCATCGGCGCCGGGGCGCGCAGTGGCGCGAACCATCGGCTTGATCAGATCGACCAGGCGGTTGCCGGCATCGATGTCGACGCCCGAATCCGCATAAGTGAGCCCGTTCTTGCGCTCGGCCATGGTAAAAACCCTTAGTTTCGCCCGCTGGTTACGTCGAATTCCGCGCCCGCGCAATGGCTCGCAAGCCATCGATCCCCATACTATGTTGATGCAGCCGGTTCTCCCCGCCTTGAGAATCGGACGATTTGTTCGCAGCCGGGACGCGTGGCGTGACCATTCCCCATTCCCTCCCCAACCTGATCACATTGGGACGCATCCTGCTGGTTCCGATCGTGGTCTGGGCCATTGCCTCCAGCCAGATGGAGATCGCGTTTGCAGTGTTCGTCGTGGCCGGCGTCAGCGACGCCGTCGACGGCTACCTCGCCAAGCATTTCAACCTCCGTTCCGAACTAGGCGCTCTGCTCGATCCGCTCGCTGACAAGGCTCTCCTGGTCTCGATCTTCGTCGCGCTTGGCATTTGGGGTGCCATCCCGCGCTGGATCGTGATTCTTGTGGTCTCGCGCGACATCATGATCGTGGCTGCCGTGATCGTCTCCTGGCTGTTCGACAAGCCCGTTGCGATCCGCCCGCTGATGGTGTCGAAGCTCAACACCGTTGCGCAGGTCGGATTCGCCGGCCTCGTGCTCGCCTCGCTCGGTTTCGGATTTCAGCCGGCTCCCTATGATGTCGTTCTGATGGCACTTGTGACGGTCTTTACGCTCGTCTCCGTGGCGCTTTATCTGGTCGAGTGGGTACGCCACATGAACACCATCGAACCGAGATGAACCACATTTCCCGGAACGATCGATTCGAGACGGAGCAGATCTGACGTGGCCGGCCACACGCCTCCCCGCCAATTGGCGCTGGCACTGCCGCATGCCGAAAGCCTCTCGCGAGACAATTTTCTCGAAGGGCCCGGCAATGCCGCGGGCCTTGCGCTCGTCGATGCCTGGCCGGAATGGCCGGCGAGAGCCATGTTCCTGGTCGGGCCGGACGGATCCGGCAAAAGCCACCTCGCCGCGATCTGGGCCGAACAGGCCGGCGCGCGCTCGCTCTCTGCGCAAGCGCTCGATGCTGCCGCCGTTCCCGGCGCGCTCGCCACCGGCGCGCTGGTGCTGGAGGATCTCAAGGCCCGCGAGATCGACGAGCGCGCTTTGTTCCATCTGCTCAACCTCGCGCGCCAGGACGAAGCGTATGTCCTGATCACAACCCGCGAGGCGCCCGCGTCGCTGCCGATCGCGCTGAACGATCTGCGCTCGCGGCTGCGCGCCATTCCGGCGATCGAATTGCTGCCGCCTGATGACCAGCTGTTTCGGGCGTTGATCGTGAAACTGTGTGCCGACCGGCAGCTGGCCGTGGATGAGACGGTGGTGAGCTATCTCGCGACCCGGATCGAACGCTCCTACGCCGCCGCCCGCCAGGCCGTTGCTCAACTCGATGCCGAATCGCTGCGCCTCGGCCGGCCGGTGACGCGGGCGCTCGCCGGCGAATTGCTGCGAAAACATGATGGGTCGGCGCCTCCCGCATCTTGACGCGGTCTGCCGGGGGAACATCAATGGGCCCGGACGCGTCAACGGATGATCGCCCGCCCTGCCCGCGGCGGTCGGATCCGACTCTTCCTCACAATGGATCGATTTCTCATGGAATCCGCGCAAGCTACTGAAATCAATGAGAAAGAAGCGGTGCCCGCAGCATCGCTGGAGATCGCAACGCGCCCCGAGCGCTTCATCAATCGCGAACTCTCCTGGCTCCATTTCAATCGGCGCGTGCTGGAGGAATCGGTCAATCCGCGCCATCCGGCGCTGGAGCGGGTGCGGTTCCTGTCGATTTCCGCCAACAACCTTGATGAATTCTTCATGGTCCGCGTCGCCGGCATCCGCGCCCAGGTGCGCGAAGGCATTGCGGAACGCAGCCCTGACGGGCTGACCCCGCTGGAGCAGCTCAAGGTCATCAATGAAAGCGTATCGCAGCTTGCATCCGACCAGCAGGCGATCTGGCGCGATCTGCGCCGCGTGCTCGCCGAGGTCGGCGTGGTGCTGGTCGATGGCCAGGATCTCACCAAGACCGAGCGCCATTGGATCGAGGATCACTTCCTCGCCAACATCTTCCCGCTGCTGACGCCGCTCGCGATCGACCCCGCGCACCCCTTCCCCTTCATTCCGAGCCTCGGCTTCACGGTGGCGCTGCAGTTGATGCGCGTCTCCGACGGCAAGGCAATGAATGCGCTGATCCGCATGCCCGGCAAGCTCGACCGCTTCATCCGCTTCCCCGGCGCCAAGGATGGCGGCGTGCGCCTGATCACGCTGGAGCAGGCCACCGGACTGTTCATCGGCCGGCTCTTCCCCGGCTACACGGTGAAGGGCCAGGGCGCCTTCCGCATCATCAGAGACTCCGAAATCGAGATCGAGGAAGAGGCCGAAGACCTGGTGCGGCTGTTCGAGACCGCGCTGAAGCGCCGCCGCCGCGGGTCGGTGATCCGGCTTGAGATCGAGGCCAACATGCCGGAGGAGCTGTGCTCGTTCGTGCAGGAGGCGCTGTCCACGACCGACGACGAGGTGTTCCTGGTCGACGGCGTGCTCGCCATGAACGAGCTGTCGCAGCTGACCCGCGTCGACCGCCCCGATCTCGAATTCCAGCCCTATGTGCCGCGCCACCCCGAGCGCGTCCGCGAGCATGGCGGCGACATCTTCGCGGCGATCCGTCAGAAGGACCTGATCGTCCATCATCCTTACGAATCCTTCGACGTCGTCGTGCAGTTCCTGCAGCAGGCGGCGCGCGACCCCGACGTGGTCGCGATCAAGCAGACGCTGTACCGCACCTCCAACAACTCCCCGATCGTGCGCACGCTGGCGGAGGCCGCCGAGGCCGGCAAGTCGGTGACCGCACTGATCGAGCTGAAAGCGCGCTTCGACGAAGAGGCCAACATCCGCTGGGCGCGCGACCTCGAACGCGCCGGCGTGCAGGTGGTGTACGGCTTCCTGCAGCTGAAGACCCACGCCAAGCTGTCGATGGTCGTGCGCCGCGAGGGCGGCAGCCTCACCACTTATGTGCATACCGGCACCGGCAACTATCACCCGGTCACCGCGCGCATCTACACCGATCTCTCCTATTTCACCTCCGATCCCGTGATCGGCCGCGATGTGACGCGCGTGTTCAACTACATCACCGGCTATGCCGAGCCGATCGACATCGAGAAGATGGCGGTGTCGCCGCTCACGCTGCGCAAGCGCATCATCGAGCACATCCATGGGGAGATCCATTTCGCCCGGCAAGGCAAGCCGGCCGCGATCTGGATGAAGATGAACTCGCTGGTCGATCCCGACATCATCGATGCACTGTACGAGGCCTCGCAGGCCGGCGTCGTGATTGATCTCGTGGTCCGCGGCATCTGCTGCCTGCGCCCGGGCCTTCCGGGGCTGTCGGACAACATCCGCGTCAAATCCATCATCGGCCGTTTCCTGGAGCATGGCCGCATCTACTGCTTCGGCATGGGACATGGTCTGCCGAGCGCGAAAGCGGCGGTATATATTTCCTCGGCCGACATGATGCCGCGCAATCTCGACCGCCGCGTCGAGGTGCTCTGCCCGATGCAGAACCCGACGGTGCACCAGCAGGTGCTCGAACAGATCATGGTTGCAAACCTCATCGATACCGAACAGAGCTGGCAGTTGTTGCCGGACGGATCGTCAACGCGTATGAAGGCCGCGGCCGGCGAGGAGCCGTTCAATCTGCATAACTATTTCATGACAAACCCAAGTCTGTCCGGTCGTGGAAAGTCGCTCAAGGAATCTTCGCCCCGCCGCCTCACGCGCCGCAAGTGACGTGACTGTCTCGAATCGCGGAAACCTCCTGTGAAGCGGGCCCGCAAGCGAGCGCCGGCGCGGACCCCAAGCGTCGGCGTCATCGATATCGGCTCGAATTCGGTCCGTCTCGTCGTCTATCAGGCGATGGAGCGCAGCCTCGTCACCGTGTTCAACGAAAAGGCGTTGTGCGGCCTGGGACGCGAGGTCCAGACCACCGGCCTGCTCGCGACCGATGCCGTCGACAAGGCGCTCACGGCGCTGACGCGCTTCCGCGCGCTGTGCAAGGTGCAGCAGGTCGGGCGCGTCTTTGCAATCGCCACCGCCGCCTGCCGCGACGCCTCCAACGGTCCCGATTTCATCGCGCGCGCCGAGAAGATCTGCGGCGTCAGGATTCAGATCCTGTCGGGCACCGAGGAGGCGCGCTATTCGGCGCTCGGCGTCGTCTCCGGCCTCCATAAGCCGGACGGCGTCGTCGGCGATCTCGGCGGTGGCTCGCTCGAGCTGATCGATGTCCGCGGCCACCAGGTCCATAGCGGCGTGACGCTGCCGCTCGGCGGGCTCGCGCTGCAGGATCTCGCTGAGAAATCCCTCAAGAAAGCCGAGCGGATCGTTCGCGACGCGCTGGCGGATCTGCCGCAACTCGTGGCCGGCCAAGGCCGCACCTTCTACGCGGTCGGCGGCACCTGGCGCGCGCTGGCAAAGATCCACATCATCCAGAGCGGCTATCCGCTCAGCGTCATGCATGGCTATTCCATTCCGGCCGCGCCGGCGCTCGACTTTGCCCGCCGCCTGCGCGAGCTTGCGGCTGCCGACATGCTCGCCGATATCGAGGCCGTAGCAGAAGCGCGGCGGCCGCTGCTCGCCTACGCGGCGCTGGTGCTGGAATTCATCATCCGCGTTGCACGGCCGAAGACCATCGTGTTCTCGACCTATGGCGTGCGCGAGGGCCTGCTCTACGCCAAGCTTTCCGAGAAGGAACGCAGCCTGGATGGGCTGCTCAGCGCCGCCCAGACCTTGAACGAACTGCTGTCGCGATCGGCCCGCCACGCCCGCGAGCTGATCGAGTGGACCGACCGGCTGGTCCGCGTCGCGCACCTCGCCGAGACCGAGGAAGAGAAACGGCTGCGTCACGCCGCCTGCCTGCTGTCGGATATCGGCTGGCGGATGCATCCGGATCATCGCGGCGAAGAGACCTATGGCCTGATCCTCAACGGCAATTTCGGCTCGATCAGCCATGAGGGGCGCATCTTCGTCGCGCTGTCGGTGTTCTTTCGTTATGAGGGCTTTCGCAACGAGGCCGCGCCGCCGACGCTGATGCGGCGCCTGCCGAAAGACCAGATCGAACGTGCCAGGATTTTGGGCACAGCCTTCCGCGTCGCCCATCTGGTCTCGGCCGCCCGGCCCGGCGTGCTGCCGGCGACGCATTTCCGCACCCGCGGGGACGAGCTGATGCTGGTGTTCGAACATCGGATGGTCGATCTGATCGCCGACCGCGTCGGCGGCCGCTTCAAGCAACTGGCGCGCCTGGTCGGCCGCAGCGGGTCGGTGGTGCTGAGCTAGATCTCGATCCACAGTGCTAGCAATGCAGGACATGCGAGAGCCCAATTCGACGTGCGATGGCGTTCTCGCGGCATGTTTGCCCGAGTTGCGCTTGTTCTAATTGACCCTCGAAGTGCAGAGGGCGCAGGGAATGCCGGGTGAAGGCCTCACCCATGGCCCGCCTGCAACAAAGAAAGCAGGCGGCAGTCACCACAGGTGCAGCCGATCAACCGGCATTCCCTGCGCGATGGGCTTACGGCTTACTCCGCGCTCTCCCCGGGGATCGGCTGTCTTGCCCCCGTCATCCGCGCGATGCCCTCGCATCGCAAAGCGATGTCGAGTTGCATCGCCGCGAACTTAGCGCCAGCACCGAGGCGCCAGGACCACGCGGCTTCACCGTCCGCAAACCATCGTTCGTCCGCGCCCAGCGAGCGCTCCCGATGTTTTGCGGCCACCGCCTCCCCGCCCCGCGTGTCGTGACGATCGCGCGCAACGCCCCTCCGTGATGAGGCGGGATGCCGATAGACAACCACGATTTCTGAAAATAAGAAACAAGGAAATTTTTCGCGGCGGGACTGGACACGCCGAGTCGCGTTGGAATCGCTGGCGAACTTCGTGTTTTGGCGCGCGCGATCAGGACGAATTCTTCCCGCTTCCCGCGACCGCGGGTCGGCTAGATCGATCTGCCCTGCTCGATCGTCTCGGCCGATAGCGAACACTCCCGATGTGAGGCACGTCCCCCGTTAGCGAAGAGCCATCCGCGCGGGCGCAGACCGGATGGTCCGGGGGGCCAGAACCCGACATGAGCATCTATCCAAATTCGTCCTACAATCTATAATCGCCGTGCAATGTCCCGCGCTCTCGTCCGTGACGAACGCCCTGGCCCGGTGAACCCATCGGACCGTATCGACAGTATCGACGCGCTCCGCGGCGTCGCACTGCTCGGCGTTCTAGCAATCAATCTGGTCATGGAATTCCGCGTTTCGATTTTCGAGCAGTTCCTGTCCGCCGTCCCGCCTGCAGCTCCACTCGACCGGGCCGTTGAGACTGTTTTGATGCTGGCTGTCGATCTGAAGGCATTTGCTCTCTTTTCCCTCCTTTTCGGGATAGGGCTTGCCATTCAATTCGAGCATCTTTCCGAATCTCCACGCCGCGCTGTTCTGTTATTTCGCCGCCTGATCGTCCTTCTGGCGTTCGGACTCATCCACCTGTGTCTGATCTGGAACGGCGACATCCTCACCGAATATGCGCTCGCTGGTCTGATCGTCCTGCCGTTTCTATTCGGTCCCCGCTGGCTTCTGGCGGGTGGCGCGGCGGCGTTCCTCGGGGTGTATCTCGCGATGCAGGTATGGCCGCCGGCTGGACTATTTCCCAGCTTCACTTCGATCCAGCGCGACGTGCAGGAGGCCAATCAGATTTATGCAACGGGGAGCTTCGGCGATGTATTGGCATTCCGACTTCGCGAAATCCCACTATTCGTTCCCCTGCACGTTTACATGTTGCCGCGCACCTTGGGGCTGTTTCTGTTCGGTGCGTTCGTTTGGCGCAGCGGCGTCCTGCGCACACCCCATCGTGTACTCCTGTTCTCGACAGCCGTCGTCTGCATCGGTCTCGGCGCCCTTCTTGTCCTTTCAGGTTCGAGCAGCTTCGTCGCGGTCACGGGTATCGGCAGGCTCGCGACGCCCGTCGGCACAATTGCGCTGGCACTTGGCTACGGCGCGGCGATCCTTGCGATCGCAAACCTGACGAGCGGAAAGGCATTGCTGGGCTGGGCTGTGCCGCTGGGGCGGATGGCGTTCACAAACTACCTCGCCCAGTCCCTGATTTTCGGTTGGATTTTCTATGGATACGGCCTTGGGCTGTTCGGTTCGATCGGTGCAGCAAAAGCGCTCGTCATCGGCCTCGCCGTCTACATCGCTCAGATATTCTTCAGTGCGTGGTGGCTGGGCCGCTACCGATACGGCCCGGTCGAATGGCTATGGCGAACGCTGATGTATGGCACCATGCAGCCGATGTCGATTGCACCACTCACCAGCTCCATTTAGTGCACGGTCCAAGGTCCGCGGTCTTGGTTGTGTGCAATAAGACTTTTCACACAGCCAGGGTCAAAGCGGCCTGTCGGTCCCCCGACTGCTTATTTCCGGTCGAGGCCCGGAAGCCGGCATCGCGGGCGCAGACCGGAAGGTCCGGGACGTGCAGTCCATTCGGCAAGGCCGTTAGCACCGGCTATTTTGAAGTTCTCTTCTTTTTGCTCGCGCCTCTCAACGTAGTTACCGACGTCGTGACTGACCCATCATTCATTTGAAGACAGGTCAATAGATCTACATAGCTCGCTTCGCCTGCGCTTATCGCCTCTCCCTCACACTGGGTCCTGACAGTCGAGGGATACGAAGACCAAATCGGACCTAATTGCTCACGCGCGGAGTTCTCGTCCCTCATACATTTGTCGAAGCTTTGAGGTAAGCTCAAACCCATCTCTTTATCGGCCTCGACCGACCCTCTGCAGGTCGCTTCGACGTTGAGTTTCGGGACGGCATCGGAAACGGGCGCAAACATTTGGGTGGCCGTAGCGATGGCCATGACGAACGGATGCATGCGATGTCCTTTCCTTATTAGACTGACCGCAGGCAGCGCTGTATGCGCTGACGTTATCGAGACCTCTTCTGTGGCCGATTGTGCAGCCAGTTCGGGCTTACTTATCGTTTTGATGTCATTTTCGGTGTGGTTCACGGCGGCGTGGTGAACCCCCACTTTTCGGAGATTGCCGGTATAGAGATTTGGCGACGCGCAATCGTCGCTGACCGGCGATCCCGTATCGATATCGGACTCTTGTCCGGTATCGAGCCTTGTACGTGGAAGCGGCGCAGGCGTCAGAGCCTGCGCCGAACCTTGCGTAAGGCGCCGATCGCAATCAGCCTGTCACCTGGCAGTCCCCACCGTGACGGATTCGTTGATCAGCGACTGATTGCTGATCGCCGTGCAGACTCGTGAAACAGGCTCAGACGATCCCGAGAAGCTGATTTTCTGGACGAAGGGCTTGTCTATCGCAGCTGCAAGCCTCTTTCCATCATCGGAGACCCGGAACAACCTGCTATCCCCCTCGATGGAGAATTGCTGGCCAGCATTTGGCCCCGCATTCAGCATACCGCGAAACGTGCCCGGCTTGACGGTCAT